>NZ_ATWV01000001.1 GCF_000421345.1 Treponema bryantii NK4A124
CCAGGCACCTACAGTTCCATGTTCAGCTATTCCAAATTTTATTGCTGTCTCTCTGTCAGATAGACTATATTCTTGTTGATAGTTTAATACTTTTAGCTTGAATTCTGAACTAAAAACTGTAGTTTTTGATTTTTTATTAATGAATCCGTTCGTGTTGTATTTCTTTACCCATAATTTTATCAAACTGATATTAATTTCTAAATCTCTTGATAATTGCCTTACAGGTATTTCTTCTTCAAGATGTTTTTTTATAACTGACATCTTAAAAGCTTCTGTGTATTTGGACATAAAAAATGCACCTCCAAAATTAAACTTTATGTCTAACTTTTGGGGTGCACTTCAACTGTGGGTGGCTTTCAAGAGTCTGAAGCCACTTGATTTTACAAAGCCCTTTATAAATAAAAAGCCCAAGCGTTACACAGATTCCCTTATCTAGAAGATTTACAGGAATACGGGGAATAAAAGCCGAAAGAAAAACCGGAATATCAAAACGCAAAAGATAAAGGTAAAAAGTTCTCACCTGGGCAGTTTCACGGTATTCAACTAAGGCTCGCAAAATTGTAAAAATAATAGCCCCTTCTATGCTTATTATGATTGCTATGATTATCAGAAGCAGAAGAACATCAAAGAAATCTAATTTAGTCTGCTTTATATTTCTTTTTCTAAGATAAAGACAAATAACTAAAACTACTGTAAGACTACAGATTGACCAGGTTAAATCTGACGGCGGATTTGAATGTACAAACATTGAAAAAAGATGAAATAAAAAAGCCGCAATAAGGCCGCTGACAGCTCCAAACAAAGAAGCAGTTACCGTAAAGACTGTATCCATAAAAAGTGGAATCGGATAATAATCCTGAATGCTGCACAGGGCAAGGTTCAGCAGGGCACAAACTAGGCCAATTATGATTTGAAAAAGAAGAGGATATTTTATAATTTGATTTAACTGTATTTTTTCACCGCGAAAATTTTGAGACAAAGGGCTAAAATCATTTTTCATCGTAAAATGATTTTAGCACATCGAAGCCTTTTATACAATTTTAATCAAATGATATTCCTGCCACAAGTCTTACCAGAAGGTTAGAGCTTTTTACTGTAAAGTCCGGTTCATAAGAATAAGCATCGAAATAAGTGAATGTATTACTTGTAGTTCTGTAGGCAATTTCAATTCCCGGGCGCAAATAATTGATTCCAAAATCAAATACTGCTTCAACCCCTGCTTCCCAATAAAACTGTCTCACCTTTGGCTCATCAAAACCAAGTTTAATGCCGGCACCTGCTTTTGGAGAAATACAGAACATATTAAAATTTAATGGAAGCTTTATAACTCCGCCAACACCAAATGCATTAGCGTCTACATTTCCAAAAGATATACGCTGATATTCTACTTGAGCACCAAACATTCCCAAAGCACCCGGGAAAACTGATAAAGCAAGATTAAATCCAGCCTTTGAATCAATTGGCTTTCCATCAACCTCAGCCTCTAATGGAATAATTGCGCCGGCACCTACAGCAAGTAAATAAGGACTTTCAAAACCTTCCCAGCTGATTTCGGGAATTCCTTTGGAAGAATTCTTTTTTGACTTTGAAGATGATTTTGATTTACTTTTGTTTTTATCTTTTTTTGAATCTGAAGTAGAAGCAATTCTATAAAGGCCATGCTCTTTCTGCCAGATTATTTTTGAAAGATTTTCATCTGTTGAATCTTCTCCAGAAAAATCGTTAAAAAGATTATAGGCAACTGCATATCTCAAGCCTTCAATAGGATTATATGCAAACTCTGTTAATACACGGTCACGAACCTTTGTTGGAGCATGGCGAAGAATATCATCAAAATAATCCTCTCCCTCTTCTGAAGCATAACTATAAGAAACAAATTTTACGATTGAAGTATAATCATTTGAAGAATCACTTAATGCGGCCTTTAGTTTTGCCTCTCTTTCTGCTTTTAATTCGTTATCATCAAGAGCTTTGTTTGAATTGTCAATGAGCCTTGTAATTAATGCAGCAGGAATTGCAAAATTAGTAGATTCACGGCCTACAGCCTTCCAGGTATTGATACCGGCTACAGCATAACCGCCATTTGCCGCCTTTGACTCTATAAGCAAAGGCCCACCAGAGTTTCCTGCATCAACCTGAGCTGAATGCTGAATTACTGTAGAAATTGAAGGATCTATCATATCCTTTATACGTGCACTGGCATTTGTAATACTTCCCTTTCCAAACTGCCATACAGGGTCCCCACCGAGTCCCGGGAAGCCTGCAGAAACAACATCCTGACCATCAGTTAGAGTGCCGGCATAAAGGGAAAGACCATTTTTAAAAGGCTTTGCATCTCCCTCAAAAGAAAGAACTGCTAGGTCAATATCATCATCTGTTATAAGTACTTTAAGTCCTTCGTACTTAGTAAGGCTGCCATCTGCATTTTCAAACTCTACAGATGCAGAAGCAGCCTGACTGACAACATGTCTGTTTGTAACGATATAGTTTTTTCCATCCTTATCAACATAAAGAAAACCTGAACCAAAGCCTCCTTTAAGATAGCTGTCTACATATTCAGAGTAAGTAGAATAACCGCGTTTTTTAAGTGAATCTCGCAATTCTTCTAGAAATTCTATATGAGAAGGATAGTATTGTTCGCGCACTACGCACACATAATTTTTAACCTGGGCACTTAAAAGAGCAGCCCAACAAAAAGCCAGAACGGCTACAAACAGTTTCTTCATTATCAGCTTCCTTTTTTTACTATTAAATTTATTCAACCTCATCGATTGTTGGAAGATCTTTAAATAATTTATACCATTTCTTAAAATCAGTTGTCGGTGACTCATATGCAAACTGAACTTTTTCAATTTCTTTTGCAGATAATCTTTCCGGATTAGCGCGACTAAGCTGATATTCCTTTTTTGTTACACTATTTAAGGCTAACTGAGCTGCTTCAAATTCATCAGTTACAGAAGCTGTAAGTTCAAAGGCAAAGCCCTTTGCATTAAAAGTATAATCTCCAATATAAAGGAATTTTTCATCTTCAGGAACAGTGATTTTTAAATTTAATGGAAGAAGAACCGGCAGCAGATAAGAAGCACCAATAAATACGGTAGCAGAATTCAAATAAACAGTTCTTTCTTTTCCAAGTTCATATTTTACGAAGAAATAACCACCGTTTACGCCCCAGGCCTGTTCTTCAAATTTTAAGATATCTTTAGCCTTATCATTACCTTTTAGCCATACACTTTCACCTTCTTCAACAACCTTTGAATATGCTGATGCAAAAGGCATTACATAAATATCCTGATAATTACGAAGATCTTCAGAAAGACCTACGGCACCCATAAGCCAATCTCTATCCATATCAGTTTTAAAAGTAATACGACCTACAAGTGTTACTTCGTTCTTTTTAGGTTCTTCAATAAACTTTGGTTTTGCAAATGCAAGGTTTGCTGCAAATAATATAATTGTAAATATGATTATTCTGTTTTTCATTTTGACCACTCCTCAACATGTTCATTAATAAGAGGTTCCCAGGCAGTTCCCGCATAAAGCTTTGCCGTTTTCTTAAGACGGGAAAGAATAAAGTTTCGAGCAATCTTACTCTTTTTATAATCTTCTAAAGTTGCATTTTGAGATTTTTCATCATTTTCAATTGCAAAGAACTGAAGATAAAGTCCCGGCTTTGTAGGAACTGTTATACGGCTTCCGCTGTAAAAAGTGCTTTTACTGTAATTTAAATATGGAAGTGGTAATGAACTCACAATACTTGGTGTTCCAAGCCAGTTTGTATTGCCTGCCACATCTTTTACAAAAATAAGATAATTTGAACCAGGCTCCATTGGAGTAGTACATCCTTCAGACTGTTTTAAGCTGATTACATTCTGAGCGTATTCAGGATTCATCTGATACATGTCAAAATCATTTTGCTGAAAGAATATCATTACAACAGAATTTTCTGGAGTAAACTTTTCACTTAGTGCTGCATAGTCTACCTTTGGTGCAGCTGCAAAAAGAGTGAAACTTATTGCAAATACAAATGGCAATGCAATAAACTTTTTTAGGGATTTCATTTTTTATCTCCTCTTCTTTAAGATTATTAAAGTATAGAAGAAAAAGATTATATTATCAAATAATAATATTTTATATTTCTTTCCCCCATAAATATTCTGTGTTATACTTTTATAATCAATTTTTTTAGGAGAGCCAAATGAAAAAACTTTTAGTTTTAATTACTTTATTAGGTCTGACATTTTCTCTTTTTGCACAGGAAGCAAAAGCAACAGGATTAACAGACAAAGATGTTGATGCATTCTGCAAAAATTACGAAAGTATTTATGTAGAAATGGATAAGCTTGGAATTGATATGCAGGATCCCAACAGCGTAATGCAGGCAGAAGCCGCAGATTCGCAGGCATCAAAAATCTTAAACAAACAGGGAATTTCTGGCAAGAATTCTTTTGAAAAAGTTAAAGTTATCTGTTACGGATATGCAGTTGAATATTATGATTCAACTTTTGCAAGTGATCCGCAGACAGCCTTACTTTTAAAGAAACTTGGAAGAGATCCAATGGCAGAAATCCGCAGCAAGGTAGCAGAAGAGGATCAGGCTGTTATAAAAAATCATATGACTGAACTTACTGCAGTATTCACAGATGCTTCTTCAAATTTCAGTCAGGATGATATTGATAACTATACAAGCAATTCTGAACAGGCTGATTATGCAAGACTTGCCGCAGCCTTCCTTAGTGCAAATGCAAATCAGAATGCTAGTGCTGAAGAACCTTCAAAATATGATACAAAAAAGAAGTTCACTGTTAAAAGATATGCAAAACAGGTCTGGATTCTTGTTGATCCTTCTGAAATCACTTTTGAAAATTCTGCCGAAGCAGAAGAATACGCCGCCAATTATCAGGGTGTTGCCGGAAAGTGGGAAATGTGCACAAGTTACGGTTACCTTGGTATGAACAATGATAAAAAGCCTTTCTATGTATGGACAAACGGCGGTATTGCATATTATTCAAAATTCCCTGTTGATGAAGATACTGGAAAGCCGGACAAGTTTATTCCGGATAAAAAAGTAAAACCTGATATTGCAAAGCAGGCTTACCTTCAGATGGTAAGAGTTGGAAACTAAAAAAAGAAATCCCCTGAACGCCAACGACGCCAGGGGAATAGATGTAAACAAATATCAGAGAGGCTCTGTTATTTTCCGAGTTATACCAGACTCAAATAAATCTGGTCTGCGAGGCCGAAGCCTGCATTTTTTGTCATTGCAGTTGAATACTCATCATAAAGCATATCTTCGTAAGTCTGACGTGCGAAGTCTGTATCTCCACTGCGATGAACTGTTTTTCTCATTTCTGAGAGCATCTGCTTTACAAAATAATTTTCCAGCTCCATAGATTTCTGATAGAGCTCAGAAGTTTTGTCAATTGTTTTTGGCTGAACGTGGATGTTTGCCTGATTTGCGGCGGCACCAGTCGGACGGGCAGCCTTGTCTGCATCTGTTGTGAAAGTACCGGCAAAGCCAGTTGTATATTCACCGTTGAGACGGCCGCTTTCTGCAATCTGGTCTGAAGAAATTGTTCCGCGGCCTTCATTCTGAGACTGAAATCGCTCGAGGAGTTCTGCAAACTTTGCCTTATCTGCGTTTGTACGTGCAGACTGCAATGCTCCCTGACCACCAGTAATTCCGCTATATGTATTTGATATTAATCCAACGTTCATTTTTCCCACCTGCTAGATTGTCGGGTCAAGCCCGACAATGACACTTACAATTTTTGTCATTCCCGGGCTTGACCCGGGAATCTATTCTATCGCTTCAAGTTTACCGCAGTACTCAGCATTGTGTCCGAAGTCTGAATTGCCTTTGAGTTAAACTCATACGCTCTCTGCGCAACAATCATCTGAACCATTTCGTTCACAACCGAAACGTTCGACATTTCGAGGAACTTGTGGCGAACATCACCAAAGCCTTCATAGCCCGGGCGGCCGGCAATTGCTTCACCACTTGCGGCTGTTACCTTAAAGAGGTTGTCGCCTTCTGCCTGAAGACCTACAGCATTAGGGAATCTGTAAAGCTCAAGCTGACCAACTTCAACAGGATCATTTTCACCGTTGATTTTTACGCTTACAAGACCTGTCTGAGTAACGTTCAAAGTAGAAACATCATAGCCTTCCGGCAGGATAATTTCAGGGATTACACGAAGTCCGTTATTTGTAACTAACTGACCTGCAGAATCAACCTTAAAAGAACCGTCTCGGGTGTAAGCATAGCTTCCGTCGTATTTCTGAACGCGGAAGAAACCTTCACCTACGATAGCAACGTCTGTATCAACACCAGTGTTCTGCAAAGAGCCCTGGTTCATAATGCGCTGTGTAGCTCCAACCTTAACACCGGTTCCCTGCTGAATGCCAACAGGTGTTACAGTGTCTTCTGTTGCTGGAGTTCCTGCAAGCTTAAGGTTCTGATAAACCAGGTCCTCAAACTCAACACGCTGCTGCTTGTAGCCGGTTGTATTTACATTCGAAAGGTTGTTCGAAATTGCATCTATATTTGCCTGCTGACCGTTCATTCCGGTAGCTGCTGTCCATAAAGACCTTACCATTTACTTACTCCTCCTACTGAAGCACAGCCACTTTCTGCCAGAGTGTGCTCATCATAGAATCTTCAGACTGAATTGTTTTCTGATTTGCTTCGTAAGCGCGGTTTACTTCAATCATCTGAACCATCTCGTTTACAACATTTACATTGCTTGTTTCTGTGTAGCCCTGAAGGAAACGTGGACGCTCATTACCTTCTGCAATGTGAGCCGGGCCCGCAATGTCATTTGTTGCGTAAAAGCTTTCGCCCATCTTTTTCAGGTAGCGCTCATTATCAAAACGAACCACCTTAAAACGGTCAATTTCTTCGCCGTTGTCTTCGCGGGCAAGAATGCCGTCTTCATTTACCATGAACTTGTCATCTTCAACGTAAATGTAGCCCTTTTCTCCAAGAACAGGATATCCGTCCTTAGTTTCAAGAATGCCTTCCTTGCCAATAAAGAAGTTTCCGTTACGGGTATAGCGCTCGCCAAGCGGAGTGTCTATTACATAAAAGCCCTCGCCACTGAGAGCTGTGTCTGTCTTTGTATTTGTGATTTTGAAAGAGCCCTGGCTGAAATCAATATAGTTTTCATTTGTTTCAACACCAAGACCAAGCTTACCGATTACAGGTGCCGCATCAGCAGAACCTTCTGTAGTGTGATAAACGCCGTCAAGATTTGTACGGCGAAGCAGCAGTTCCGGAAAAGACTTGCTTGCAACTACATCGCGTTTGTAGCCAGTCGTATCAACATTTGCAAGATTGTTTGCAATTGCATCAAGTCTGTTCTGCTGCGCATTCATACCGGAAGCTCCGGTATACCAGCCACGAATCATATTTTTTAACCTCCGAAGAATTTATTTACATCTAAATAAATCATCGGAGTTTGAAAAAAATAATTTAGAAAAAAAATTGCCATAATTATTATAGTATGTTATATTAATGATAGTAATTCTATCATATTAATCGTACTTCTATCACCCCTTTATTTTTAGAGGCAAATATGCACCAAAACAAATTTATTTTTTCAATTCTTTTTATTGTTCTTTTATCACTTGCTTCCTGCAAAAGCAAAAATCCAGAAGCAAAAATTGATCTTACAAAAGGCTGGACCTATGCTTTAAGTAAAAATGATACAGACCTTCCTTCAGCCGAGTCTTTTAATTCTTTTGATAATTCAAAGCTTGCAAATCTGGAAACACTTTTACCAAGGCAATACGGTTACATATGGCTCAAAAAGACATTTGCTCTTCCAGACCAGCTAAAAAATCAGAATCTTGGTGCCTATCTTGGCCGAATTGCAATTGCAGATGAAACTTATGTAAACGGAGCTTTCATCGGAGGTGAAGGACAGTTCCCAGACCACGAGTTCAGTGCCTGGAACACAGCACGATTTTATACAATTCCTCAGGAAATATTAAACGCAGAGGATAATGAACTTCTTGTAAAAATCTTTGTAGACGGAGAAGGTTCAATCGTTTCAAATCCATTTATCGGCAGTGTAAGCACAGCCAAACGGGCAGCCTCACACGAAGCCTTCTGGAACAGCAAAATCAACCTTGTTTTTGCCTTCCTGATGATTGTTATTGCCGCTTATCACCTTATGCTTTACTTCAAAAACCGCACAGAAAAAGAAAACCTTATGTTTGGAATGATAAACCTGCTTTCTGCCCTATATCTTTCGGTTTTCTTCTACGGAGAATTGCCATTCAACTTTGGAAGTCATATTTCCTTCCTTGCCTTCCAGAAGATTTTCTCTAATTCTCTGCCATTCTTTATTGCTTTTATGGTTACTTCCTTCGTAATCAGCTTCGTTAGCTTTGAAGAAAACAAAATTGTCAGGGGAATCCGACTTACTTTTATGATTATTCCGGTTGTAATTATTCTTTTTGCCCCGGATTATCAGATTCTGCGTGCTATGCGCTGGACCTTTATGATGCTTATTCCAACAATGCTTTACATGATTTTTGTGATTGTAAGAGCTCTTATCAAAAAGCAGAAGGATGCAATAACTCTTCTTTTTGGCTTCTCGCCTCTTCTCGGAACCTTCCTTATTGATATAATTGTTCACAATATTCTTAAGATTTACAGCTTCCCATATATCACTTCAATCGGATGGCAGCTTGTAATTGTAAGTCTCCTTTTCATTCTGGCAAACCGCTTTGTTAACTCACGCCGCCAGGTAGAAGAATTAAACAGAACTCTTGAAATTAAGGTTGAAGAGCGTACAAAAGAACTATCTGAATCAAACTCTAAGCTTTCAGAGGCAAATAATCAGCTTGAAATCACAAACAATCAGCTTACAGCAGCTAAAATTAAAGCAGACCGCGACATGAAGCTGGCCGTAAATGTTCAGAACAGTTTCTTTAATCCATCTCTTCCAAACTTTAAGAAATGGGATATTGTTTACAAGTTTAAGCCTGCAGCAGGTGTTTCAGGCGATTTATATGATATTTTTCATAACGGAGAAGAACTGCAGGGGGTCGGTCTTTTTGATGTTTCCGGCCACGGTATTGCATCCGGTCTTGTAACTATGCTTGCGAAAACCGTAATCGACAGAAAATTCCGGGAAGGAGTAAAACTTCCTTTGCAAAAGGTAATGTCTGCAATTGACAGACAGATTTCTGAAGATAAGGGTGATATTGAAAACTACCTTACAGGTGCACTTTTACGTATAAATGACAATAAGATTGAATTTATAAACGCCGGACATCCTAAGGTTTTCATAAGAACTGCAAAGAATGGAAAATGTTATCCAATTCAGTTAAAAGGCGAAGATAAAAACAATGGCCTTATAGGAGTTGGAGATATTGAACAGGAATATAAGGCTCTTAAGTTCAACGTTCAGAAAGGCGACAGCATCATAATGTATACAGACTGTCTAAATGAATCTGTAAATAAAGACGGAGAACAGTTTACAGAAGAGCGTATTGCCCAGGCCTTTGAAGATGCCGGAATTGGAAGCGCCAGAAGTAAACTTGATTATGTAATCAACCGCTTCAACAGATTTACTGAAGGAACTATTATTAAGGATGATTTAACTGTTATTGTTCTGCAGTACAATCCGTAAAATTTAAGCGGGTGCCCGGAAACTCCACAGCCGAAGCCTTGTGTAAACCGAAATAATTTGCAAAACGGCTGTTTCAGACTTATAATTATAATATTAAAATATAAATTTTTTGCATCATCAAAAGGAGTTTTTCTATGGCAAATACTGAACCAAGAGTTCTTTCAATCATTCTCGGCGGTGGTAAGGGTACCCGTCTTTATCCACTTACAAAAGAGCGTTCAAAACCAGCCGTTTCTTTCGGTGGTAAATACAGAATCGTTGATATTCCTATTTCTAACTGTATCAACTCAGGTTATAAAAAGATTTATCTTTTGACTCAGTTCAACTCTGCGTCACTTCACCTTCACATTTCAAATACCTACAATTTCGACCGTTTCTCAGGCGGATTCGTAGAAATTCTTGCTGCAGAGCAGACTCTTGAGCATTCAGGCTGGTATGAAGGTACTGCAGATGCTGTTCGCAAGAACTTTATTCACTTTAAGACTCAGAAACCAACTCACTATATCATTCTTTCCGGCGACCAGCTTTACAAGATGGATCTTCGTGCCTTTATGGATGCCCACATCAAGTCTGGAGCAGAAATCACAATCGCTACAACTGCCGTAAACCGCCACGACGCTTCAGGTTTTGGTATCATGCAGATTGATGACCAGAATCATGTAAAAGCTTTTATGGAAAAGCCAAAGCCAGATTTGAACATTGACGACTGGAAGATTCCTAAGGAAGCACGCGGAAGCCTTCCTCCGGAAAAGGAATACCTTGCTTCTATGGGTATTTACATCTTCAATGCCGACACAATGGAAGAAATGCTCGGCGGCGAAAACGAAAAATATACTGATTTTGGTAAGGAAATCCTTCCACTTGCAATCGGCAAGAAGAAAATCAGCTCTTATGTATTCGACGGCTACTGGGAAGACATCGGAACTATCCGCAGCTTCTATGATGCAAACATTGCCCTTTGTGAGCCTTACCCAACCTTTGACTTCTTTGGTGAAACTCAGCCAATTTATACCCACATGCGCAACCTGCCACCATCAAAAATCAACAAGGCTGATATCAACGCATCGCTTATTTCTGAAGGCTGTATCATTACAGATGCAAAATTCAACAAATCTGTTGTCGGTGTACGCTCAATCATCAACGAAGGAACCGAATTTGACGGCGTAATTATGATGGGTGCAGACTATTACGACACAGAAGAAGAAAAAGAAGCTAACAAGAAGGCCGGAAAACCATGCACAGGAATCGGTAAAAACTGCAAGATTGCCAACACAATCATCGATAAAAATGCAAGAATCGGTGATAACTGTAAAATCGGCGTAAGCGGAAAGAAATACGAAGACGGCGATCACGGCAGCTTCTACAGTGCAGATGGAATTATCGTAATCCGCAAGGGTGCAGTAATTTCTTCTGGAACAGAGATCTAATGAATTACGGTGGTTGAGTAGGCCAAAGGCCGTATCGAAACCACCCGCAATCGGAGTAATTATGCCTGATATGTACGACAAGCTGGGCGAAATGCTCAATGAAGCGTTAGAATCAGGCAAAATTCCACAAGATAATAAACACGAATCAGAAGAGGAATCGGTGGTTGAGCCTGTCGAAACTACCGATTCCTCTTCTGATTTTATTAAAAATACTCAAAAATCTACCGAAAATAACAAGAAATCAGCTAAAAAAAACTCAAAAACCGCTTTTGCAACCGGGGAAGTAATAAAATTGCATAAATATACATATAATATGCAATTTCCGTCTCATATACAAAAAGCGCTTGGTACACTAGATATAGCGTACCCTTTTACAGCAAAAGATATTAAAAAGCAGTATCACAAACTGCTGAAAGAAAACCATCCGGATACGCAAAATACTATACACACTTCTCAAGATGTAGAAAATAGTAGACAAAAAACTATAGATGATATTACAGAAGCGTATAAAATCCTCTGTCAGTACTTTGGTATAAAATAATATACATGTGTAAAATATCATACTGTATTAATTATTATACAGTAATAATTATTGTCATTGTCGGGCTTGCCCCGACAATCTAGAAAGGATTGTGATTCTTAGATTCCCGTGTCAAGCACGGGAATGACAATAAAAAAAACGCTCCTCGTCATTGCGAGGAGCGAATGCGACGTGGCAATCTATTCTATTTGCAGTTCTTCAAGTTTCCTATGCAGGGTCTTTCTACCAATTCCCAGTATATCAGCTGTTCTGGATTTATTCCCTTTATTCGCTGCCAGGTTTTCCTGAATGATAATCTTCTCAGCCTCGTCCATTGTAATGCCGATTGGAATAGTAATTACCTTTTCCTCCCCCTGACTTCTCAAAGCTCTAGGTAAATCTTCCATTTTAATTTCATCACCAGTACACATTACAACAGCACTTTCAACGGCATTTTTCAATTCACGGATATTTCCCGGCCAGTTATATTTTATCATGGCAGCTTTAGAAGCCTTGTCAAATCCACGGATGTTTTTCTTGTTCTCAATATTGAACTCTCGTAAAAAAGCGTGCATTAAAAGAGGTATATCATCCATGCGTTCACGCAGACTTGGCATCTCAATGCGAACAACATTCAGGCGATAAAACAAATCCTCACGGAACTTACCGGCCTTAACTTCTTCTTCAAGATTTCTGTTTGTAGCCGCAACAACCCGGACATCAACCTCTATAGATTTTTCTCCACCTACTCTTTCAAACTTATGTTCCTGTAAAACCCGGAGCAGCTTTACCTGGGTCGCAAGATTTACTTCACCAATTTCATCAAGAAAAATTGTTCCGCCATCAGCCAGTTCAAAGCGTCCCTTATGTAAATTTTCAGCGCCGGTAAAGGCCCCTTTTTCAAAACCAAAGAGTTCACTTTCAATTAAGGTCTCACTCAAAGCAGCACAATGCACAACCACAAAAGGCCCTTTAGCCCTGTCAGACTGTTCATGTACAGCCTTGGCTACAAGTTCCTTACCAACACCACTCTCACCGGTAATCAAAACGCTGGCCCTGCTTGGAGCTGCTTTAGAAATCATCTGACGTACGCGGCTCAGAGAATCACTCTTACCAACCATCTCATCGCCATTTTGAGATTTTAAAAGCTTAGCCTGGAGCTGGCGATTTTCTTCTGCAAGAATTTTTCCCTGCAGGGCATTTTTTACAATTTTATTTAAGTGGTCCAGATCAAGAGGCTTCGTTAAAAAATCAAAAGCACCGGCCTTCAATGCTGCAGTCGCATCATCAATACTTCCGTGACCGGTCAAAACAATAATCGGAATTCCAGGATACTCACTGGTAACTTTTTTTACAACTTCACTGCCACTGATTCCGTCCATGCGGAGGTCTGTAATTACAAGGTCAATTCCACCTTCAGCAATCAGCTTTAAACCTTCCTCTCCACTGGCAGCCTGCTTTACTTCATAGCCTTCAAGTTCAAAATTATCTGCAAGTCCGTTACGGATATTCTCTTCATCATCAATAGTTAAGATAACCATTTAGCGTTCCTCCGAGCTCAGTAATTTTACATCCTTTTGTGGAATCGGGAAGGTGATTGTAAAAGCAGTTCCCTGACCTTCCTTGGAATCAACAATAATTTCACCTGAAAATTCTTTTATGATTTTGTAGACCATTGTCATGCCAAGTCCGGTTCCGTTTGCCTTTGTCGTATAATAAGGTTCAAAGATTTTTGAAAGACTTTCTTCAGACATGCCGCAGCCATTGTCTGCTATTGTGATAATAAATTTGTTATCACGAATAGAATTTGAAATACAGAACTTTGCCCCTCTTTCCATTGCGGTTTCGCCGCCGCCATTATATTTTGACTTCAAAGCCGCAAGGGAGTTTTGGGAAATATTCATGATTACATCGCGAAAAAGTTTTTCATCAAGAAGAATTCTTTTTCCACTTTCGGAAGGTTTAAAAATAACTTCAATTCCTTCGCGGTTAAATTCAGGCTTAAAGAAAGAAATAAGACCATCAATTAATTTATCAGGTTCTTTAAGTTCAAGCTGAGCCTTTACCGGACGAACAGCAAGTAGAAAATCCATTACAAGTTTATTAAGATGGTCAATTTCTTCATTTACAACATCAATATGATCTTCAACAAACTTTTTGGCCGGCAGTACACCGCTGTTTTCGCGGGCCTTTTCCAAAGCCTTTTGTATAAGCTGAATATGAATACTAATTGCACCAAGAGGATTTTTAATTTCGTGAGCCATTCCTGCTGCAAGATTTGTGAGGTTTGCAAGGTTTTCCATTCTGTGCAAAAGGATATCCTGATTTTTCTTTTCTGTAATATCGCGAACAAGGATCATCTTTCCGTTCAATTCCCCCTCGTTAATTAGAGGAGCAATTGTTACTGTAAGAAAGCGCACGGTGCCACCACTTGTCACTGTAGAAAAATCTTCTGAAGAGTTGGTTATATTTTTTTCAAGGCATCGCTTTAAGAAAGCAGAAATATCTTCATCTTCAATATATTCCCAGATAGGATTTTCACTTCCTAAAATATCTTCAAGTCTTTCTGAAAATGGAAGCCAGCTTTCTGCAATCTGGTTATAGCGCAAAAGTTGAAAATCATCATTGATAATTAAAAGTCCCGTAGAAAGAGATTCCAGAACAGAATAGAGGCTTTCATTTTCATCAACTATATCTTCCAATAAGGCAAGAACCTGTTCCTTGGAAAGCTTTTCTGCCTTCTGTTGTACACGTTTTACATAGCCGCGCAAAAGACACCTCCAAAGCTGTTATTTAAAGCAAACATATCACGCATTAAAATTTCCAGTGCACTAACAGGAGACTGATTATATAAGGTAATGTTATCGCTGCAATTTCTGAGAAGTTGCATGGCCTTAGCAGCCGCCTCACTACCCGCCTGACTGTTCAGCATTGGCTTCATAAAAAGTGCAATGTTTGAAAGGAAAAGTCTAAGCTCAATTCTCGGATAAAACTTCTCACATTTTTTTACAATTTCATCTATATTACAAATCTGCCTGCTGGCAACTGAATTATAAAAAATCCGTGCCTGATTCTTTATTTCTGAAGGAGTTACAGGAAGATATGTAAGAAGATAATCGTTGAGGTTACCTGCAAAATCATCATTATGGAAAACCCGGGTAATAACTTCCCTCTGCTCTTCAAGACTTCTGTCTGTAAAATTATAAGTTCTTACACGGGAAAGAATTGTCTGCATAATTGCGTTACGCTTTGAGGTAAGCAGGATAAAAACAACATCCTCAGGTGGCTCTTCAAGAATTTTAAGCAGAGCATTTCTTACGCTGGTCTGCATACGGTCTGCATTCTCAATAATAACAGTTTTACGCCCTTCTTCTGATTTTATATGAGCCCAGGCTTCCATGTTTCTAACCTGATTAATTGGAATAGAATCATAAAGAAAATCATCTTCAAGCTTGGTACAAAGCTTTGAAATATCTTCACAGAGTTTTTTTACAGTTCCGTTATCTGGAAGATCGCGGGGAAAATCCAGCTGTTCAAGACTTTCATTAATTTCTTCAATGATACTTCCAATCTTATTAAGGTTTGAATCTCCTTCCCAGAGTATTCCGTTAAAACGTAAGGTAAGTTTACGAACGCTTCTTAAAAATAAGTATCTTGCGGCATCAATATATTTTGCATTTATAAAATGAGCTTCGGTAAAAGTTTTTGCCGCAGCAGAAATTTCGAGAGAACAATCACGAGGCCCCATCAACATCAGGTTAGAACAAACTAAGGCCTTATGCTGTAAACAGGAAGGACATTCGCAAAGCCACTTTCCCTGAGGAGTTTGATGACAGGAAAGAATTCTTGCTGTTTCAAGAGCTGCTGTTAGTTTTCCGCTTGCTTCCGGACCTGCAAACAATACAGCCCCGGGAAGTCTGTTGTGTTTTATATCAGCTGCAAGTAATTTTCCTGCTGCCTGATTTACAAGATTCTCATACATGATTTCCAATCTCCTTTTTTACATCACTGTTAAAAATGCTTTGAATGAGGTTGAAATAAAAACTTTCCTCGAATAAGGTTTGGGTATTGAAAAATGGCTGTGCTGTAAGGAGGAAAACAATAAGACACACAACTGCGATACCTTCAACAATTCCAAAAATAAAACCAAGAGTACGGTCCAGACTTTTGAGAATGCTCCACTCAAAAACCTTTGCAACTATCATCTGAATGATTTTTATTACAAGAAAAGTGACTACGAAAATCAGCAAAAAAGAAATAATGTTAGCAGCAACCGGTATTTTTATATCTTTTAAAAGACTAGTCGCAAGGTCCTTATAAAAAAGATAAGCTAAAAGAATTCCCGCAACAAAAGCAATCTTTCCAAAGACATTATCAATAAAACCTTTGATTAATCCCGAAACTGCAAAAATTAAAATAATGATACTGAAAATCCAGTCTATTGTTACAAAACTCATTTTATTCCTCTCTCAAAAAGAATTGATGCAATTTTTTCAGCAGACGGCTGCTCTCCTGTAAGTTTTTTCAGAGCCTCTGAATAATTACTTCTGCTTTCTGCATCCAACATTTTACTAAGTGCAGCTTTTAAATGCTGGCTGTCTGCTTCGGCACCAAGTAAAACTTCCGCAGCACCACGGCTTTTGAAAAACTCTGCATTATCTACCTGGTCTCCTCTGGTTCCGCTTCCGCATAAAGGAACAAGTACCATCGGCTTAAGAAGAACAGCCGCTTCCCAGATTGAGTTTGCCCCTGCCCGGCTCAAAATCAGGTCTGCAGCAGAAAGAACATCCGGCATCTGTTCATAAATAAAATTATAAGGCTTATATTCTTCCGGATACTTTTTTGCAAGTTCAGCAGAACGATTATCATCTGCATTCAACAAGCCGGTCTGATGTACTACTATAAAATTCTGGCAAAGAAAATCGATATTATCAAAAACAAGCTGATTTACCTGACGAGCTCCAGAACTGCCACCGAGGACAAGAAGCAGAGGTTTTCGATTTTCCTTCTCCCCCAGGCCAAGAAAATCAAGACCACGTTTTGCCTCAGTCTTATAAAAAACAGGACGAACCGGATTTCCAGTTACAATAACACGCTTTTGATCTGCAGACGGCAATTTGTTTTTTGTTTCTTCATAAGAAACAAACATATAATCTGCCGATTTAAAATTCAATCTGTTAGCAAGACCTAAGGTAAAATCACATTCATGAGTATAAACCGGAATACCTAAAAGATGGGCAGCAAAACAAGGAGGAACGCTTACAAATCCACCCTTAGAAAACAGCAGAGCCGGTTTTACTTTGCGTAAAATATGAAAAGCCGAAAAAAAGCCCCCGGCAATTCTAAATAAATCTGTAAGATTTTTTAATGAAAGATATCTGCGGAGCTTTCCGGAAGGAATGCCATAAAATTTATCTGCAGTAGGCTTTCCATCTGGACCAAGAGCCTTTTCCACAATATTTTTGTCCATTCCTTTGGAACAGCCAATCCAAAAAATTTTTAATTCTTTATTATTTGAAGCAGCAAGTGTCTTTAATTCATCTGCAACTGCCAGCCCCGGATATATATGGCCTGCAGTACCGCCGCCTGTAAAGCAAATCAGATTTTTATTTAATTTCATACTGTGTCATTTTAACACAGTTATCTAAAACTTTAAATAGCGCTTAATAGTATTTCACAGTGATTTATTTTTTATTTTTTTTCAAAAATTGCCATTTATGATATTGACACAAAAGGCTCTTTCAGATATATTAATATACATCAACGCCGCAGTAGCTCAGTTGGTAGAGCGCCGGACTGAAAATCCGTATGTCGTTGGTTCGATTCCAACCTGTGGCAAAGGCTTCTTACGAAAGTGAGAAGCCTTTTTTTTATTTCCCAAAACACAACATTCTGTAGAACCAGTTTTCAATTTCAATTACCCTGACTTCAACCGAGGTCTCTACAAAAGATTTTAAGAATCTGTGATTAGCAGGGCTGTAAGAACTCTGGATAACTGCATAAACATTTATATCTGTATCTGATTCCTGCATCAAAACAAAAATAGAAGCTTCATCTTTTTTAATTCCCCGAACAAAAAAATTAGTAGGTGACCTGTTTAAAATTCCGGATACTACATAATATGTTTCGTTGTCAATATATTTATTCATTGAAACATCAAAATAAAGGCCGCCTGCAGCCTTGTCCTTAACATACAATTCGCCCTTATTTTTATTATTTTCGTCTACCTTAAAATCAGATTTTTTAAAGAGAGCTTTTCTTTCATTTGTATTTCCATCAATATAACTAACACCATTACAATCTTTTTCCAGACCACCCATTTGATCCAGTTTTGAAAGAATCTGATCGCAGGAAAAACCGTTAGCCTCAGATTTTGGAATTGATAAAACAGACTGCACAGAATAATTTACAGGAAAAGATTTCAACTGTGATTTTATGTAAAAATCTTTTAACTTATTTTCCGGAAACAGACTATAATCTGAACTGTAGGAATGAGTAATTCTGGTATCAATAGCAAATAAAGCATTGATTATAAAAAGCACGAGTATTGGTAAAATAATTTTTTTCATTTTTTAAACTTGTATTTTTAATTCAGTTATAGTCTCAGTATCAGTTGCTTTTATTGAAAAACAATCTTCTGCAGAACTTAGCTGACTCAGTATTTTTTTAATCATTATTATGCCAAGTCCAGCTCCTTCTGTCTGATCAATTGAATTCATAAACAACTCTTCCGGAGATTTATTTTCTGAAAGTTTTAATTTTTTATTAACTCTCTCTATTTCCTCTTTTGACATTACAGAATTATTTTTTGCTGTAATTGTAAAACAATTATTATCCAGATTAAAGTACAGTTTTACATAAAGCCCCATTTTATTAATTTTTTCTACAAAAGTACCATCTTTTATTTTTGATAATCCATTTTCCTTAAAATATTCCATACCCTTTTTGTAATCTTCAGGATTATTAATATCAAGATTATTTGACATAAAGAAAGCACGTTTAATATTTGCTTTAATTGAATTCGACATTATTTCTTCGAGACATAGACATAATAGATTGTAATATTTTTCAAGATTTATAGCTTTGAGATATTCTAAAACAATAGTTTTTACTTTTTCTTTATTTTCAGGACTGGGACTTTGCAGCGTATAAACATAACTGCATTTTCTTTGAATATAATCAGCTATTTCTGAGGAATTAATATTGTTTGTTAAATCTGCTGATGCACTCATTTCTTCTATTATAATTTATAAAAGTGCGAATGTAAAAGAAAAAAAGAAATTAATTTATAATCATTTTTTTATCTTGTATTATGTCTTATCGTGCCCTATAATAATAGAACTATGAAATGGCTGATTTTAACTGATAATAATGATTTAGAAAATCAATGTAATACATTTTTAACTACAAGTAATAAAAAAGATAAGATATTATCTGACTCTCTTTCCCTTGAAAGTCTTAAACACAACAAAAAAAATCTTTCCGAACTGGCAGCATGTATTCTCTTGGCAAATGACGAAGCTGGAATTTCATCTTCATTAGGTGCAGGCCTTTCTACCGTCTTTGGATTTTTTGCAGCTTCTAATATTCCGGTGTTTACAAACATTAAATTAATTTATGAAAATAATCTTTTTGGCAAAGATTTTGCAATTGCCTGTAAATCTGCAGAAGATTTATTTGACAAGCTGCAGACTAAATATAACAAAATTTCTGATGAAGCAAGCATGCGACTTGCCAAGAAAAAACTTCTGGACCGTGGTATACCCTACACTTCAGACTGCTTTGGTACTTATATCGCAAAAAATAAACCAGAAGTTGTACATGAATTCCTTGCAGCCGGTATGAGCATAAATTCACGTGATGATCTTGGAACTCCAATGCTAAATATCGCCTGCCGTAATGATAATTTCGAATTTGTCCAGATGATTTATGAACTTGGTGCTGAATTAAATGCCGTTTCTGAAGACCGAGGCTACACTGCCGTTATGGATGCAGTATGGCGTGGAAATGAAAAGATTACAAAGTACCTCATTTCAAAGGGTGCAGATCTCAATACAATCAATAAGGAAGGTCAGAACAACCTGATTCTTGCCGTTGGTGCAAACCGAGAATCTTTAGTTAAGCTTCTAGCAGAAAATGGTGCCGACCCTGATGTTAAAGATATGATGGGAATGAGTGCTTATAATTACGCTGTGCTCTTCAAAAAACAACGACTTGTAGATATCTTAACACCTTATCATAAGGCATAAAAAAAAGCCCCGGATGGTTGATGGATTACCGTCCGGGGCTAAAATTTTCTTAACTTAATATTTTATTCAGCTTATCGCTTCAAGCTCAAAACAGTTTCAAGCAGTGTATCTGCTGTCTGAATTGTCTTTGCATTAGACTGGAAACCACGCTGGGTTACAATCATGTCAGTCATCTGTTCAGACAAATCAACGTTTGACATTTCCAAAGCACCGGCCATCAGAGTACCCTTTCCGGCAACTCCAGATTCACCGATTCTTGCCATACCAGAGTTGTTTGATTCAACGTAAGTATTGTCACCGGCTTTTTCAAGACCGCGGTCGTTGGCAAAGCTTGCAAGTGCAATCTGACCGATTGTACGGTTTGTACCATTAGAGTAAACTCCAGTGATAATTCCGCTTGAGTCAATCTTGAAGTTATCAAGATAACCCATTGTGTATCCATCCTGGTAGAAAGCCTTTGTTGTAGACTTAGAAGCAGACTGTGTAATTGTGTCCTTAAAGCTTCCGATTGTACCAAGGTTGATGTTCAAAGTCTGGCGGTAAGGATTTCCTTCTGCATCTGGATTTGATTCAGCTACTGCAAAAGAAGTCTGAATTACAATCTGTCCTTCAGGATTTGTTACGTTTCCAGCTGTATCTGTTACAGACTGAAGGGCACCATAGTTATCAAAGTTTACAAGGAAAGTATTTCCTACTCCGTCTGTTGTTCCAAGGCCTACACGAGTCTGTGTATAGTCTGAGTTATCAGGGTCAATCAAAACAGTTGCTTCCCACTGATTAGGATTTCCAACTACACGGCGGAATGAAACTGAAAGCATGTGCTCATTACCAAAGCTGTCGTAAATCTTCTGCTCAGTTCCCCATGTTCCTTTATAGATATCGTCTGCACTTGCACCTTCAGCAATCTCAGGTGTGTTCTTGTTTAAGTTGCAGGCAAAGTTTACGTTTGTTGTTTCCTTAGCAGGATCTTTTGAACCTACTGGAATAATCAGGTCTTCTGGAGTTGCAGCTGTAGATACAAGCATCTGGCCGTTTACATCTTCTGCCATCCATCCCTGTACACGCATACCGTTTGCAGGATTTACAAGTGTACCGTCACGGTCAAGGCCAAAAGAACCGTTACGAGTATAGAAAGATTCTTCTCCACTCTTAAGCAGGAAGAAGCCGTTACCCTGAATTGCGATATCAGTTGAAACACCTGTTGACTGAAGGTTACCCTGTGTAAAGATGTTATCAATTGAGGCAACTGTCATACCAAGTCCAACTTCCTTAGGGTTTACACCACCAAGTTCGTCTGTTGGTTTTGCAGCACCTGACATCTGCTGACTAATCATATCCTGGAAGTTAACACGTCCGCGTTTAAAACCGTTTGTGTTTACATTCGAAATGTTGTTACCAATTACGTCCATTCGTGTCTGGTGATTCTGAAGTCCTGAAACTCCAGAATAAAGTGATCTCATCATATGCTAATTCCTTCCTTCCTACCCGATTAATCAGCGTAAACCGCTCTAATTTTATCCATGCTGTAATACATTCCGTTCACAAGAATCTGTGGATTTTCCCCGCGAGTTGCCCCTTCCACGATTCCCTGAACGTTGGTATCACCAATATCCAGTTCTACTGTTTTACCCAAAGTTGCAGTGGCCTCTGAACTTGAAATGTAGGCCGCCATTTTTGAAAAAGACGAACTCATATTTGTCATCTGTTCCAGTGAAGAAAACTGAGCCATCTGGGAAATAAACTCTGTATTTTCCATAGGGCTGGTTGGATCCTGGTTCTGAAGCTGGGTAATTAAAAGCTTCAGAAAGTCGTCCTTTCCTAATACATTGGAAGTTTTTCTTCCTTCCACAACGAGCGTTTTGTTATAGTTGTTTACTTCGTTTTCAACCATAAGCATTTCGCTCGCACTCATCTGAGTGTTAATACTGTTTTGTGTGCTAAGTAGTTCCATCATTTCTCCTTACACGTCCGTCATGCTGAACTTGTTTCAGCATCTTTTCAAGAGATTCCGAAACAAGTTCGGAATGACCTGATCTTTTTTACTATCGTCAGTTTACGCAACGATGTTTACAGAATAATTTGAGATATCTACAGTATTTTCGAAGATATCATCAAGCTCGGCACTAAGCCCCCCAGCCGATTCTCCATAAGCACGTTTTGCAAACATGTTTCTTGTTTCGTCCTGTCCTTCAAAGCCCATGCTCTGATTGAAAGAACCACCGTTATTCATTGCAACATCGAAGCTTGCAGCATCAAAGCCGCTCTTTATGAAAGCTTCACGCAAGGTTTCTGCGTTATCCTTGAAAACCTGCAAAGCTTCTTTAGTTGCAACTGTTATATGACCACTCAGGGTCTTGCCATCAAGAGACAAATGAATCTTTACATTACCAAGATCATCCGGATGCAGAATAAGATTAATTGTTCCCTGATTATTATCTTTGAGTACGAGATTACCAGCCTTTACAAATTCCGGTGCAACATTACTAAGCTGATTAGAAAGCATAGCCTGGAAGTTAGAACCATTACTTGCAGCAGTCTGAGTGTTCAAAGAAAGAACATCTGCTTCGGCATTTGGATTAAGTTCCACGCTCATTACAGCCGTACTATCGTTAGTTAGTTTAATGTCACTGGTTTTAATAGCTGATTTCTTAGACTCTGCAGGCTCTGTTTCTTCTGCTGCTTTTGTTCGAAGATCTTCAACTGTGATTTTTCCATCCTTATCAAGAGCAAACTGCTTTTTACTCTTTTCTTCCCCACCGGAAAAATCAAATTCAGATGTTTCCTTTGAATTATCTCCAGAAGAAGAAACTTCCTTCATTGCAATTTGTGCAGAAGCATCTGTATTAATTTTTATTTCAGATTCATTTTCAGCATCAGTTTTAACAGAAAGCTTTTCATCATTTTCAGAAAGCTTCTGGCTGGCAGCAGCAAATTTTGAAAGGTCATTTTCTGAATCAGCTTTTTCTGCAATTTCATTAAGACGCGAAAAATCTTTTTCTGTAAGTTTTTTGTCTTTCTTTGAGTCTTTTACGTCTTTAACGGCTTTTTTTGCAGTATAAGAAGCTTCCGGCTTTTCTTTTGCCTGAAGATTCTTTTCATCTTTTACTGCGAACTTTTCTGACTTTTCGTTTTTATCATCTATTTTTTTGTCAGAATCTTTAGAATCCGTCTTTTCTGTTACATTTTCTGAAGTTTTTTCAGGTTCTTTTGCCTTTTCAACCTGATTTTCAGCTTCTTTCTCCGTTTTTTCAGTCTTTTCCGGCTCTGAAGTCTTTGCAGACTCAGGCTGTTTCGGTGCTTCTACCTTACTTTCTTCCTTATTAAATGACGCAAGAACGTCGGCGAAAGAAACCGAAGACTGTTGAGGAGAATCTTTTACTGCAGCAGATAAGAGGAAATCTTGTCCTTGAGACTGATTAGCGATGATATCTGTGATTGCCTGATATGACACTTGGCAAATCTCCTTAATGCGTTGAAGATTTGCCAGTTCTGAATGTTAGTCGAGGGACTCTGGTTTACTCAGCATCTTCCGCTGTATTTCTGCAGCCCGGTCAGATGGCATTAAAGAAAGCCAGTATGAACCCATAGACGAAGAACCTTCTGCGGCAGCAATCTCTTCGACTTTGCGAAGGACGTCAATAACAGTCTGATCATCCATCGCAACAAGAATGCCAACCGCTGCTTCAGGCCTCATGCCATTCAGATTTTTAGCAATCTGTTCAACGTTTATATTCTTATCATCGTATTTTTTTACTTTCAGGTTAAATGTTTTTTCTCGCTCTTCCTGATTTTTTTCACGCTCAGCAAGCTCTGCACTTACCTCTTCATTCTGCTTTTCTGCAGCCTGAATGTCAGATTCGCGCTTATCAAGCTCTTCTTTGAAGATATCAAGAGCTTCGCGCTGCTTTCTGAGTCTATCTTCATCAAGATTAGCCACGAGGGGACGTGACTGTGTAGCGGTAGAAGAAGTTTGAGGGTCTTTCTTTAAAATCTTATAGGCAGGTGAAAATACAGATTTTACGTGAACTACACCAAGGTAGTCGAACCATAAAAGTCCGCCTGCCAGAAGAATGAGAATTATAATTAATAGAACAAAAGACTTACCTAAAGACTTTTTGAAAGACATATTTCCCCCTCGTTTTTACCCCTTAGTCAATCAAGCCGCTTATTGCCGCACCCAAAGTAATATCATTATCACAAGATACAATATTCCAGTAGATTCCAAGCTGGCGTGTAAGTACTTCATCAAGATAGCCGTAAACGCGTTCACGAACCTTGTAAGTCTTAAAGAATGTTGTACCATCACACAAAATGCAGATTGGTTTTGCAGCATTCTTACCTTCGCCAGTTTTCACAGCACATGCAGTAAGAATTGCAGCAGAATAGCGGGCAGAACGTTCCGCAATTGCATCCAGAATCTGGAACATTTTATCTACATCTTCATCACTTGCAACTTCGCAGGCAATTTTACCGAGTACGCAGTCTTTATTATAAGGATGATGAAGGAACTTATCCATTTCAATGAGAGTAAGAGTTTCAAGACCATTGATTGCAGATGCTGTTTTTTCTGTAAACAAGCCGTCTTTAGCTGCAGCCTTAAGGGCAAACCATGAAACTGGTCCAAGATAAGCACCAGAACAGAGCTTTTCAAGGAAGAAGGTTCCAGGTTTTACGGTAGTTTTATCAAAATCTACATCAAAATCAGAACGATTTACGCGAAGGAATTTTCCGCTTTCGCATACAACAATCTGCTTTTTGATATTGCAGCAATCGCAGTCAGGCTGAATATAAGCCGCATTCATACCGGTTCCAAGAATAAAGCCGATGTTAGAAGAATAACGGTCGCCGTCTTCAGCGCAGGCAGCACCGGCAAGCAGAGCTGCAACAGTATCATTACAAAGAGTAATGCGCTTTATGCTGTTCCAGCCGTGGGCAGCGAGAGCTTCCTTGAGGCAGGCGCCAATCTTAGAGCCTACAACTTCAGGAGCCTTTACTTCTTTTGAGAAGCCGAGAAGAATACCGTCTCCATCCTCCTGAATCTCCATTGGATAAGAGAAGCAGAAACCAATTCTGTCTGATTTATTTTTAAGATGTTCCAGATTATTTGCAATCTGTTCAAAAAAGTCTTTGCGGGAAAGCTCGCGCTCTACGCCAGGCATGCGGGTCTTTTCCATTTCGGAAATCTGTGCCTGCCCATCAGCATCAAAAGTTACCAGGCAGGAACGGAAGTTTGTTCCACCCGCATCAATTACAATTACACTCTGATTTTTAGCTGATTTTTCCGGCGGATTACAGAAGGTACGGATCATATCCTGATCTGCTCCTTTCTTCTTTAAGCCTTTTTTCATGTCATAAAGAATTGCCTGAGCAACACTCAGTACATCAACATGATTTACAAAATTATGTGCAGAAAGAAAAGCACTTACCTGATTATTCATTTTTTATTCCCTGTATGTTTTTTGTTGCATATATTATACAAGGATTTTTAGTTAAAAGCAAACGCAATTTATGTCATTGTCGGGCTTGACCCGACAATCTAGACAAGACAGAGAAATTCTAGATTCCCGGATCAAGTCCGGGAATGACACATAACGTAGCTTGTCATCTTCGGGCTTGCCCCGAAGATCTAGTTTATATAGATTTTCTACATTTTTGATTTCAGTGTACTTAAAAAGTCGCTGAACATTGCTCCGGTTTCTTCCTCGGTGAGCTGCTTTGGCTCATGGTATTCTACAAGATTTGCAGGTATTTCATCGAGGAAGCGGCTTGGTGTAACTTCAATATAATCAAATGGACTTCCTGAATAGGTGTCATCATTTTTGAACTGGCGTCTTTTCCTTTTCTGGCAGGAAGTCATTATCAGTTTTTCCCGGGCTCTTGTAATTGCAACGTAAAACAATCTTCTTTCTTCTTCTACATCGCCACTATTTTCTTCAACGGAACGGGCATGGGGAATAAGACCTTCTTCAACTCCCGCTATAAAAACAACCGGAAATTCCAGCCCCTTAGAAGCATGTATTGTCATGAGGTTTACTTTACCTTTATTGCTTTCATCATCACCATTGTCATGACTGGCAAGAGTAATTCTGTTTAAGTAACTGTAGAGATTCGGATTAGTATTGTCCGGGTCGTTTTCCCAGGTATCAATAAATTGAGTAAACTCTTCAATATTTTTTAATTTATAGCTTACTGCCTTTTCACTTTTCGGATATTCAGAAACAAGGTAACTTTTGTAATCAATATCATCAACAAACTGACGAACCTTTGCGGCGAGACCTCGGCCACTCAAAAGCTTCTGTCGGTTTCCTTCAATTATATCTACAAAGGCCTGTAAATCTTCCTTTAATACATCACTTGCCTGAGAGGCTTCTGCATGAATAAGATAATCAATTGCATTCCATAGTGTACAACCGTTTAATTCAGCTGCGTCATTCATCAGCTGGATTGCGGCACGTCCAATTCCGCGGCGAGGCGTATTAATAATACGAAGCAGATTTATATCATCATCATGGTTTGAAATAACACGGAGGTAAGAGATTACATCTTTTATTTCTTTGCGTTCAAAAAAGGAAGTACCACCGCTCATTGTGTAAGGTATGTTATTTTTTAAGAAAGCTTCCTCAATATATCGGCTTTGTGTATTTGCCCGCATAAGTACGCCAAAGTCATCATACTTACGCTTTTCTTCCACTGCAATTCCAAGAATAGATTCTGAAATAAAGTCAGCTTCATCACTTTCGTTTAATGGCATAAAAAGCTCTATCGGTTTACCAGCTCCTTTACCGCTCCAGAGTTTTTTGTCCTTGCGGTTTGTGTTATGGCTGATTACACCATTGGCAGCCTCGAGAATAGTTCCTGTTGAACGGTAATTCTGTTCAAGGCGGATTTCAGTTACATCAAAGTCCTTTTCAAAATTTACGATATTCTGATAATCTGCACCACGCCAGGAATAAATTGACTGGTCATCGTCACCTACAACTGCTACGTTTTTATCTGCAAGCAGGTGCATCATTTCATACTGCTGATGGCTTGTATCCTGAAACTCATCTACCATGAGGTACTTGTAACGCTCACGATAGCGGGCAAGAACCTCAGGAAACTCGCGGAAGAGTTTAATCGGCAGAACAATCAGGTCGTCAAAATCAACTGCATTATAGAGTTTTAGTCCTTCCTGATAAAGCTCGTAAAGAGGGCGGTACATGTCATTTGCAGTTTCCCAGTTTTTGCGGCCGGTTTTGATATTTGAAATAAGATTTCCTATCGTATAAATATCCATTGCTTCCGGAGAAAACTTAAGCTCGCGGCCACATTCCTTGATAAGGGCAACACGGTCTGTTTCATCATAAATAGAAAAGTTTTCACGCCAGCCAAGCTTGTCTATATCCTGGCGAAGAATCTTTACACCAAAAGCGTGGAAGGTAGAAACCGTAAGATTCTGCAGCTTTTTTTCTGTAAGGGTTTTGATTCGGTCTGCCATTTCTTTGGCAGCTTTGTTTGTAAAGGTAAGGGCCAGAATTGAGCTTTGTGGAATTCCCTTATCCAGCATGTGGGCAATACGGAATGTAATTACACGGGTTTTACCACTTCCGGCGCCGGCAATAATCAGAATTGCGCCTTCAGTTGTAGTTACGGCTCTATATTGCTGAGGATTAAGCTCTTTTTTCAGGGATTCCAGGTCAAGCATAGGGTTATATATTACGCGGAAGAGATTATAGGGTCAATACTTTTGTGTCATTCCCGTGCTTTACATTCTGTGTCATTCCCGGGCTTGCCCCGGGAATCTATAAATCTCAGTCCGATCTAGATCTTCGGGTCAAGCCCGAAGATGACACATAATGCAGCCCGACAATGACACTATTTTGTAGCATGACAATGACATCAAAGTTTATTCACACTCTAAACTCAAATCCTTAAACGTTGGATTATTCTTCTCTATCAATTCCAATTTCCAGGCTCTGTTCCATTTTTTGAGATTCTTCTCTCTTTGAATTGCAGCCTTTACATCTGTTGTTTTTTCATAATACACAAGTTTGTTTACATTGTATTTTTCTGTGAAGCCTGGAACCAGTTTGTTTTGATGTTCATAAAGCCGGCGTTTTAAGTCGTTTGTCATTCCGACGTAGAGAGTTGAATGAGAATTGTTGGCAAGGATGTAAACAAAATATTCCTGCATACTTTGAAGGTAATAATAAGAGTTTAAAAAGACAAGTTTTTTTGTCATTCCCGGACTTGATCCGGGAATCTAGAAATCGCTGTGATGTCTAGATCTTCGGGTCAAGCCCGAAGATGACACACAATGCAGCCCGAGCATGACACTCTATTATTTATTGAAGATGACAATTAAACTCGATACTTAATCTTCTTACCTGTACCTTCGTAAAGCTTCTTACGGAGCTCGCTTACCTGAGGGTCACTGATATAGTCATCAAAACTCATCATACGGTCGATAATTCCGTTTGGAGTTATTTCCACAATGCGGTTTGCGATAGACTGAATGAACTCGTGGTCATGTGAGCTGAAAAGCAGAACGCCAGGGAAAGAAATCAAACCTTCGTTGAGAGACTGGATTGCTTCAAGGTCCAGATGGTTTGTAGGGTCATCCATTGTAATACAGTTTGCACCGCTGAGCATAAGCTTAGAAAGCATACAGCGAACCTTCTCTCCTCCGGAAAGAACCTTAACCTTTTTCAAAGATTCATCGCCGCTAAAGAGCATGCGTCCAAGAAAGCCGCGTACATAAGCATCATCCTGCTCCTTAGAATACTGCTTGAGCCATTCTGTAATATTCAGGTCGTTATTGAAGCTGTCTGAATTATCACGTGGAAGATAAGTCTGCGAAGTTGTCTGTCCCCAGAAGTACTCACCGCTATCTGGCTTTTTAACTCCGTTAATAATATCAAAAAGTGCAGTAACAGAATTATGCTCAATACCAACAAAGGCAATTTTGTCGGTGCGGTTTACTGTAAGACTGAAGTTCTTTAAGAGCTCGTTGCCATCAGCATCTTTATAGTTCAAACCTTTAATTTCAAGAACGTTGTTTCCAATCTCGCGGTCTGCCTTAAAGTTTACATAAGGGAATTTACGTGTAGAAACAGGAATCTCTTCGAGGCTGTCGGCCAATTTGTCATAAATCTTTTTACGTGATGTTGCCTGCTTAGCCTTAGAAGCGTTAGAAGAGAAGCGGAGGATGAACTCTTTCAAGTCCTTCATCTTATCTTCAGTCTTCTTCTGCTGCTCATGAGCCTGGCGCTGCATAATCTGAGTCATCTGATACCAGAAGTCGTAGTTACCAGAGAACTGAGTAATCTTTCCAAAGTCGATATCGCAGATGTAAGTACAAACTGTGTTCAAGAAGTGACGGTCATGGGAAACTACAATTACTGTATTTTCAAAGTCCAGTAAAAAGTTTTCAAGCCAGGTAATTGATTCAATATCCAAACCGTTTGTAGGCTCATCGAGAAGAAGTGCATCAGGGTTACCATAAATAGCCTGTGCCAGTAAAACACGAACCTTCTGACCTTCATCAAGCTCGCTCATCATCTTGTCGTGGAACTCTTCTTCCAAACCAAGACCGCTCAGCATCTGTTCAATATCATTTTCTGCTTCATAACCGCCAAGCTCACCAAACTCAGCCTCGAGCTCTGCAGACTTAATTCCGTCTTCTTCTGTAAAATCTGATTTTGCATAGATTTCGTCGCGGGCCTTGCTTACCTCGTAAAGCTTCGGGTATCCCATCATAACAGTTTCTTTTACAGAGTACTGGTCAAAAGCAAAGTGATCCTGCTTCAAAACTGCCATACGCTCGCCCGGAGTCATAAAAATCTGGCCGGAATCCTTTTCAAGTTCCCCGCTCAGCAGCTTCAAAAATGTAGACTTACCGGCACCGTTAGCACCAGTAATTCCATAACAGTTTCCTTTGTTAAATTTAAGATTAACGTCCTTAAAAAGCGGTTTTTCGCTGAAGGACAAGCTTACATCACTAACTGTAATCATTTAATTCCCCTCTTAACGTCCAAAGAAAGACTTTACCTTCTGCCAGAAGCTCTTCTTCTGTTCAACCGGCTTCTGAGCCTGTGGCTGATTATAAGACTTCTTTCCATTCTTCTTATAATCACCCTTCTTGTAAGACCCCTTCTTATAGCTGTCTTTTTTGTAACCGCCGTTTTTGTAGATGTCTTTTGCACCCTTAGATACACTTCCGGAAGCATAAGCTTCCTTATACATCTTCATGCGCTCTTCGTAAGAAAGACCTTCAAGTTTTGCAGGATCAATGTAAGGTTTCTTTCCTCGCTTGTCATCATGGCCTTTTCCGCCCTTCTTATAGTCTTTCTTGTAACCGTCTTTCTTATATCCGTCACCTTTCTTTCCGTGACCGTCGTGTCCACCATGTCCGTGTCTGTCACCTCTGTCATCACGACGTCTGTTATGAATGTCGCCGTCCTTACCTTTGCGGTAACCGCCGCGGTTATCATAATCATCATCGCCACGCCAGTTTTCTGTCTTAATATACATACCGGCAGACTTGTCTTCTTCCATCTGCTCAGGATAAGCAACAGTGGCAGGAATCTGCATTTCGATATAGCGCTCAATTGCAGGAAGGTTGTAAACATCCTGTTCAGAACAGAAGGTGTAAGCCTTTCCGGATTTTCCGGCACGGGCTGTACGGCCAATGCGGTGAACATAGTTTTCAGCTTCAACAGGAAGGTCATAGTTAATTACCAGTGCAAGATCATCAACATCAATACCACGGGCAGCAACATCAGTTGCAACGAGAATCTTAATTTCCCCCGCTTTAAACTTCTTCAAAATAGCAAGACGTTTGCTCTGTGGCAGGTCGCCAATCATAAATTCAGCCTGGATCTCATTGATTACAAGACGCTTTGCAATAACTTCACAGGAACGTTTTGTATTACAGAAGATGATTGCTGATTCTGGATTTTCGTGCTTCAAAATACCAACAAGAAGCTTCATTTTTTCATCAGAAGAAACGTGGAGAAGCTCCTGCTGAATTTCACTTACTGTAATATTTTCTGCTTCAATTGTAATTTCAACAGGATCACGGGTATATTCCCAGGCAAGGTTCTTAACATAAGTATTAAGAGTTGCAGAGAAAAGCATTGTCTGACGAGTTTCTGCTTCAGGAAGCTTTTTCAAAATCTTTCGCAGGTCATCGTAGAATCCCATATCAAACATGCGGTCAGCTTCATCAATTACGCAGAAGTGAGCATTACTGAGGTCAAGGTTTCCGCCTTCGTTCAAATCGATTACACGGCCAGGAGTTCCAATAACAATATCAACACCCTTCTTCAAAGCCGCAATCTGCTTTTCATAACCAACTCCGCCATAAACAGAGAAAGCCTTAAGTCCGCTTGTACCAACAAGAACCTTTGCTTCTTCTTCAATCTGAACAGCAAGCTCACGGGTTGGAGCAAGAATCAAACACTTTTTGCCTGCATTTTCAGCCTTAATCATCTCGCCAATAACTGCTACGAGATACGCACAAGTTTTTCCAGTTCCAGTCTGAGACTGAACATACAAATCCGGGCCCTTTGCACCTTCTGCTGCCTTAGAAGCCTTAATTACCTGTTCCTGAACCGGTGTACAAGTCACATAACCGGCGGCTTCAATTCCCTTCAAAAGTCTTTCATCAAGACCAAATTCTGTAAAATCCATAAGATTCCTTTTGCGAACCACACAGGGCCGCGTAAAAAATATAATTGCCCGCGTACACACAGGCCGCGGGATTCATTCAAATTAAGAGACTACAATTATAATGTTTTTTTTAATAAGGGGGAAGTCTCCCCCTCGGCCGCACATTCGTTGCGGCCTACCCCCTCTCCTAGGAGGCTGCGCCCCCTAAAACCCGGCTTTTATTTATCTGCTTTATTTTTACCCAAAGTTGCACCGAGAACAAAGAGTCCAATTCCAAGTACAGCAGCTACAAGGCCATAAATCTTCATCTGACCAAGAACTGTAGAAACAAGACTCCAGATACCCTCGTAAATTCCCTTTGGAAGAGCATATACTTCAAGTGCATTCTTAATAATTCCAGGAAGAATACCGCCTGCTACGCAAGCTGCAATAAAAATAATCAAACCATCGATAAAGCATGGCATAAATACATATTTGAGCCATGCAAAAATATTACGGTTAATCAAAAGAATAAGCAAAGCAAGAAGAAGGCATAGGCCAGCACAGATAAGGAAGAACTTTAATGAAAGGAAGAAATCAACCTGTTTAAGTGCTTCAAGACTTTCTGAGTTCTCTTCCTTTACAACATCAAGGCTTTCCTGAATACTTGCCTTTGCTTCAGCAACGTTGCTTTCTACAGCTTCCTTCATTCCAGATCTGTCAATAACTTCGCCGGTATGCTCTTCATACATATCAAGAGACTTATTCATAACGTTTAAAACATCATCTGTGTTAATATTAAGTTCTTCAGAAGCTCCTGTAACATAGTCAACAATTTCACCTACATACTGGTCAACAAATTGAGAAACCTCTGGAGAAGCAAGAACCTCTGCAATGAATTCTGGCTCAACTTCAATTCCTGCAGCATCAAGATAAGACTGAACAATTTCATTAACATCCATATTTGTAAGGTCAATTGAAGACAAATCAATACTGCTTAAATCAAAATCTCCAAAATCACCATATTCTTCATAGGCAGCAAGTGAATAGCGGATATCCCCCGGATGGAAAAGTCCATCATCAACTGGTGCCACAGACACAGGCTTCATCATCTCGCCTGCCATTTTTACAAGCTTAGAATAACTGAAGTTATTGCGCACAACAGAAAGCAAAAGTGTGCCTAAGAGACAGATAGCAAAAAGAATGCTAAGAACAACTGATAAATTTTTTTTCATTTTTTCTCCCTCGACTTTACTTTATTCAAGTCCTTATAATAATCAAGATACTGACACAAAATACCAAGCGCAGCTTCAACTGTCTTTTGAATCTGTGGATCTTCATCTGCTTCTACGACATTACTTTCGTATATGGCATCACGCAGTTTGCAAAACTCGTTATTCATGGCAAGATATTTTTCGGTTGCAGTCATATTTTAATTATAACAGATATATGTTAAAATCGCCATATGAATAATTCAAATAATATGGATAACAAAACTTCATATCAGGCAGAACTTTTTTCAAACCGATTACGAAGAAAATATAAAGAGCTCCGTAAGCAGATGCGCAAAAATCGCGTAAGCTGCTACAGATTATATGACAGAGATATTCCAGAAGTGCCGGTTTCGCTTGATTTATACGAGTTTTTACCGGATGGAGTTGATTCAGTCCTCGAAGCGGCTCGCTTTATGTCAGCCCAGAATGAAAGACTTTCTGCAAATGACCCGGTCATAGAAAAAGAAATTAAAGAACGCACCTGGGCCGTACTTTATTTATATGAACGTCCTTACGAAAAAGCTGATGAAGAAGAAACTTTATGGCTTGATGCAATGGCAAAAGCTGCCGCAGACATACTTGGAATTGATATAAGCCACATAATCAAAAAATCCCGCGGACACAAGAGCCACAAGGATGACGACCAGTACAACAAAACCTGTCATGCTGAACTTGTTTCAGCATCTCCTGTTGAAGGCCTCGTACTGGAACAGGGCCAGCTCTTCCGTCTGGACCTTACAAGCTACCTGGACACAGGACTCTTCTTTGACCACAGGCCTCTTCGAGCCACAGTTCGCGACAACTGCAGCAAAAAAAGAGTTTTAAATCTATTCTGTTATACAGGAAGTTTTTCTGTTTATGCAGCCCAAGGTAACGCAAGCTATGTTGAATCAGTTGATTTATCGAACACTTATCTTGCCTGGGCAAAAGATAATATGAAATTAAATGGCTTTACTGATAAAAAGAAATATGATTTTACCCGTGCAGACTGTCAGGTCTTTTTACAGGAAAAAGCAGTTGCAGCAAAAGGTGGAAAGCTTGCAGCTGAAGAGCTTTATGATTTGATTATTCTAGACCCGCCAACTTTTTCAAACAGCAAGGCAACAAGCGATGTTCTTGATATTAACCGTGACTGGCCTCAGCTGGTAAAGGATTGTCTGAATATTCTGGCACCGAGCGGAAGGCTCTACTTCTCTACAAACTCAGAAAGAATAAAGTTTGATATCAGTAAGATCCCTCCAAAAACTGCAGCTGGCTCCGAGTTCACCTGGAAAGAAATTACAGAGCAGACAATTCCTGCAGACTATGAAGGTAAGAAACCACACAAGGTATGGACCTTCACGTTAAAATAAAGATAATAAGTAGTTTTATTATTCAACTGAGATTCTTTTTTATGTGCTCGGAGTAATAAAAAATGCCTTGGACAACATCATCCCCGTTGGCCAAGGCATTTTTTTTACGTAAGAGCATATAAAAAAGACGTCCAAACTGGAAGTCTTTTATAAAACTACTTGTTGTCTTTAATTCCGTAGCGCTTGTTGAAGCGGTCAATACGACCTGCAGTATCAACGAGCTTCTGCTTACCAGTATAGAATGGGTGGCAAGCTGAACAAATTTCAACGTGGATGTCTTTTACAGTTGAACGTGTTTCGATTACATTACCGCAAACGCAGGTAATTTTTGTAAGCTGGTAGTCTGGGTGAATTCCCTTTTTCATTGTTATAACTCCTATATTCTTGCCCGATATTACGCCCGGCTGCCCCTGGCTTGTTCATTACGAACTTCCATCATTCCGCTACCGTCAACTAATTCCATAAATAATATCACAAGATAAAAATGATTATATTATTATAAAAAAAACAATACATATAGTCAATATTGCTTGTGTTATTCTTTATTCTATTCCCGCGGTGCCTGCATTCATACTTGCGAGGAAGGCCTCGTTGGTCTTGCTCTTCTTCATGCGGTCGAGGATGAGTTCTGTAATATCGACATCTTCCATCGGGTTAAGAACCTTGCGCAGAATCCAGATTTTCTGGAGCTCAGTTTCTGTAAGGAGAAGTTCCTCTTTACGGGTACCAGATTTTTTGATGTTGATAGCCGGGAAGAGACGGCGTTCAGCAAGCTTGCGGTCCAGGTCGATTTCTGAGTTACCGGTTCCCTTGAACTCTTCAAAGATAACTTCATCCATGCGGGAACCGGTTTCAATCAAGGCTGTAGAAATGATTGTAAGAGAACCACCCTCTTCTACATTACGTGCAGCACCAAAGAAGCGTTTTGGCTTAAAGAGAGCGTTAGAGTCAACACCACCAGAAAGTACTTTACCAGAAGTCTGAACTGTCTGGTTGTAAGCGCGGGCAAGACGGGTAATTGAGTCAAGAAGGATTACAACATCACGCTTATGCTCTACAAGACGCTTTGCCTTCTCAAGTACCATTTCTGCAACCTGAACGTGGCGGGTAGCCTGCTCATCAAAGGTAGAAGAAATAACTTCACCCTTGATTGCGCGTTCCATTTCTGTAACTTCCTCAGGACGCTCATCAATCAAAAGAACGATTAGATATACTTCGGGGTTGTTTGTTGTGATTGCATTTGCAATTTTCTGCATAAGGATTGTCTTACCGGCTTTTGGAGGCGCAACAATCAAAAGACGCTGACCTTTACCAATTGGTGCAAAGAGATCTACGATACGTGTTGAAACTTCTGTTGAAACAGTTTCAAGACGAAGCTTTTCATTTGGATAAAGCGGTGTAAGATTCTCAAAAGGAACGCGGGTCTGTGCTACGCGAGGTTCGTCATAGTTGATTTTTTCAATGCGAAGCAGAGCAAAGAAACGCTCGCCTTCTTTTGGAGAACGAGTCTGTCCGTAAACTGTATCACCTGTTTTAAGATTGAAAAGACGAATCTGACTAGGGCTGATATAAATATCATCAGGACCTGGAAGATAAGAGTTCTGAGGGCTGCGTAAGAAACCATAACCGTCAGGCAAAATCTCAAGAGAACCTTCTGCAAAAATAATTCCACCGTGTTCTGTATGAGCTTTAAGAATTACAAAAATCAAATCCTGCTTTTTCATAGGAGCAAGATCGTCGGCAGTAAAGCCATACTGAATTGCCCGCTCACGAAGTTCTGGCATAGATTCTTTTGTAAGTTCATTAATCAAAAGTCGTGGCTTATTTGCATTTTCCTCAGCAGCAGCGGCAGCCTCGGCAGCCATCATTTCTGCAACCTCAGGACTAGGAGGTGTATAAGAACCACGACCATAAGGCTTACGCATTCCAGGACCTTTTCTATTAAAGTTATTTCTGTTCTGATTATTCTGATAACGGTAATTATTATTGTTATTAAAGTGCTTTTCTTCTGACGGAGTTTGAGGTGCCTGAGCAGCCCCTTGATTTTCTTCTGTTTCTTCTGTCTTTTTTACAACACGGCGTTTCTTTACGATAACCTTTCCAGCTTCCTGCCCTTCTTCATTCTGTTCACCAGAAGAACTTTCTTCAACTGTTTCGGAAGCTGTTTCTGCCGGGGCTTCTGAATGCTCTTCTGTAGCCGGCGCTTCGTTTTGTGTTTCAGGTTCATTAGAACCAAAATCAAGTGTAGCCTGTGCTTCTTCTGCAGGCTCCTGTGCTGCGTTTTCGTCTGTTGTACGACGTTTTCTTAATGCTGCCATTAAAAAATCCTCATGATAAATTGTAATTAGATTTTGATTTTATTTATAATAAAAAAATTAAAAAACACCAGATTTATTTGATTTTTTGGGACAGACAAGATAGAAAATGTCCCGATAGTTTTATTATCATCCTTTTTTAAATTTCTGTCAAGTCGGCTTTTTTTTTGCTGATTTTTAGGCTACTTTATAACATCACTGTGAATAATCATAGCCTGCTTATATTCTGAAGATGCTACAGAGAACAAGTCAACATCAGGTTCCTTATCAAGCATATTTACATCACCGCTGAACTCAACGTTATTTGCAATCCTGATTCTTGCAGTTGTAATATTTCCATTTACTTTACTGCCAGAACAGATTTCTACACGCTCTGCAGCATTCATATCACCAGAAACATTGCCACCGGCAACGATAATTGAATTTGCATCAATTTTATCAACCTTACAAACTGAATTCTTTGCAATTTCAAGATCACCTGTAGGTGCATTAATCTTTCCGCTGAATTTGCCAGTAATTACAAGACGATCGCTGAATTCAAGAACTCCATCAAATTCTGTTTCTTCACCAAAAACTGTAATATTTCTTTTTTCGATTTCGTTTTTTTCAGCCATCAGTTCACCTGTAATTATTTATTTCTAATTATTTTAATTATAACAATAATCGATTGTATAAGCAATATAAATGCACTTATGACCACAGCTGCAATTCCGGCTGCATCACCGCTTCTCGTAAACAAAGTAAGCTTATTGCCGGAAATAAGCGGTACTTTCCCAATTATATAAGCCTGACAGAATTCAGGAGCAGCTTTTTCAATTACTCCATTTGTATTAATTATACAGGTAACACCACTTGCTGTACTTCTTACAGCTGGAACTCCATTTTCTACACATCGGAAAACCGCCATTGCAAGATGCTGTCTCTGACAGGGAATGCTATTTGACCAGGAATCATTACTTAAATTAAAAAAGCATCTGGATCCATTCAATACCATTTTACGACATATTGTACTGAAGGTATCTTCGAAGCATATTGGTGTAGAAAACTTTAATCCCCGGTAATCAAATACTGAATATTCATCACCTTTTTCCCACATATGTGTATTGCCATTAAGGAGCTTTACATATAGAAGCGGAAAAATATGTTTCATGGGAAAGCTTTCTGTAAATGGCACAAGTTTGATTTTTGAATAAATACCCGGCTCAGGCGGATGAACATTTTTTCCCGATTCAAAAACCAGAGCACTGTTGTATTGAATTTTTTCTGCAGATTTAAATTCTACCTGATGTGCATTTCCCGTTATGAAAACTGCATTGTTTTCATCAAAAAAGTTTAAAAGTTGAGAAACCAGCATAAAGCGACGGACATCTGTACCATAATCATAATTATACACAATCGATGGTGCGACTGCTGTTTCAGGCCATATTATAAAATCAATATCGTTTGAAAGAGCCTGAGCTTCCTCCGTTAACTGAATCAGATTTTTTACATTTTTTGAATATTCTTCTATTCCATTTTTCCATGGGCTTTCATTATTTTGAATGGCTGCTACCGTAACGTATTTATCGTAATTATTCTGATGAATACTCAAATAACCATAAATGATTGAAGAAATGAAAAGAAAACTCCAGACTGCTCCGCAAAAATAAGTCAATTTCAATGATGTGACTGCAAGAGCCTGTTCTTTTTTTACATAAGCAGAAATATGAGACTTTCTTGTTGAATCAACAGTATTCAGTAATCTGTGTTTTTCCTGTTTTTTGTAAATCAAACTGAATAAAAAGGCTGATGGAAAAATTACTATCATATTTAAACCAAATACTCCAGTAAGAGAGGTGATTTGTATAAGGTTTATAAACTTCCACTGAGTATAGGCTGTAACTCCATAGCTTATACCAAAAAAGCCTAGTGTCTTAAGGTATTCATAAGCACAGATACAAAAAAACTGTAAAAGCCAGCCGTTTTTAATACTTATTATATCTGCCCATTTTAAAACCAGAAAGAAGAAAGCACAGATTATCATATAACCTGTGCAGAGAATTATAAGACCAAGTGGATGAAAAGACTGCAGCCAGTATCCGGTAAGCCCATAGGCTATTACTCCGTATAGAGCTCCATATATAAGAGCTTCTCCTAAGCTGCTTTTTTTAATCAAATATAAAACAGGAAAATAACTGAACCAGGCAAGAAAACTACAGCCGTCGTCAAAAAAAATATTTGGTCTTGCCAGCCAGAATAAAAGACAGGCAATTATTAATAAAATAATTCTGGGAAGAATAGTTTTACAGGCAGGAAGATTACTTGTATTCTTTTTCATTTTTTCTTTAGATTCCAGAGTTTCTCTTTCAGAATCTGACCTGCACGGAAAGCAGCAACATAATGAGGTTCTACCTTAAAGGTTTCGCCAGTTTTTGGATTTCTAGCAGAAGAACGGCCTTTTCTAAGTCTTGCTTCAAAGGTACCAAAACCACGTAATTCTATAGTATTACCCTTTTCAAGATATTCTCTTGTATGTAATAGAAAACTGTCTATTACTTTTTGAATATTCTGTTTTTCAATATCAGTTGATTTATAAACTGCATCTATCAGGTCACTTTTTGTTACCTTTATTTCAGACATTTACTATTTCTCCTGACTTTTTCAATTTATGAATACATTTTCAGTATAAAAAAAACCAGTTGATTTAATCAACTGGTTTTTCATAAGCATTAATCAAAAATGTTATTTTGCTGCGAATGTAGCATTGTAAAGATTCATCATTCTTGACTTTTTGCGAGACACAGCATTTCTCTTCAAAACACCCTTGCTGCGAGCGCTGTCGAGTTCTTTCTGAAGCTGCTTGTATTTTTCTTCAGCAAGTTTCTGATCTTTAGCCTGAACTGCTTCTACAAACTGCTTTGCATAAGTTCTGCAAGTGCTTTTGATTGCTTTATTATGAAGTCTGCGAACTTCGCTCTGTGCGTGTCTTTTCTCTGCAGATGATTTTTTGCCTGCCAATTGGAGACCCCCAAAAAATATAGTTAACTGTCATTCATAGTATCAAATTACATATTTTGTGTCAATGAAAGTTTTGAATTTTTGGACTTGAATTATTGACACTAGCGCATTATCTCATTATTATATTTGATACGAATATTCGATTGGAGGCACATAATGGCTGGAGCTAGTAAAAACTCTCGTACAACTGTTGCAACACAAAAATTCATTTGCCCTGACTGTGGTGGCGAAATCATAATGAAAACAATGATTGAAAATGGCAGACTTAGAAATCAGGCAGAATGCCAGAAATGCAAACGTGTTGAAAGAAGACCAAAGGATTTCAAATAATCCAAGGTATTAGATTTTACTACTATGTGAATACGGTGGTTGAGTGCCCGAAGGGTATATCGAAACCACCGTATTTTTATTTAACTATGGTTTCGATACGGCTTCGCCTACTCAACCATCGTTTTTATTTCTTATTTGCTGGTAATTGTCGCCAGTATTCAATCTGCTGCTGCATTAAAATACGCGATTCTTCAAGAATTGCATTGCAGTCTTCCTTACTTTTTGGCGGCTCATAAATTTTAAGAATCTTAACTCTGTAACAGCCGTTTTTAAGATTTGTTATAAGCTTACGTAAATCTCTAAGCTGCCAGCCGCCATCAAGAGCACATACAACTACAGGCAGACCTGTAGATTCTGTAAGCTGACGGAAACCTGCAGAAAAAAACTTTCCAACATTTCCGTCACGTGTGCGTGAACCTTCCGGAAAGAGAATAGGCACCTGATTACGCTCTACTACCTTTTTCCCAAATTCTGAAATATAACGCATTGCTTCCATTGGTTTTGCCTTGCGAGGAACAAGACAATGTTCCTGAGCACGCAGCATTTCGGATACGAGCGGTATATGACGTCCAAGAGTATCCTTTGCAATAAAGCGTACAGACTTATCGCGTAAAAAGTTCATAAAGAGAGGAATATCCAGAAGACTCTGATGATTTGCAATAATTATAAAGTTTTCCGGAAGTTCATCCTTTTTATTATCATAACCCCAGAAATGAAAGTGTCTGTAAGTATATACAATTGCAAAAAGCCTTGGTGCAAGAACTCTAACAATATAATCTGAAATTCTGACACTCAGTTTTTTGCTTACAGGATACGCAAGAATATTTGCAAAGCTGGCGGGAATTACCATTGAAAATAAGCACAAAATAGTCAGAAAATGAGACATAAAAGCTCCAGATCATTTATTATATATTTGTATAAGATTATACTTTATTTTCAGTCAAAAATAAAGGAATTTATTCTCCTGCATATTTCTGAAAGAGGTTCATACATTTTTTTACATTCAGGCATACTTGTAATAAAAATACTTCCATATCGCTTTTCATATACACGGCGATCGAGAACAACAACTACACCTTTATCATCTGAACGGCGGATAAGCCGGCCAATTCCCTGTCTGAATTTTATTACAGCCTCAGGAACACTTAATTCCATAAAAGAAGAACCGCCGCGCTTTTCAATCGCCTCGGCCCGGGCAACAAAAACAGGATCATTAGGTACTGTAAAAGGAAGTTTTACAATTATTACCTGGGATAGCGATTCTCCCGGAATATCAACTCCCTGCCAGAATGAATCAGTAGCAAATAAAACACTTTCCTTTTCTTTCTTAAAAATCTCAAGCAGTTTTCCGTTATCATCATCGCCCTGCTTCATGATGCGGCCTGTGAAGCTCCGTAAACTTGCAGCCGTAGTTCTGTGTGCACTTTTAAGCGACTCGTAGGAAGTAAACAATACCAGGGTTCTTCCGGCCGCAGCCTGAATAAGCCGCGGTAAAGCCATTTCAACCCATTGCTGAAACTGAATATTATCAGGTGTAGGTGCATCATTTGGTACCGCGAAAAGCATATTTTTATTGTAAGGAAAAGGAGAAGGATACTCCCCTTTCAAAATTCTGTCTTCACCAGCAAATGTAACTCCGGTTCTCCTCATCCAATAAGAAAAGTCGTGTCCGGTCTTTAAGGTTGCAGAAGTACATATTACACTGGACATCTGTTCAAAAACCCCGTCATTCATAAGATGAGAAATATCAAGCGGAGTTTGAGTTAGAGTGATATAATCAGGATCTGCACCATCGCGTATCATATCAGGCGGAAGACGTTTTTTTTGAATCCAGAAAACATCATCTCTTTTTTCGTCCCAGACTGAAAAATTTTTTAATAAAATTACATAACTTTCAAGATGTCTGAGGATTACTTTTGATTCCCAGTAACATGGAGCATCCTTATCATCTTCTTCAATTCCTTCCATCACTTCCCGGATCATTCCGGTAAAGCTGCCAAGTGAACGACTAAGCTCACCTATTGCAACAAGCAGGGGACCAAAATCCCGAACAGAGCCTTCGTAAAGACGCTTAGTATATTCATTTGCAAGCAGGTCTTTTGCTGCAATTTCTACATTTGTCAGTGAGAGTTTTATTTTATTTGTAAGATCAAAAGCATCCTGAGCTTTTTCTTCATTTGAAGAAAGTACCGCCAGACTGCATAAATGACCGTACTCAGAATTTTTTCTTTTACGGTACATCTGATTAATCAGCTTGTTTAACTTGAATCTGTTTACGCTCTCGCTGAAAAAGCTGGTTGCCGCATTTTCAATTCCGTGGGCTTCATCAAAAACTATATGATGATATGGTGGTAATACAGCCGCATCTTCGTAGCCTGCCCCACTAAGACGAGATTCTATATCAGCAAATAAAAGGTGATGATTTACAACAATAATGTTTGCTGTAGCGGCCTCTTTACGAACCTTCATTACAAAACACTGGCCAAAAAAAGGGCATTTTTTTCCCATACATGCATCACTTTCTGAATTAATTTTTGTCCATACATTTTCAGAAGGCATAAATGTCATATCACTGCGGCTGCCAGTTGGTGAAGACTGAGCCCATTCTGCTATTTTTTTTAGCTCATCAGATTCACCTTCAAATAAATCAAGAATTGAAACTGCATCATTTAGACGTCGTAAGCAGATATAATTCTGACGCCCCTTCATTAGAACATACTTGAATTTCTTACCGACAATTTTTTCTACTGCAGGAATATCTTTTTCGCACAACTGCTGCTGGAGATTAATTGTACCTGTAGAAATGATTACACGTTCATGATTAATCAAGGCCCATAAAACAGAAGGAATTAAATATGAATATGATTTACCGACACCAGTTCCTGCTTCAAAAACCGCTATCTTATTTTCGTTAAAGGCATGAACAATATTTTGAAGAAGTTCAACCTGAACAGGACGCTCTTCGAAAGAATCTGAGATTTTAGATAAAGCACCACCGTTAGAAATATAATTTCCAGCTTCGAGTTCATCTACACTTTTATATTCAACTTTTTCTTCAGAATCTTCCACATCCCACCATTTTATTATGATATTTTAATTTTCTCGAGTTTTAACGTTTTTTTGCGAAGCAAAAAATGCACGCCCTTTGGCGGGCAAGTTAAAACTCGGTAAGTACAAAATAAAAAAGCTCACCTAAGGTGAGCTCTTTTATTTTGTACGACCATCTCCTAGCAGAATTGAACTGCTGTTGTCGGGATGAAAACCCGATGTCCTAACCACTAGACGAAGGAGACATAAGTCATTTCTGACTTTAAGTAATATATCAGATCAGCCATTTTTCGTCAATAGCTTAAACCTTTATTTTTAAAATTTTTTTACATATTCATACCGAATTTTTTAACAAGTTTTTCCTGTAAAGGCTTGCATTCATCCGGATTCATTCCAAGCTTGAGGGCAACATCAAGGTCGTTCATAGACTGCTCGTATTCACCAAGTTCATAATAAGCCATAGCGCGACGGAAGTTTGTATGAGCCTGAAATTCATTTATTGCCAGAGATTTAGTATAACACTCTGCTGCTTCCTTATATTTTTTGAGAATAGAATAAACAATTCCCTTATAATAATATGAACGGAAAGCCTTTGGATCTGCATCTATACTCTTCTGAAAGTCTTCCAGAGCATCTTCCAGCTTGTTCATTGCAAAAAAGGCCATACCACGATGCTTATGGATTACAGCAAGGACATTTCCGTCCGAGTCAGGCACTGCCTCAAGAATTCGTGTGTAAATATCAACAGCCTCGGAAAGATGTCCGTCGTTATGGGCTTCAATTGCCTTAAGAAGAAGATCGTCTATAGTTCCCTGAACAAAAGGACTTACACGGTTAATATCCTCTTCTTTCTTTTCTGTTTTTTCATTCAAGAAACCATCTGCAAGACTATAAAAAGAACGTCTTCTTTCATCGAGCTCTCTCTGAAGCTTATTCTGATAATCCCGGATTTCCTGGAAGGTGATATCTGCAAGAGTAAGCGATGCATTGATTGAAGCAAGCTTACGGCGAAGCGGAATATCAAAAGGATTAAATTCAGTTTTGTAAATCAGCTCGTGTTCTACCTCTGCCCAGGCATCCTGTAAAATTGTACGAATCTGAATTTCGCAGACAATTTCATCTGATATGGGAGCAAGCCCCTCGTATTTGCCTGTAAGAGCAGGCTTAAATTCATCCGGGATTTTTACAAGAACATGCACAGATTCATAACCGAATTCTGAAAATTTCTTTTCTGCACCCTTTACTTCAACTTCTTTAATTTCAAAAAGTTTTTTAATCTGTTCAACACCAAGATTAATATCTTCCAGGAAGGCACAAATCATCCTGATACCCATCATATCTGTCAGATAAATCAGAGATTTTGTTTCTTCCATCTGTTCAGGTTTTAAGCGAAGTATTTTCTTAAAATAAGAATCAAAGCTTTTAACACGGCTCTTATAGGTAGGCTGAGCAGAAAGTCTAATATTCTGCTGAAGACGTTCTATAACCTTCCCCATTATTTCATTGAAATAATCTGTATATGATTCGTATATTTCGCGTATCTGTTTTTTTGAAATTAAATTCGCAGTTTCCATAGATTATTTTCCATCGAAGTTAAAAAAAAATACGCCCTGGGAATTACCATTTACCAATAACTTCCAGGGCGTTGGAATCAACTATTCAGGTTGATTATTTTGCATCAGCTGCCTGACCACCGTTGCTCTGTGCGTTAGAGCCACCTTCAGAGTTCAAGCTAGATGTGAATTCATCTTCTGTTGCGAGCTTAGCCTTCTCGAGATAGCGGTTAACCTGTTTGTTACCGAATCTCTGCATTTCTGCATTCTGGCGAGCCTTTTCTTTCTTACCAATGATTCCCCAGAGGTCTTCATCAGCAATGTCGCGGTCGCTTGTAAGAAGTGCCTTGTCGTAAATAACCTTTACGTCTTTGAAGTAACCGATGAAGTCGCCACCGATGTGAGCAGCATCACGTGTAATCTGGAATCCAGTGAACTTAACAAATGGAAGTCCGCGTGGATAGATTGGATATACACGAATTTCGCGGTTACGAATTTCAGAAATATACTGTGGATTGTTCCAGCGGAGTTCTTTCCATCCGTCGAAACCAAGGTATCCCATAAAGTAGCGGCGTTCAACACCGTCATTATCTGCCATAAGAACATAAAGTCCGTGTGGATAGTTCATACCCATTGTTGTAACAGAAATTGACTTAACAGTTCCTACGTTCTTTACAACACCATAACCATCTTCGAAAAGTGTTTTTCCACTTGCTTTTTCTTCGTCTGTTGGTTCCTGACGCTCACCGTTTTCATCAGCAGTTGCCAATGGTTCGTAAGCAGGAATATCAAACGGTGGCTCAATGCGAGCATTTGCATTTGAGTTCCATGTAGGGAATACGATGCGAACACCCATTACGTTTTTGCCAGCAAATGGGACATCTGCTTCACCTTTTACAGGAGCGGCAACAACTGTTGAGTCAGCCAAGCTTGAAACTGTCTTTGCAGATGAGTTCAACTTAACTTCCCATTCTGGAAGTGCCAATGAAGTTTTCATAAGATCTTTCTGATCTTCTGTGAAAGTTGCACCAGCGCTTACAGAGTAGTCCATAACTGTATGACTGTTCTGTGTCTGATTTCCATTGTCGTCAGCAACACAGTCAGCATCCAGAAGAGTAAAATCGATGAGCATAGCTTCATCAGCGAAAGCAACGCCACCAACAAGCAGCATAGCAGCTGCAATTAAACCAAAAGTCTTCTTCATTTGAAGCTCCTTTTTTATACTAATTCGATGTAGCCTTGTATTAAATTAATTATCTAATAAGTACACCGTTTTGTCAATGTTTTTTATTTTTCAAAAGCAGTTTTTCCTTCGATAAAAATCTCAACGGAATCAATTTTTGAAAAATTTTTAATTATATTTTTTTTGAGGAGCTCAATCCCCTCTCTGATTTCAATAACTCCATCTCCCATCTGTAATAAATCAGCTGAAAGATTTACATAAAGCACATGATCTCGTTCAAAACATGAAATAACTCTTGTTCCGGGTGTAAAAAGCCATTTTGTTCGCTCTACCGTTGAACCAAGCAGTATTTCATCTATATATAAGTTTATATCACCCTGGTGGGGATGATTTGTAAGATTTCTGTATTCGATGATATATTTTCCATCTTCTGCAGAAGGAAAAATGAAGGTCCGTCTGTGTGTATCTTTTGTTACGATATAGCAGAACATTGAAAAAACAAGCAGACCTGCAATTAAAAGAGAAATAATAAAGATAGGAAAGCTTTTATTTTTTAACATATTAATTGTAGCTTTAGCTGTCATTTTATCGAAGTAAATCCTTGAGAACGTTCAAAGTGAGTAATAAACGCTGCAATTCCATTATATATTCCAAGGGTAGCTTTTTTCAAGTATCTTTCATCATTTAAAAGCAGAGCCTCTTTTTCATTGGAAACAAAACCAAGCTCTATAAGGACACTAGGCATGTTTGAATTACGCACAACAAACCATTCTTCGGCTTTAATACCGCGGGCTGTTGATTCCTTACCTATCTGTGCCTGCAAGCCATCCATAATAAACTTGGCAATCATAATGCTTTCGGTTGTATACTCTTCTTCCAGCATGGCATTAAGGGCTGTATAAAGATTTTCATCACCATCAACTGCAGATTTATCCAGAACATTACGTCTATAGCCCGGAGAAAGATACCATACTTCATAACCAGAAGAAGTTTTATTAAGAGAAGAATTTACGTGAACCGAAATAAATAGTACGGCTTCGTTTTCGCCAACCTTTACGCCGTTAGCAATATCAGTTCTTTCTCCAAGAGTAAGGAACTTGTCTGTATTGCGGGTAAGGATAATCTGCTTTCCAGGATAAGCCGCCTTAAGACGTTCTGCCAGCATTTTTGAAACCTTGAGGGTAATATCTTTTTCCTGAATTGTTACGTTTTTACCGTTGATTTTATAAGTTTTAAGGGCACCGGGATCTTTTCCACCGTGACCGGCATCAATGAGGATTGCCCCTACTTTAAATGGAAGTTCCGATTTCTGATTGAAAAATTCTTCACTGTCATCAAGGAATTTTTTAGAAACATAAAGCTGATTATCACGAAGCTCGGGCGCATCAGTTATCATCATTCTTATGCTGTCCAGCAGCACCATGCGCTCTCCATTACGGAAGGAAAGCTGATGTCCGTTCTTTTCGATAATTCCGCTTTCTGAAAGTGAATCCCAGTAAATTGTCATCCCGGAATTTTTGCTTTTTTCAAGAAGGGCAATATCATTTGCGGCAAAAAGCCCTGCCGCAAAAAGAAGGATATTTATAAGGCTGATGATTTTCTTTAGCTTCATATTATTTTCCACCCAGTTTTTCTACAGTATCTGAAACATAAACTGCTGCCTGAATTCCGCCCCGCATAAGAGCAGACCAGAAACGTTTTGCATCAAGTTCAGGATGCTTTGGCCGCAAAATATCAAATTTTTCTGCAGTTTCTGCAATTGTATTAAAGTTCCAGTCTCTTATATTTATATAGTCGGCAGTCTGGAAAACTTTTGGAATAAAATCTGAGGCTTTTTGATTTTGAGGAATTGTTCCATTTATCTCTGCCAGAAGTGACGGCGGAAGTTTTCCGAAGGCCGATGGTGGAAAGTCCTTTTCGTCCTTTTGTTCTGCACCGGCAAGGAAATCTTCTGTACGTTTGTTATCTGCTTCAAGAGTGATAAAAACATCAGCTACAGCATCCTGGGCAACAGCAATGGCTGCCTCGCGGTCGTGACTTACGGCAATTACATTTCCGCATTTTTCTACATTATTGCGGGGAAAATCAACTTCGCTTCCAAGCTTTACGGTAGCTCGCGGCAATACATCAAAAACAGCTCTGTCTGAATAATCCTTAATATTTTCTATATATTTTACTTTGCCTGGAATACTCATCCAGGCACGTTCTGCAGAAGTACGTAAACATGGAACTTCATAAAGCTCGTATGGTTTTTCTGCATCACGGCATATCTGACTTGGAGTGTAGTCTACTCTCTGGCGGCGTTTTATGAGTTCTTCCGGTTCCCAGCCTGCAGCAATCAGAATTCCCTGTTTTGTAAGATTCAAATCTGAAGCATAAGGATAGGTCCAGCCGGACATATAGCCGCCCGAAAGACGACCTGCAATTTCACCAATCATAGGGCCTTTACTTGTGTATTTTATGTCTGCCTTGGCTGCACCACAGGTAAGTCCAAGAGCCTTTGCTCCAAGGGCAAAAACTGAAATGAGTTCGTCGTGCATTTTTTTGTCGATTTCAGCCGGCATTGTGTGGCCTATTTCAATAAAATATGGCGGATATTTTATATGGCGGATTGCAAAGCCTGTAACCGTAAATGTACCGTTATAAACCAGGGCATCAATAGAAAACTCCGGACCTTCCATATATTCTTCGACAATTGCATAGCCTGTGCGGCTGCACTTTACTGCAATTTCAACTGCCGGCAGAAACTCTTCTTCGCTGCGAACCATACGGCAGCCGCGGGCACCCATATTGTCTACGGGTTTTACTACCAGCGGGAAGTTCATAAGTGATAAAACTTTGTTTAATATGGATTGCTTCGCCTGCGGCTCGCAATGACAGTTGTTAGACTGCGGCTCGTCATTACATAAATCTTCTTTACTAACCTGAATAAAAGCCGGTGAAGGAACTCCCTTGTCTGCAAAGCATCGTCGCATGACAGTTTTTACGCTTGCGTTGATGGCAGCCTGGTGGCTGTGAGCCGGTAAGCCTAAAGCCTCGCAGACATAACTTACACTTGCAGAAAAATCTGTACCGGCTGTAAATACAGCTGCAAGCCCCCCCTGACTGGCCTTTAATTCTTTTGCATATGCGAGAATGCCTTCTTTATCTTTTAAATCAATTTTACGGAATGTATCTGCATAAGGAATTGCAACAGCTTTATCGTCCGCATCAATTACATGAACGGTAAAGCCTGCTTCTTTTGCACTAAGGATTGCAGGCTTTTGCATAAGGCCTGCACCTAAAATCAATATATTCATTTTCCCACCTGATATTATCCGGTCCAGCCGCATAATGACATTTAGATTATATTTTCTTGCAGTAAATTTCTACTGTATCGCCAAGTCTTTTTGCATGGCTTTGTGCTTCAACCAGCATCCATTTTAGAGAACCCGGTTTTGCTCCACTCTTTTTTATTGAAGGGAAACGCTCGGGGTGATGACCTGTAGAAACAATTCTTTCAACCTTAAATCCAAACTGGCGAAGAATTGAATCTGCCCTGCCCGGTTCCCAGATGGTATAATGGTCTGTAGGACTTATCTGATAAAAATGATCTTTATCGCTTACTGCAGAAATACCTTCTCCGCTTGGTGTTGAAAAAGCAAATACACCGCCTTTTTTTACCAGTGAAGAAACCTTGCGAAGTACACTGCCCAAATCCTTAAAGTGTTCTATAACATACCACATTGTAACTATATCAAACTGGGCAATTCCAAATTCTTCTGCAGTATCAATTTCCGGGAAGGCAGAACATACAGCCGGCAGTTTCAGTTTATTCTGAACATAAGCAACTGCATCATCTGCAATATCAGTTCCAAAAGCATTAATTCCATTGTCAGTAGCGGCAGACAAAAATGGACCATAAGCACAACCAATATCAAGAAGAGTCTCACCACGGGCACCGGCAAGAGATTTTATTACACTAACACGGCGCATTCCCTGGGCTTTTATGGATTCAAAATCTTCTTCGTAAGTTTTTCCATACTGCTTTTTATAATCTTCAAAAAAATAAGCCTTCTGATATTTTTTATCTTCAATAGTTGTATAGGCCATATAGACCATTCCGCATTTTGAACAGCGGCGGTATGTTCTTGTCTCATTACGGGAAATAACTTCATCCGGCTTTGAAGGAAAGCTTCCGCATACAGGGCAACACATTTTCTTTCCTGCAGAAAGATGACGTAAAAATTCACCAAGTGATTTTTTATCATCACTTATCAGCTTACCGGCATAAAGATTTTCAGAATCGAGTGCAGATTGAAGTGCAGAATCAGAAATCACCTTATCTCCGACAAAGGCAAAGTTATATTTTTCTGCAAGTTTTTTATGAAGTTTTGTTGTAGGCAGAAGAATTACACCGCAGCCGGCATAAACTGCTTCAAAGGCTGTGAGACCATAATGGGTGGCAACAATATCATATTCAAAAAGCTTTTCTCTAAGTCCTGCTATAGGCTTTACAAATTCAATATTTGGCCCACCTGCTTCCTCAATATATGGACTTGCTTCATTTGAAATAATGGCTGTAATCTTAGCCTCAGGAAACTTTTTCATAAATGCTTTGGCAGCCGGAATTGTCAGGTTTGCAGGATCTTCCCCTCCAAGACAAATCAAAATCTTTTCTATTTTCTTTTCCTGATCTGCATCTGGCTGTGGTCGTACCTTCTGTGGCTTTGTTATAAAACCCGAATCACTTTTATTTGCAGGGCGGTCAGATTTATATGAAGGAATAATGTCTAAAAGATAGTCGCAGTAGTCAGTATATTTTGAACCTTCATCTATAGAAATAAGGCTTCTGTTTTTAGAAAGTTCCTTAAGCTGATTTTCTGTCAGTTCAAAGGTATCTGTAATGATTGCCGGCAAATAACTTTCATCCGGAATAGAGCTGATAATCTGATTTTCTGCAAGGCCAGAAGCAATATATTCTTTAACGATAGAATCTGTTTCTGCAAGACTTTTATCTTCCGGAATATATACAAAAGCTCCGCATTCTTTTGCTGCATTAAGGCAGCGGTGTAAATGACCTGTTCCGTGTCCCTTTACAACTGAAGGTACAAGAACAACAGGATACTTTACGTTATTTGATTTACAAGCCTCAATAATCTGCTCTGTTGAATAAGGACCTTCGTAGCCCTTTGTCTTCATATAATTAATAATTGAAAGTGCACGAAGATAATCTGAATATGTATCTATAGTTGTACGGAGTTCCGGAAAGGCGTAACGGCGTGGGGAAGGCACAAAGTCGCAGACATATTTATCTTTATGATTATAAAGGGCCGGACCTACATGCTCGTGGTCGTAAGGGTCATTTGTTTCACCTGCTGCCTTTTTCAAAGAATCAGCTGAAAAAACTTCTACCCCGCTGCCATGAGGCAGACCGGAATAAGTCAGATAATCGCAGCTTCCCTTGCCGGTATTTTTTTCTTCAAAAAGAGCGGCAGATTCTTCTGCGGCCTCATAAAACAAAAATGGATTATCAGCAGTTGCACGAATTACAGTTTTAGCCTTTATTGTCTCAAGAAGCATGGTAAAGCGGGTAAGAACATCATCCAGAGGACCTGCAAAGCATTCAAAGCCATACTGGCTGCATACAGGAAGCAGCTGCTCATAAGACTCTTCATCAGTTGCTACATAATAATAATCTGCCTTTACCTTTTTCATAGAAGATAAAACCCATGCAAGCACGGGCTTTCCACCAAGATCTTTCAAGGCTTTACCGGGAAGTCTTGTAGAGGATAATCTGCATTGAACTATAACTGCTCTATTTGTCTTCATCATTGCGGCTCCAGTTCTGTACAAGTGAGGTTAAATCCATTTTGAAACGGAATTTATTTTTCGCTACCCAGATTTTTGCTGCATTATATTGTCTGCGGGCTTCCATAATTCCACAGGAAGAATGACCTAAAAACACAAAGAAAGAAGAACGCTTCATATAGCCCTGTTCCATTTTGATTTTTGGAAGCTCATTTTTCAGATAGTAGCGTAGATAATCGAGATTATAGGTTGTATCGCTTACAGGTGGCTCATCGATATATGAAAACTGCATAAGAGAAGTAAGTACTGTCTGCTCGCCCCAAAGCCAGGAACGAAGGGCTAAATCAAGGTTCTGCCAGTAAGGCGAATTGATAGTCCAGTCAAAACCACCCAGTTGAATAAACTTTTTTCTATTATATAAAGCAACATAATCAAATGGAAAGAGAGTTTTCTTTCCGTTTGCTATTTCAGAAGAAGAATCAATAACAAAATGTGTGCGCTCTGCACTAGGACTGAAGGCACAAGGTAGTGCATTTTTTTGATTATCGAAAAGACGGGGTACTATACAATATGGAGAATCTGCTGTAAGACGCTCTGCAAGATGAGGAGGAATAAAATTTGCCGGAAGATTTAGACTGTCACGCAAGACCAGCACATAATCTGACTCAACTTCGCTCATTGCAAGATTAATAAGGTCTCCATCGTTAGTTTTTTCAAGCGGAACCAGAAACTTTATCATCGGATATCTTTTTGAAACATCATCTGTAAAATTACTTGAATCATGTTCAACAGAAACAATTGTCTGAAAATTACACTGTAAAAGATTTTCAAAAACATGAAGCTTAAAATGGCTGCCACTGCTATTGAGGAGAATTACAGAAATATTGAGGGCCTTTGGATCTATTGTTTTTGGTCCTCCGATAATTGTTCTGTTAATTTGATGTTCACTAAAAGTTAAAGGTATACCATTCATCGCATTTCTCACAATTAGCGCATTTTCCGGCGCAGCAATAGTTTTTATTTATATGATTTTCAAGAAGGTCGTCTGTTTTATGCCAGATTTCTTCCAGAGACTGATTAAATACATTTCCTGTAATATTTTGATTCCAGCAGGTACGGCAGGCTGGCACATCTCCGTTTACAAGAATTGTAAAGTCGCGGCGAAGGTGCCAGCATGGGTCTCGTTCTAAAGGAGACAAATCTGCCGGCTTGCAAGGAGGCAGCTGGCCCGCAAAATCATCATATTTCTGAATTATGAGATTTCCACCCGAAGGATTACTTTTTTCATTCCAGTAGCGGTAAAAGGCTTCGAGCTCTGCTTCATTTTCGTTCATGCGGACAAACTGAGGATAAACATTGCCGGGAAGAGCCGACTGCAAAAGTGCTACAGCGTTTACTGCTGTCTGGAAGCTTGAAACCGGGCTGTTTTTATGGAGCTTCTGATAAGTTGGCTCACTTGCGGCATCAAGAATGACTGCAACCATGATTTTTTGCCAGCCGTTTGTGCGTGGTGCAGCTGATTTTTCGAGCTGGGCAAGTTTTTCAGCAAAATCCTGTGTAACTGCAAGGCCATCTGTTTCAAAAAATACAGAAAGTCCCTCGTAGGAAAGGATTTTTTCAACAATTTTTAAGAAATCAGGGTGATAAAGAGGCTCACCAAAGGCCGAAAGACTGATTACAGCCTTTTCACTGAAAGCCGCAATCTGCTCTATAAGGGCTGCACACCTTTCGTAAGGCATTGTATTTTGAGAATAGTCATGCTTTGGCAGATAAATTGATTTAAAGTTTACTCTATCCGAAATCTGAATATTATAGAAGCCTGGAACAGTTTTTAGGCAGGCCGGATTTTTAGAAGCAAGCTCTGAAAGCTTTTCTACATCAGCTAAAGTCGAGACATCAGCTCCAGCGCCGACAGCGGCTTCAAATAAAGCCTTACACTGCATATAATTGTCTTTTTTACCGCAATGGAAGGCTAAACGCAAAAGGCGCCAGTCTGAATCTGCAATAATTGTTTCTACATCAAAGGAATTAATATCAGTTTTAATAAGATTATAGATTGCATCACGGGAAACAGGGGCATCTCCGAGGGCTTTCTGAGTCGTTTTAGAAAGTTCTGCAAGAATTCCAATTGTTCCGGCATTCAGGGCTTCCGGCGCAAAACCATAAGGATAGCCGTCTGCAAAGGTATATTCTGATTTATATTCGATTTGAGAATCAAGAATCTTCTGAGCAAGATTTTTATTAAGATATGGAAGATCGTTATAAGAAAAAAGTACAGTCTCTGCCTGATTTTCGTCGCAAAGCTTTTTCATATCTGTTAAAAGGTCTGATAAAGTTTGAGATTTTACTGTATATGAGGTCAAATTAAGGGAAGAAGCCCATTCTGCAGTCAGTTCTATGGCTGATTTTCCATTAAAAGCCTTTTCTTTTGAATAATTTGAGTCTTCGTCATAAAAAATTACTATGGTTTTCATCAAATTCTTTATCGGCATTTCATTGAATAAGTTAATAAAATAAGGTAAGTTGAAAATATAGAAATACTGTCATGCTGAACTTGTTTCAGCATCTCTTATTAAAGATTCCGAAACAAGTTCGGAATGACACTTTGGGGTGGGGAAAATGAACGCAGCAGATTTGCCACAAAATATAGTTTTCAGCGTTTCGCAGATTACAGACTTAATTAAAGAAATTTTAGAGACCTCCTTCCGCACAATTACTATCGAAGGCGAAATTTCTAACTGGAGACCTAGTGCTGCAGGTCATATTTATTTTACCCTTAAAGATAATAATGCACAGATAAAGGCCGTTATTTTCCGTGGTGCCGCTATGAGACTGAACTTCCGCCCAAAAGACGGAGACAAGGTTCGCTGTACAGGAAGTCTTTCTGTTTACGCCCCACAGGGAAATTACCAGATAATAGTAAATACAATGGAAATTGCAGGAGCCGGCAACATACTTCAAATGCTGGAAGAGCGAAAAAGAAAGCTTGCCGCTGAAGGACTTTTTGATGAAAATCGAAAAAAGCCTCTTCCACCCTTCCCGCGAACAATCGGAGTTGTTACAAGTCCTACGGGTGCCGCAATCCGCGATATTCTGAACGTTACAAAGCGAAGAAATCCCGGTATGAATATCATAGTTCTTCCTGCCATAGTTCAGGGAGAAGGAGCCGCCCAGACAATCTGCAAGATGATAGAAATTGCAAACTTTTACCAGCTTTGTGATGTCCTGATTGTAGGACGAGGCGGCGGTTCCCTTGAAGACCTGCTTCCATTCAGTGAAGAAAGCGTTGTTCGAGCAGTAGCTGCATCCCGCATTCCAACCATTAGTGCAGTAGGACACGAAATTGACTGGGCTTTGTGTGATTATTCTGCAGACCGCCGGGCACCAACTCCATCTGCTGCCGCAGAAATGGCAGTACCTCTCCTGGTCGACATAAAACAGGACCTGGCTGATTACAAAAGCAGCCTTTACGAGAGTATAAAACAGAGAACTGAGAAAACAAGACTTCTTGTAAGATCGTTTAATCCGGAAAGTCTTGAGGTACGCTTCCGAAATATTCAGCAGCCGCTACTAAACCGATTCGCTGCTGCCCGCGAGGCTCTGCCTCAAAATCTTCAGGACAAAATCCGGGACCTTCGCGTACGCATAGCACAGAGCCGCACCGTTCTGGAAAACGCCAGCCCCCAGACAATTTTCGACCGCGGATATTCGATGGTTACCGACGCAAATGGAAAAGTCGTACGGGATGCCACTACGGTGACAGTTGATGATAAACTCTTCATAACACCGGCCCATGGAAAGATTACTGCAAATGTTGTTCAAATTGAATGATATTTGATTTTTATAAATTAAACGGATGGCGACGGAGAGGTTCCGATACTAAAAAACATCATCCCGTTTTTTAGTATCGGGGTTCTCGCAGGCGCCAGATATTGAGATTTCGTAGAATAAAGAGGAAACGAATATGAATACATTTGAACAGAATTTAGCAAAGCTTGAACAGCTTACGTCAGATATCAAACGCAGCGACATTTCGCTCGAAGATGCTCTTAAGGATTTCGAAGAAGGCATCAAGCTTGCATCCGGCATGGAAAAGCAGCTGGATGAAATTGAAGGAAAAATCCAGATTCTCATGAACGAGCCGAATCCTATGACAAAAGACAATCCGCCTCAGATGGATCTTTTCAGCGATGACGGCGAAGTAAACGGAACCCGCAAATGAGCCAAGAAAGACCTGTCCGCACTCTGAATCCCGAAGTTGCAAGAAAAATTGCAGCCGGAGAAGTAATTGACCGCCCCAACGCAATAATCCGGGAGCTTATGGATAATTCCATAGACGCCGGAGCTACAAGTATTACTGTAGAAATCTCTGGCGGCGGCATAGACAAAATCAGAATAATTGATGACGGAACAGGCATGACAAAGGATGACCTGACCAATTGTGCCCGCCCTCACGCCACAAGCAAAATTGAATCAGAAGTTGACCTTATGAATCTTTCAACTCTTGGTTTCCGCGGTGAAGCTCTTGCTTCAATTGCAGCAGTTTCCCGCCTTTCCATCCAGAGTGGCGGCTATAAAATGAGGGCCAGCATAACTGAAGATCACATCATAGAAGCGGCTCCTGCCCTCAAAGGAACAATCGTGCAGGCAGAAGGGCTTTTTGAAAACTTCCCTGCCCGCCGTCAGTTTTTAAAACGACCGGCTACAGAAGGCATTATGTGCCGCAACACCTTTATAGAAAAGGCACTTGCCCGCCCCGACCTCGCCTTTCGTTTTGTTGCAGATGGAGAAACAAAACTGGACCTTCCTGCAGGACAGTCACAGAAGGACCGCTTTGTAATGGCAAACTCTTACAGCGAAGGGCCGGAACTTTTTTATGAGTTTGGCAATTCATCCGGAGGAGAAAATCCGGAATGGTCTTTTACAGTTGTGATTGGAGAACCTGCTGTTAGCCGCACTAACAAAAAGGAAATTTTCATTTACGCAAACGGCCGCCGCATTCAGGAATATTCACTTGTTCAGGCTGTTGAATATGGAGCCCAGGGATTTTTTCCTAATGGAACTTATCCTGTTGCTGCAGTTTTTGCCCAGGTTCGCCCGGACCTTATTGATTTTAATATTCACCCTGCAAAAAGAGAAGCCCGTTTTTCTGATATTTCTGCCCTTCACCATGGTCTAAGTTCAACAATAAGAAACTTTTTTCATCAGTATACTTATTCTAATTTTACAGAAGACAAGCCTGCTGACGAAGAGCGGCCTCAGGAATTTGATTTTACAGCACCGGTTTACGAAAAACATATTTCTTACAAAACATCAGAAACAAAAGCAGAAGCCCTCTCTGACTTCCGCTCTAAATACCTTGGAATAAAAAGCGGTGGCAGCAGTTACTCAGGCTCTGGCACAAGTTCAGGCGCAAGCTGGAATTCCAGAGCCTCCTCAACAAGCACAGGCAGCACAAAGGCACTGGCAGAAGCAGCACTTTCCGCCGCATCTCCAACTTCTGCAGCTCCAGCAAAAGTACGCTACATAGGCCCCTGTCTGGGGACTTTCCTGCTTGCAGAAAAAAATAACTGTCTTTATATTATAGACCAGCATGCAGCGCACGAACGAATTTTATTTGATAAACTTATGTCTTCACAAGCCGACTCTGCCAGACAGACTCTGCTTATCCCATATAAAATAAAAACAGAATCAAAGACTCAGGATAAACAGCTTGAAAAACTGAAAGACGAATTAAGCAGAATCGGTTTTGAAACAGAACACACTTCAGATGGACTTTGGGAAATCAAAACAATTCCAGACCGCTGGACCGGCACAGAATACGAACTGAGGACTTTACTTTTTGTAAAACAGGTTGAACCTAAAGAAATCATCCGCTCAATTGCCGCCATGACAGCCTGCAAAGCCGCAGTAAAAGACGGTTATGTTCTGGATGATATTACAGCCGCCCGCCTTGTAGAAGAAGCCTTTACACTGGAAGATCCTCACTGCCCTCATGGCCGGCCTATTTATACAGTCATCAGCCGGGAAAAATTATTCGAGCTTGTTAAAAGAACCTGACACGTTCAACCACAAACAGCCAGGTCTTTTATTTAATTTTCAAGTACGGCAATCAGACTGTCTACTTCTGCTTTTCTGAAAGAAGGATTTTTCTTACGGACATACAAAAGATTTTTATAGGCTCCCTGTGTATCACCGGTCTGGAACTGAGCCTTTGCAAGTCCGACAAATGCTTCAAGATTAGACGGACTTTTAGATGTAATTTTACTGAAATTCTGAATTGCATCCGAAGGCTTTCCTCCCTTTACCTGGGCATTTGCAAGGTTCAGCAGAGCATCTTCATCATCCGGTATTATATCAAGAGCAGCCTTATAGTATTTTTCTGCATTTATAAAATCCTCTTTAAGCATATAAGCCGTGCCAAGATTATTATTTACACTAAAATCATCCTTATCAATTTTATAAGCTTCCTGCAAAAGAGTAAGTGCTTTGTCTACATCGGCACTGCCTTCGGCCATATAAAGTGCACTCAAATTAATTTTTGATTTAACATGATCTGGATTTAAAGAAAGTGCTTCCTGATAAAACTTTTTTGCATCATCAGTTTTATTATTTCTTTCCTGAATAAGTGCATAATTATAAGTGATATTTGCCTGCTGAGAATCATTAATCAAAAAGTCTTTTTCATCATAGGCAATCCAGCCATAACGGGAAGCTTCTTCATACTTTCCGTCATCATACAAAACCTTAGAAAGATTGTAAGCAGTTAGAGTTTTTTCTTCACTTTTATTCAAAGACTCCAATGCCTTTTTATACTGAGTTTCAGATTCAGCATATTTTCCATACTGATAGTAAACAGAACCGAGTTCCATTACTGCAGCTGTATTATCAGGGAATCGCTGAATAAGATTATCATAAGCCTTTACGCATTCGGCAAGCTTCCCCTGGCGGTTATAAACCCGCGCCTGCTCTATATACCCCTTTTCATAATCCGGATTAATTCTTACTGATTTTTTGAATGATTCAAGAGCATTATTTTCATCATTCAATTTTACATAGGTAAGGCCCAGGTTATATACACTAGGAGGGAACTGACTGTTCAGTTCTATTGAGCGGGTAAAAGAAGATTTGGCGTCTGTATATCTTCTGAGCATGTACTGAAGTTTACCCATATCATAGTAATAAAGATAATTTGATTCATTGAGGGCAATTGCTTTTTCAAGTTCACTTAAGGCCCTGTAATAATCCTTTTTCTTCTGGGCATCCTGTGCCTGAATGTAATGAGCTGCATCACTGTCCTGTCCGCTTTCTACAAGTTTCTTTGCAAGCTCTAGACCTTCATCAATAAGCTTTTGTTTTTCTGCTGCAGAAGTTGCCTCTGCAAGACATTTCGCAATTTCTTCAAGTTTGGCTTTTGTTCTGTCTGCAGCTGCATTTTCTGCAGCTTTTTTAGAAGCAGCTTCTTCTGCATTTTTCTTATCAATTTCTGCTTTTTTTGCAGCAGCTTCTTCGGCTGCCTTTTTAAGCCGCTTTTCTTCCTCTGCTTTTTGCCTTGCTGTTTCTGCAGCCTTCTTTTTTTCAGCCAGCTCTCTTTCGTTTTTTTGCCGGATTTCTTCTTCGGCTTTTTTTTGCGCTGCTTCTTTGCGGGCTTTTTCTTCTGCTGCTAAACGGGCTTTCTCATCTGCCTTTCTCTTTTTTTCTTCTGCTGCCTTGCGATCTGCCTCAGCCTTACGTTCTGCGGCGGCCTTTTTTTCTGCAGCTTTTTTTTCTGCGGCCTTTGCCTCAGCTTCTCTGGCGGCCTTTGCCTCAGCTTCGCGGGCGGCTTTTTCTAAGTCAGAGTCAGAATTTGAATCAGAATCTAAAAGGCTATAATCTTCTACACCTTTTCCATACTCATTATCAAAAAGATCCGCGCCGGAAAACTCTTCACCATAAGAATGCCCCTTACCGTCATAAAAGTTGCGTCCGTTTTTTCTACGGCTTGCAGAAGAACAACCTTCACACTTCATCAGAAGCAGCAGCATCACAATAACAAAAACTATAACTGCACCACCACAAATTCTTCTTAAGCGGATATTTTTTTCTTCGTCAGATAAGTCTTTCCAGCGCTTAAATTGCATTTTAATCAAGTTCTCCTTCAAGGTCGTATTCTATTAAATCTTCTGCCCCTGAGGTAAGATTTGTTGAATCAGTTCCCTGTAATGAATTTGCTACATCCTCTAGCAGTTTTTTTCTTCTATCATCTTCTGCTTTTCGTCTGTCTTCATCAACCTTACGCATTTCTTCAATCAGCTGCTCACGCAGGCGGCGTTCATTCTCAAGAGACTGCTCCTGTTCCTTCTGCTTTTCAAGAGCCTCGCGTGTTGCCAGTTCATGCGCGCGACGGCGTTCGTTTTCCAGCCACTTTTCATGTTCCTCTCGCGACTCTTCTTCCAGCTTTTTCATCTCATTGAGTTCAGCGTCACTGAAGGTAAGCCAATCCTCATCATCACTTACAACTTCTTCAACGGCAGACACTGACTGCTCATTTTCATGTTCAAGCTTTTCCCAGTCAAACTCACTACCATAATCTTTATTTGTATCATCAATTTTCTGCTTATTTGAATTATCTGCTACCGCGCCAGGATTTTCACTATGAATTTTTTCCCACTCAGGATCATCAGGATTCTTCCTTGTATTTTCCAATCCTGCATCAACCTCTTCCCAGTCCGGTCTACCATTTTCATTTTTCTTTTCTGCAAGATTGCCATCATATTCTTCCCATTTAGCCTTATTCTGTTCTGCAAGAAGCCGCGCCTCTTCTTCACGTCTTGCAATTTCTTCTTCCAAAGCCTGTATCAATAATTCAATTCGTTCTCTTTGAGGATCATCAGGGCATTTTCCCACAAAATCAATATAGTCATCCTTTGCAGAATTGAGCTGACCAGCCATTAAAAGAGCATTTGCCCTGTTCAAAAGGGCTTCATAAAAAGATGGCTCAGCATTCATTGCATCGGAATATGCTGTTATAGCAGAGGTATAATCCTTCAATGCATAGTAAGTATTTCCCATGTTATATGAAAGGATTTTTTTATTGTCCGGCTGTACTTTTAAGCCGCGCCTGAAGGCATCCAGAGATTTATCATATTCCCCCAGCTGATAGTAACCTAACCCCAGAAAATTATAAGAGTTATCAGAAATCTGACCGTTCATTATCTCATATTCAAGAACCTGTACGGCATCTTTTGCATTATTTTCCTTAAACAAAGATTCTCCGCGTGAAAGGCCGCCATTTACACCAGCTGCATTTTGCGCAGAAAGATATGCAGCAGAAAAAATCAGAATTGCAGTAATAAAACCTTTCAATTTAATTCTCATATATACTACCTTCATGTTTGACACATTGACATAAATTTACTACTCTTATTATCGAGAGATTCTGAAAAGACTTAATCTGCTTTGTTTACATCCAGCAGATTACCATTCATCAGATTCCTTTGGAGTAAAAGGATGTTTATTATCGTAATAGCAATTGCAACAGTTGTAATAATATCACTTCTTATTATTATACTGAAGAATTTTGTTTCGCCCAAGAAGATAGAAGCACTTCCCCGTCTCATAAAACAAGGCAAAACCCAAAATGCCATAAAAATCGCTAAGCAGCTTTTAGCAAAAGATCCTAAAAATTATCTGGCTCATTATTATCTTGGTAAAGCCTATATTAAGGAAAACCGTACAGAACTTGCCGTAATTGAATACAAAAACGTAAATGACAATGCGCTTTTCGGAGAAGGACTCAACGAACTTACATTCCGTCAGGAATACTCACAGCTCCTTTTAAAGTATAACCAGCAGAATGAAGCCCTCAAGAACTTTCTTTTACTTACAAAGCTTGACCCGCAGAATGGAGAAAACTTTTATCAGGTTGGCCGTATTTACGAAGACCAGAACCGTTACGATATAGCACTTGGCTTTATGCAAAAATGTGCAATGATTGACAAAAAGCACGCAAAAGCCCATGCAGAAATAGGCCTTATGCTTTACCGCACAAAACAGTTCGGAGAAGCAAAAAAAGAAATTGATATTGCTATTAAACTCAGCCCGGATACATATTCTTCATATTACTATCTGGGAAAGATTCTTAAAGATGCAAAAGACCTGCAGGGAGCAATTAAGGCCTTTGAAAAAGCTCAGCGAGACCCGGAAGTAAAACAAAAGGCTATTATTGAACACGGTTCCTGCTATATGATTGCAGGAAGAACAGACAATGCCCTGGTAGATTTCCAGCGCGCAATAGAACTGGACAAAGATAATTCCATGCCGGAAACCCTTTATGCCCGCTATTTTCTGGCCGCCTGCTACGAAAAAAGCCGCAAAATTGATAAGGCAATTGAACAGTGGGAGCTAATTTACAAACGAAACAAAGGTTTCCGCGATGTTTCAGCAAAGCTTTCTGAGTATAAAGATCTTCAGGCAAACGACTATCTTAAAGATTATCTTACCTGCAGTAACGAAGAATTCCCTTATATATGTAAAAATGCAGTAATTAAAGGCATGAATCTTCAGGTTCTTTCTCTTGACCAGAAAAAATGGGGTTGTCAGATTACAGGTGTAAACAAAAGCGATGATTCCTGGATGTCTGTGCGAAAACAGGTTGTTTTCATGCGTTTTTATCGGGATCCGGAACCGGTTGACGAAGCACAGATTCATGAATCTCTTGATACAATGAAAACCTTAAGCAGCGTAAAAGCATTTTTGTTCTCAAGTTCAGGCTTTAATACAGCCGCAAAAAGATTTGCAGAAAACCGGCCTGTAGAACTTGTAGAAAAACAAAAACTCGAAGCACTTCTTGCAAAAGCTGGTAATGTTAAATGAAAATTCTATGTGTCTCCGACTATGTAGACCCCCTTATCTACACACAGAATGTTAAGGCTGCTTTTCCTGACATAGACCTCATTCTGTGCGCCGGCGACCTTCCTATGGACTATGTAGATTTTATTGTTACGGTTTTTAACAAGCCTACATATTTTGTATTTGGAAATCACGATTTAAAAGAATATCATTTTTACCACCGCGAAAGCCACTTAGATGGTGGACCTTCGCGATATGAACAGTCTATGCACGGACACGGGGCTACATACCTGGGTTTTAAGAGTTTTGTAAATGAAAACCTTATGTTTGAAGACCCTGAAACCGGTAAGATGACTCCACTGTTAATTGCAGGAGCCTCAGGTTCTATGCGATACAACAACGGACTATGCCAGTTTACAGATGCGCAGATGAAAAGGCGCCTTCTGAAACTGGTTCCAAAATTGATTTATAATAAGTTAAAATATGGAAGATATCTGGATATCTTCATGACCCATGCTTCTCCACGGCACATTCATGATCATGAAGACCCTTGTCACCTTGGTTTTGAATGCTATAACTGGTTTTTACAGCGTTTTAAGCCAACTTATATGGTACATGGCCACATTCATCTTTATGATCTGCGTGAAGAACGCATAGGCAAATACTATGATTCTACAGTAGTCAATGCATATGCACACTATGTAATTGAACTGCCTGAGACAAGAAAAGAACAAGAAAACAAAGAAAAGGACAACTAGGATGGATTTTTCAAAGGCAAAATCAGAAGAAGATTTTAACAAAGCACACACAAAAGCATTTATAAATGAGATTCAGCACCTGCTTTCTCCGGAAGAAGCAAAACTTATTTCCCTTAATGACGTAAAGCAGATGATTAAGTCTAATGCAGAAACCTATGTTGGAATGAAGGTTATTCCTATCGAAAAGATTATTGGAAGCGAAGGCCGTTATAATGACTTTGATAACCGCTTTTTCCCAAAAAGTACTCATTTAAAGAACCGCTGGCAGCATGTAGATGAAGCTGCTTTAAACGACATCACACTACCTCCAATTAAAGTTTATGAAATTGCAGGACTTTACTTTGTTCGAGATGGAAATCACCGTGTTTCTGTAGCAAAAGCCCGTGGAACAGAGTTTATCGATGCAGAGGTAGTATCTCTTCAGAGTGAAATCAAGCTTAAGAAGGCAGATTCCCTTAAAGAAATCCAGAAACAGATTATCAACTACGAAAAGCGTGTTTTCTACAGCGAAACCTGTTTTGGCGACATTACCGACTACTGGTGCCTCGATTTTTCTAGTCCTGGACGCTATGACGTAATTTATAATCATATTCTAACTCATAAATACTATATGAATCTTAATAAAGAGACAGAAGTAACCATGGAAGAAGCCATAAAATCCTGGTTTTTTAATGTTTATTTCCCTCTAGTCTCAATTATCCGCGAAAAATACATTCTCCGTAATTTTCCTGGCCGCACTCTTGGCGATCTTTACGTCTGGACCGTTCGTTACTGGGATGATTTAAAGAAAAAATTCGGCGATAATATTTCAATGGACAAGGCTGTAACCGATTTTAAGAAACATTATAAGATTCCAGTCTATAAACGCATCTTAAACCGCATAAAATGCATAATTTTACGCCGTGCCATGACAGATGCAAATAATGATATGCCAGGCCTATAAGGGAAGTTTCTTAATATTGGGCGTAAGCCCAGTTTAGGTCAAACAATTCCTTGACGGCAAAAAATTTCAATGTTAAAATCTTAAATAATGCCGATAATATAGTAATACTATATTCGTTAGGAGAAAAATTTGTTTACCATTGATTCATTTATAAATGTACCGCTTTATGTTGCAGCCGGTATCAGTGCAGTGCTTTTCATCTTTCTTCTGTTAATCAAACTCAGAAACAAGGCGAAAATCAGTCTGGTATTTTTTATTTCAACCGGAATAGTACTGATCGGCACAATTTACAGCACTTTTAAAGGCTTTTACTCTTATGTAGTGTTTACAATTATACTTGCAGAAGTGGTTCTGCTGCCTTATCTCATTGTCAAGGCCTTTGTAAATCCTCAAAAAATTGAAGAGAAAAAAGCAGCTAAGAAAGCAGCCGAAATTTCTGCTTCTCGTGATAACGATATGGTAAACAGAGCTGTAATTCAGCAGATTGAAGAGAAAAACCAGCGTTATATCGAACTTAACCGCGATCTTATTGCTAAACTTTCTACATTCTTTACTAATAACAACAGTATGGAAAACTTCCTCGAGTATTGTAACGACCTTATGACTGAAAAGGTTAAAGCAGACGGTTGTATTTTCCTTATTGCAGATGATTATGATAACACCCTCGCTGTAAAATCATTTAAAGGAGCCTTCCCTCCTCCATATAAATTGCCGGAAGACCTTCCTCATAAGCCAATCCGTGTAGAAACAAACCTTCGTTTCGCCCAGTTCCCGCTTCAGGACAATATTTTCGGACAGATTTTTACAGAAGGTCAGCCTGTTCTTATTACTGACTCTGTAAAAGACCCTCGTGTATATCAGAATGGACCAGAAGAATTCCTCCGCTGCGGAAGTTATATCTTCGCACCTATCAAACAGGTTGATTCTGTTGTAGGACTTGTAGGCCTTGCCCGCAAGCCGGACAGCGAAAAGTTTAACAAAGATGATTTCGATACAGCAGTAATGCTTGCAGAATCAGTTTCAACTGCAATTAAACCTCTTTACAGCTTCCTTGACTACGCTGAACATACAGAATTGAACAAGGGTGGTTCTATTGCTTCCAAATACCAGAAGGATATGCTTCCTGCAAAGCTTCCTGTTATTCCTGGCATTTCAATCGGCTGTTATTCAAATCCTGCAGAAAATGTCTGCGGCGACTATTATGACATTCTTGTTTCAAGAAAAGACCGCATTTCCTTTGTTATGGCAGATATCGCAGGAAAAGGCATGAACTCTCTTATCGTTATGATTATGATTCGTGCAATTCTCCGTCTTGCTGTTCACACAGCACAGTCTGCATCTACAATTATGTCATGGGCTAACAGAGGTATCTGTCTCGAAAGTTCAAAAATTGACCACTTTGCAAGTATTGCCCTTATTAATTATGATACAACTTCAAAAGAAGCTGAAATTTCAACCTGTGGTAATAATCCTGTATTCCACTATTCTGCTTCTGAAGGTACAATTAAACAGGTTTCTGTACCAAGCGAACCAATGGGTGTAACAAAAGATACTGTATTTACAAATCTTGCACTCAAACTTAATTCTGGTGATATCATTGCTACTTGTACTGACGGATTACTTGAATCTCTCAATGAAAATGGTGTACAATATTCTATTGAGAATCTGAAAAAAGTAATTACAAAGAATGCCGGTGCAGCAGCTAAAGATATTTCAAACCGTGTAAAAGACGATTTGAAGAAATATTGCGGTACTGCCCAGCAGTATGATGATCAAAGCCTTTTGGTTATTAAGATACAATAATTTAATAGGGAATTAAAAAGGAGATTCTATATGGAACTTAAAATACGTAAGAATGGTGATGTATACATCATTGACGTAACCGGTGAGATGGATCTTTACAATTCATATAAGCTTAAAGAGCTTGTTATGAAAATGCTCGAAAAGAATGTAAAGAACTTTGTCATCAACCTTGAGCAGGTAGACTACATCGATTCGTCTGGAATTGGTGCACTCATCTACATTTGTTCTACAATCAAAAAAATGAACTTGAATCTTGCAATTGCAAATATTCATGGTTCAGTAAAAAAGGTAATTGAACTTACAAAACTCATGGGTTACTTCCCTATTGCCAACAGTATTGAAGAAGCCCTTTTGATGGTAAAAGAATAATCTCTTTTTGAATTATTAAAAAAGTCATCATTTAATTAAAGTAAGCAAACTGCAGGAGGAACTGAGATGGTTCAGGAATTAAAGGAACTCAGATCGGATGAGAACGACCCATTATTTGATAAAACAAATATGCTGAAGAAGGAATTTCCTTCTGATTTCAGACAGATTCGTTATTTTACTTTGCTGATTGTTCAGTCAGCACCTACAGAAATTAAAGAATTAAATCTTCTTGAGCAGCAGATTAGTGAAGTAATTAAGAATGCCGTAAAGCATGGAAATCATTGTGATATTAATAAGAAAGTAACCGTTTGGTATTCTTTCAGCCCTACTCACGCTCATATCATTGTACAGGATGAAGGAGAAGGTTTCCAGGATCTTGAAAAATGGAATGAATTCAACAAAAAGCGTCTTGAATGTCTTCATAACAATGACTTTATGGAGCTTTCAAATTACGTATCATTCCGTACTAAGGAATCTGACAGCCAGGATGGTGGTAACGCCCTTTTTGCTGCTTTGGAATACTGGAATGGCGGTTTTGTATACAATGGAAAAAGAAATGCTGTTGCAATGCTTAAGAAATACCAGCAGAAATTCCATAATGCAAACCATGATGGTGAATAATTGATTCTGATTATATAACCTAAAATAATTAAAATAAAAAGTCTGTAATCTGAGTATCTTCATAAGAGTTTTTAAGATTACAGACTTTTTTTTTGGATTTTTTGTGAAAAAAATAGAAAAGTATTTTGCAGTATTATTTTTTCTCTTAATTTCTTTTTCTTTTATATCATGCAAGAAAAAAAACATCCCTGATTACCGCATTTACTTAGATAAAAACTGGGAATATTCATTAAAAGGTGAACCTTATCCTTATCAAAAACTCCCAGACAATAATCTGAATAAGCTTTCAGATTTACTTGCTTCAAAAATCGGTTATATTTTTATCAGAAATACTTTTGAAATCCCCGATAGTTTTAAACATAAAGAAATAGCATTAAATATCGGTCAGATTAAAATTGCTTCCAAAATATATATTAATAATCATTCAATTGGTAAAACCGGCTTATTTCCACCTCATGAGTTTACGGAAGGAAACACCTCTTTTGCTATTAAAATTCCAAAGGAATATATAAACCTGGGAGAAAAGAATACTATTACCATTTGTTTATGGTGCCATGGTTATGGTTCAATCGGGTCTGTACCATTTATTTCTGAATATAATGATGCTGAAAAAGATGCTGATTATTCTTCCCTTATCTACTCTAAAATCTATTTAGTTTTATCAATCATTCTTCTCTTTATAAATTTAATATATTTTTTCCTTTACTTACTCCGCCGTTCAGAATTTGAAAATCTTTCCTTTTCACAAGTTTGTTTATTTACAGGTTTTTATCTCTTTGTATTTTTCTATGGCGAATACCCTTTCTTAAAACCAATTAATATTTCATATTTGCTTTTCGAAAAAATATTTAAGGGTGCAACAGCGCTATTAACAGGATATATGATTGTCGGATTCACCCGTGACTTTTTGCATTATAATGAATCTAAACATAATAAATATTTCCGTTTTCTCCTTACCCTTATTGCTATAATAATTCCTTTCACGGCTACTAATATTCCAGATTTCCGAGACCGATTAAGAATAAGCTTTTTATTTGTTTCATTACAATATATATTTTTGGGAAAAATTATCTATATTTCAATAAAGAAAAAAAATAAAAGACTGCTTCAATTTATTTTTTGTATAACACCATTTTTAATTGCCTCAATAAGTCAGATAATATCAAAAACAATTTTCCATCAAAAGTTCGATACTTTATTACTTGCAGTAAGTTGGGTTATTGTAATCTTTCTTTTCCTTGGAATTCTCATTATGCATTTTGTCCAACTTGCGAATGAAGTTGAGTTCATGAATAAGAATCTCGAAAACCTGGTTACCGAAAGAACAGAAGCTCTTGAAAAAGAAAAGAACAGAGCCATACAGGAAATTGACCTTGCAGGCTTTGTTCAAAAAAGCTTTTATAAAATAGATACATCAGGCTTAAAAGATTATGAAGTGCAGATAACTTCAAAACCAATGGCAGGAGTTTCTGGGGACCTGTATATTGTTTTTATATCAAAAGACAAGCTTGATGGAATTGGTATTTTTGATATTTCTGGTCACGGAATTGCATCAGGCCTTGTTACTATGCTTGTAAAAAATATCATAGAACAGGAATTCAGAAACGGAATGGATATTCCTCTTAACGAAGTTATGTCCAAAATCAATGAAAGAATCATTATTGAAAAAGGAAATATTGAAAACTATCTTACAGGAATGCTTATTCGTTTTAACAAAGATGATATTGAACTCGTAAATGCAGGCCATCCAAAAGCAATCTTATATGATTCTGAAAGTGGAAAAATTGGGAATGTTGAAGAAGCTGGTGTGAATCAATATGGAGCAATTGGTATTTCTGACTTCCCTATTAAATTTGAAACAGTTCATTTTAATATGAATAAGGGAGATGAGCTTGTTTTATATACAGATGGAATTACAGAATGTACCAACTCTGAAAATAAATACTTTGGAAGCGATGGAATTCTTGCGGTATTTAAGAGTAATATCAGCCTTGATTTAAAAGATCAGGTAAAAGCACTTCCTTATGCACTTAAAAAATTCTCTGGCTCAGAAAAATTTAATGATGATATTACCTATATAATTCTGAAAAAACTCGTTAAATAAAAAATGCTCCGTGTACGAGCCAGTGATGTGCGAGTTTTTGCAAAGCAAAAACTCGTTATAAAAAAATAAGGACTGCAAAGCAGTCCTTATTTTTTTATGGAGGTGGGGAGAATTGAACTCCCGTCCGAAAAAGTAAACCAGGTACATCTACAAGTTTAGTTATGCGAGGTGGTTGTCGGGAGACGGTAGCAGCATAACAAGCGTCGCCTCCGTATTCTGATTAAGAGTCCCACGCAAAGACCAGACACAATGCGCAGCAAGTCCCGATAAGGTAAAAGAATATCAGGCAACGCGGAACAGGGCCGCCTGGATTCCTGCACGGCTACTTACGCAGCGAGTGCTTCTGCTTCGAAAGAAGCCTCATCAGCTTCTTCTTCTTTTCTTGCGAAAATTGCAGTTATTTTGTCGTCAGTTTAAGGGACCTTCACCCCTACCTGCAGTACAAGATTTCCCAATTCCGTCGAAACCGGGACACCCCCTAGCATTAAAAAATATAATAAAGAAATGACTGGTCGTCAAGTATTATATTTCACTAACCGGTATGTGGTAAACTGAGCCGCACTTTCGGCACACAACTTCCAGTGGATCTGGGCCGTTCTTTCTTATGTCTTCCAGATCTTTGGCCGGGAGGCCGCGGATGTGTTCTATGTAGTATTCTTTGTTACATGGGCAATCCCAGATTATATCACGCTTCATTGTGATTGTTGGCTGGAACTCGCGGAATAGTCCCAGAATAATATCTTCTGAATCAACTTCACTTTCACTGTAGAGCTGACCTATGCTAGGACAGGCTCGGAAGGCATTTTCTACACGGCGCAGTAAATTTTCTTCATCTTTATCCTCTTCCTGGTGGCTGTCTACCTGAGAACCAAGCTCTGCTGTTCCTCCAGTCTTTGGCATAATCTGAATGTACATTGCACCGGCACCAGTTACCCTGCCCGCCTTATCAAACTGAATGCTTGAATTAAAAGCTGTGTTTATCTGTTCACTTTGCGCAAAGTAAGAAGCAAAATCCCGGGCAATATTTTCGCCGTCTACATCTACTGTCGAACTTTGCGGATACTTATCATCCTTGTGAATGCGGGAAAAAGTAATGTTTCCTACTCCAAGGAAAGGTTTAAGATTCCAGTTTTCCAGAGGCTTATCAATTTTTATATGTTCGTTTTCAAGATAGCTTCTTACATAGCCGGTAGAATCTGCTTCTACGGTGTAGCCCTCGGCCGGGCCTGTTCCTTCAAAACGAATCAGGGTATGCTCCATATCCTTCATCATAGGAATTGTTAGGGCACCGCAGAGGCTGGCCTGACCAAGGATATAAGTTTCGAGAATGCCAAGCTTATGCTGGGCTCTCATCTGATTTACAAAACGTGTACCGTGAAAAAGTGCTCCGCGGATACGACCATCAGCCATTGTAAAAATGCGAAGCTGATCTGCCTCAATTTTATCTAAGTGAGCAATAAGCTCTTTATCTGTTATTTGTGCTTTAATCATACACATAATATAGTAGATTTATTGATTACTTACAATCAAAGCGATATAATGATTAAACATTTTTAAATTATAAGAGGTACAAAAATGGCTATTGATGAACACTTGCAGACTGTAAGACACAGCTGCGCTCATGTGATGGCAGAAGCTATTTTGAAGCTTTACCCGGGCACTAAGATTGCTATCGGACCTGCTATCGAAAACGGATTTTACTATGATTTTGAATTCCCAACCGACACCCGCTTCACCGAGACCGATTTTGCTACCGTTGAAAAAGAGATGAGAAGAATCCTTGCCGGTAATCATGAATTCGTTCGCAAGGAAATCTCAAAGGAAGAGGCGCTCAAGCTTTTCGCTGACCAGCCATATAAAATTGAACTGATTAACGATTTACCGGAAGGTGAAACTATCTCTACATACGAGCAGGATGGTTATCTTGACCTTTGCCGTGGTCCACACGTAGCAAGCACAAAAGAAATCAACGGACAGGCATTTAAGCTGGACCGTGTTGCCGGCGCTTACTGGCGTGGTGACTCAAACCGCACAATGCTTACCCGCGTTTACGCTCTCTGTTTTGAAAAGCCAAATGATCTTAAAGATTATCTTGCCATGATGGCAGAAGCAGAAAAACGCGACCACCGTAAGCTTGGTCAGGAAATGGATCTTTTCCATCTCGATCCTGAAGACCCAGGTCAGATTTTCTGGCATCCAAACGGATGGACTATCTATACTGTTATGCAGGATTATATGCGTAAGATGATTCGCCGTGACGGCTATCAGGAAGTTAATACTCCTGCTATCATGCCACGCTCTCTCTGGGAGCGCTCAGGTCACTGGGGACACTATAAGCAGAACATGTTTATCACTGAATCTGAAAAACGTATGTTTGCTATTAAGCCTATGAACTGTCCTGGCGCCCTTGAGATTTTCAAGAGCCGCCAGCGTTCTTATAAGGATCTTCCATTGCGCCTGGCTGAGTTCGGTCACGACGTAAGAAACGAAGCAAGCGGAACTCTCCACGGTGTAATGCGTGTTCGCGGCTTTGTTCAGGATGACGCACATATTCTTTGTACAGAAGAACAGATTGGTCCTGAAGTTGCAAAGTTCTGTAAGCTTTTAAAGCAGGTTTACCATGACTTTGGTTTTAATGACCTTGTAGTAAAGTTCTCTACAATGCCTGAAGATCACGTTGGTGACCTTGCAACCTGGGAAAGGGCAGAAAAAGGACTCGCTGATGCCTGTCATGAAGCAGGTCTTGAATATGAGATTCAGCCTGGTGAAGGTGCCTTCTATGGTCCAAAGCTTGAGTTTAAGCTTTACGACTGCATCGGCCGTGAATGGCAGTGCGGTACAATTCAGGTAGACTATCAGCTTCCAAGTGCAGAACGCCTTGACGCAACTTACATTGGAGCTGATAACCAGAAACATCACCCAGTTATGCTTCACCGCGCTATCCTCGGTTCTTTCGAGCGCTTCCTTGGAATCCTCATTGAAAACTTTGCTGGTAACTTCCCTACCTGGCTCGCTTTTGAGCAGGCAGCAATTGTTCCAGTTTCAAATGATTTTGATGATTATGCTAAGAAGGTTTATGAGTCTCTTATTGGTGTTGATATCCGTGCCAATGCATACCTTTCTACAGAAAACATGAGAAACAAGATCAAGACAATCACAAAGGAACACAAAACTCCTTATATTCTGATTGTTGGTGAAAATGAACAGAAGGAAGGTACTGTAACCGTTCGCTTCCGCCAGAACAGCGGTCTTGAACAGAAGACAATGAAGATTGAAGAATTCATTGCATATGTTCAGAAAAAGAACGAAGAAAAAGGTACTGATATCTAAGGAATGTTCGGGTCATGCCATATCAAGACAAGGCAGACCCAAATATGACAAATTATTTATTTGAAAAAGAAGAAACCTCGTTGTAAAATATAATTATATTATTACAACGAGGTTTTTTATATGCACTCCCTTAGAACTCGATTTATTGTTGTTTTCGGCCTTTTTATTTTAATTTCCTCTTCCGTAATGGGCGTTTTTTCAGCCTTCAGTATTATAAACACCGGTGTTGCTCTTTGTGAGCAGCAGGGAATCCCAATTGCCGAAAAAGCTAATGAAGTAATAGACGGCGATAAATTCGAAGAATTATGTCAAAATCCTTCTGTAAATAATCCATATTATGAAGAAGCAAGATTAAAACTGCTTGCAATAAAGGAAACTGTAAACTGTCAGTATCTTTATACTATGATGCCAGTTGGTGGCACTTTTTTCCGTTATATGATTGATGGTTCCTGTGACCCAAGCGATACAGATAATTTTTCTGAATTAGGAACTCATGAAGATTTAAAAGATTACGGCGAAGGCCCATTTCTTGCAATGAAGGATGGCGGCTATCACTCTTCAGGACTGGAAAAACAAGACAGATGGGGTTATTCAATTTCTACTTATAAAGGAATCATAAACTCCAAAGGTCAGGTAGTCGGTTTTATTGGTGTTGATTTTAATGTAGATTCAATTCTTAAAATGTTGTATAAACGAATTCTCTATATAGCAATTGTAAGTGTAATTGTACTTATAATAGGTATAGTACTCATCACTTTATTTACTTCAAGAATTTTCGGAACAATGAAAACAATTTCTAATGCAATGGAAGAAATTGCATCTGGAAATGCTGATCTTACATTTAGAATTCCTGTTCATGGAGATAATAATGAACTTAGTCAGCTTGCAAATCATTGTAATGAAGTTATAGAAAGCCTACATAAACTCATTCAGGAGCTTCAAAGCGAAACTGGAATTCTTAATGAAACAGGTACTGAACTTTCAAGCAAAATGGGAGATCATATTACTGTTCTTTCAGCTGCAACCCAGGATATTTCAGAGATTGCTAACAGTATTACTGAACAGTCTGATAAAGTAGAAGGAATTACTCATGGAATGCAGACAGTTGAATCTGAAATTAAGAGTCTTGACCAGAAGCTTACACAGCAGTCAGATGCAATCCAGCAATCATCCGCTGTAATTGAAGAAATTACTGCTAATATTAAATCGGTTGATAAAAACGTAAATGAAATTCTTGGTGAGTATAAACTTCTCGTTCAGGAAGCAAACGAAGGCCAGAATCATCAGCATACAGTTTCAACACAAATCGGAAACATTGCTCAGCAAAGCGAACAGCTGCTTGCTGCTAACACGGCCATTGCTTCTATTGCAAATCAGACAAACCTTCTTGCTATGAATGCCGCAATCGAAGCCTCTCATGCTGGTGAAGCCGGTAAAGGATTTGCAGTTGTTGCTGCAGAAATTCGTAAGCTTGCAGAGACGTCAGCAAAGCAGTCTGATTCTATTTCTCACCTGCTCCAGAGTATTACAGAAGCAATTGAAGGAATCGTTGAATCTTCAAAGAACTCTTCAAAGAATTTTGAAAGTGTAGGAAATAAGATCAGACATCTTGAACAGCTTATTGAAGAAGTTCAGGGTGGTATGAATGAAGAACGAGTTGGAGCTGAAAATATTCTTAACACAATGCTTACTCTTGAAGGAACCACAAAAGATATCACATCAGCTTCTGCTCACATGAAGGGAGAAAGTGAAAATGTATTTGAAAGTATCCGGGTACTTAACTCTCTTGCTGAAAGTACAATGAATAAATCAAGCAACGTTTCTGTACGTATGGAAGAAATGAAAAACACAGCAGAAGCAGCCGTTTCCGCATCAGACAGAAACCTTTCTGCCACCAGCCAGGTTTACAATATGATAAACGGCTTTACAACAGGATTATAAAGGCAAGGTTAAATAAAAAAGGACTCTATTAAAGAGTCCTTAAGTCGGGCAAGAGGGATTTGAACCCCCGACATCCTGGTCCCAAACCAGACGCGCTACCAGCTGCGCTATTGCCCGTTACGTGAGTATTAATATATACTTTTTATCAAAGTTAATCAATACCTAAAGGGCGAATTTTTCAAAATTTTATATAAATTCTGCAGAGGCTTCTATATCTCCACCTTTCTTGATTTTATCTGAAAGGACACCTGTAATACGGATTTTAATCATTTTGTTTGCTTCAATTTGCTTTTCAGAAATTATTTCACAATGAATAAAGTTATCAGTTACTGCGTGATAAATAAATCGACCGCTTCTAGCTCCGGCAGCTAAGGCTAAAGGACGTTTTACAGTTTCCAGCACTGCCTCATGAACAGTGCCAATAAAACCTTCAACATATTTTATTTTCTGTGAGACAGCCCATTCTGTTATTTCTTTAGCCCTTTCTCCTGAAACAGATTGAGGTACTTTATTTTTCATTGTTACGGCTGCAGTGCCAGGTCTTTCTGAATATGGAAAGGCATGTACCCAGGCAAAATTACATTTTCTGCACAGTTCCATTGTCTGAGAAAAATCTTCATCACTTTCGCCGGGAAATCCTGTAATTATATCGCAGGCAAGAAATGGTTTTGACTTTGCTTTATTAAGACGTTCGCAGGCATCAATAACTGATTGTGAACTGTAAGGTCTATTCATCAGCTCAAGAATTGTTGTACTTCCACTTTGTACAGAAATATGAAAATGCGGCTGTACTCTTTCATTTGAAATTACACGGCAAAAATCATCATCAACTACATCAGGATAAAGGCTTGAGATTCTAAAATGAATTCTGCTGGTACTTTCCAATAATAAGGACAATAGCTGTGTAAAGTTTATATATTTACCTTTATACTCTGCCTTATACTGTCCAATATTAACTGAGGTGAGGACAACTTCATCATGACCTTTCTCTTCCAGTTCTTTCACCCTGTCAATTGCAGTCTGAACATTAAGAGAGACACTGTGGCCCCGGGCTATATGAATTGCACAAAAGGCACAGTTGTTATTACAACCATCCTGAATCTTAAGGCTGGCCCTGCTGTGAGAAAGGAAAGAAGTTGCAGAAAGTGTAAAAGAATTTTCAGGAAATCCGGCCTTTGCCTGCGGCTCTGATGTTACATTTTTCTTCAAACTCTCTTTGAATTTTTCTGGATTCCATTCGTTTTCTTTAAGTACATTCGACAGAAGCTGTGGCACTTTTGAAATACGGCTTTTCATCTGTCCGCCTATTACGCAGATTCTTTTATCAATTGCTTCTATTTCTTTTTCTGCAAGCTGAGCATAACAGCCGGTAACAATAATCAGAGCAGTAGGAAATTTCTTAAGCATAAGACGAATTAATCTTCTTGCCTTCTGCTCTGCTTTTTGAGTAACTGTACAGGTATTGATTATTCCAATTAAGGTTGTGTTATCAGTTTCAGAAGATGAAGAAAGACCTTCCATTGAAACAGAAAATTTATAATCTGTAAAAAAACGGGCTGCAGCTTCACTTTCAATCTGATTGAGTCTGCAGCCTAAAGTTTCTATATGTATTTGACTCACGGTATTATACTTTGATTTTATTTATTGCAATTTTGCGTTAACTCTTTCACGACCTCTTGAAGCATCTACAGAAGATGAATTCAATCTCAATGCTTCGTCGTATGCTGCAACTGCTTCATAATAATTTCCAGCCATTTCGCGAGCATAGCCTAATCTAACCCACCATGTGTCGAGAAGAGGCTCTTTTTTAACAGCTGAAGAAAGTGCAATATCAGCATGCTGATAACGAGCCTGACGAATAAAGATTTCGCCCATATAATAATAGGCAATTCCTACACGAGAACCACTTTCTGGAGCAGAAGCTACGTATTTTCTAAACTGTTCCATTGCTCCTGTATTTTTTCCAAGATAATATTTTGCTTCACCAAGTACTTCAATAAGACGTAAATCATATGGACTTATTACAAGACCTTCAGAAGCTCTTTCTTCAGCCTCTGCATACTGCTTGTTTTTTACAAGTGCCCAGCACATTACAACGTAGGATTCTACGCGGTTTGGATTTTCAAAAAGTTCCTCTTCACAAACCTGAACAGCTTCGCGGTACTTTCCATTATGATACAAAACCAGAGCATCCTGCTTTGTTGCAGAAGTCTGTGCATATAAGCCGGTTAGTGACATTAAAAAGATAAGACAAAGACAAATTTTATTTTTCATTTTCATTTCTCACCATTTGACATTTTCCAGTAAAAATACATCCAGGCTCAAGGACAACTTTACCTGTTGTAATATCTCCATCCAGAGAGCCTGAAGCTGTAATAAATATCAGTTTATTACCTATTACATTCCCTTTTACTTTTCCACGAATTAAAACTCTTTCTGCCGTAATATCAGCATTAACAACAGCATCTGAATCAATTACAAGATCACTGGTAGAATCAATTTTACCGTTTACTTTGCCTCGAATCATAAATGCTTTTTTTATTTTAATAGAACCTGTAAAAGCAATATCATTTTCTACAATTGTATCGAAAGCTTCATCTTCCATGTCAAAAAAGTCGGTATCTTTTACATCAAACATTTTATGCTCCTATCCACTTTCCGTTAATATCAAAATAATCCTTAGACTTGTCAAAGGCCGGATGTTTTCCATCTTTTTCAGACAAAAGCGGATTTACTTGTGGGGCTACAGCTTTCCAGTCTATTGCAATAGCAGGGTCATTCCACATAAGTCCCCCCTCGCCTTTAGGGTCGTAGAAGTCTGTACACTTGTAAGTAAATATTGCCTGGTCTGAAAGAACGTAAAAACCGTGTGCGAAACCTTCCGGAATATAAAACATATTCTGTTTTTCTGCATCAAGGATTACGCCATAATATTTGCCGAAGCTAGAACTTCCCTTGCGGAGGTCTACAGCTACATCGTAAACACGGCCTTCAAGGGCACGAACAAGCTTTCCCTGAGGGTGCTGAGTCTGAAAATGAAGTCCGCGAAGAACTCCCTTTGATGATTTAGACTGATTGTCCTGTACAAACTTCATTGTAAGACCTGCTGCAAAAAAGTCCCGCTCGCTGTAGGTTTCCAGAAAATATCCGCGGGAATCTCCAAAAATCTTTGGCTGAATTTCGTAGAGTCCCTTTATTTCTGTTCCATCTGAAAGTGTGCAGTTTTTGAATTCAAATGCCATTTTTATTTCCTAGTTCTCTGCAATGTATTCGAGGTAGCGGCCGTAATCTGTCTTGTAGCCCTTTGCAAGCTCAAGCAGCTGTTCTTTTGTAAGCCAGCCGTTGCGGTATGAAATCTCTTCTATACAACTTACATACATTCCCTGACGTTTCTGAATTGTTGCAATAAAATTGCTTGCTTCAAGAAGGCCGTCGTAAGTTCCTGTATCAAGCCATGCCATACCACGACCAAGGAGTTCAACAGAAAGTTCTCCGCGGTTCAAGTATTCGTTATTGATTGATGTGATTTCGATTTCACCGCGGGCGCTTGGTTTTACATTTGCCGCAATATCAACTACTGCATTGCTGTAGAAGTAAAGACCAGGAACAGCGTAGTTTGATTTTGGCTTTGCAGGCTTTTCTTCGATTCCAAGAACCTTGCCGTCCTTATCAAACTCTACTACACCGTAAGCGGTTGGGTCTTTTACAAAGTAGCCGAAAATTACGCTGCCGTTTCCGCTTTCAACTTTTTCGCGGGCACGGCGCAGGGTTGAAGTAAAGCTCTGTCCGTAGAAGATATTGTCACCGAGAACAAGAGCTGCGCTGTCGTTACCTATAAAATTCTTACCAATAATGAAGGCATCAGCAAGTCCGCGAGGCTTATCCTGTACTGCATATTCAAAATGCATTCCAAGCCATGCTCCGTCACCAAAAAGTTCCTTAAAACAGCTGATGTCGCGTGGAGTAGAAATAATCAGAACATCGCGGATTCCTGCCAGCATAAGGCATGAAAGCGGATAGTAAATCATTGGTTTGTCATACAAAGGCAGAATCTGTTTTGAAACTGCTTTTGTAATTGGATAAAGGCGGGTTCCACTTCCGCCGGCAAGTATAATTCCTTTCAAAATAAACTCCTTATCGGCCCTGTTCTGTATAGTTCTTAGAAATCCAGTTCTTGTAGTCACCACTCAAGATGTGGTTAATCCAGTCGCTGTTTTTGAGGTACCACTTTACAGTTTCCTGCAAGCCTTCTTCGAAAGTCATCTTACGCTCCCAGCCAAGCTTTGTCTTGATTTTTGTACAGTCGATGGCATAGCGCTTGTCGTGACCAGGACGGTCTTTTACGTAAGTAATTGTCTTTTCTACATCTTCAACCTTTTTGCCAGTTTCAGCAGCAGTCAATTCAATAACCTTGTGAAGCAACTTGATGTTCTGCCATTCGTTTTCGCCGCCGATGTTGTATTTTTCGCCGGTTACACCCTTGTTTACAATCAGCCAGACAGCGCGGTTGTGGTCTTCTACATAAATCCAGTCGCGGATATTGTCGCCCTTTCCGTAAACAGGAAGGTTCTTTCCATCGCGGATGTTGCTGATCATAAGAGGAAGCAGTTTTTCCGGGAACTGGTATGGACCATAGTTGTTTGTACAGTTAGACAAAGTGATAGGCAGGCCGTAAGTATGGAAATAAGCCATTACAATGTGGTCACTGCTGGCCTTGCTTGAAGAATATGGAGAGCGAGGATCATAAGGAGTATCTTCGCGGAAGTAACCTGTTTCTCCGAGAGAGCCGTAAACTTCATCAGTAGAAATATGATGGAAAAGTACGTCATCACGGATACTTCCATCTTCTTTCTTCCAGTAGTTTCTTGCAACATCAAGCAAAGTAAAGGTTCCCATTACGTTTGTTTTCATGAAAGCTTCAGGACCGAGAATTGAGCGGTCTACGTGGCTTTCTGCCGCAAAGTGAATTACCGTATCAATATCATACTGCTTGAAAATGCGTTCAATTTGCGGACGATCGCATATATCTACTTTTTCAAAGAAGTAGCGTTTGCCGCCGAACTTCTCTTCAACGTCCTTCAAAGACTCAAGATTTCCTGCATATGTAAGACAGTCTACGTTTACAACAGTACCGTCAAAGTTTGCATCATTAAAAAGATTTCCCTCAGCTGAGGACATTCCAAAAAGATAATGAATGAAGTTAGAACCGATGAATCCGGCTCCACCAGTGATAAGAATGTTTTTAAGTTTTCGCATTCTTCTATTATATCATATTAGTAGAAAGTTTGAAAGTATTGTATTTGACAGTATTGTATTTGATACGGTGATGGTAAAAAATTGAAGTGCGTGAGCAGAGGCAGGGGCGAAACGCACTCTTGAAGTTTTTGGCGCTTAGCCATAAAAAGAAATAATCAGTTTTACTTGCAAAACTGATTATTTCTTACCCAAAAAACTGAAAGCCGCGCGGTTTCGCTCATGCCGCCGCGGAAGCACTTTAATTTTTTTTAGTTTTCTTCAATATCAAAAGGTACAGGTATTTCAAATTTTTTTTCTATACCTTCAAGCGGTATTGTTAATTTAACTGCTGCAAGTTGCAAACGTTTTATTTTACAAACCTTTTTCAAGAGCTTATTCATCTTAAAATTTCCATGCTGATCATCCCCAGCTATTGGACAGCCCTGTTTTGCCAGATGAATACGAATCTGATGCATACGGCCGGTTTCAAGCTGAAGTCTTATAAGGCATAATGGAATCTCACCTATCCCATTTTCATAAGGCACTGTCCATTCCTTTTCTACCTGATAATGAGTAACAGCAGGCTTTGAATCTCCATGCTGAATAACATCATCCTTTATAACACCTGATTTTGAAGGCATGCGGCCGGCACAAAGGGCTAGATATTCCTTTCTGGCAACCTTTGAACCAATAAGTTTAGTCCATTTTCCGGCTGCCACAGGATTTTTTGTAACTACCATGAGTCCCGAAGTGTCTTTATCAAGACGGTGTACGAGATAGATTTTATAGCCTACCTGCTCGGCAAAATCGCGGTCTACAGAGTGAACAACCCCCTGTCCGCCCTGAACAGCAAGCCCTGCCGGTTTGTTTATGATTAATAATTCATCATTCTCGTATATAATAGGAATCATATTCATCCGATAATCATAGCGGAGGCTTTCCAAAATGACAAGATTTTACAAGAACATAATTCGTGCAGCACTTTTAATTTCACTGCTTTTTTCATATTCAAACCTTTTTGCTGAAAAAATTACAGACAGAGACTTTGGCTTTTCCCTCGATATTCCGGAAGGCTTTGAAATAGCTGATTATACTCAGGACGGCATGTCTTATATCTTTTCTCATCCCAATATTCCGGTTACCCTGGTTATGAAAATTACCCAAGAGTCCCAGGCAAAATCTGCAGCTGAAGTACTTAAAAAAAATCTTAATAAGCTTAGCGCCAAGGGAGATACTGATTCTTTTAACTGGAACGGAAGTGAATGCGGAATCAGCAGCTTTACCATGACTTTAGATGATAATTATTTCGGCTGGTCTGTTTCGGCTCCAGTAAAAATCAAAGGCTATTATGTAGTTTTGCTCTGTTATGCACCTGAAAGTAAAAAAGCCTGCGAGCAGTTTATAATTTCTACAGTTAATTCTCTTTGTATTAATGATGAATATCTGAATAGACCTGGTATTATTACAAGTTACGCTTTTCCACCGGAAGGACGCAAGGCACTTTCACTTCAAATTGGTGGAAAACAGATAAAAACTTCCCTGGACAAAGTTGATGAAGAAGCTGCAAAATTTGTAATTGATCTTGAATATGCAGTTTTAAACCTTTACGCAAACCATAAGATGTGGAAGGAAGCCTGGCAGCGTTATTACAGAATGATTTACAGGGACAATGCAGGCCGCCTTCAGCAGACCGCAGCTGATATTTATAAGGCTCTATATCCGGAATTAAAAAAATCAGATCCTCAGACAGCCGATATCAAATATGCACAGGCCCTTTTAAGCTGGGTACAGGGCTTTGGCTATGAGCGGGCAAAATCAAAAAATGAATCTGATTTTACCAGCCTTCCTGCGGCAATCAGCGGAAAAGGCAGTGACTGCGACAGCCGCAGCATGCTTATTTCTGCCCTTTTGAATTATACAGGAATCGACACTGCCCTTTTGATTTCGCGCGAATATTCCCATGCCATGGTAGTAACAGACATTCCTGCCCCAGGCCAGACCTTCACCATGGAAGACGGCCGCGAATACCTGATGGGCGAAACCACCGCACATGTTACATGGGGTACTATCGCCGCCAACCACGCGGATAGAACGAAATGGATGTGCGTATCTTTTGATGAGTAAGCTCAGATTACGCTTTCATCAAAAGATCGTAAACTTCCTTTTCGTTCAATGCGCCTAGCATAGCATCGCGCAAATCCTTATCCTTAAACTTAGCAGAGAAATGCGAAATAGTCTTAAGATAATAAGAATGCTGATTATAAGCCGCAGCAATCATAAAGAGAAGATTTACCGGCTGATCATCAATAGTCTGGAAGTCTGCAATAGGCTTGCGGCAAACACCAACAGCCATTACAAGGTCAGTTACAGAAGAAAGACGAACGTGAGGAATAGCAATTCCGCGTCCAATTGCAGTAGACATAAGTTCTTCACGCTTAAGGATTTCCTGAATAAGCTCTGCACCATCTTTTACCTGAGGAGCAGTTGCAAGAACATCTGCAAGCTGAACGAGAGCATCATGCTTTGAAGTCTGATTTATAAATACGATGCGGTCTGGAGAAAGAATATTTCTTACCTGAACAGTCTGTTCTGACTGTTTTACTGAATCAGAAGAAAGACGGGCATTTACCCAGTTTTCTACTTCTGACTTCTTAAAACGCCATACAGTTCCGATTTTACCGGCAGGAATCTCACCCTTCTGGGCCCAATCATAAACAGTTCTGTCTGAAACACGAAGATATTTTGCAACTTCTTCAATTGTAAGGATATCGTCTTCCATTTTTTCCTCGCTTTTTTATATTTTTTTAATCGTTTCGTTTGAAATCCTTGTAATATTTTGCATACTTTGCGGTATTTTGTCAATATATATAATAATTTGACTACGTAAATATCGCCTTCTCCCGTAAAAAATAGCATAATCCAACGGGATGATGTTGTCTTATGCTATTTTTTACTCCGAATGCGATATTTATCATACACTGTATTACTATAATTGATAAAATACCTTTTATCGGATAAAATGGAGGAATGAAAACTAAAAAACATGTTGGGCTTGCAATTTTTCTTTTAATCTTTTTTTCAATCATTTATATCATTCTGGCTGCTAAGCCACTAAATAAAGAATACAGTTTTACTCCTGTCTGGAAAATCAGTACTGCTAATCCGGTAATTTCAAATAATGCTTCAAAACACAAATCTTATTTTCACCTTGGACAGACACTTGGCTATTTTGATGAAGATGGAAATATTTCACTTTATCAAACATTCCCTTCTAAAGTTTCCATTTCAGATTCTTATTTTGCAACTTACAATTCGGAAGCACAAAATACTGATTTTTATAATGCTGATGGTTCAAAAGCCGGAACTATTCAGGCAAGTGGATTTCCTTATTTTTCTGATAATCTTATTTATGTTTTTTTGCCTGGCGGATGTTCTTTTTCAAAATGTTCTGAAACAGGAAGCATCTTATGGACTTTTGAAGGAACCTTCCCTATTACGGCTTTTGTTGCAAAAGAAAAATATACAGCCGTAGGACTTTCTAATGGTTCTATAAAAGTATTAAATAATGAAAATGGATCTACAGAAATTGACTTCGCCCCAGGTGGAAGCGATTATCCGGTAATTCTTGGAATTGATATTTCTGATGACGGACAATACATTGCATCAATTTCAGGCCACAACCAACAGCGCTTTGTCCTTTCACATAGAGAAGAAAATCAGCAGAAAATCATCTATCATAGATTTTTTGATCACGATACACCATACCGTACAATTGTTCACTTTAGTAAGGATGGAAAAAGAATCTTCTATAATTACTATCATGGACTTGGCATATATAATCTTGAAACAAAAGCAGAACGAACGCTGGAGCTGAAAGATAAACTTCTTTCAATACAGGAAACAGACGATTTAACAGTACTTCTGGGAAAAGATAAAAACAACTATACAGTTTCCATAATTGATAATACTGACACTATGGAAGGTTCATTTTCTTTTACTGCTGATTCAGCCTTTATTCATGCAGCAAAAAACAATATTTATCTTGGAAAGAATAATTCAATTTCAAAAATTGCAATTACCAGAGAATAAAGTAAAGAGGAGAAGATTTTGAAAAAATACTTAACTTTTATTGCAGTAATTCTTATAAGTCTCTCTGCTTTTGCATTTGACTGGCCTCAGGCAGAAGTTACTAAAAATTCATTTAATTCATATTTCGGACAAAATCGTGGCGGCATTTTAAGTACGTCAATCATTTTTTCAGAACCAGAAGAAGTTAAAGCTGCAGAAAACGGTTATATCACTGCAATTATTACAGAAAATAATGATGATTCAGACTTTTTTCCTTCTACTCTCGGAACAGCAGTTATCATTGCACATAATGATGAATTGATTTCTGTATATGGAAATCTCGATGCAGAAACCCTTACCTTAAAAAATGAAAATGAGCACACTGTTGATGCAGGTGCAACTATTGCTTCCAGCGGCAATTCAGGCTATCAGGAAAATCATGGAAACCTTGAATTCAAGATTATAGATGCAAAAAATAAATCTGCCATCAATCCTATAGTTCTTATGCCTCGCGCTCAGGAAGAAATTCCTCTTTCACTTTCAGGAATCATAATTGTAAGCAAAAATAATGATTATTATGATATCAATACCTATAAAACCTATACTTCAGGTCTTTATAAGGTTTATTTCAAAAGAAATCCCGTTGCATCTCCTTATAAAACATCGGTATCAATTAATGGTGTTATTGTAGATCAGCTTTCTTATGATATGATTACACAGGAAAACAACAAGCTTTGTATTATAGGAAAAAAGAAATATACAGATGCTGATATTTTTCCAAATGATGATTTACAGTTACTTGGCGAAGCAATGTTTACACCCGGCCGCGTTACATTAGGACTTTCTATTTCTGATATGTTAGGAAATGTTAAACAACTCAATTATAATATCGTAATAAGATAAATTTGTTAAATATTTAGTTCCGTGTTAAAATATTGTAATCAAAGTTTAATGGGAGTATAAACTTGGAACATAATATGATTTTGTCAGCATCCGGCTGGCGTAAGGTATTTGCAGCATCCGGAGACGAGCAGGATAAAAGTCCTGAAATTACAGAAACTGACAGAAGCATTGCCGTTATTGCGGCAGATGTTTTTTTTGACTATATCAGCAAGACAAGCGGACAGGAAGCACCTGTTATAGCACTTGGAATAGACGCCCGCCCTACAGGGCCAGCCCTTGCTGATGCCATGATTCATGCCCTTGTAAAAAAAGGTGCAATAATCCAGTACAGTGCGGTTACCTCAGCTCCAGAAATTATGGCTTATGCGAAAAAGCTTGATGGCTTTATTTATATTTCTGCAAGTCATAACCCGGTTGGTCATAACGGAATTAAATTTGGTACAAATGATGGCGGCGTTCTCTGCGGTGCTGAAAATGCTAAGCTTGTAGAAGACTTTCTGGCCAGACTTAAAGACGATGCAGGAGTTGCAGAGGCCGTAAGAAAAGCTTATTCCTGCACTACTTCAGAAATTAAAGCTGTTTATGATATAAAGGACAGTTCAAAACACAATGCCCTTGCCGCATACAAGAACTTCATCAATGAAACAATCACCGGAACTGATAATAAAGAATATCAGACAGACTTCTTTGGAATGCTCGATACCTTTATAGCAGAAAAACCTCTTGGTGTTGTATGTGATTTTAACGGCAGTTCCCGCTACCAGTGTATAGACCGCGAATATTTTAAAGAACGCCATATCAATTTCTATTCTATAAATGATTTTGAAATTGCCCATGAAATCATTCCGGAAGCAGAAAACCTTGTTCACGTAGCAGCGGAAATGGAAAGACTTCATAAAGAAGGACATTCTGAAGTTGTTCTCGGTTATATGCCGGACTGCGACGGTGACCGCGGCAACATAGTTTACTGGGATGAAAAAGTCTGCAAGGCCGTAATTCTTAAGGCTCAGGAAGTTTTCAGTCTTTCTGTTCTTGCTGAACTCACTTATTCTATCTGGCAGCATGGAGATGAAAAAGACTTTAAGCCTGCTGTTGCCGTAAACTGCCCTACTTCAATGCGTATTGAAGAAATTGCAGGTGCCCTTGGAGCTCAGGTTTTCCGTGCTGAAGTTGGTGAAGCAAATGTTGTAAATCTTGCCCGCGAAAAACGAGCAGAAGGCTATACCGTACGCATTCTCGGAGAAGGCTCAAACGGAGGAACAATTACCTACCCGGCAGCAGTCCGCGACCCTCTCAATACAATCTTTGCCCTTCTTAAGCTTTTAATGATGAGGGAAAGCGGCCTTTACGAAATGTGGTGCACAAAATCAGGTCAGAAATATAATCCTGATTTTACACTTTCTGATGTAATTGCCTCCCTGCCTGTTTATACAACAACCGGAGTTTCTGAACCAAGAGCCGTTCTCAAGGTAAAAACTACAGACCACGCAAAGCTTAAGGCTGCATTCCAGAAGGCCTTTGAAGCAGACTGGAAAAAGAAGGCCAGTGACCTTAAAAAGAAATACGGCATTGAAAGTTGGGAAGCAGTAATTACAAACGGCACAAAAGAAACCCGTGAAGTCAAAGATTTTTCCAAATCTGGAAAAGGCGGCTTGAAGGTAATTTTCAAAGATAAAGAGGCAAAACCTATAGCCTTTATCTGGATGAGAGGTAGCGGAACAGAGCCTGTATTCCGCATCATGTGCGACGTAAAGGGAAACAAGCCGGAGATGGAAAAGGCACTGCTTGCATGGGAAACAGAGCTGATTAAAAAGGCTGATAAATAAATAGTGGTTTCGATACGCCCTCCGGGCTACTCAACCACCGGACGTTAGGAAGATTTCGGGTGGTTGAGTAGTAAGGTGTTAAAGCACCTTACGTATCGAAACCTCTATGACAAAAGATAAATAAATTTGTATAATAAACCTATACAGGAGCTATAAATGGAAAAAGAAGAAATCTTAAAGCGTGCAAAAGCTTACATTGCCGCAGAAAAAGATGAAAGATTCAGCAAGGAAGTTGAAGAACTTATTGCTAAAGAAGATTATAAGGAACTTGAAGACCGCTTCTACCAGACACTCGAATTCGGTACTGGTGGACTCCGCGGAATTATGGGTGGCGGAACAAACCGCATGAACACCCTCGAAATCAATATGGCAACTCAGGGCCTTGCAAACTATGTTCTTAAGGCATTCCCAGACAAGGCAAAGGCCGGAACTTTGAGCGCAGTTGTTGCATATGACAGCCGTCTCAACTCAGATGTTTTCGCAGAAGCTACAGCCCTCATTTTTGCTGCAAACGGAATCAAGGCTTACCTTTTCTCTGGCCTTCGCCCAACTCCGGAATTGTCTTTTGCAATCCGCGAACTCAAGGCTCAGACCGGTGTTGTTGTTACAGCATCTCATAACCCAAGAATGTATAACGGTTACAAGGCTTACTGGGATAACGGTGCTCAGGTAATTGAGCCTCATGATGTTGGTATTATTGAAGAAGTAAACAAGGTTACAGAAGTAAAGACTATGTCTAAGGACGAGGCTCTTAAATCTGGCAAGCTTGTAATGATTGATAAAGAAATTGATGAAAAATTCTGGGCTATGTGTAAGGCACAGCTTTTCCGCCCGGACCTCATTAAGGAAAAGGCAAAGGATGTTCGCATCGTTTATACACCGCTCCACGGAACTGGTGCTATGCATGTTGAAAAGGTTCTTGGTGACCTCGGACTCAACATTATAACTGTACCGGAACAGAGAAAACCGGACGGAAACTTCCCTACTGTAGAAAAGCCAAATCCAGAAGAAAAGCCAGCTCTTACTCTTGCAGTTGAACTTGCAAAGAAAGAAAAGGCAGACGGTGTAATGGCAACTGACCCTGATGCAGACCGCTTTGGTACTGCATTCCCTGACAAGGACGGAAACTTCGTACTCCTCAGCGGAAACCAGATGGGTGCCCTTCTTATGGATTATGTAATGAGTTCAAGAAAAGAACTCGGAAAGATGCCTGCAAATCCTGGCTGTATCCGCTCAATCGTAACATCTCCATTTGGTGATTACATCTGTAAGAAATACGGCGTAAAGATGTTCGACTGTCTTACAGGCTTTAAGTGGATTGCAGCTAAAGAAGAAGAATTCGAAAAAGCTGGAACAAACAACTACGTATTCGGTCTTGAAGAGAGCTACGGTTATAAGATTGAAAAAGAAGTAATGGATAAGGATGGTGTTTCTGCTGCCGCTATGTGTGCAGAAATGATTCTTTATTGGAGAAGCAGGGGTAAGAGCCTGCTTGAGCATCTTGATGATATGTACAAAGAGTATGGTTACTTCGAAGACCGTGCTATTTCTCAGTACTTCCCAGGAGCTCAGGGTGGCGAAACAATGAAGGCTATGATGGCCAGCATGAGAAGCAATCCTCCGGCAACTCTTGGTGGAGAAAAGATTCTCAAGGTTCGTGACCTCTTGTGTGATCCAGATCTTCCAAAGAGCAACGTTCTTCAGTTCTATCTTGAAAGCGGAACAATTGTAAGTGCCCGCCCTTCTGGAACAGAGCCTAAGATTAAGTTCTACATCAACTCTATGATTCCTGCAGGAGACGGTTCAGATGCATGGTTAGCTGAAGCTAAAAAGAAGGCCGGCGTTCTTTGTGATGGAATCTCTGCTGATATTCAGAAGATTATTGATGCAGCATCCAAATAAAAAAATTACTGATTTAAGAAGACTGCGCAAGCTTTACGAAGAAGGCGCAGTCTTCACTGCCTTTGATACGGAAACAAGTGGAATTACTCCCACTACAAGCCGTATCATAGAAATAGGTGCCGTCCGATTTACAAAGGACGGCATTATTTCTAAATGGTCAAAGCTTTTTGATCCGGATCAGATACTTTCACCTTTTATAATAAATCTTACTCACATAACTCAGGAAATGGTTGATGCAGCAGATCCGATAAATAAGCACATCCGAAACTTTTTGGCTTTTCTCGACTCTTCAATAATTGTTGCCCACAATGCCCAGTTTGACTTAAACTTTCTTAATGCTGAATGTGAAAACTGTGGACTTCCGCTTACAAAAAATCAGGCAGTAGACACCCTGCAGCTTTCCCGTATTTTAATTCCGGAAGCCCAATATCATAAACTTGATTTTCTTGCTGATTTTCTGGGAATAGACAAAGGCTCTTCGCATCGTGCTTTAGACGATGCAATTACCTGTATGGAACTTTTTAATAAGTGTTTGGAGAGAAGATAGCAGGTGGTTTCGACAGGCTCAACCACCGCTGCATTTAGTTTCTAGGTGCTTTTGCAGGATCTATAGGCTGGCCGTTCTGGAATACCATAAAGGTAATCTGATATTTCTGACTGATTGAATCGAGGCCTGCAGTTCCAAGTTCTGCCCCGGAAACTGCATATTCACCCTTACGAACCTTAACAGAACCAAGACCTGTATAAGCATAAATCAAACCGGTTTTTGTCTGTACGAAAACAACCTGTCCAAAACCACGGTATAAACCAACGTACATTACAGTTCCCTCGTGAATACAGAGAACCGGTTCATTATTTTTTGCTGAAAGCTGAACACCAGAAATCTTTCCTTTAACCTGAGTAATCTTTGGAGAAGCAACAGGCCATTTTGTATTTGAATCTGCATTTACAGTAGCACCATAAGTGCGGGTATCAGGCGCAGGTTCATTTACTTTTATTACAGTTTCACCAGGCTTTGCTGCTTCACTTGTTTTTGTTGCTGTTGATGTTGTAGATGCTGTTGAAGAACCTTGAGTTACCTTAAGCTTCTGACCTACTTTAATCACGGCCGAAGAGTCAAGATTATTTAAGGCCATAAGATCGGCAACTGCCATTCCGTTTTTGCGGGCAATGCCGTATAAAGTATCACCTTTCTTGACTGTATACTCTGTAACTTTTCCTGCGGGTGCAGCATTTCCGGCAGTTTTTGCAGAAGAAAGAGCAACTGCAGTTCCAATATCAGCATCCGGAATAATTAATTTCTGGCCAACTTTAATAACATCGTTTTCTGAAAGATTATTTGCTGTACGAAGTTCTGCAACAGTAATCTGATATTTACGGCTTATCGAATATAGGGTATCACCTTTTTCAACCTTGTAAGTAATGTCTGCAAAAAGAGCAGAAGTTAAAATCATAAAGATTGAAATAATGGCTGTGCGTTTACTAAAGAGTGTTTTCATAAATATATTATCGGCAGATTTTTTTTATTCCGCTACAATATTCTGAAAGAACTCATTCACATTAATTCCGCTGATAACCTTATCTTTTGCATAGCGGCTTAAGATTCCTTCGCGGCCACCAGTGAGGTGTTCAGAAGTAATTCCATGCTTGATAGAAATATCAGCTTCCATAAGGGCAGAAAAATGGTCGCAGATACGTACAAGACGACCATCAATAGGATCAAACTCAGTTTTATTATATTCTGTATTGAGTTCTTCCCAGGAAACATGCTTAATCTTTCCGTTTTTATCAAGAATTCTGTCTGTAAACTCATCACTTGTGTAATAAATGATTTCTTTTTCAAAGAATGGTTCCATTAACGGCACAAGTTCTTTATTTACAATTTCATCTTCAATCTTCTTTACGATATTAGGAAGATCATCTGTTGCAGTTTTTACCGGAGAAATAATGTCACGGGTTACAGATTCCGGAAGATCATGAAAAAGGGCACTGAAAAAGTTATTTATTACACGACGTTCGCACATACCTGGATTGTATTCACGGCCAAGTAAAAGAGTCATTATTGCAACGAAAAAGCAGTGACCAAGAACAGAAGTTGCAGGAACACGTGGAGTCTGATTCCATCTTGTCTGGAAACGAAGCTGTTCAATTTTAAGAATAAAATCAAAAGCCTTCTGATGAGTCATAAGCTTCTGTAAGCCTTCAAGTTCAAGATACGGCTGTATTTCTGCTTCAAGCTCATTGCGGATATTCTTTAGACGCTCTTTTTCATTTACTACAGAAAGCATTTCAAGTTCGCGAATTGTAGAATACTTATGTGCAGCTCTGTAAATATTTACAGTAGTTCTAAGCTCTGTTGGAATAGGAATATTACCAGACTGCTGACCGACATAAATAGTAAACTCAGAAAAAAGTTCTTCATCCGGCATCATATCTTTATAGCCGTTTAAAACCCATTCGTTGAGTCTCATGTATTCGTCCGGGAATTCACGGCGCAGCATCTGCTGTACAGGAGCTTTAATATCACACAAAGAAATTTTACGCAGAAGGTCGAAAAGAGATGCGTAAATCATCCATTTCCAGTCTACATACTTTTTGCGGTGTTCTTCGTATTTACCGATTATATAGGCCAGAACCATTTTTTCGGCTGCCTTGTCCATTTCTACAAGGTCAAAAGGGCGTATTAAATCATTCCATCTCTGAATGGAAAAACCTTCGAAGATTTTATATGCAAGTTGCTTATTCATATTAGTTGCTCAAACCAGCCTTATGGTCTGCGTCCATCTTATCTTTCCAGACTACAGCTTTTTTCTTTACTTCTTCTGCCTGGTTTGCATCTCCAATAGCAATATAAAGCTTTCGAAGAGCAAGCAGATATTTGATTGCATTTCGCATATCATCAATACGACGGGTTGAAAGTTCGTATTTATCACGATAGGCAGTTGCAGAATCATTAAGCTGTTTTTGAATCATTCTTATATAGAGGACCGTTGTTTCATAATCTGCACAGGATGGATCAAAATAATCCTTGTAGGCAGCCTTCATATCAATAAAGTTCTTTGAAACAGTGGCAAAACGTCCTTCTAGTTCAACAAAAGACCACTTCCATTTACTGTTATCGCCAAAAGCATCTTTTAGCATGGTAATTGCAAGACCAAGCTTACGGATAATTGTATAACGTCGTACAATTGGAACATTGTGAATTGGTTCCAGAAGTGGAGTTAAGTCAGCATAAGGAACATCAATTGTATCAGAAACAATTTCTTCAAGATAAATAATTGCCTTATAAAGAAGTTTGCGGGCATCGTTGAGGGCATCATTATTCTTAACTTCCATAAGGCGCAAAGAAAGACTGTTCTGAGCCATATAAAGTGATGCGGCATAAATCATATCTTCACACAAAAGGAGCTTTTTATTTTCATAATCAATATCGCCCTTATGCATGCCGTTGAGCATAGTTTTTTCTTTTTCAAGGGTTGCAGTAATTTTTCCCTTATAAGGCTGAATTGCTTCGCTAAAATGAAGTCTTGTTTCTTCTGAGATTTTTGACATCAGACACCTCCGCTATATTTAGCAAGAAGAGATCGTGCATGCTCCAGAGACTGCGATGTATCAGAATCACCGGAAAGCATACGAGCAATTTCAGCCACACGAGCTTCGCCTTCCACAGGATAAACATTTGAAGAGGTAATTTCTCCGGAGACACTCTTCTCTATCTTTATCTGATTATCGGCATAAACTGCTATGCTCGCTAGATGTGTAATGCAGAAAATTTGCCTGTTTTTTGAAAGATTTTTGATATGGGCACCAACGGCAACTGCAACCTCCCCGCCAATTCCAGTATCAATTTCATCAAAAATAAGAGTTTCAACACTATCTGTCTGAGCAAAAATAGTTTTTAGGGCAAGCATGACGCGGGAAAGTTCACCACCAGAAGCAATTTTTGCAAGAGGCAGAGGTGGATTTCCAGGATTTGCGCTTATCATAAACTCAATATCATCTTTTCCGTAAGGACCACAAAGCTGTTCTAGGTCTGTACCAGCCTTTTGATTGATTTGAACGGCAAAAGTAGTTCCCTTCATTCCAAGTTTTGCAAGAATCTGGTCAACTTCATTATTTAATATGGAAGCGGTTGATTTACGTGCCGCAGAAAGCTTTTCTGCCTGAGCCAGGATTTCTTTTTCGAGAACTTTAATTTCTGCTGTAAGAGCATCCTTTTTGTTGTTACCGTCACCATTTTCTTCTATGTATTTCTGGGCTTCATCAAAATAGGCAAAAACTTCTGAAAGCGGAGCATTTACTGAAGAGGCATACTTTTTCTTAAGATTATAAATAAGTGAAAGTCTGTCTTCTACAGTCTGCAGGCGGTTAGGATCGTAGACCAGTTTGTTTTTATAGTCAGAAAATTCTGCAGAAATATCTGAAAGCTCATAAAAAGCTGATTCAAGACGTTCGTCCAGTTTTGAAAGTGATTTATCCAGTTCGCTTACATGCATTGAATCGCGGCGGATTTTTTTAAGAAGTCCTACCACACCGCTTTCTTCATTTGAAAGCATCTGTTCTATAGAATCTACATCAGAATAAATCTTTTCGTAAGATGAAAGACGAGCCTGCTCTTCTTCGAGTTCTGTATCTTCATTAGCCTTTAGTTTTGCTTCGCCGATTTCTTGTACGGCAAAGGTCATCATATCCAGCTTACGAAGGCGTTCACTGTCAGAAAGATTATACTGGGCAAGCTGCTTGCGCTTTGAAACAAGAACGGCGTATTTGGCAGTAAAGGCATCTACGTCTGCAGTAATACCAGCACGGGCGTCAAGAAATTTTCTATGCTCGCTAACCTTCATTAAAGACTGATGTTCATGCTGGCCGTGAATGTCTACCAGGAAAGAAGAAAACTGTGCAAGGTCACCACGGGTTACAGGTGTATCGTTTATCCATGCGCCGGCCTTTCCTGTATCACGAATAATCCGGCGTAAAAGCACGCGGTCATTTTCTATTTCAATTCCATGTACATTAAGCCACTCAAGGGCATTGCGGGGCTCGTCATCTTCTGGAATATCAGACCTTACAGAAAGGCCTTTTGGAAGCAGAAATGTTCCGCTCACACTAGCCTCTTTTTTACCGGCTCGAATCTGATTTACATCAGCTTTGCCACCAAGTAAAAAAGAAAGGGCACCAATAAGAATAGATTTTCCGGCACCAGTTTCACCGGAAAGAACTGTAAAGCCTTTAGTAAATTCAAGATAATCCTGATCTATAAGAGCAAAGTCTTTAATGGTTAAATCTTCAAGCATGAGGTACCCCCGACCAGTTTAATTTTGATCTGAGTGCGTTATAAAACTTTTCTGCAGAAACTGCGACAAGCTGAGCCTTCTTTTTATTGAGGGAAACAGCTATTGTATCGCCATAGGCTAAGGCAAAAGGTTCCTGTCCATCTACAGTTAAACATATTCCCTTGATACGGCTTTTTTCAACTGATATTTCAAGTTTGCTGTCCGGGCTTAAAACCAGAGGCCGGCTTGAAAGTGAAAAGGAATTAAGCGGAGTAAGAACAAAAGCTTCTACCTCTGGCGAAACAATAGGTCCGCCTGCCGCAGCAGAATAAGCGGTAGAACCGGTTGGTGTTGCAAGAATAAGACCATCTGCCTTAAGGCGGCATAAAGGAAGTGAATTCCGCTTTACAGAAAGCATGATTGTAGAAACCCCGCGTTCTGCTGAAATTACAGCATCATTCAGGCTTAGAGATGTATAAACCTTTTTGCCATCCCTTAGTACTTCAACCTTAAGCATAGACCGCTTTTCGAAAACTGACTTGCCGTCCAAGAAAAGCTTTAATTCCTTCTGCCATTCTTCCGGTTGAACAGAAGCAATAAAACCGAATTCTCCGAGATTTACCGGGAAGACAGGCAGACCATATTTAGAGGCATTTCTGGCTGCATAAAGCACAGTACCGTCACCGCCAAGAGAAACTACAAAATCATAACCTTTGAAATCTGTATTATCAACAAAACCGTCAAAGCTAAGGAAATCATGGTCTACACCTTTTTTTGTAAGCCATGCTGCAATTTCCTTTGCAAGAGACATTGATTCATCTTTTGTAACATTTATAATTATAAGTGCCTTTTTCATTCTGTCCTTTTTTTATGGCAGAGAACTTAAAACCTTTACGATTTTTGCACTCTCTGCATGGGTCAAACGCGGATAAAGCGGAATATGGACACAGCGCAGATATAATGATTTTGCATGTATGCAGGATTCAGAAAGCTCATCCTTAAGTGCAATTACAGAATTATCATAAGCAAGCTGAACTTCAATATCCTTTCGGGCAGCATACTGTTTAACGTCTTTAAAAGAAGATGCAAGAATCAGAGGGAAGCAGCTCATTGTAGAACCGTTTTCCATTTCACGGGCATACATTTTGTGACGTCCGATAAGGCAGGCCTGATGGAACATAGAAAAGATTTCCTTGCGGGTCTTTTCGTTTCTAGGATATTCCTTAACCTGAACCCAGGCAAGCGCACAGTTGATATCCGGCAAAAGATCTGTAAGAGGTGCTTCGTCCGAATACTTTTTAAGTACTATCCACTCGCGGCGGCCAGGTGCCATAAGAACCGCACCTCCACCAGCAGTTAATACATCGCGCTCTTCAAGTCCCATAATGGTATAAATACCAAAGGATCCTGCAAGCTTTCTTTCTTCTGTTGGAACTCCTTCCGGAGACAAAACAGGAACAGAAGCACCTGCACTCTGTGAAATATCTTCGATAACAGGAATTCCAAGCGCCATTATGCCTTCAAAATCAGGAAGAATACCTTCTGTTTCATGAAGAAGTAAAAGTCTTCCACCCTTCTGCATTCCTTCATTTACAATTTCTGCAGTAACAAGGCCGGTTACTTCATCTACATCAAGTACCAGTGGCTCAAAACCAAGGCTTTCAACAGTCTGATACTGCCAGGCAGGTGCAAGGGCAGAAATCATAATCTTTCCACCCTTTTCAAAGTCGAGAGCCTGAAGGGCATATTTTAAAGCAATCGCAGGGCTTCTGAGAGCCACTGCACCGTCACATTTTGTAAATTCCTTTACCGTCTGGATTAATCTTGCGTTTAACTCGCCGGGACCAATTTTTTCGTCGACCATGCAGGTTAAAACCGCATCCATTTCTTTTCTACGAATAGTTGTACTGTATGTCTGTATCATTTATTTTACTGGATATCGATAATTTTCTGTAATTCTTTTGCGTTGAAGAGCTTTCTTGTGTTCAGCATGATAAGATATCCTGTTTCCTCGCGAACAACGCCTTCAATATACTCTGTTCCGATACCGCTCAGCATCTGTGGCGGGTCTTTAACGTCTTCACCTTTTACGGTTACTACACGTTCTACCTTATCAATGATAATACCAATTTTGCTTCCATCGATATTCAGGATGATAAAACCGCCTTCCATCTCAATATCTTCTGAATGGCTTACTGACTGTATCTTGAAGCGCTTATGCAAATCAATAATAGGAATAATTTCTCCACGAAGATTGATAATACCCTCAACATAGTATGGAGCATTAGGAATAACACGGACATTCTGAAGTCTTACAATCTCTTTAACATCCATGATGTTAACGCCGTATAATTCTTCCCCCAGATGAAACGTTACCATTTGATAAGTTATATCGTTAGCCATAGATACCCTCCAAGATATATAAAACTATCATTATATAATAATACTCCGAAACCAGAGATTTTGCAATGCAAACTTCATTTTTGACCCTGAACTTTTAACCTCCTTGTAACAGCCGCGCACGGCCTTTAATCTACAGTAAAAAGGGTTACTGCGTTTACTTTTTCTATTCCTGCCGACTTTAGTATTTCTGCACAACTTTCTATAGTTGAGCCTGTTGTACAAACATCGTCTATAAGACAAACAGAAGAAGGCAGACGGCCGGAAAATGGCTTTAAGGCACGTTCGAAAACTGATGTCGAACACAAGGAATAGGCACTTTTTATTGATTCCAGTCTCTGCGACCGGGAAAGCTTTTTCTGCTGCCCGCTTGTATTACGTTCCAGAATCCGAAGCACCCTAAAGCCATATCGTTTTTCGAGAAAGACACAAAGCTCTTCTATCTGATCCCAGCCGTTTTTACGGATTTTCCCCTTACGCGGTGGAACAGGTACAATAACTTTATTTCCAGTCTTTCTTAGAACCTCACATAAAAGCCTTGCAAAAAGCGGCGAAAAACTTCTTTCCTCCTGCATTTTCCACCTGAACATAAGCTCCCGGTTCCATAATCGATATGAAAACAGGGGCAAGACAGAATCTGTACTTTTCAGGACAGGCTCTTCCCGACACTTCATGCATTTTCCTTTCATGCAAACAAGTTCTTTGCCACAACATTCGCATCTTTCCTTTTCAAGAATACGGTCAAGGTTAAAATGTGTCTTTAAGCAGGATCTGCATACAGGTTTTGTAAAGACCAGAGCACCGCACACTGCACATTTTTCTCCGCCGCTTATGAAAACATAAAGCATTCTGAATGCCGAAACAAGGAATTGTTCCAGTTCGAAAAACAACTTCTTCATACATATATAATTATATTAACTTAATCAAAAATGACACTTTTTCAGAAAAAAAGTTTAAAAAAAGAGAAAAAAAAAATTGAAAAGAGTTTTATATTACCTTCCGGATAAAGTCTTTTTCCAGCGGGCAATTATCTGCAGGGCATTGAGTGGAGTAAGATTATCCGTATCTGTAGAAAGTATTTCTGAAATAATGATTTCTTCATCACTAAACAAGCCGGGACTTACAGGTGCTGCCGGCTGACTTGCAGGAAGCTCTTTCTTTATATCATCCAGAATGATTGGATTATCAGCAGCAAGAGCTTGAATATGTGAAAGAATTACATTTGCCCGGTCAATTACATTCTGAGGAATACCAGCCAGTTTTGCTACATGAATTCCGTAAGAATTTTCTGTAACACCTTCTTTGACTTTTCGTAAAAAGACTACAGAACCGTTCTGCTCAAGAACATCCATACAAAGCATTTGCAGGCGGGAATGCTCCATGCGGGAAAGCTCATGATAATGTGTTGCAAAGAAGGTTTTACAGCCGATTGTATCAAGCAGATATTCAGAAACTGCACGGGCAATTGCAAGTCCGTCTTCGGTAGAAGTACCACGCCCTACTTCATCCATAATTACAAGGGAACGCTTTGTTGCTGCATGAAGGATATTTGCAGTTTCAGTCATTTCTACAAGGAAGGTTGATTCTCCCTTTGCAAGGTTATCTGAAGCACCTACACGGCAGAAAATACGGTCTACAATTCCGAGTCTTGCAGAACTTGCAGGAACGTATGAGCCGGTTTGAGCCAGCAAAGCAATCAAGGCATTCTGTCTTAAATATGTACTTTTACCAGCCATATTAGGTCCAGTAATAAGGGCAAAAGCGGGAACTGCTTCATCATCAGCTGAAAGAAGAGAATCATTAGGAACAAACTCCCCTCTTGGCAGATGATTTTCTACCACAGGATGCCGGCCATTTTTAATTTCGAAATATGTAGATTCTTCAATTTCTGGTCTTACCCAGTTATGCTCAATTGCTGTCTGGGCAAAAGAAGCGGCCGCATCTGTATTTGCAATTTCCTGTGCGAGCTGCAATAAATATGGAATATACTGTAAAAGAGAACTTCTGATTTCTACAAAAAGGTCACGTTCAAGCTCAAGAATTTTTGTAGATGATTCATTTAGTTCCTGTTCCAGTTGCTGCAGACGTTCAGTTGTATAACGGTCACCGTTAACAAGAGCCCGGCGCATAATAAAGTGAGGCGGCACATTTGCAAGCTTACCTTTACTTACTTCGATGAAATATCCGGCTGCATTGTTATATTTTACCTTTAGAGTTGTTATACCTGTTTTCTCGCGTTCTTCAGCTTCGTATTCGCTTAAAATCTGATTAAAGTTATCGTGTACACCACGCCAGTGATCCAGTTCTTCCGACCAGCCGGCCTTGATTATTCCGCCGTCTGTGAGTGAGGTAGACGGATCATCCATTATAGAATTTTCTATAAGGCCGCATATTTTTTTTGCGCTTTCATCTGAAATAAATGAAAAATCATACTGGCCTAAATATTCCTTTATGTGAGTCCATGATTCAAGACTTGCCCTAAGCGCCTGCAAATCCTTGGCATGAGCTCTTTCCATTGCGATGCGACCGGCTAAACGTTCAACATCAAGAATATTGCCTAAATCAATTTTTACTTTATCAAGCAGAGAGCGGTTTTCAACAAAACTTGCAACTTTAGTCTGCCGGTCTTCAATCTGACGCAGATTGGTAAGCGGGAACAAAAGCCAGTTACGAAGAAGACGACCACCCATTGCAGTCTTAGTAAAATCAACACATTCAAGAAGTGTATATTGGCTTCCTCCTTCACGCATATTCGAAATTATTTCCAGATTACGACGTGAAGAATCATCCATCATTAAATATTCATTATCATTGTAAATTCTGATAGCCCCGATATGAGGCAATATAGTATTTGTTGTTTTTTCAAGATAGTCTAAAAGAAAGCCTGCCGGTACAAGTTCCGGGCTTTCTGCTTCAAGACCAAAGGCTTTAAGATTTGCAGTTTTAAACTGATTTGTAAGTTTCTTGAAAGATAATTCTGCGTTAAAATCCCAATCCGGATAATAGGAAAGTGAAATAGCCCCGTATGAAGAAACTACATTCTGTATATCGGTATTGTTTTTTAGTGAAGCAGGTAAAAGTAATTCTCTTGGTGAAGCACGGTTTAATTCCTTTCCAAAGTTTTCTGCCATTTTGTTTGCAGGCCAGGATGTAGCATTAAAAGAAGATGTTGTTACATCAATATAAGCAAAGGCAGCTTTTCCCTTTACAATACAAAGAGCTGCAAGATAATTTGCACGACCTCCATCAAGATATTCAGCTTCTACTGCAGTACCAGGTGTAATTATTTCTACAACCTTTCGCTCTGCAATTCCCTTCCCGCCTTTAGGAATCTCCCCTACCTGTTCGCAGATTACGATTTTCTTTCCAAGGCGGAGTAAGCGTGCTATATAAACTTTTGCAGCATGATAAGGAATGCCGCACATAGGCCTTGAAGCCCTGTGGGTTAATGTTAAATTCAAAAGACGCGATACTTCTACCGCATCTTCATCAAACATTTCATAAAAATCTCCAAGGCGGAAAAACACAACCTCGGTTTTATATTTTTCTTTTATTCCCCGATATTGAATCATCATCGGGGTAAGAGTTTCTTCTTCGGCCATCCTAACCTACAACCCCAGTTCAGAAATAACCTGGTTGGTAATATCAACAGAAGAAGAATACCAGAGAATCGCATTAGATTCCTGCAAACTTAAAATCATACTGTAGCTTCCGCTCTCTGCAATTTTAGCGAGGGTATTATAAAGCTTTTTATAAAACTCATCAGAATTACGCAAAGTTTTCTGCATTGATTCAAGTTCAAAATTCTTTGCATTTGTATATTCATTAAGATAGTCTGTTTTCTTAGTAATTTCTGCTTCAGTCTTCATTGCCATTGCATCATTACCTGCATTTTCGTAATCAAGCTTTTTCTGCTGAAGCTTTTTTATCTGGTCTACCTGCTTATTAATTTCTTCCTGGAATTCAGCCTTCTTTTTTTCATAGCTTCTTACAGGAGCAGAGTTTGTAAAATATGCCTGATAAACTTTTGCTGTATCAACAACACCAAACTTGGTAATCTGCTGTGAAAAAGCCGGCAAAGCTGCAAGAGCAAATACCGCAATTGAAATTATAATCTTAATATTTCTTTTCATCATAATACCTTTATTTTATAACAAATATTAATAGTTCACAATATTAAATGAAAGTACGAACTTGAAAGGCTCATCAGCAAAGTGATGCTGTCCGTCTTCAATTCTGTAGCGCCATGCAAACATAAGGTGCAATGGAAGCTGTGGAATCAGGAAACGGATTCCAGGACCATAACTGAAATAGAAATCATCAAGTTTATAACTGAAGGCGTCCTGCACTCTAGGTTTTACGGCACATGCATCCCAGAACAAATCAATACCTATAATACCCGGAATGAGAGGCATACGGAATTCAACCTTGTTTGAAAGCATTGCAAGACCGGTAGATTCTTTATAGACATCGCTCCAGCCTCGTCCATTAAGAAGACCATCGACATAGATTGAGTTTCTTGCGCTTATACCATTTTCAACCGGCAGGATTGCAGAAAAGCCTGTATATGCAGCCAGTACAATCTTAAAGTTCCAGCTTTCTGTTACCGGAATATCCAATAACTTTAAGTAGCCTTCAAGTTTTGTATCTGTTCTTGCATAGAACTCTTTTTCCAGATTTGGAATAAGACCATGCCAGGTCAATCTTTCGCTAAAGAACCAGCCCTTTGTAGGATCGTAGTTCAAATCTCTGTTATCAACTGAGAAACTTGTATATACAGAGTTTGAAACACCCCAGCGGTTCGCATAAGAAGATACAGATGTTTCTACAGGAACATAAACCGATTCATCATATATATTCTTCTGTAAAGAAGTTGCAACACCACCTGCTAAAGTAAGGATTGCATAATCCGGAGTCCATCTTCTTGAAAGTCCAGAACTTAAAGTTGTAGACCAGTCATGATAGTTCATATAGTATCTGTTCTGAACAAGCTGAAGCTCCGGAGACCAGAAGTTTACATAGTTTGTTGAGTTTGCATGGCTCAAAGAAAGAGATGTACTGAATGCTATAGGATAGTTACCAATCCAGTTTTGAGAATATGTAAAGTCTATTGCCTGTTCGTTAGGAGCAAAGGTTGTTGAAGCAGAAATTGTACGGCCTTCACCAAAAAGGTTTGAGTTTTCAACCTTTGCAAAAAGAGAAACCGGCAGCATACTTCCAGAGTTTTCGGTAGCAGCAGAGAAGGTAACACCAAACTGAACTGAAGAAGTTGACTGCTCTTCAACAGAAAGTATAAGGTCAATAAGGTTTGCCTCTGTACCCTGCTGAGCTTCCGGCACAACATTAGAGAAATAACGCAGGTTCATGAGGTTTCTCAAACCGTTTACGATTTTATCGTTAGAGAAAGTATCACCCGGTTTAAGAGGAACTTCTCGTCTGATTACATAATCTTTTGTTTTTGAATTGCCCTTTATGATGATGTTTTCAACATGGCTTCTTGAATGTTCTTTAATTGTAAGGTCATAAGAGATTTCGTGACGGTCTGAGTCTTTTACAGGAACCGGATAGAACTCGTTCATCATATAACCGTTTTCCTGATAAACGTTCTGAATAGACTGAATGTCTTCCTGGAACTTTGTTGCGTTGTATGTCTGCCCTTCTCTAAGTTTTTTCTGTTTTAAGAGCTCTTTTTCGGTAAATACTTCATTTCCAGAAATTCTGAGACCTGAATAAGTATACTGAGCTCCTTCCTGAATAATAAAGAGGATTGTAAGTTCATCTCTCTGTTTTTCTTCATTAAAGGTTGAATCAATTTTTACATCAACAATACTGATATCTGCATAGCCGCGTTCCTGATAGTATTTAATGATTGTCTGTTTATCCTGCTCAAGTGTAGAAGGCTGATAAGCACCGTCCTTAAAAAGACCAACTTCCTTTAAGGCAAGCTTTCTCTTAAGGGCACGGCTTGAAGCTATCGTATTTCCCGAAAACTGGATTTCGCGGATTACAGAACTGCTTCCTTCGTTAATTTCAAAAGTTACGACAATACCGTCATCTGTTTCTTCTGTGCTGTGAGTAACATAAGAAGCGTTGTATCCTTTTTTAAGATAATAATTTCGGATAAGGCGTTCATCTATAAGGATTTTTGATTCAATATAAATATCACTAGCCTTGTTTTTTATCTGTTCACGAAGTTCACCGTTTCTTACTTTACGGTTTCCACTGAAGGTAATTGATTTAATTACAGGACGTTCTACTACTTCAAAAACAAGAAGAACATCAGAATTGTTATTTGATGCATGCTTTGCATAAGGAGTTATATCATCAAAATATTCGAGACTGTAAAGTCGATCAAGAAGCTCATTATATGTTTCATCGGTAAAAGGAGAATCTATAAAAGAACTTGTAATTCCGGTTAAATCTGATTTTTTAACATTCTTAAGTCCATTGAAATCAATTTTTGAAATTGGTTGATTCCAATACCATTCATCACTCTGTGCCGAAAGTGCAAATACGGAAACACACAAGAAGAAAAGACCTGCTAAAACTTTTCGATACATTAAAAACTCCTACTTCTCCGCTAGTAAGCAAACTTCCATGAGAGCGTTACAGACGCAGAAGGAACAAATTGATTTTTTAATAAAGCATTTATGTCTGGAGCCATATTTACACGGATATTTGCAAATGGTGACTCCAGTTCCATACCGAATTCCGGCTGGAACAGCATTTTACCTGCAGATGTAATATCATTTACATTGCTGTCTTCAAATGAAACATGAAGCATGGCATCAACATATAATGAACTGCCAAGGTATTTACCTATATAAACAGTTGTGTTATCAAGAAAGTTACCAAGAGATATGTTTTCTTTTGCAGAATTTCTTGAAATACTGTAGTTATATGTATTTTGCAATACATTTGTTCGTAAAGAGAATATATCAAAATTAAGCAAATCCCGCAACTTGTTTTCTGCCTGGCGAACTACCATAGACTGAAGGGCATAATCTGAAGCAGCAAAGAAGAAGTCACCCGCTGAATTAGAATCTGCAACAACAATCTGACCAAGTAAAGCCCTGATTTCGTTTTCAGACTTAGCCGGAATTGAAGAGAAACGAGGCTGAAGATTCAAAAGCTCCTGGTCTTCTACCGACATCACGATTTTTACGTTCTGTCCGCGATCGTCTCTTTCCCGTGTTTCGGCATTTACGGTAATAGTCGGATTTGCTATATCTTCGTTAAACTTAATGTTTCCGGATTTAATATAGAAGTTTCTGTTAAGGTAAGCCACATCACCAGATTTAAACTTAAGTTCGCCGTCTATCATGTACAAATCATCCGGCTGATTTACCATAACCTTCATTGTAGAATTAGGAACAAAGACACATCTGAGGACCGGATCCAGCTGCACAGTGGCATGATTTCCAAGCGTTACATCCAGATCTGTGATGAATTGAACAGCTTTGGTATTTTCCTGAGCTCCCGAAGAAAGATTTGAAAGTGCAAACAGTCTGATTGCAAGGTCAATATTTTCACCAGAAATACTTCCGGAAACATCCATTACATTTTCTTCAAAATAGAGATTTATATCTGCTGAAACATTTCCTTCCAGAGAAAAGACATCGGTTTTAAGATCGAGAGGCAGAAGATCTGTTTTATAAGAACTGAAAGCTCCTTCCATATGATCGAAAGACCATTTATTCAAATAGACTGTGAGTCCTGCAAGCAGTCTCTGATTATTTTTAATTGTAAGAAGGGTCTCTGGAATTTGTATTTCATTGCTGACAATACTTAAATCCAGCTCTGGAGCTGATATTCGCTGCTTAAACAAGGTCGGCAGTTTTACAACCGGTTCTACAATTCGAGCCCAGCCGTTTAACTCAGGATCATTCATGGAACCTGTAACTACGACATCTCCAGACATAAGTCCGTTTTCTGCAATAAAGAGTTCATCAATATTCAGATAATTACATGCTTTTGGTAAATCAATTAATACATCATATAATTCAAGATTCATTCCATTTAGATTAACGAGTCCATCAAGTTTTGCCGAAAGGAAATCTTTATTATCCAGATTAAGTTCAAGAAGACCTTCTTTTGTATAAGTACCGGTAAGCCCTCCATTATCAGAAGAAAAAATTGAAAATACATCGTTTGCATACAGGGTTGAAAGCGATAATGGAAAGGCCTGTTTTACAAGGGATCCGCCCAGAGCTGCTGTTGAAAGAGTTACCATTACAGAATCCGGAAAGAGTTTTCCTTCTGGAACCAGTGCATTTCCTGCAGTAAGTACGAGGGGCGCTGTAAGATTTTTATCCAGCAGTTCGAAATAGAATTCACCGGTTGCATCCAGGGTCCAGTCTGTAAGTGAAGCAGAAGCCTGAATGTTTGAAAAATCCATATGTTTATAGTTAATATTCAAATCTGAAATTGTCAGATCTCTGTCTTCGAGAATGATGTTTCCTTTTCCCTTAAGAAAATCTGTTGCCAGAAGAAGAGAAAGAGAATCAATATTCAGGGCTATGTAAGGATGCTCTATAGTTCCAGATGTAAAAAGCATTCCCGTAACCATATTATTATCATTAGTCTGAGGAACAAAACGGCTTAAACTGAAGTTTTTAAGCTGCATCTGCAGATTCATGTAAATAGATTTTAAAAGAGTATCTTTATTTATAGGGAGATGCTCCGGATTGGAAATACTTCCATCTATTATAATCATCTCATCCGTAAAAGGATTTCGCAGGTTCATAGCAATTCCCACAGAATCAAAAAGGTGCTCATTAATATTCAAAATTGCATCTGCCGTTCCTTCCATTACAGAGTAATAATCTGAGTAAGCAATATTATCAATTCTGGCTCCATACTTGGTTGCGTTACCAGAAAGAACCAGCTTTGGATTAACAGAAATTACACCTCCAGCCTGTTCAAGCTCAAGATGGTTAATCTGAACATCTGGCCCGTTTTCCGTATCATAGGTAAAATTCATTGCGGCTGTAAAAATAATTGATTTATCAAGAACCTTTACAGGCAGGCTTTTTAGATTGAGATGACCATCAAAAGCATTGTTTTCTGTAAAACGGAATTCAACATCAGTTCCATAATCGCCGGTAATATTAATAACCTCCGGCATAATTGAACCGGAAAAATGATATGGAATGGAATCTATATTTAAATCTGCCGTAAAGAATTTATCAGAAGAGTCCGGTGCACTATCCAGAGAAGCAGAAGCTTCAAGGGCAAATTTTCCAATGATGAGAGAAAGCTGATTTAACTGAATGCTTGAATCTGTTCCGTTAATTGCAAACATAAGCGCCTGATTATCGGAACGGGTGTTTGCAAGAAGTACGTATGGAATATTGTATGAAAAAGTCTTTAAATCTGTAGAAGCATAAATATCTCCAGAAAGAAGATATGGTTCAAGGCTTGGCATAAGGGACTCTATTTTTCCAGCTTTGTCTGCAGGTAAAATTTGAGCCGCAAGACCTGTAAGGCTGTCTATATAAAGACTGCTGAGTGTTATGTTAGACTGAAAATAATTAGATTCACTAAGGAAACTTCCGTCTACACGAACCCTTCCTGGTTCAATTTCTTCCAGATGTGAATAATCTGCAAGCTCAAAAGAAAAGTCATAGGAATCTGACTGAGGAAGCACTGAAAGCTGAAGAGCCGCAAGAGAACGAGAACCAATAAATATCTGAGGAGAAAAAGCCATAAAGCCCTGATCAAGAGGGTCAAAATAAAGCTCTGTAGAAATAATGTTTCCATTCGGCAGCTTGTATTGAGGCAATTCAATATAACCTTCCAGTTGCTTACTTTCATAGATCAGAGAAAGCTTTGCCGAGGCAGTACAATTCTCTCCATCTACAGAAAATCTGGTAAGTTCAGCTTTCTTTTCATCTCCAAAGAGAGAAAAAGAAATGTCTGCCCCTCCGGAAAAAACTTCATCCGGCAGAACAAGAGAAGTGTCTGTAATAAAATTGAGGGTACGGTCATAGATGTTTGATTTTATGATTGTATTGGTATTAACCGAAAGCTCCTTAAATTTCTTAAGTTCAATTTGCTTTGAGTTTATTGTAAGCAGTGAAAGAGGTTTTAAGTTTTCCAGTCTTACCTGACCGTTTATGTCACCACTCTTAAAATCATAAAAAACTCCAAGCGAAACAGGATTTACAGCCTGAATTGTATGAGCTTCAACAGTACCGTTTGTATAAGATGCATGAAGATTAAGTTTATTAAGCCTGTAATCTCCATCTGTAAAATCCCTAAGCTTTAGATTTATCTGAGAACCGTCAAAATTGTCTGTAATAGAACCGGCAGCAGAAAACTTTCCTGAAATATGTTTCTTAAATGCGGTCAGACTTGCATTAATAAGGGCATCTGCCTGAATATCAATTGTATTTTTGCGTAAAGAATTACTTACGCCTATGTTTTTGATATTTACAAGCGAAGAGATTCTTTTATCGTTATACTCAAGGTAAATATTCTTTAATTTAATATTTTCCGGAATGATTTTCTTAACGGCCGCAATATTTACTTTTCCACCTTCACTACCGTTAAATCGTGAAATTAGCGAAACAAGTTCATCTACATCAAGTGTAATACCATCTACAATTACGCTGGAAATTCCTTTTTGTAAATCTTTTTTAATGAGATTTAAAAGACTGTAAGTTACCCTGGTTTTACTTATAGAAAGCAGAGGATTTCCGTTATCATCGTAAATACGTATATTACGGATATAAAAGTTAGACAGAATAGATGGAGAAAGTCTTTCGTAAGTAATACTGAGCCCTGTTGTGTCATGCAGCATTGTTGTAAAGCTATTGATTCTGTCGTTTACACCCAAGGTAATAACCTTTTTTACAGGGGCAGCAATAAGTAAAGCTGCAATTGCGAGAAGAATCATAATGTAACTGCGGACACGGCCGTTACGATAAAAAGAGCCCATTTTAGCCTATCTATTATATCGGATTTTTTCTTTACTTTATAGTATGTTTTTAAACAACCATATATAATAGAAGTTATGGTATTAAAGAATTTTATTGTTTTTGAAGGAATAGATGGCGCCGGTACTTCTACCCAGATTAAAAAGCTTGTAGAAAAAGGCTGTAATGAATGTGGCGAGGGGGCTTTTCTTGCCACCGCAGAGCCTACCACAGGCGAAACAGGCCGTTTTTTACGCCGTATGCTTGGCGGAGACTTTTCTGTAGACGAAAAAACCAATGCCTACCTCTTTGCAGCAGACCGCTGCGAGCATATTTTTGGCAAGGGCGGCGTTGAAGAGCTTTGTAAGGCCGGAAAAACCGTTGTCAGCGACAGATATTTCTTTTCCAGCATGGCATATCAGAGCGTTTCCTGCGGAGAAGAGCTGCCCCGCCTGCTGAACTCGCCATTTCCTCTGCCGGAATACCTTTTTTACTTTGTGATTAACCCGGAAGTTTCCCTGGGCCGTGTAACTTCCCGCGGCGAAAAGAAGGAAATCTACGAAACCATTGAAAAACAGAAGAAAATCGCCGCTCAGTATGAGAAAGTTATCAGCGGATACGAAAAAACAGCCGCCGAAAGCGGAATGAAAATAATAAGAATTGATGCTGAAAAGAGCATAGATGAAATTTCCGCTGAGATTTGGGAAAAATTGAAAAAATAAAGCGAAGATGAAAAATCAAAAGTGCGTGAGCGAAAAAACATATCATGCCGCATCGAGGGGTATTTGGCGCTTAGCCATAAAAAAAATCCGAGGATTTTCGACTGCGAAGCGGGCGAAAACCGCAGGATTTTTACACAAAAACCAGCTCGCCCGCGGCATGAATATGTTTTGTAGCGGAAGCATTTTTGATTTTTGAGAACTCTTAACATTTTTTTAATTTATCCGATAATGTAAAGGTGAAAAAGCGTATATTTTCAATCATCGTTTTCAGTCTTATTATTTTCATTCATGCCTCACCTGCTTTTACCTATATGGTGAAATTTAAGGAAGACTGGTACAAGCTTTATCACGTTCACTACCAGCAGTATCCGGATGACTGTATCGAAAATATCTACTGGCTGGAAAAAGCCGCTCAGGCAGATTTCTGTAATCCACAGTTTACAGACGCTAAAATCACAACCGAAAAGGAATGGGAAAAATACCGCTACCTTTTCCAGATGCATATCAACCTCAAGCTTATTGAACAGCACCTGCGCCTTGGCCGTACTTATGATAAAAAGTGCATTTACTTTTATGATGCACCCTGGAAAGACGAATATCTTCGCAATATGGAAAAAGCCCTGACCTGCTACAAGGCTGGTCTTTACTACTGGCAGGAAGCAAAGGTATGGCAGGAAAAGGCAAATGCCTCATCTTTCAATTTTATGTTCATCACTGCAAAGCAGAACTGGGAAGATGAGCGCGAACGCATTGCCACAGGCGAACTCAACTACGAAAAAATGCTCAATCGCGAAATAGAAAGATTAGAAAAAAACATAAAAGAACTTAACGAAATGGATAAAAAATACTAAAATAGGCTCACTATGAGTCAGAAAAGTTTTAAGATTTCTTATCCATCACTTCATCCGGGAACAGATAAATCACACATTAAATTTATTTCAGGAAGCCCTGATCTTGCCGCCCTCTTTTTTGAAGGAGACGAAGCAGCTGAAACAAGACGCCGCTTTTTTGTAACTGATGCAACAGTTGCAAGTCTTGAATGCATGCAGTCTTTTATTTCTAAATTTGATGACGGCGTTTGCGGAAAAGATAATCTTTTAATTCTTGGCTCAGGTGAACCTTATAAGACAATCGAAAGCGTACTTACAATTGTGCGCGCTGCCTTTGATGCAAACTATTCCAGAAAAGATATTTTTATCGGAATCGGTGGCGGTGTAATCTGTGATATTACTGCCTTTGCCGCATCTATCTACAAACGTGGTGCCAGTGTTCAGTTTGTACCAACTACTCTGCTTGCCATGGTAGATGCTTCTGTAGGCGGAAAGAGCGGTTGTGATTTTGAAAATTACAAAAACATCATCGGAACCTTCTTCCCTGCTACAAAGCTTTTCTACTTCCCGGACTTTGTTCAGTACCTTCCGGAAAATCAATATAACTCAGGCTTAGCAGAAGCCTTTAAAACAGCCCTTCTTTTTGATAAGGAGCTTTATGACTTCTTCCGCGATAATTCAGAAAAAATCAATTCCCGCGACTCTAAGACTCTTGAAATGATTATAAATAAATGTGTTCGCGCAAAAGGAAAGATTGTAGAAGAGGACTTTACAGAACAGGGAATCCGCGCAACTCTGAACCTGGGTCATACCTTTGGACACGCACTGGAAAGTCTGGCAGGTCTTGGAACAATTACACACGGTGCTGCCGTTGCATGGGGAATTGGCCGTGCAGTTGAACTTGCTTATAATATGGATTATTGTCTCATGGCCTTCCGTGATGAGGTATTCTCAATTCTTAAGGCTTACGGCTGGGAAACTGAAGCTGTTCCTTCTTTTGTTAAAGGCGGCGGCTTTAGTGAACGTCTTATCACAATCATGCGTACAGACAAGAAAAATATTTCAGATAAAATCCGCCTGATTTTGTGTAAAGCAGTTACCGACATTTCTATTGAAGAAGTTGATGAGAAACTCATCAGTTCTGTATTAAAATAATGGTTTCGATACGCCCTTCGGGCTACTCAACCACCGCATCGGTGATTATCGGTGGTTGAGTAGGCACGAAGTGCCGTATCGAAACCACAACGTCATTGCGAGGAGCGCCTAGGACGACGTGGCAATCCACATTAAAAGGACTTATGGAAAAAGAACATTACTTTGACTGGGCTGCGACCAGTCCTGCAGATGAAGATATATTAAAAGAATCTCTAAACGAATCCCTTGAATGCTGGGGAAATCCTTCGAGTACACATAGTGTCGGAAAAAAAGCCCGCGAGCTTTTTGAAAGTGCAAGAGCCCGTGCCGCTGCCGCTCTTGGAGTAAAGCCTGAAACAATTTACTTTACTTCCGGCGGAACAGAAAGCGACCAGATTCCTCTCCTTGCAGTATTAGCTAAGCCTAACAAAGGAAGAGTTCTTGTTAGTTCCATAGAACACCCTGCCATTCGTGAACAGGCAGAAGCACTTAAAAACTGCGGCTGGGAGGTTATTCAGATTCCGGCAGACAGCGACGGAGTTATTCAGCCTAAGGTGGTAACCGACCTTTTGACCGGCGATACAGTTTTAGTCTGCATAATGGCAGTAAACAACGAAACCGGAATCATCCAGCCGATTTACGAAATTGCAGATGCAATCACAAAGGCCTGCGAAGGTAAACGCCGCCCTAAGTTCCATGTAGACTGCGTTCAGGCAGCAGGTAAAATCAATTTGAATCTTTCATACAAAGGCATAGACAGTGCCGCTTTGAGCTCGCACAAAATCTGCGGCCCACGCGGCATCGGTATTCTTTATATGAAGGATACTATCGAACCATTTTTACGTGGCGGCGGTCAGGAAAAAGGCTTGAGAAGCGGTACAGAAAATGTTTTTGGAGCTGTGTCCTTTTCAAAATGTCTTGAGCGTTATTACAACAAGCAGAAGACTTCCGACGTAGAACGCACTAATAGCTTTGTTGAAAAGCTTGCTGCCCTGCCCGGCTGCACAATTGTACCACCAAGCCGTCTGGAAAAGCCTCAACTTTTCTCGCCATACGTTGTACAGGCTTCCTTCAAAAATATTCCGGGAAATGTTATGCTCCGTGCTCTGGACTCAAAAGGTTTTTCAATAAGTACAGGAAGCGCCTGCTCGGCAAAAAAAAACAAGCGCCCGGTACTCGAAGCAATGCACGTAGATCCGAAGCTCCGCGAAAATGCAGTACGCTTCAGCTTCGGGCCCCATACTACAGATAAGGCAGTGGACGAGCTGCTAGCGGCAGTTGCGGAAATTAACGCTCAGTTTAATCGATAGATTGATTTTTATTTTGCATTATGTTAGATTACATAAAACCGCAATAAATGCGACTCAATTCATCAAATTACAAGGGAAGGTTCTTTACGTATTTTTTAAGGGCTGACCCGCAATTTTATAGCCCGCAAGAATCGGCGGGACAAGGAGTTTTATTATGGGAGCACGTGGAGAACTTTTTACTACTCAAATCTATCTTGACAATCGTTCTTATTTTTTCAATGTAAAGGAAAACCGTACTGGTGATGTATTTCTGCAGATTGTAGAAAGCAAAAACCGTGATGGTGTTGAAGCAGACCGCCATCAGATTGCTATTTTTGCAGATGATATGCAGAAGTTCCTTCAGGGCTTTGAAAAGTCTCTGGATTTTGTTGAAAAGGACAGAAAGCAGCGCCAGAAGGCAGCTAAAGAAAAGAAGGCTGCAAAAGAAGAAAAATACGGTTCAGGTGCAAAGAAGGTTTACCGCGTAAAGGGCGACAAGGCTGGTAAGTCAGAAAAACGCGCCGACGACGGAATCAAACGCACTGGTAAGGTTATACATATCGTATCAAAAAAGGATATTGATTCTTCAGATAACTAACATGTGAAAATGCGGAGTCTGAAAAGGACCTTGCGTAGCGTCATCCCAGCGAAGCAAGTCATTTTCAGACGGGAGCATTTTCAGATTTTCGATATATGACACAAGAGGCAAAATCATTTTACAAGGACCTTCGGAATGTTGTTCAGCCGATGGCCATCCAAAATCTTATTTCCTCAGCCGTAAACTCAGCAGACGTAATTATGCTGGGTTACATAGGCCAGACTGCCATTGCCGCCTCTTCACTTGCAGGTAACGTAGCCTTTATTCTCTTTATGGTATCTACAGGCCTTTCTTCTGGTCTTGTAATGCTTGGTGCCCAGTACTGGGGAAAGAAGGATACTGAATCAATCAAAACACTTCTTGGCATTGGACTTCGCATCTGTTGTACTGTAGAAATTAATGTTGCTTTAATTGCGGCAATTTACCCCCGCATCCTTATGCTGATTTTTACAAAGGATCCTGCACTTATTGCTGAAGGCTGTAAATACCTCAGGGCCGCAAGCTTTTCTTATGTCTGCCTTTCTTTTTCGCAGATGTTCCAGGCAGGCTTTAAAAGCATTGAGCGTGTAAAGATTGTAACAATCACTTCTACAACAAGCCTCTTCTTAAACATCGGCTTGAACGCAGTTTTCATTTTCGGTTTGTTAGGCGTGCCTAAGATGGGAATTACCGGAGTTGGTATTGCGACCTCTATTGCCCGCTTTATTGAAATGGTAATCTGCTTTATTTACGCAGGCCGCCAGACAGATGTTAAATTTTCAGTTGCCTGTGTTTTCCGCCGCAATAAAGTACTTACCCGCGACTTCTTCCGCTACTCTCTTCCGGCTGTAGGAAACGAGCTTGTCTGGGGTTCTGCCTTTGCAATGTACTCGGTAATTATGGGCCACCTTGGTGAAGATATTGTTGCAGCAAACTCAGTTGTAAATACAGTCCGCCAGTTGGGCTCAGTTCTCTGTTTTGGCATGGCATACGGTGGAGCAATAGTTGTCGGTAAGTATATGGGTGCCGGAGACATGGAAGTTGCAGAACGCAATGCCAGCCGACTTGCCCGCGTGACAATTCTTTCGGGAGTGCTTGGGGCAGTACTTTTACTCTGTACTTACCCGATTATTCCATATATTGCTGATTTAAATGAAACAGCGGCTCACTACAGAAATGTTCTTCTCTTTATCAATTCATATTCACTGATTGGAGCTTCTATAAATACTGTTTTGATTTGCGGTATTTTCAGAGCAGGCGGAGATTCAAAGTTCGGCTTTGTAGCAGACACAATCAACATGTGGTGCGTTTCGGTTCCGCTTGGCCTGATTGCGGCATTTGTCCTTAAGCTGCCACCACTCTGGGTATACTTTGTTCTCTTCCTCGATGAGTTTGAAAAGATGCCGTTTGTAATCAGACATTATTTCAAAAAAGGCTGGCTTAGGAATATCACCAGATAAATCCATTAACAATGTGGTTTCGATACGGCCTTTGGCCTACTCAACCACCGGTGGTTGAGTGATGCGAAGCATCGTATCGAAACCACCGGTACTGACTTTAATACTTAAACGATAATCTTTGGATGGGAGATGGTCCTATTTTATGGCAGATTTCCCTGTGTGCCTTTGTCGGGTAACCCTTGTGTTTTGCGTAGCCGTAGTCCGGGTACTTTTTATCCATTTCTAACATGAGGCGGTCACGGGCTGTCTTTGCAAGAATACTTGCAGCCATTACGCAGGGGTATTTTCCGTCGGCCTTAGGCTCACAGCGGCATTCCACAGGCACATCAGGGCAGCGGGTTCCGTCTGTTATTCCTGAGATTTCATTCAGCTTCAAATCCGGATTCTTCTTCAGCATATCCTCAAAAGCAAGCTTCATTGCCAGCATGCTTGCTTCAAGAATATTAATTTCATCAATTTTTTTGTGATCAACAAAGGCAAGGCCCCAGCAGGCTTTTTCTTTTATGATAGTTTCTGCTAACAGGCGTTTCTTTTCTGAAAGTTTTTTAGAATCATTTAAAATTTCAACAGGAAAATCTTCGGGAAGAATTACAGCCGCGGCAGAAACAGGACCTGCCAGAGGACCACGCCCCGCTTCGTCAAAACCGACAGTCAGCATTTTAGAATCCCTGAACAGAGTTGTTTTCATCAACTAACTTTGTTGCTTTGTTTACATAAACAGGTTGAATCTTACTTGTAGTATTTGTTAGTCTTGCCTTAAAATGATTATCCTTAAATGTAGCCTTTACTCCAAAGAGCTCGGCCACACGACCATTTCCGCCGGTAACCATAAAATCATTTTTCTGAGCAGTAAGGTTTCCGCCGTCAGCAGAAATTATAACACTGGTATCAGCATTTGCACTTACAGAGGTATTCTTTATGGAAATACGAGATTTTACAGCCGAAATAAATGACGTATAAGAAACCGCATTCGTAGAAGCCATTACATCAGAAAGATTTATAATTCCGTTGCTGGCTTCAATTACAGTACCATTTCTTGCAAAGTCTGCAGCTATAACACAGTTCTTCATTGTAAGAACGGAGTTTTCAAGCTTAATAAGAGGCTGAATAGACTTCTTGCTGATATCAGCAGTATTAGAAATTCTGCAGTCTGAAATCTCAAAAGTAGAAGCTTTTACATTAAGAGAACCGTCAGGCCCAAACTTAAGTCTTGCATCTCCATTATCTGTAATTTCAAAATTTGCAGAAATATTATAGGCCGAATTAATTTTCATTTCGCCTTTTACGCTCAGCTTTACCACACGCTGTTTTGTCAGAGCATCTGCAAGCTGGCTGAAGTCTGTAAAAGGATGAGCAGCAGTTCCATCTGCCAGACCGGCATCTGCAGCCGCATCAAAATAATAATTAGACTGATCAATTACAACAGCAAACTCAACAGGGCTGCTTACATTTTCATCTGTTTTAGAATATGCCGAAAGCTTGTAATAAACCGGATTCAAACCGTTCTGTGCCCAGTGCAGAGTAAAAGAATCACCTTTTACCTTTTTATAGGCTCCTGTCTGAACTCTCTTAAATATCTCGTCATTAGGAGTATATGAAAGCTCTGATTCACTGAGTGTCAGAGGTTCGCTTAGTGCAATATAAAGCTCTGAACCATGTGCTGCAGAAATCTTTACATCAACTGAACCGCGGGAAACAAAGGCTTCTGCATTAGTTTTAATTACAGGAATCTGTGGAGGTCTTCTGTTTATATTGTAAGAAATATTAAACTTGCCCTGGTAAACAGAGTTTGAGAAAACTCCCAGAGTCATATTTCCATAAACATGGTCTCCGTAAAAGGCATCAATTCCAATCTGATTAAAGAGTTCTGAATAAGAGCCGTCTGCTTCGTTCATTACACTGAGGGCGTAAGAATCATCACCATTAATTGAATAAATGATACTTCCGTCTTCAAGCTCATTTCGTACAATCTCAGGCTTTGGAGGAAGTACAAAAAACTCAATTGGATTAGAAGAATCATATTCAAGGGGCTGCCATGAAATCATATGACTTACAGTGCGGTCGATTTTTACAGGTTCTTTTGGAAGGCCCCAGTATTCAGAATCAATTTTGTAAATTAAATCTTCGTTATTAAAAGTAATTGTTTCCCAGTCTGTAATTTCAAAAGGAAGATCGCGGCGGCTGTAGACACCTGCCGACTGAGGATAAGTTTTAATGATGAAACGGTAGCGGACTCCGCGCTCAGAATCCAGAATAGTACAAGGCACATAGCGGGAAAGTACACTGGCAGCAGAAAGCTTTAGGGTACGGGCAGGACTAAAGTTTTCAGCCTCTCCGCCTTCCGGAGGGAGCCCAAGATAAAAACTGAAGTCTGCAGGAATAACAAGCTCGCTTCCTGCGCTGTAGTTTAAAATACCGCCATCAAAAAATGTCTGGATAAAATCATGATAAGAGGCTTTAGCAGCATCATCTGCCAGAACGGTATATGAAACAGAAGTCTTTTCTTTTTTTCCGCCGGCAGCAATGCGGGTTACATTAAGCTGAACCTGGCCGGCAACATCCAGCAGAACAGGGCCGTCATAGGCAAAACCAAAGGTTTCCGGGTCAGCCCCATCAATTGAATAGAAAAAGTCTCCTCCAGCAGAATTATCAATTACAAGCATCTGTCTGTTTGCAAACTGGCCCTGAACCGGACTCAGCAGTTTGATTTCTGCAAACAGAGGCAGAGGTAAAAGAAGCAGTACAAAAAGAATTGTAAAAACTGAAAGAAACTTTTTCATATCAGGTCCTTTTTACGCCTCAAGGAAAGGTCCCAGAATATCGCGCAGCTCCGGATCCTGAGAATAATAATTCTTCTCAAGCTCCTCTTTTGAAAGGCCAACCAGCTCGTGACTCATATAGTGAATCCAGCGGTTTTCATCCGGATTATTGATTACAAATTTGCGGCAATAATAATCAGGCTGGATTGGAAGCTGTTCTTCCTGGTAAGTAAAATATTTGTAGTCGTGAACAACAACTTTAATGTCTTCGCGTGGCATACCGCGGCTGTTGATAAGAGTTTCTACAAGAGAGTTGATGGTTCGGCCTGAGTCAAAAATATCATCAACTAAAAGAATTTTGTCGCCGGGACGAAGGTTCTCCGGCGGATAGGTCCAGCCGTCAATAAAAACCTTTGTGTGCTGGGCTACATCAGAATAAGAGCGGGCAACTACCCCGGCATACAAAACCGGATGAAAGCTTTCGCGCTTGCTGATAATCTTAAAATACTCGCTGATAACGTTTGCCATGTAAGCACCGCCGCGAAGGGAACAGTAAATTACATCTGGAATAAAACCGTCTTTATAAATTTTGTGCGCCAGCTTAAGCGCGTCATTTCTCACCGTGTCATAAGGTAAAAATTCTTTAATCATAATAGTTAATTATAACGCTTTTTTATGATTTTTACTACTGATTTTTTCCGGGTTAAATTCCCGCAGATTTTTAGTTTATCCTATCTAAGTCGCCGAGGTCCAGTTCAAGTATGTTACCAGTATTTTTCCATCGAGCATAGGTTACGCCATCAATTGAATTTTCATTAGCCCAGCTGTTTAAGCTTGCTTTTACAGTATCCAGATTTTCGCTATTGTAAGAATGTATTAAAGAAGCCGCAGAAGCTGGAACTCTCCAAGTTCCATAGAGCGTTGTATAAGAACCTTCCAGTGCATAAATATTTTCCATGTTATATGTATTATCGGAATAAAGGTCCTCTATAGTTCCCTCATTGCTTTCACCTGTATTCACCAGATTCTTATAACTTGAACCATTATTATTACTATCGTCGTTGTCACATATAAGTCCAGCACCATTTTTAGAACTATCTGATGATTTAAGCAAATTACCATTATTACAGCAATTCAAAATATCAATTTTTACATCAGTATTTGCAATAATTCCACCAACAGTAGAATAGCTAGTTTTAAGCTCCCCCTTATTTTTACAATTTCGAATTATTACACTTTCAGAATAACTAGACTGATTGGTATTCCCTACAATTCCTCCAATAGAACGATTATAATCATGAGATTCTATTCTACCTAAATTAATACAGTTTTCGATAAGAACAGGATAAGTTGTGCTTACTCCCCATGCTTTTGCTATTTCACCAACTATACCACCTATTTCATCTGCCTTAGTATATATATTACCAACGTTTACACAGTTTCTGATTGTTCCACCGGTTATACTAGAAACAATACCTCCAACAGTAGGACTAGCACTGGTATTTGTTGAGTTAATATCTACTTTGGAAACACAATTTTCTATTGTTGAATTATCGCACAATCCAACAATTCCCGAGACTGCAGTTCCTGTAGTATATGAGCCAGCGACAGTAAGATTTTTTATAGTTGTATTTTTAACATATCCGAATAAAGCAGGACACAAATCAGCGCTAGAGGCTGAAACAGACATCTCTGAAACTGTAATTGTTTTACCATTTCCATCAAAAGAAGCACTAAATGGCCTAAAGTCTCTAATATTATTTGTACAATATTTTCCAATTCTAACTTCACGGCCTGATAAATCAATATTATCAGATAATTTTATTGTTATACCTTCCATAGTGTTTCCAGCATTTACCCAGCCTGCAAGAGTTACCATTTCTGCAGGTGTGGAAGCATTTAACATAGGATGGTCTTGCGCATTCGGGCAGGAAGTAAAGTTTGAAATTGGTTCTGGAATCAGAGCATGCACATTTCCTGCAGAACTAACGATATAATCATAACCGTTATAAGAAGGAACATGTATTTTTGAACGTCCTGTAGAAAGATATGAACCTTCGGCAACAACATTACCATCTGGATTTGATGCCGGATTTGCAGGATAGGTAGTTCCCGCAGGTACAGAAATAGTAAGTACATTTCCAGAATGTGTTAAAGGGCCGTCAATATTAATTCTTGCTGAAGTTGAACCTGACATAACAAGGTGTACTCTATTATCAGTATCTCCTGAAGCATAAGGAATATAGGAATCACCACTGATTTTAAATTCCGCCCATGCATTAGGAACTGCATCAACGTAAACTCCATTTTTGTTATTTCCGCTGATAGTTCCACCACTCATAACAAAAGACCCACGTCCTGTTGAAGAGCATCCAATGAAAACACCGCCGGCATTTTTAGCTGTATTATTATTTATTGTACCACCAGACATAGTAAGCTTTGCATTATTATTTATATATACTCCCCCGCTATACCCCCAGTTTGCCTCGGTAACACCGTTATAATTAATATTTCCCTTATATAAATAAACTTCTCCGCTTTCAATAAATACTCCGCCGCCACCACGTATATTAGAACCGCCAGCATTAGTTGCATTAGCATAATTATAATAAATTCCTCCAGTTAAACCTACGGTTCCATTCTGTTGCTTTCCAATATAAACTTTAGCTTCTGCTCCTGTATTATAAATGCCTCCACCAGAATAGCGCGCATAATTTGAATGTTTATCAGAATCAGCCTTTGCTGGTTCATATGTTAAATTAGTACCTATACAAGCACTTCCATACATGTAAACTATACCGGAGTTATAAATTCCTCCTCCATCATATGAGGCATAATTATTATAAATACGACCTGCGCCAAAATTTAAGGTACCAGCATTCTTTATTCCGCCTCCATTAGGACTTTCGTTAGAATAGATATTTACCCCTGAATTAATTGTAACCTCTGAACCAGTTGTAATATCAATTCCACCTCCATAGGTTGTCTGAGTAGATTTACCGGAAGTGATGTTTAGATTTTCAAGAGTTACGGGAACTGTAGTATTTATTTTTAAGGCCGTGTCTTGTGTATTTCCTGAGATTGTTGCTGTATTTGAAGAACCTTTTAATTTTAATGTTTTTATATTTGTATTTTTTGTTAATGCTATATGGTTAGAGGTATTGTCAGCTATAACAATTTTTTGCAATTCATCTGAGATAGAAATTTCATAATCTTCATTCATATTCTGCCAGCTTATAAGCTGCAGGGCTTTATCAAAGGAAGCAAAAGGATGTTCTGACATATAATCTGAACTTGAATAATATGGTTGCCAGGTTGAAATTGCTGTAACGTCTCCCGCAGGGTCTGCAGAACCACTTCCTCCTACATAGATAGTTGTAATTGGAGAACGTAGAATAAGTTTTCCCGCTTCTGAAATTTTTAAAATCTGCCAGGCCGGTGTAAGGTCAAATTTCTGATAGTTGGAACTAACAGAACCTTCGAGCACTATTAAATTAAGTTCAGGAGCTGTATTCGAAATTATAATTTTATCTGAGGAACTATGATTTGAAAGATTTCCGCTTATCTTAATTTTTCCTGAATTTGTGTCATCTTGTCTGAGTTCAATTTGTCCAAGTACTTTTACACTGTCGGCAAGCCCCAGAACCGCAGTAGGAGCAACACTTACTGCCGCACTTCCACTTCCACCGGAAACTTCTACGTCTTTTGCGAGTGTTACTTTAGAATTGGCTCCTGCCTGTAATCCAACCGTAGATGACTGAATTTTTAAATTTTGAAATGTTACAGGGCTCTCCGTTTCTACACTTACACCACCTATTACATCTGTATAATTATCATGGCTGTTTGCATTAAGACCTGTAACTGTTATTGAAGAAGCACAGGTATTTAAGGCGCTGCCTAAAGTAATACTTTCTGAGCTTCCACTAAGATATATTTTATAAGCCCGGCTCACTGCCGCTGCTTCTATTCTGGTAATGGCCTCTGAAAGTGTTTCCAAAGGAGAAAAAGCCCTGCCCTCATTTGTATTTGAGGCAGTAATTTCCAAAGAATCAGCATAAGTGTTTGGGCCTACATAAATAGTTGAATCATTATAGTTTTGAATAATTGCGCTTGTAAGATTGAAGGTTGTAGAAGCACCAGAACCTGTTATTAAGTCTGTACCGTTACCGCACCAGGTTTCTGTTGTCATTCCGTTGATAATACTTATTGGCTGATATGTAATATATGAAGGGTAAGCGTTTTCATTTTTATAAAAGAACAATGTGAGTTCATAAATACCGGAAGGAAGATTTGCGAGTTTTATTTTATTTTTTGATATATCTTTATTTTCATCGGCTGCTTTAGCGGCTTCCCATTTTTCACTCTGTTCTTCATCGCTAAGTATGATTTCCATTCTTGTTATGGCAGAATCACTTATAGTCATAGTAAGATTTACAGAACCGCTTCCTCTTTCAACAGGTTTTAGTACTAAGTTCTGGCTCAAGATATAATCGGTTTCTGTAAATTCCTTTGGACTGGACAGCGCTGTAAGACAGGTAATCCAAACCTCATTGCCATCTACTATATTCTTTACTTTTGCACCAATCTCTATCTGCCAGGTAACTCCAATTCTGAGACCGCTGATTTCGAAGCTTTTAGAATTTGCATTAACAGTTCCGTTTACAGGAGCTTCTCTTTCAGATTCAGCAATATCGGTTCTTACATCTCTTGCAAGGACATAATAAGAAATCTGATTTACAGCGCCCTCAACAGTACTTGGAAGAGGGATTGCAGAACGGTTTTGTCCCGCCTCTGATGAAGCAGATGAAATTAAGTCTGAAGGGACTGAGCCTTCTGTTGAATAACTTCCGTTTATATTAACATATCTGCCTGCTGGATCTGTTCTGGAAGAAGTTTGCCCCGAATTACCAGATTCTGTCCCTTTGTAATCGTTAGCTGAAGAAATAGAGTTTTCGCAGGAAATAAAAGTTAATAAAAGAAGCGTAAGAAATAGAGAAATGAAAACCTGTGTCTTAAGGTTCAGATTTTTAAGACTTTTATTTCTTCTATGGCTTGGTAAGATAACTCTCATATTCATTCAAACCTAAATAAAAATTGTTTTTTAAAATATAACAATATTTTATCAGATAATGAATGATTTTTCCATAAATTTTATTAACATTTTGCCATAGTCATTCCGAACTTGTTTCGGGATCTGTATATAAGATGCTGAAACAAGTTCAGCATGCATCTTAAGGAGCATTTCCAGTAAGGGCTGCTTCGCCGTCAATCATGGTTACGTTATACGTGTCGCCGGTAAAGTAAGTGCCTGGGTCACTAGAATTGAATATTCCATAATTCGAAGTAAAGACTATATAGTCTCCTGGGTTCAGTTGAGCACTTTTTGATATTCCGATTTGTGCATTCTCTTCTCCATTTGTAAGAGAGCCCATAAGAATTACTTTCTTTTGACCTTCAAGATAAAGGTTAGAAGGATTGCCGGTATAATTTACATTGCCTGCAATAATAACCGGGCCGCTAATTGTAACATCGTTTGTTGTGTAAACTCCACCACTTGTACCAGCACCATTTAGACTGATTACTGCACAATCTTTAATTGACAGAGAACCACCATCACAATAAATTCCACCACCCAAACCATCTGCATAATTATAAGTTACAGAAGAACCATTTTTAAGTGTAAGATTTCCTGCAGAATAAATACCAGCGCCCCTATCTGCACGGTTTGAATAGGCACTTTTATCTGCTGCAGTAGAACCACTTGTTCCACCAATTAAAGCACCGCTTTCAAGCGTTACATTAGAGCCGCTCATCATATTGATACCGCCGCCAAAACCGCTATTATTTGCTCCAGTAATTTTTAAATCCTTTATTGTCACAGGAACAGGAGCACTGATTGTCAGAACAGTACCGGAAGCACCGTTACCATTAAGAATATCGCTTGTATTACCGCTGGCGCCCTTAATGGTAATGCCAGATGCATGGGAGCTTGTAAGGCTGGAAGGTATTGACTGCAATCCTATTATTTCTCCATCTACATAAATTGTGTAGTCTTCAGCTGCATTCAAACCTATAATTTCATTAACAGCCTGTTCAATTGTTGCAAATGGAGCTGATTTTGTTCCGTTGCCAGTTGCGGCACCATCTGCGGTACAGAATTGCCGTGTACCTTGAACACCCGCAACATAAAAAGGAGCATCAAGTTTAAGAGATTTATTATCCGAAGAAAGCTTAAAACTCCAGCCGTCATTCTTAACCGCATTTGTGAGGGTAAAATAATCTTTATAAGTAGTAATAGAAGAAAGGCTTGAACCAGAAGCAAGGGAAACAATACTGGCATTCCTTCCTAAAGTTGCTGCAGGAGTAATTGGAGCCATTGATCCGCTGATGGCATTTTTTATCTTTATGCTGTCTGCAGCCTCTACATAAATATCATTTTGAGTTACTGAACCTCCATAAAGTATGTCAAAGCTTCCGCTTAAAATCAGCTCAGCTCCACTCTTGATATAGATTCCACCGCCTAATCCGTTGCTGTTCGGGAAGTGGTTATTGGAAATTTTTGCACCGGTTTTTATTGTAAGCTTTCCGCTATCAAGATATATTCCGGCACCTTTGGCCTCTGTGCCCGATATTATACAGTTGTCAATTAAGGCTCCGGCATCTAGAGTTACTCCAGGAGAAGCTGTGCCTGTCTTAATATAGAGCCCTCCACCTTGTGCAGAAGTATTATACTCTCCAAAAAAAGAATTGCTGTATGTTGTAATTTTTATATTTTTGAAGATTACAGGTATGTCTGTTTGTATAGAAAGGCAAGGTGCTGTTGATAAAGGTGCCGTTAAAACATCTTTAGCATTATTATTATTCAAGCCCTGGATTGTAATTGAAGCAGCAGCAGTTCCCGGCAGGACATCAGCTCCCTCTCCTCCAATTTTTATATTTTCAGAAATACTTCCTGATACAAATATTTTATAATTACGGCTTACATTTGCATTTCTAATTCTTTTTATTGCCTCGTTCACAGAGGCAAGAGGACTATAAGCCCTGCCTTCATTTGAATTATCTGGAGTAACACCAATTGAACTAGATGCAGAATTAGGGCCAACATAAATACAGGAATCTACATAATTAGAAATTATTGTTGAAGTAAGATTAAACTCTCCAGTGGTCGAAATCAGGCTTGTACCATTGCTTTGCCAGGTGTCTGTTGTCATTCCGTTTATGACATTAATTGTTTGTGTGGTTGAATAACATGGGTAGCTTTCATCACTTCTTTTAAATAAAAGAGTAAGGTCATACTGTCCAGACGGCAGATTTGCAAGTTTTATTTTTGAAGCCGATATTTCTTTTTCTTCGTCTGCCGCAAGAGCTGTCTGCCACTTAGCATCTTGCTCAGTATCATCAAGCTTTATTTCAAGGCCAGTTATATTTGAATCAGCTGTCAGGTCAAGATCTACAGAACCATAACCGCTGGTATCCGGTTTAAGGATAAGATTTCTGGTTATAGAAAGTTCTGTCTGGGAAAGTTTTACGTTTTCTGTTGTATCGTAAAAACAGCGAAGCCAGCTTATATTTCCGTTTTCGTCTATCTGTTTTACATTAATTCCAACTTCTATGTCCCAGTCTATTCCAAATTTCAAGCCGCTTATTGAAAAGGTTTTATCTTCTTCGGAGACACTGCCTGAGACAGGTTCTTCGCCTTCTGCTCTTGCAATTACGTAATATTCTATCTGATTGAGTTCCGAACCTAAGGCTGGTATTGCTGAACGGTTTTGAGAATTAAGTTTATCACCATCAGCTTTTGCAATTGATTTTTGAATGCCCGCAGGAAGGGCTCCTCCGTAATTTTGATACGAGCCATGTATATTTCCATAATATACAGTTTCTGCTGATTTTATTTCTTCGGCTTCAAAGTTGCTTTGATTTTCTTCTTCACCATATGGAATGGAATTTTCGCAGGAAATAAAAAGCGAAAAGAATATAAGAAAGAGAGAAATAATTCTTATTTTTTTAACTAACATTTTTAAACCATTTATAAATATTTTTTTTATTATGGCTCAAAATGTATCATTTTGTGAATTATTTTTCCACCAATATAACTAAAAATTATAATTGCAAGCGTATAAGCAAGAGTATCTGCAGTTTCCAGATGAAGCTGAGAATACTGCATTAAGCTGCCTGCTCCATAACGGGGAATACTTAAAACTTCTCCAGCCGCTACAACCTTCCAGCAGAGTCCAAACACAGATTCTGCACCTGCCATAAGAGACGGCAGGGCTGCTGGCAGGCGGATATATCTAAAGGCTTTAAAACCTGTAAAGCCATAGCAGCTGGCCTTAAACAGTTTCTCCTGGTTTTCCCGATTTTTAGTAAAGCCTTTTTCTGCTGCTGAAATCATAACCGGGAGTGACATCAATATACCGGTAACAACCGGAACAATTCCAGACTTAAACCAGAAAAGAGCCAGAAGAATAAAGGCAATTATCGGCGTAACTCTGATTATATTCAGGGGAAAGGCTATAAAGTCTTTAAAGCAGGGATAATCTGCAGAAAGCAGGCCTGAAAAAAAACCAATGATGAATGATAAAAGGAAGGCAATGATTACCCGCAAAAAGGTAAAGGCAAAGGCTTTCCAGAAGAAGGAGTTTTGTGCAAGGGTAAACAGCCTTAATAAAACTGTATGTGGAAAAGGAAGAATCAGCGGGGCGGCGATAATTGCTGCCACCGCATACCATAGCAGAATCAGAAAAAAAGGAGAAATGATTTTACAAAGATTCTCTTTTTTCATTAATCAGTTATTAATCCTTCTTATAATAAAAGCCCTTATCCGGCAGTTTTCCGCCAATGGAAGTTTTGTCACTTTCCAGGAAAAGTTTTAAAAGCTTTTCAATTGATTTTTTAGCAGAGTCTGCAGGCACATAAGTATAATTAGAAAGAGGTATTGCTTTTGTTACAACAGGGGCTGCAAGACCAAGCTGATGTTTTTCGCACAAGCTTCCGGCTGCGGCGGCGTTACTGATTGTCCAGTTTACAGCTTCATCATATTCTGCAAGAAATGCTTTCATAAGCTCTTGATTTTCTTTTGCAAAGTCAGCGCGGACTACCATTACCGAAAGAGGATAAATTTCTTTTTCACCGGTGAGTTCAAGATATTCCTTCTGAAAATCCAAGGCTGTAATAACCTTGTCTGATTTAGTTTTTGCAATTGTAGCAAATGGCTCCGGCACCACTGCGTACTGAATCTTTCCGGAAATAAGCTGGGCTGCAAGCTGGGCTGTTGGAATTGAGAAATCCATGGTGACATCTGCCTTTTCTCCAGACCAGGTCATTTTATTTTCTTTTAGCAGGTAGCGGAACATGTATTCGGGTGTTGCTCCCTGGCCTGCTACATTAACAGTTTTACCCTTGAGGTCTGTAAAGCGGCGGATATTTTCGTCTGTAGTTATGAGGGCGAGGTTTCCTAGCCCAACAACTGCACAGCAGATTATTGATTTATTGCCTGCATTGTAAACTTTAGCTGCTACATTGGCAGGCATAAAGCCAAGGTCGATTTCTTTTTTAATCATTTTAGGGAGCAGGGCCTGCGGGTCTGCAAACTTTTCATAAGTAAGTTCTGCTTCGGCTGCATCTGTGGAAAGAGTTTTTTTATTTTCCATCAGATATGCGGCAGGCACGCAGGTTGGTCCGTTGAGAAGACCGATGCGAACCTGGGTGGTTTGGGCAAATACAGATGTCGATATTAAAAATGTGATAAGAAAAATTGAAAATCGTTTCAAGATATCTCTCCATAAGGTGGTTTCGATACGGTAGGTGCATCAGCACCGTACTACTCCAACCACCGTGTGTATTTTTATTCATGATGTCTGGTGGTTGAGTAGCCCAAAGGGCGTATCGAAACCACACTTTCTTTAACTTCTACTTTCTCCAGTTTCACTTTTATTTTACCACTGTTACACTCAATTGCAACTGTGTTGAAATCTTTTCCGGCATTTGAAAGAAGCTCCATAGAAAGAGGATCTTCAATTTCCTTGCGAAGGAGGCGCTTCATAGGGCGGGCTCCCATTGCAGGGTTATATCCGTTTTCAATAAGGTATTCCTTTGCCTTTGGCTTAAGGCTGATTGTAAGGCCTTTTTCCTTAAGACGCTCTTCGAGCTCTGCAAGCTGAATGTCCAGAATCTTTGCTACCTCTTTTTTAGAAAGGGCATCGAATACGATTACATCGTCAATGCGGTTTATAAGCTCAGGGCTGAGAAGTTTTTTAAGCTCATTCATAGCACCGGCCTTGATTTCTTCGTAAGGCATAACGCCGTCTGCATTTGCAATAGTTCCAAAACCAACGCGACCTTCGTTTGTAATCTGGCGGGCACCGGCATTACTTGTCATGATGATGACAGTGTTGCGGAAGTTTACTGTGTGGCCAAGATTATCTGAAAGCTCACCTTCTTCCAGCAGCTGCAAAAGCAGGTTGAAAATATCAGGATGAGCCTTTTCAATTTCGTCCAGCAGAACAACCGAGTATGGATGGCGGCGAACCTTTTCTGTAAGCACACCGCCCTCTTCGTAACCGACGTATCCCGGAGGCGCTCCGACTAAACGGCTGGCAGTATGCTTTTCCATATAGTCCGACATATCAATTCGAATCAAAGAATCTTCGCTGCCGAAAAGATATTTTGCAAGTGCCTTGGCGAGCTGAGTTTTTCCAACACCTGTAGGGCCGAGGAATATGAAAGAACCGACCGGATGTTTTGGAGAAGAAATGCCTGCGCGGGCCCGGCGGATTGCGCCGGAAATCACACTGACTGCTGCATTCTGGCCGATTACTGTATTGTGCAGTTCATCTTCCATATGAACAATTCGTTCTGCTTCCGAAGAAGAAAGGCGCTCAACAGGAACTCCCGTCATCTCACTGATAATGCGTTCTACGTCGGAAACTGAAACACGCTTTGTTCCGCTGCTTCCGTTTTTCTTCCACAGGTCGCTGTAAACATTAAGGCGGCGCTTGAGGTCTATTACCTTGTCGCGAACCAGAGCCGCACTTTCATAGTCCTGATTTTTTACAAGAGCCTGTTTTTCTTCTATCAGCTGGCTGATGTTCTGCTCAAGCTCTGCAAGCTCAGTTGGACGGGCTTCTTCCTGAATCTTTTTTGCAGCTCCTGCTTCGTCAAGAATATCAATTGCCTTATCCGGCAAAACCTTTTCCGGAATATAACGGCGGCTGAGTTTTACAATGGCAGGAATTACTGCATCATCATATATTACTCTGTGATAGTTTTCGTATTTAGTTTTGATTCCATTGAGAATCTCTTCTGTTTCTTCGTCGCCAGGCTCTTCAACCTTAACAACCTGGAAGCGGCGTTCAAGGGCCAGATCTTTTTCTATGTGGCGGGTATATTCCTTTGTAGTTGTTGCACCGATTATCTGGATTTCTCCTCGGGAAAGAGCCGGCTTCATGATGTTAGAAGCGTCCATTGTTCCTTCCGGACCACCGGCACCAATGATTGTATGAAGCTCATCAATAAAGAGAATGATGTCTTTATTTTCCTGCAGCTCCTTCATCATCTTTTTCATGCGCTCTTCGAACTCACCGCGGTACTTAGTACCTGCAACAATTGCGGCCAAATCCAAAGACAAAATGCGCTTGTTCAAAAGTCCTTCAGGAACCTTACCGGCCGCAATATGCTGGGCAAGGCCTTCTACAATGGCTGTCTTTCCAACGCCCGGTTCTCCAGTAAGAACAGGATTGTTTTTTGTACGGCGGGAAAGAATCTGAATTACTCGGTGAATTTCTTTGTCGCGGCCTACAACAGGATCGTCTTTGTTTTCGCGGGCCAGCTTTGTAAGGTCGCGGCTGTATTCTGCAAGGAAAGACTGCTTCTGACCGCTGTTCGACTTATCTGCAGGCTGTTTTTTTACAGATTTTTTTTCTTCAAAGACTCCGAAAAGTCCGCCGCCTGCATCATCATTCAAAAGTGAACGGAAAACCGAATCAACCAGGCTTTCTGCATTCTGCTGACGGATTGAAGAACCACCGTCTGCCTGCAGCTCCATTACTGTAAAGCGAAGGTCCATAATTGTGTAGCCTTCATCTGTAAAGAACTTTGCAGCGACAGAGCCTTCATCGCGAACGGCCGCTAAAAGAAGATGTTCTGTTCCAATATAATTATTATGAAGGGCCGCAGATTCAATGTCGGCAATATCAATCATAAACTGATAGCGGCGGCTCTTTGGAATTGAGTCGAGAGTCGGTGAGCTTATGTCATCGCGGAAATAAGTTTCCACAGCCTGCTGCAATTTGTCTGCATCAAGGCCAAGCTCCGCTATAGCTGAATATCCTAATCCTTCCTTTGATTTTAAAATTGCAAGAAGCACATGCTCTGGTAAAAGCTGATTGCTTCCGATTTTTCTGGCTTCATCCTGGGCCAGAACCATCAAGATTTTTTTTGCTCTAGGAGACAGGTTTTTCATTAACAATATCCTCAAAGGCCTGCTGAATTACAATTGTCCTGAGTCTTTTTATCTGCAGCCCTTCGCTTGATTTTATATCATCCTCAAAGGTAAAGGCAAAATTGTCGCAGAGGTATTTGAGATGACCGTCTTTTACCCGATAGTAAAGTCCGTTCAGTTCATTTTCAGAAATACCCTTTACGAGCTTAAGCTGCAGTCCCCACTTAACTGCAGAAATGATACTCACAGCCTCCTCATAAGAAAGAAGCAGCGAATACATTGCCCTTGCGTAGCTCTGCTTAAAAAAATTCAAGACTACTGTAGGATTATTATCGGCAAAATCTGACCGAATCTTGCGTTCTGTTTTTAAAATTACACTTGCAATTGACTGAATTACTGCCATCTGGTCCAATTCTGTGCCTTCTGCAGAGCTTGTTGTAGTGATGTCAAAAAGACAATTGGAAAAATCAGCTATCTGTTCACTCTTAAAAACAGGCCTTATAGAAAGTTTTTTTTCGTGAATCATGGAAACTACCGCTTCAAACTGTCCCGAAAGTACAATAGAAGGAATAAAAAGCCTTACAGTGAACTTAAGACCAGTTCCGCAGTCCTTTATATAAGAAGTAAGATAGCCAAAATCAATATTTGCCGCAAACTGAAGCTTATTCTGCAGAAATTCATCTACCTTATAGACCTTTTCCATGGCTTTTTCGCAGTCAAGGCCCGAAACAAAGGCCGAAATCTTTATATGATTGCTCTCATTTACAAGGCAGGAAGTACTTTCATCTCCATAATTGATTACTACGGCAGAACAATCGTCTTTTATGATGTTTTTGTCGCTTAAAATCTGACGGCCGGGGGCAGAAATCTGGCTCATATCAATAAAATGCCAGTTCTCTGCTCCGCTAAAAGCATCATAAGCCAGGGCCTGAACGCGTTCTTTATCGTCTGCGCTCATTTTTGCGGGAAAAGGAAAATCTGCAAGATTACGTACCAGGCGGGCTCGTGTAGAAATGATTACATCGTCATTTTTTCCAGGCTCGGCGAACCAGGCGCTGGAAGAGGCTGTGCCTGCCGATTTGCCCGAGCCTGCTGCCTTGTCTTTACTGCTGTCCGTCTTTGATTTCCGTGCCATGATTCAAAACCTTAAGATAATCTCTGTAAAGTGCTGCCTTTTCGTAATCTTCGGCTGCAACCGCTTCTTCCAGCTTAATCTGCATGGTCATGCGGTCTACGAGCAGTGAACGGTAGCCTTTGAGGCGCTTTGGCAGAGAGCCCTTGTATTCGCCCTGAATTCCGTAACTTTCCAGAGTTATACGGAACTCATCTGCAAAGGTATAATAACACTCTGCGCAACCTATTTTCTGAGACTTTACAATCTGATCAAAGGTGCTTCCGCACACTGAACAACACTTCATAGAGTTTACAGATTATCTTAGTTTTTCCTTAGAATATCAAGAGGTTTTTCGCGGCCGGCCTTGCGTGAAGGCAGATAGGAAACCAGTACCGAAAGCAGCAAAACTGCCACTATAATAAGAATAATCTGATTTACAGGAATTTCAACTGGAATTTCGCTTAAATAATAGGCCGGATCCATAAGGTGAAGCTGGCCCTTTCCGCCACCAAGCAGGCTGATCCAGTTTACCAGACGCTCAAGACCATGAACTATCTGATTTGAAAAAATTGTAAGGATGATTCCAACCGGAAGGCCAGTTATAAGCCCGCCCGCCCCGCAGGACAAGGCTGCCAGCAGAAAGGCAGAAGTAATTCCGCGAGGGCTTGCACCAAGGCTTTTTAAAATTGCAATTTCCTTCTGACGCTCCATAACAAGCATTACAATTGCAGAAGAAATATTTACGGTTGCAACCAGAACAATCAGCATCATAACAAATACAAGCATTACCTTGGTTGATGAAAAGTTTTCAAACTCTGCAGTGTGAATCTGGTCCCAGCGGTAAACGTTGGCGTAGCGGCCAAAACTGTCTGAAAGGCGTTTTTGAATTGCAACCAGATCTGGAGAAAATGCATCTGCAGTTTCAATCATTACATTATAAGTTGCACTTTCCATAGAAAGTGTAGAATAAGCGGCCTCAAGGGGAATGAATACCCAGAACTGGTCCAGTTCCTGATAACCGGAAGATACAACTGCAACAATGCGGAAGGAAGAAAGCTTTGGAGTAATTTTATTACCGGTTGTTCTTGTGGTTATAATTCTTAAGGTATCGCCGGCAGAAAGCTCCAGGTCTTCTGCCATTTTTTTACCTATTACAACAGGCGGTCGTTTTTCATTCTGGTCCGGATTTACAAAAGCAGAAAGGTCACCCTGGCAAACTTCAAAGAGCTTTGCAAAGGACTTGTTTCTTACAAAAATGTCATTTTCAAGAGCGCGGACTTCTATTCCGCTTCGGCCATTTTTTCCTGCTGCAAGGGCCGAGATTTCAACTTCCGGATAGACTCCGGTAACACCGCGTACACTACAGGTTTGTTCTGCATAGTTTTTAAATGCCTCAGCAGACTGCACTTTGCTTATGTTTGCCGCTACGTAAGCCTGAATGTGAGACGAAGAAAGGCCGACAATTCTTTCGGTCATTCCATCAATCATTCCGTTTGTAATTGAAGTAACTACAACAAGCGGCACAAGGCTAAGACCTATGCAGAGGACGGCGCCAAAAAGGCTTTTACGGGCAATTGATTTTTTTTCGGCCTTTGGGAATATGAGACTGCCTGCAAATTTTAGTGACCAGCCGAAGGAAGCAATCTTCTTTTTCATTTAAGCTTTCCCTCTACTATGCGCAGCTGCCTGTCGCCCTTGGCCGCAAGCCCCATATCGTGGGTTACAAGGATCAGGGTCTTTTTATATTTGTCTGCCATAGAAAAAAGCAGGTCACCAATTTTCGAAGCATTGGCCGGATCCAGGTTTCCGGTAGGCTCATCTGCAAGAATAAGGGTCGGGTCGTTTATGAGGGCACGAGCGGCGGCAACTCTCTGGCGCTCACCACCGGACAGCTGAGAAGGCAGATGGTCTTTTCTGTCTGCAACTCCTACATCTGCAAGCAGGGCTTCTGCTCTTTCAGCTGCTTCTTTTTTTGACATTCCTGCAATAAGAGCCGGCATATAAACATTTTCGAGAGCAGTAAAATCTTTAAGCAGATAGTGAAACTGAAAAATCAGGCCAATAAAGTGTGAACGGTATTCAGCCATTTTTGCTTCGCTAAGATTTGTAACTTCCCATTGTCCGGTCTGCTTTGTTCCGGCAAGGACACTTCCGCTTGTTACAGAGTCGATTCCTGCAATTATATTAAGCAGGGTACTTTTACCGCTTCCACTCTCACCTACTATGGCAATTTTTGAGCCTTCTTCTACAGACAGGTTGAGCCCCTTAAGGACTGTAAGTTTTTCACTGTCTGTTTCGTAAATCTTTTCCAGATTTTTTATGGTAAGGATATCTGCTTTACTCATTATGAAGTACCTCCGAAACTGTCATTTTTAAAACATTTCTGCTTGCTGCCCAGGATGCAATTAAAGGAGAAAAAACTCCGAACAAAGAAATTGCAATAACTTCGCCAGGGAAGACCCGGGCCGGAATTGAAGCATAAAGATTATAAGAGGAGTTAACCTGTACGTACTGAAGGTTTGCTCTGTCTGTAAGTGCAGTTGCAATATACTGAATTGCGTACATAAACTTAGCCGCCAGATTAAATACTACATCTGTATTCAAGCTGATTATGATACCAAGAATTACGCCGGCCAGAGCTCCAAGGGTTCCCATAATTAAACCACGCGTAATAAAGATTGCCTTTATTCCCCGTTCACGCGCCCCAAGTGCCGAAAGCACCGCAATTTCTGTACGTCGCTCAAAGACAAGACGCCGCATTCCGTTGTAGATGTTAATTGCAACTACCACAAAAATCAAAGCTACCAAAAGCAGCAGCATATTTTTTTCGATTCTAAGTGCACCAAAGAAGGTTCGGTTAAAGCTGCGCCAGGAAAGGAGTTGTGGTTTCGATACGCCCTCCGGGCTACTCAACCACCGGAGGGATTTTGACAGGGAATTAATTGCCTTTAAATCATCATCATATTTATTTAGCTTGATTCCCCAGATTTTTTTAGCCGAAGCACCAAAATATTTTTCTGCCGCTTCAAGACCGGTAAAGGCGTAGGACGAATTTATTTCTCCATAGCCGGAAGTAAAAATCCCCGCAACAGTAAAGATTCTGTCAGAAGAAAAAAGCTCTACATCAGAGCCGCCGCTCATAACCATGAGATTTACCTGACTGCCAACTCTTACACCAAGATTTCTTGCGAGAGTAGAACCAAGAATTATTGTATCAGGTTCAGAAAAATCAAAATGGCCAGAAAGCATTCTAAGCTGATTCTGAAAGCCTTCATCCTTATAATAAATATCTTCACTGGCGGCACGGATATTTACAGCAAGAGCCCCGCCCTTTTCTCCGGTCATTAAAGCCTGAGCCTCATAAAAAGGCAGACAGGCACGCACATGCTTATCTTCTTCACATGCTGCCAGAAGAGCTGACTCTTGAGAAGCCGGCACATCTACGGCCCTCAAATGGTAAGAAGATACTTCAAGAATTGCATCGATAAAGCTCATCTGAAAGCCGTTCATTACACTCATAACAACAGTGAGGGTCATAACGCCAAAGCAGATGCCGAGAGTTGCAAGTCTTGAAGTAACCGCAGACCGCCCCTTTCTGTCTACGCGGGCAAAGCGGCGGGAAACTGTACTAATCCACCTTATCATAAACTTTTTTCCTCATAAGTCTTCTGCCGCTATAGAATTCTTCGCTAACTTTTACATCATTTTCATAATTTGTTTTTACAGAAAGTGACTCATCAAAATAAATCCAGGTATAATAAGTTCCTTTTACATCTGTGTAATTATACTGCATTTTTAAGAGGTCATTTTCATAATATTTTAAATCCGGAGGAATGTCATCTTTTTCATTATTTTCTTCTTCCAGATTTTCAGAACCTTCTTCACCTTCCTTAGCGGCAGATGACTTCAGTTCTTTATTCTCTTCTATTTCATAATATTTATATTCATAGCGTTTTGTAAAAAGTTCCGGACTTTTTGAATAATCATCATTTTTATAATGATATTCCTTCTGAAGGTCTTCAATCACTTTATTATTCTCGTTATAAGTCCACTTTCTTTCCTGAATTAAATTTTTCTTTTCATCTTTTATATTATATTTTTTTGATAAAACAGGAGATGAGTTTTCGTTATAAGTGACACTTTCAAAAGCAGTATCAGTTGTAATATCTTTCTGGATAACTTTATTTGTTTCCTCATCATAAACAAATTCTTCCGTTCTCTCAATTTTTGAATCTTGTGCTGAGCGGATTTTCCAGTCCTCTTTTTTTAACAGATGATAATTAAAATCATAAAAGTATCTTAAAACATTCTGATCTGAAGAATGAATGATTACATAACCGTCTGATCTGGTCTGAGGAGAAAGAATTTCATTCTGGAACTCATAGAACTGCAGCTGATTATTTTTTCCGTTATAAAGGCGTCCTTCTCCAGCTTCCTCAAAAAACTTTTCAACAGGATTTAATTCTTCCGGCTGCTCTTCTTCAGCAGTAAGGTCACTTTTTTCTTCTTCAGGAACTTCCGGATTTTCAAGTTCATATTCAGAATAAGACTCTTCCATGCGGGCTAGCTCTTCTGCAATTCTTTCTTCCTCTAGACGGGCAAGAAGAGGCTCTACCCAGGAAGCATCATCATCATAAGGATTATAAAATGAATTATCAGAATCTTTCTTTTCTTTCTGGCTCTTTTCAGCTTCTTCCTGTACATCAGAAAGCTTTTCATTTTTTTTGCAGGATATAAAACATAGCGAAAGAAATGCAGAAGCAAAGATAATGAGAAAAGCTGATTTTTTTATGTTTATTCTTCCTGCCATTTTTCTGCTTAAAACCTACATTGAAAGAAAATCGTTTATGTATGACTGTGCATCAAAAGTCTGAATATTATCATAACCTTCGCCTGTACAAACAAAGGCAACCGGAAGTCCAAGTTCGCGTCCGATTGAAACGGCTACACCGCCCTTTGCTGTGGAATCATATTTCGTCATGATGATTGCATCAATTTTTACTGCTTCGTTAAAAACCTCTGCCTGGCGCAGGGCATTCTGACCTGTTGTTGCATCAATTACGAGAATCTTTTTATAGCAGCCTTCGTCTGCTTTGAGACTGCAGGTGCGGTCTATTTTCTGGAGTTCGCGTACAAGGTTTTCTTTATTGTGAAGTCGACCGGCTGTATCTGCAATTACAAGGCCAGGACCTGCCGCACGCAAAGCATCTGCTGCATCAAAAACAACTGCAGAAGGATCTGAACCGTGCTGATGACTAACTACACGAACGCCAAGTCTTTCACCATGCAAAGCAAGCTGTTCTATTGCCGCTGCACGGAAGGTATCTGCACTGGCAAGAACAATATTTTCAACTCCCCTGCCTTTAAAATATTTTGCAAGTTTTGCAGCACTTGTAGTTTTTCCAACTCCGTTTACTCCAAGCATCATCCATACATTCTGTCTGCCCTTTTCCGGCTCTAATGAAAGAGGCTTTACATCTGCCAGAAGCAGTTCTTTAAGTTTTGCAATAATTCCTTCCTGGTCACGGATTTTTTCTTTATTACAAATTGACTCAAGCTGATCAACTATTTCAAAGGCTGTCTTTGCACCGATATCTCCTTCAACGAGCATATCTGTAAGTTCTTCAAAAAAATCTTCGTTTATTGAGTTTCCCTTTGAAAAGAGAGCTTTTAATTTTTCACCGAATGACTGTTTCATTTTTTTATATCTCCATCTTTTTCTTCCTGAATATTCTGGCTGCCGTCTTCATTTTCAGAAGCCGTTTCTGCTTCTGCAGTTTCTTTCAAACTTTCCGGATCTACATACTCAAATAAAAGTTTATCACCATCACGGGCATTCTGAGGCAATACAGAATTTGCTGCAATAAGATAACGGACAAGTTCATAGCCCCATAAAATTCCGCAGCCTATTGAAATAAAACGTGTAACGTTTGTTGCCGTCTGCCAGGCTCTGGCTGTTTCCAGATCTGTCTGATAATTCTTATACAGGTTTACGTAATTCTGATAATTACCGTATGTATAGAAGGTTGGAATAAGTGACATGATAAAAATACTATAAGTTCCATACATTATTTTTCGTCGTTTATCTATATAAGACATTCTGTCCATTGGCTTAGGTTTAATAGTAAGATAATTTCCATCATAAACCTTTTTTTCCGGAATATAGAAAAAGGCGGTATCTCCATTCTCGGTAATAAACTCACCAAGAATTGCTTTTCCGTTTATTGCAATTTGAGATTTTTTTCCGTCTATATCCAGGGCTCTTTCACCATTAACCAGCATACTTCCTTCAATTGGTTTTCTGAGGCCTATCTGAATAAAACCTGATTTTGGCTTTTCAAAATGAACTTCTATTTTATATTTTTTATTACCTTCAAAGTTATAGCTTGTTCCTGCGTTTTTATATCCTTCAGAAACAAATTGCATTGCATTAACACCTGAGTCTACAATCAGTTTTCCGTTTTCAATATGCTGCAGAACATTATCAATATAAACCATTGCCTTTGCAGCTGCTTCTTCCGGTTCAATTACAATCTCAAGTTCTACAGGAAAAGAATTAGCAAGAATTGGAATTATCTGCATAACGATATTTGTATTAATCATTTCAAGATCATTGACTGAACCAACTTCTGCTACTGAACCGATTTTTTTTGCACCCGGAAAAGCATACAAATCTACATATACAGAAATATAATCTCCATACTTAGAAAAATGTCCGGTCAGCAGAGTGTTTATACCCACAGAAACGATTGTCTTTTCACAAGCCGGATCGGTAATGCTTAATTCTTTCATAGAATCCGGCAGAGAAAAGAGACTTGTATAGTCGTCGCGATAAAATGCAATATCTTCTTTTTGAATTATACTTTCATCACGATTAAAAATATTTCTGAATAAGTTTTTAAGACGCTGAAATTCAGAATCTTCTTCATCCATATTTTTAAGGGCTTCATCAACCTGAGCCATCTGCTTTTCATTTTCTTCAACGGCTTTTTTTAATTCTTCAAGATTGTTATCTATTTTTTTCTGAATATCTTTTATTTTTTTCTCTGAGTCGTGAATGGCGTTTTTTAATTTAAAATCAGAATAGTTACTTAGAACAAGAGCGTCTCTTTTTTTATACTCAGCAGATAACTGTAAAAACAGAGACTGTCTTTCTGCCCTCAATTTATATTTTGTTCTTTCAAAGCGTTCATCAGGATAAACATTTCTGATTGCGGAATAACCGATTTTTTCAAGGATATCTGATGGTATAAGCTCGGCGGTTTTATCATTAACTGCATCTGCTGGCACAGAAGAGTCAGGGACAAATTTCTGTGCCGCAATAATCCATCTGCTGTTCTCACCGGAAAGCGGAAAAGCAAAAGTGCAGAGAATAATTATCATTAGCAAAAGAGTTCGCTGCAGAGTCTTATACGTCGTCTTCATCATCTCCAGTGCCGTCCATTGGAAGGCCCTTCCATTTTGCTACAAGATATGCATTCATAAAGTCATCAAGATCGCCGTCCATAACTGCCTGGATGTTTCCAACTGAATAGCGGGTACGGTGATCTTTTACCATTGTATATGGACAGAAAACATAAGAGCGGATCTGGCTTCCGAAAGAAATATCTTTCTTTTCTGCCATGAACTTTGAATTTTCTTTTTCCTTCTGCTCGCGGTAGTATTCGTAAAGGCGGGCCTTAAGCATGTTCATACAGGTCTGACGGTTCATAAGCTGGCTGCGCTCTGTCTGGCAGGCAACAACAATACCTGTTGGAATATGGGTAAAGCGTACGGCAGAGTCTGTCTTGTTTACGTGCTGTCCACCCTTACCTCCGGCTCGGTAAGTATCTACGCGCAGGTCTTCCGGTTTTATGTCAACTTCAATTGTGTCATCCAGAACAGGATAAACATAAACAGAAGCAAAACTTGTATGTCGTCGGGCATTTGCATCAAAAGGACTGATTCGAACCAGACGGTGAATTCCACCCTCGCCTTTGAGATATCCGTAAACAAAGTCTCCGGAAATCTGAATTGTGATGGATTTGATTCCGCCTTCTGCTTCCAGCTGGTCTACAACTTCTGTTTTGTAGCCGTGACGTTCGGCCCATCTTAAATACATTCGGCTGAGCATAAAGGCCCAGTCGCAGGCTTCTGTTCCACCGGCTCCCGCATGTACGGTAAGGAAGGCATCGTTCTGGTCTACTTCTCCAGAAAGGAGATTTAAGATATTCAGCTTGTCAAACTGTGCCTTTGCAGCATCATACATTGAGCGCACTTCATCCTCGTCGCTCTGCTCGCCCGATTCTGCAGCAAGCTCGTACATTGCTTCGAGGTCATCCATATCTGCTATGATTTTTTTCCAGGGTTCTATACGGTTTTTGAGCTTTCTTATCTGGCTCATTACCTTTTCTGCGGCTTCGTGGTCATCCCAGAAACCAGGGGCTTCGGTAAGCTTTTCTTTTTCTGCTATCGCCTTTTCAATTGCGGCAGAGTCAAAGACGCCCCCAAACGTTCATAATTTCTTCTCTCAACTGTTCTATTGGTAATTTTATTTCTTCTAACATACCCCTAGAATAGCACGAATTTCAAAACTTGTCATTGCCGTGTCATCCCGAACTTGTTTCAGAGTCAGCATGACGAAGTGGACGAAGCAATTCTTTCATGTTATTATTATAAATATGAAGAAAATTATTTGCTCACTTTTTTTGATTGCAACAGCAGTTCTATTATTTGCAGAACGTCCTTTGGTTCGTGATATTCAGGCCCGGGCCGGCAGCAATAAAAAAGTCCGTATTACCTGGACTCTGCCTTCAGAAGCAGATCCAGCTTTATACAATCTTCTCCTGTACAGAACCACCGAGCAGATTACTTCATTCAAACAGTTAAAAGACCTGACTCCCCTTGCCCAGCTTTCTCCGGACCGCAGTTCTTACACAGATACTCTTGAAGATCTCCGCGATTATTTTTATACAGTGATTTCAGAAACTTCAACCGGTCCTTATGACCTGGTTCTGCTTTCTTTTAACTCTACTGTAACCGGTGTTCATCTGAATGCTAAAAAGAAAGTTGATGAACCTGCGGCTAAAACTGATTATGAAACAATATATCCTGAAGGAACTTTAAGAAAAACTCCTTTACCTTATCTTGATATAATCGAAGGTGTTGGTGCAGAACCTCTTGTTTCTGATTCTACTGCCTCTAAAGTCTCTACCCTTACCGGAGGTAACAAAAAAGCAGGCAAGGGTTCGGCTCTGCAGCCTTATATTTTTGAAGAAGACCTTGTTTCTCCGGATGGCGGTGATGCCTACCTGCTCTTTGAAATCTTAAAAATTTCTTTTGTTACAAAAAAATACAAGGAATCAATAGACAAACTGAATCAGCTGATTGGAACAAATATCAGCGAAAGCACCCGTAATCGTGCTTACTTTTATCTTGGCCAGGCTCAGTATTTTAATAAGAATTACGAAGAGGCTGTAAGAAGTTTTGTTAAGGTTCAGGGAATCTACCCGACACTGTCGCAGAAGTGGTTAGAGGTTTCGTTAGACAGAATATAGATGCATGTGATTTCGATACGGCTTCGCCTACTCAATCACCGTTAGAAATCACCGGTGGTTGAGTGCGCACGAAGTGCGTGTATCGAAACCACCTATCTTATCTTTCTCAGTAAATCAATTATTGCAGGACGTTCAACCGCCTTTTTAATCTCTGCCACAAGTTCATCACCACGAACTTCATTGTTTACCACTGGATTTCCTTCTTCATCAGCATTTGGAACTGTATCCATTCCGGCTTCTGTATTCTGGGCCGGCATACTTACAAGCACAAGCTCATCGCCTTCATTGATTCTGTCATAAAAACCATGGCTGGTAATTGAAGCCTCAGACACCTCTTCGCCGGCCTCTGTTACAACAAGCATGCCTACGACATCATCATCCCTGAAGAAAAGTCCTGCACCGCTGTCTGCAGTTTTTACACAGCCCTTGCGGATAATCTTAAACTCAGCATCCTTTACAATATTTTCAGAACGACCTAAGTCAATTAAAACTGTCTTTCCATTACGCTGCAATATTTTTCCGCGTACAGTAAGTTTTTCCAGAACCGAATTACGGAAACGGCGGAGCACGGTAGAAAAACGATTGTTTCCGGTTGCGTAATACTTTTCACTGAAGGTTTCTGTTCCGGTTCTTCCTGAATACATTGTTGCGCTCAGGCTTACATCATCCTGACCTTCACTCAAAGAAACCATAATAAAATAATCAAAATCATTTGCACGGGCATTTTTAAATGCCTCTCCGTAGCCCGATACAGGAGTTACCTGTGTTTTTACAGAAGTAATTGCAATGCCCGAAAAAACGTCACCGCAGGCCAGAGCAGTAAGTCTGTCAGAATCTGCATGGTTAAAGGTAGATGTATTTTCAGTGTAGAATACTGCAATATTCCAGCGGATTTTATCCAGATAGAAAGCGTCTACCTTCCATCTTTTTGCAAGAGTATTATTTAAAAGCGAATCATAAGCTTCGATTGTATCATTAAGACTCTGTGGAAGTTTATTTTCTGAATTATCTTTTACAAATTTCAACTGATCCAGATAAAGTTCATGCATTCCGTTAAGCTCGAGTATATCTGCATAAGCAAGTCGTGCAGCAGCATTTGAAGGGTCCAGCATAAGGGCTCTCTGATATTCATAAGTAGAGCCTGCCTTGTCGTAACGGCTGTCATACTGACGGGCAACATTCAGGTGATAAGAAGCCCATTCAGCCCGGCGTTTATCATCAAAATCAAGTTCATTTTTTGCAACCAGTTCCAGCATCATTCTCATAAGCTCGTCCTGAGGATTTACTGAAAGACCTGCATTCCAGGTTGCAACTGCTTCATCAATATTGCTGAGTTTTGCCTGAGCTGTACCTTTTAAATACCAGGCTGCAGATGCATTTCTGTTTCGTTTGATAATAAAATCGCAGAGGTCAATAACCTCGCTGTAACGATGCTGCAGATAAACAATCTGGGCCAGGAGTTCATAAGCCTGCTCATAGCCGCCGCGAATCTCAACTGCAATTCTGGCATGCTTTTCTGCATTCTTATAATCACCCTTCATTGTATAAATGATTGCCGCAAGGTAATGAACTTCAGGTTCACCGGAATAAAACTGCATTGCCTGACGCAGATATTTTTCTGACTGAGCATAGCGTTTTGTTTCTGCACAAACAAGGGCGAGAGAAAGAAGGGCCTTTCTGTTTGTATTCTGTCGTTTTAAAGCTTCTGCATACTGATTTTCTGCTCCGGAAAATTTTCCGTCGTAAAGTTCAATTTCTGCAAGTCCGAAATGAGCATCTATATCATTAGGATATTTTTTAAGAACTTCGTTAAAAATCTGACGGGCTTCTTCTGTACGGCCAAGGGCCAGCAAAATCATTCCCTTAAGATTTTTTATTTCAGATTTATTGTTTTCGTATTTTTCTGCACTTTCAAGATACTGAAAGGCAAGATCAAATTCACCAAGATGGTAGGAACAGTCTGCCAGACGAAACCAGGCATCACTGAAAGCAGGATTTGAATTAACTACCTCAATAAAATACTGGGAAGCAGTATACCAGTTTTCTTCATTTTGAAGTTCAACCGCCTCATTATAAAGCTTGAGGATATTTTTTGAATCAGCTGCAAAAAGAGGAGAAAGTCCGCTTAAAGCCGCTGCAAAAATCAGTGTAACTACAAACCTGCTTAGTTTTTTACTCATCATCCTTACCGTCGTTTATATTTTTAATAATTTTTACCATATTGATTCGGTGGCCTTCCATATCCTGTACAATAAAATCGTAATCATTCCAGCTCACCTTTTCATATTTTACAGGAACCTTACCGAACAAATCAAATACAAAACCGCCCAGAGAATCAAAATCTTCGTTAGGGAACTGGGCTTCAAGGCTTTCATTCAAATCATCAAGGTCTACACGGGCATCGCAAAGCCAGATATTATCGCTTACCTTGAGAATATCTTCCTGCTCCTTATCAAACTCATCCTGAATATCGCCTACAATCTCTTCGATAATATCTTCCATTGTGACGATTCCAGAAACTCCACCGTACTCATCAATTGCAATTGCAATATGCAGGTGATGGCGGCGGAATTCTCGCAACAGGGAGTCTATGCGTTTGCTTTCAGGAACAAAGTAAGCCTTGCGGGCAATTTGGGTAAGATTGATTTCTTTTTTTTCGGCAAGACATTTGATAATATCTTTTACATAAAGCACGCCAATTACATTATCAATCGAATCTGTATAAAGCGGAAAGCGGGAATGTCCGCTGGCAACTATTTTTGTAAAAAGCTCATCCTGAGGTGTATCGCTGGAAATAAAATCTACGTCGATTCGGGGAATCATTACTTCCTTTACAGAAGTTTTAGACAAATCCTCAACACCCTGAATCATGTCTTTTTTTTCTTCGTTTAAAATTTCCTGCTGAATCTGTTCTGCCTCTTCAGCTGCAGTATTTTTTTTCTTTTTCTTAAAAAAACTCATTTTATTATTTTTTCATCCTTTAATTTTTCTAAAACATTTTCCTGAAGCACAAGCATTTCGCAAACCGGAGCAGTGCCTTTTTCAATATGCTCCTCGCCGTGATCCATTCCGTTCAGGTGTAAAAGGCCGTGTACTATGAGACGCTTAAGCTCATCGTTGCGGCTCTCTTCAAAATAATCGGCATTTACCGGCAAAGTATCAAGGCTGATTACTATATCACCTACGCATTTCCACTTGCCCTCTTCGTCTTCATATTCTTCATCGTTCTCAAAAGAAAGAACATCTGTAGTGCTGTCTATGTTGCGGTAGGTTTTATTGAGCTCCTGCATGTATGTGTCGTTACACAAAAGCATGGAAATTTCCTGACCATCGAACTTCAGCTCGGCAAGGGCTTTTTTAACAAATGGCTCTACATTTTCAAACCAGTCGGGTTCATTTACACCCTCCTGCATTGCTACATATACTCGATTCATTTCTTTTCCTTTTTCGGAGCAGGCTTGGCTGTTGTATTTTTTGCAGCTGTTGTTTTTGCAGTAGCTGCAGGCTTTGCAGCTGCGGCCGGCTTAGAAGGAGCGGCAGGTTTTACTGCTTCTGCAGGGCTTGCACCTTCTTCTGCTTTTGCAGGTGCCTGATCCGGATCCTGCTGATTCTGATACTTAATGCGGTTATGATAGTAACCAGTAAGAAGGTTTACAAAGGCCGCTTTGATTTTCGAAATATCGCGGAAGGTAAGGTCACAGTTATCAAGCTGCTTTGCCTCTACCTTCTGATTAATGAGAATTGTAATGAACTTATCCAGACGTGGTGAAGTTGGATTTTCCAGAGTATGGCAGGCAGCCTCAACAGTATCTGCCAGCATTACAACTGCAGATTCTTTTGTTGTCGGTGGAATGCCAGGGTAACGGAAGTCATCCTCATCCAAAGAAGGATCTTTTTCCTTTGCACTGTTATAGAAATAAGTGATTATACTGTTTCCGTGGTGTTCAGAGATAATATCAATTACTGCCTGTGGAAGATGGATCTGTCTTGCCTTTTCAACTCCCTTACGTACATGGCTTTTAATAACAGATGCAGAGAGTGTCGGGTTCAGGTCGTTATGTTTGTTTTCCATACCGTTTACCTGATTTTCTACAAAGTATTCGCTCTGATCCATTTTACCAATATCATGATAGTAAGCACCTACACGGGCAAGCAGAGCATTTGCACCGATTTCCCGGCAGGCAGATTCTGCAAGCTGGGCAACCATCATAGAGTGATTATAGGTTCCGTTAGACTGAATCTGCATCTGCTTGAAGATTGGAGTATTTGCGTCACTCAAATCCATAAGGCGGAAAACAGAAGCTGTATTAAGAATTATTTCAAGTGGAGTAAGGAAGCCAAGTGTAAGGATTCCCGAAAGGAAGCCGTTGATTGCAAGACCAATCATCAGCTTTGGAAGTTCATCAAAAGTTTCATTGAAAATTACAGAAAAAAGTAAAACATAAACAATATTGAAAACCGCAATCATAAGACCTGCAAAAACCAGGTCCAGACGGCGTTCAATTTTGCGGACAATTGCTGCAGAAGTAAGAGATGAAGCAAGTGTCAGAAGGAAGGTTGGAATCTGCCAGTTTGTTGCACAGAGAACTCCAATGCTCATTACAATCGAAAGCAAAAGAGCCGAAAGATTTCCATAAAGAATCGTAACAATCATTATGAATAAAGCTGATGGAATTGCAATGCAGATGCTGTAGGGACTTGAGAAAATTGGCAGCTTACCACAGAAAGCCGTTACCGCAAAAACTGCCAGAAAGAAGATTACCTGAAGAAGAGGTTCTTTAAATAAAAGCTTTCTGTTAACTGATATAAAGGTAAATAAGAGATACCACATTATAGAAAGCAGCAGCAGATAAAGCTCGCTGTTTGCAAAAGCGCGGTAGTCTATATAAAGCGGAGATGCGGACATTTTCTTAAGTTTTGCGTAGCCTTCTTCTGTAATGGGAAAACCTTTTTTAATGATTTTTTCACCCTTGGTTACAGATACGGGATCTAAATTATCCGGAGACAGGCTTCTGTCTGCAAGAATTGTACGGTCTGCAATCTGACCTATTTCAAAATCTTCAAGAGAGAAATTTGCAATGGTCTGCGCTGTAGAAATTTTCAGAAAGTTCAGGGCAGAAACTGCAAGAAGGCCTGCCAGGAAAAGAATAAGAAAGGGATAGTTCTTTCTTATATACTCTCCCGTGCCTTTCATTATCTGGCTTACTGCACCAGGCTTTTCATTTTCTTTTTCGGTATTATTCATTTTCATTTTCGTATGCCTTTACTATCATTTTTACCAATGGATTTCTTACAACATCATCTGCCGTAAGCTCCATAAAACCTATATCTTCAATTTTGCTTAATATTCTTATTGAATGCATAAGGCCGGATTCAACCTTTTTTGGAAGGTCTATCTGGCTTGGGTCCCCGGTAACAAATACCTTTGTATTTTCGCCCATACGGGTAAGGAACATTTTCATCTGGGCGCAGGTCGTATTCTGAGCTTCGTCGAGAATTACAACTGCATTATTGAGGGTGCGTCCTCTCATGTAAGCAAGGGGTGCCACCTCTACAATACCAGCTTCAAAAAGTCTTTTTACGCTTTCTGGTGGAAGTATTGTTTCCATTGCATCACGGAGAGGACGAAGATAAGGGTCGATTTTATCTTCCAGGTCTCCGGGCAAAAAGCCAAGGCTCTCACCTGCTTCAACTACAGGCCTGGTTATGATTAATTTTGATTTCTTATGGGCCAGTATAAGACGAAGAGCCTCTGCCACAGCGAGATAGGTTTTTCCGCTTCCTGCAGAACCTGTACAGAATACCATATCACGGCTTTGCAGAAGATTTACATATTCTGCCTGGCCCTGGGTACGCGGATATACACGACGAACCGCGCCTGGAACCATAATTACCATTTCTTCTGCATTTATTTTACGTTTAGTATTAAGAACTGTAAGGATTATATCGTCACTGTTTTTACCGCCAGACTGAACCTCATCTACAATGCGGTCTACTATGAACTGAAATTTCTGGCAGATTTCGGGAGCGGCGTTTTCTACAGAAAGTTCATTGCCCTTTGTAAAGACGGGCACTCCCAGATGTTCTTCTATGAGCTGTAAATTTTTGTCATTAGTTCCACAAAGGCAGGAAAGCACGTCGTTGTCTGGAACTACTATTGTATATTCGTTCAAAAATACCTCTTATTCTATTATTATTTATCAATTCATTATTGTCAATCTTTAATAAATTGTCATATTCGGGCTTGACCCGAATATCTAGAAATCACAGTCTTGTCTAGATTCCCGTGTCAAGCACGGGAATGACACATTTGTAAGTACGATGCTACCACAAAAGCATAATCACTCCAGTTTCCATTCGCCGTAATCATCAACTATACTTGTTTTCATGGCGTCCATTGGGTTCCAGACTACGCCGATTGTGATGTATGGCTTAAAGTCGTACATTTTTTTGCCGTTTTCGGTAATAATTCGAGGTTCAATCTTCATAGTCATGTTAGCCTTCCAGTCGTGGAGGTCATGAGAAATTGTCATATTAAGAGATTTCAGCTTAAAGCCTGAATTCTGGCGGATTTCTTCATCATCAAATCTGAAAGAATCAATCAAATCCTTTACAATATTGCCCGGGAAGCCTCCCCAGTCACTGTACATATCACCCGCTTCATTATGGAAGTACCAGTAAAGAACTGAGTTTCGGGAAGAAGCAGAGAATGTGATATCACAAAATTCAAAAATGCTGAATTTGATAGACGGAGTAAATAAGAAATAAGAATTAGTTGGGCGCAGAAGATCTGCAACAATACTTGTATTCAAACCGAGAGAAAAAGTAAGTCTGTTATACCAGGTCCTGATATCCTTTCCGGAATGTGAATATGAAAGTGAGAAAGAATAAGGCAGGAATTCTTTTTCTTCATTCTCTTTTCTTTCTTCAGGTATATACCAGCCCTTAAGAGGATCAAAATCATAGCCCAAAACATAAGACTGGATATAAGAAACCTGTACACCAAAGAGAGATGCAGAAAGTTTCAAGCTTTCAGGATTATCATCTTCCATATTATAGGTAAAATTTTCTGAAAGTCTTAATTTTGAATCAAACAGGGTTACTGTAAGAGACTGATCTAAAGGACTCTTTTTCCATTTCTGGTCTTTATACTTTTCTTTATCCTTATCGCTCATTTTGTTATAGTCTTTCTCTCGGATTTCTTCAAAACCTGAGCTTACAGATGCGGTAGCATAAGGAACTCCTACTGAGAAAGAAGCAATATATTTCTTTTTAAGAGGAGGCATAATCATTTCAAGTCTGAGTGCCTGTGTAAACTTATTATTGAATTCCTTAGCCCGGATATCTGTCGAAAGCGAGTTTACGGTTATACTGTCTTCATCTGTCCAGTCTGCATAGTGCTCTTCCCAGTCTGCTGTATCTGCATCACCAATATACTTGCGGCTGTATAATCTGATGGAAGAATTCCAGGCAATATTTGTATCACTAAAAATTGGATAATAAACAAGAGGTCTGAGGACAACCGCATTTGTATTTGTTACATCCCGCGATTCTGTTTTTAAGTCTGAAAGTTTAATTTTCTTGATTTCTGCTTCTGTATATCCGATTTTTTTATCTTCGGACATATAGGTATGGTCCTGAAATACCGGATTATAAGAAACCTTATTTTCTACAGTAAAGAAATTTCCGCCATAATTAAAATTACTTGAAAGGGAAAGCGGCAGCTTCATGTTATACATAGAAGAACGTATGCTGTCCCAGTCAAAGTCATCGGAAGTGTGCAGGTTGGTATCTGTATAAGATATCTGTGTAGTAAGGTTCAAACCGATATTGTAATTTAACTTATAGCCGATTCCATCATTAACAGTATCTTTACTTGCTGTATATTCAAGGTCTGGAAGATAGTATTCAAAAAGGCTTTCCTTTTCTTCTTCCGGCTTTTCCTCTGCAATTTCTTTTTTCTCTTCAGAAACTTCAGTCTCCTTGCCTTCTGCCTTTTTTGCTTCTTCTTCTGCCCTTTTACGTTCCTCTTCCAGCTGTTTTTCTGTTTTTAGTTCATCAGGCTTATTCAGGGAAATAACATAATCCGGAGATTTTTTTGTATATTCTTTTTTAATCGGCCACTGGAATATTGTTCCACTTGCAGAAATATTTGTTGAAACCGGAGTAATCAAAGACGGATAGTAAAAACGTCTGCGTGGAGTATAAGTTCTCCATTCCTTTTCAAAGAGATTTTCATCGAATGTATAAATAGTTTTTTTATCAGGATCATCTTCATCCGTGTATGAAAAAACTGTATTTTTTGAAGAAATACTTACCGAATTCTGCATTGAGAAAGATAAAGAAGAAAGATACGGCCTCATAAATGCAGGAATCGAAGGCGAATAAGAAGTTGATGATTTCCATTGAAATGAAGAAACTTCGTTACTTGTAGTAGTTGTCGTTTCTTCTACTGTATCTGCATTTCTACGGGTACTGTCAAGAAGATAAGAAATCCAGTCCATTGTTTCATGACGGTCTATAAGAAAATCATTTGAAAAGAATGGATCTGAATAGACCGGAAGAGAAAGAGAAAACTGAAATGGCTTAGACAACTGAAAATCTAAGTTTGCAGCATAGCGGAAAGGCAGTTTTAAGCCCAGAAAAGAAGAATCATCCTTATAAGTAATACCTCTTGAAGAATAAGGATAATAAGTCAGCTGATTTCCAGCACCTCTAAAAACAGTATTACTAAAACCAAGATATGTATTGAAATTCAATTTTGAAATATAGCCTGGCAGAGGATTAATAACACCATCTACACCAGTCATAAATCCAAGATTTGAATACCAGTCTGCAAGAATTTTTACATAATGAGACGAATCACCTGTATAATCTTCATCCAGATTATGAAGTATAAGACCTTCGCGTACCTGCTCTTTAAGAGAATTAGGACGCACAAAGTTATAAACTGCTTTCAGCGATTCTGCAGATGTACTTTCCTTACCTGTTGATGTAGATGATGTTGTTGAAGATGCTTCTTCAAGCGGTTTGCGACCCCACAAATAGGTTGTTGTCTGAATTGAGTAGCCGCTTCTTTTTGTATAATTAAATACCGGATTAAAAATCAGTTCATCTTTAGGATAATAGAAGGCCGGGAAATACATTACCGGAACGGAACCTACATAAAGCAGGGCATTAAAAAATGCAAACTCTCCGCCAGGAAGCAGCCAGGTTCTGGTTGCATCAATATGCCAGTGAGGATCTTCTTCATCACAGAAGGTAAGGCTTGAGTTTTTGAAGGTAATTACGTTTTCATTTCCTTTTCCGAAAATCTCAGAAAAAACGATAAGTGTTGAACCGGCAGGAAGATTTACCGCATCTGACTGCTGCTGAACAATTCTACCGTCGTCAAAAACACCTTCCAGAGTTGATGTATTCATTATCAGGGAAGAGGCGGTAGCAGTAGAGTTGCCGGAATTTCCGCTTTTCATAATGATTTCTACATTACCTTCGGCATAAAGCATTTCGGTTTTTCGGTCGTAAACTATTTTATCAGCATTAATATCATTTGTAGTATCATTCTTTTGAACTGAAAGGGAAACTGCGCCTTCAAGAATAATGCAGTCATTTCCGCTTTCTTCATTTTTTTTATAGGCAGTCTGACGGGCGCTATTGATTGTAATAACTGTAATTTCAGGCTCTTTTTTTACTTTTTCATCATTTTCATCTTGAGTAAAAGCCTGTGCTGTAAAGAGAAAAAATAAAATTGCTGCAGAAATTAAACGGAAGTTACGAGTCATTTAGAGCCCCAGCTGCCCCTTTATAAACTGACCGGTGTAGCTTTCTTTTACTTTTGCGACATCTTCAGGAGTGCCGGTCGCAATTATATTACCGCCACGGAAACCGCCTTCCGGTCCCAAATCAATTATATAGTCTGCCTGGCAGATAACGTCCAGGTTGTGTTCAATCATAACAACTGTGTTGCCCTGGTCTACAAGGCGCTGAATAACGGTCATCAACTGCTTAACGTCTGCAAAGTGAAGTCCTGTTGTAGGCTCATCCATTATATAGAGAGTTTTGCCGGTAGAAACGCGGGCAAGCTCGTTGGCAAGCTTAACACGCTGAGCCTCGCCGCCACTAAGAGTAAGGGCATTCTGACCAAGCTGAATATAACCGAGGCCTACTGATTTCATAGTTTCAAGCTTGCGTGAGAGGTGTGGAATAGAGGCAAAAAAGTCGCAGGCTTCGTCTATGGACATATTTAGTACGTCGTTGATGGATTTACCCTTGTAAGTAACTTCCAGAGTTTCTTTATTAAAGCGCTTTCCACCGCAGACCTCACACTGAACGTATACGTCGGGCAGAAAGTTCATTTCGATTACGTTTTCACCCGCACCCTGGCAGGCTTCGCAGCGGCCGCCCTTTACATTGAAGGAGAAACGGCCTTTAAGGTAGCCGCGGGCCTTTGATTCCGGCAGGCTTGCAAAGAGGTCGCGGATCGCGTCGAAGACTCCAATATAAGTTGCTGGGTTAGAGCGCGGGGTGCGGCCGATCGGGCTCTGGTCTATATTGATTACCTTATCTATAAACTCCGCGCCTTCTACGCCTTCACACTCACCTACATCGTAATTTGTGCGCATAACGCGGTTACTGAGGGCCGGGTATAATACGTCGCTCATGAGGGTTGATTTTCCCGAGCCACTTACGCCTGTTATACAGGTAAAGGTTCCAAGCGGAATCTGAATGCTTACGTTTTTGAGGTTGTGTTCGGTTACGCCGTTTACTTTTATGAAGTTGCCGTTGCCGGGGCGGCGGGTTGTCGGGATGTCCATCTTAAGGGTGCCGGCCAGGTACTGGCCTGTGAGGCTCTCTTTTACTTTGGCAACCTCTTGTGGGGTTCCGGCTGCAACAACGCGGCCGCCATTAATGCCCGCGCCGGGACCGATATCTATAAGATAGTCTGCTGTGCGCAGAGTCTGTTCGTCATGTTCTACTACTATTACAGTGTTGCCGTTGTCGCGCAGGCTGATAAGGGTGTCTATAAGGCGCTGGTTGTCGCGCTGGTGAAGCCCTATGCTTGGCTCGTCCAGAATGTACATGACGCCGCAGAGGGCTGAACCGATTTGGGTTGCAAGACGGATTCGCTGGGCCTCACCGCCGCTGAGTGTTTCTGCGGCGCGCTCCATAGTAAGATAGTCCAAGCCAACATCACGGAGGAAGCGGAGTCTGGCGCGGATTTCCTTCATAATCTGAGTTGCAATTTTCTGCTCATTTTCGGAAAGCTCAAGCTGGTCAAAAAACTCAATAGAATCAGCTACAGAAAGACAGCAAAGCTCCCATATATTCTTTCCGCCCACAGTTACACCAAGGGCTTCCTTACGAAGTCTCTGACCATTACAGCAGGAACAGTGGCCTACTTTCATGAACTTTTCTTCTATATTAGTTCTCTGTGCGTCACCCCAGGCTTCTGCGTGGCGGCGCTTCATTTCGTTGAGAACTCCGGGCCATGGGCGGTTATATTCGCTGTAACCTTCCCCGCTCTGCTTTTTATAAATCCAGTGAATCTTGCGTTCCGGGTCTCCGTTCCACAGGTATTCAAACTGCTCGGCGGTAAGACGGGAAATTGGTGTGTCCAGAGTAAAGCCTTCTGCATCTGCTACGGCCTGGAACATAGTGTGGTTCCATTCGCTGTCGGGATTGAAGAATGGGAAGGCGCGCTCGTTGAAGGAAAGTGAGCGATCCGGCAGAATCTTATTGAAGTCCCATTCCATTTTTTCGCCAAGACCGGTACATTCCGGGCAGGCACCAAAGGGGTTATTAAATGAGAAAAGACGTGGCTGTAAATCCGGAATGGAAATACCACAGTCCGGGCAGGCATTTTTCTGGCTGAAGAAAACCTCTTCGTCCTTGTCGCCAACGCGGCGGGTAACAATAACAATTCCGTTTGCATTTTTAAGGGCAATTTCGATTGAGTCGGCAAGGCGGCTTCTAACCTCGTCGCTCTTTATGATTCGGTCTACAACAATTTCAATTGTATGTTTTTTCTGTTTATCAAGCTTGATTGCATCGTCCAGATCCGCCATTACGCCGTCAATTCGAGCGCGTACAAAGCCCGAGGCCTTGGCATCATCTAAAATCTTCTGGTGCTCACCCTTTTTACCGCGGATAACAGGGGCCAGAATCTGCATCTTAGTGCCGTCTTCCCAGCTCATAATCGTATCAATAATCTGGTCTACAGACTGCTCCCGGATTTCACGGCCACAATTCGGACAGTGGGCATGACCACAGCGGGCATAAAGAAGACGGTAAAAGTCATATATTTCAGTGATTGTACCCACAGTAGAACGAGGGTTTTTATTTGTAGATTTCTGTTCAATAGAAATAGCAGGAGAAAGCCCTTCAATCAGGTCAACATCAGGCTTATCCATTCGGCCCAGAAACTGTCGGGCATACGATGAAAGACTTTCCATGTAACGGCGCTGACCTTCAGCAAAAAGCGTATCAAAAGCAAGGGAAGATTTACCCGAACCGCTCAAGCCGGAAATCACCACCAGCTTATTACGCGGAAAAGTTACATCGATGTTTTTAAGATTATGCTCTCTAGCCCCGCGGATTACTATCATGTCGTCTTTCATATCTGTTTAGTATAACAAAATACACGGAGTTTTGGAACAGATGATTTTTATGTCATAGCGAACCGAAGGTGAAGCAATCTATGTTTTATATATTAACTTCTTGTACAGTAGTTTAAAATAATGTATAGTATAATTATTGGCATTCGCAGTTATTGGCGGTCTTGCTTCCTAAATTCGACTGTTTACAGAAATGCAGGCAGATTACTATTTCAGGAGGCAGCTATGAGTCTATATGAATTTCTGGATTTGCTGTTTACAGCAATCCAAATCTTCATCGACATTATTACGCGCCTTCGTCGCAGACGAAAAAAAGGTAAACGAATACGTCTGGTCAAGGCACGCTTCGCTTAAAGCCTTGACTCAGCCGTTTTGCAGATTGATAACAATTATCAATCTGCAATAAAAAAATAGCCCGCCGAAGTGTTCGCACCACTATAGACGGGCGTTGTCCGTAAGGACGACAAAAATCGTAGAGGCAAGACGCTTAATTGCGAATGCCTTTCTCTTATAATATAAAGCACACTGTTGCTTTTTTCAAGAGTTAATTTTTATGAATTCGTGATAACATGAATTACTTTATTCAGTTTCTAAAGTAATCTCATTCCAATTTACAGAAATTACTTTTAGATTAAATTCCTCCATTGGATTTGTCAGTCTTCGCATTGTTAACATATCACCTTTTTTTATATAAAATTCAAATATTACAGGAGCATTTGTATTTGTAGATTTAGGTGCAGTAAGTGTTAAACACCATAAATTATCTTCTACTTTTTTTATTGCAGAAATAGTACATTTGGCGCCAGTAAAAGATATATCTTTTGGGTAAAAATAATCTGTATTTGAAACTCCAAACGACTCGCCAGTATGTAGATTAATCTTTTCCGCAAAAAGGGCAATTGTTGATAAAAATAATAAACAAACCAAAATTAATTTTTTCATTTAAAAATCTCCTTAGTTTATATGTTCATGTGCCTGTAACATTTCTTTCGTCATAATGAACTTTCTTTCTTTAGAAAGATTAACTAATTCATCAAGAAAATTATATCGTTCAGTTTTTGTCCAGTTCTTCCAATTTGTATTTGCATTATCAATAATTTCATATAGCTTAAAATATTCTGGATAAATACTTCCTAATTTTTCACCTTCAAAATTGAAAATCTCTAATCCATCTCTCTTAAAAGCCTTAGGCGCACTTTTCATTTTTCCAGAAGATGTATCATTTTCCCATGCAACTGTCATTTGATATGAATCTGAAATAAAAGTTTCTTTTTCAGTTATTGTTGGTATTTGCCTTGTAAATGGTTCAGATAATCCAAGTATTGAATAATAAGAATTTATGTTTATTTCTTTCAATATTGAATTTTTAGCATAGTTATAAAAATCAATAATTTGATTGTCAGTAATCTTAAAAGTACCTTCAAAGAATGGTATATATCCAATACTCAACATTGAATTAAATAATTTCATTTGTTCAAAAGTAGAAGTTTTTTCTTTTTGTTCTTCTGGAACTAAAAGATATGAGTTATTTTCATTCTTTTCTATCCGGTATGGATATACATATGATTTGTTATTCATAATCTTTATATCCTTTTAATGCACTATTAAAGTATTCTGTGTGAAGTGTTATTTCTCTTAATCCTAGTGTTTTTAAACGATTTCGATAACTCATTTTACTAGCTGGTGTTTTCTTTTCAATAACAGATACTACATTGAAATAATTAAAATAAATATCTGTATTTTTTGAATACTGTATTCTTTTTAGATAGGAATTTAAAACGTTCTTAAAGCGTGTAGATGCATATTGATAATTATTCAAGTAGTTCAATAATAAAGCAGTAGAAACTTTTTCTGTATCAATTCTTTTAGGCATAAACAACCCAAATAATCTATTTGTTGCACTTATTGGAATAATAGACTTTGGTGAATATCTAAGCATTGTTACATTTCTTACAACTCCATGTTGTTTTATAGGAATTATTTCTAATTCATGTATATGCCAAGCTAGGAGTTGAATATAGTGAGAATTAAAGTTATCTTTTTTTTCTCGCAGATATTCCAGAACCATTTTTTTTAATGTTTCTTCTTCTTTTTTTGTTATATTAATAGGTCTAGTATAATCTATAGAAAATCTATCTTTAATTTCTGCTATATCTTTCTCAATTGTAGTTATTTTCTTTTTTGACATAAAATCATTATATTCATTTGCATAACTATTTATTTGAGATATATTTTCTTGTAAATTTTCAAGAGCAGTTAAACTTTCCATTACTCCTGCTCCTTTACCTTTTGAAATTGTTGTACAATTTTATCTGAGTTTGTTTTTATTCTAAATTCTACTCGACGAGAGGCAGCCTTTTCTTCATCCGTTAACTTTCTATTATCCTCTATTAACTTTCCATCATTTCCTAATGGCCGTGAAAGAGAATAACCATTTGAAACGATGTGTTTTCTTATCCATTCTTTTTCAGCTTCTTTCTTCTTTGGATCTGATTCTTGTGAATAATTAGTATTTTCAAGACAGTAGAGAAGAACATTCATTGTACGTTCCTGGCTAAGTTCAATACCAGAAGTATAGTCATGTTCACTACCCTCTCCTTGCGGATCAGTTCTATCAGGTGCAGTAAAACCTTCAATACGAATCTCTTCTATTTCATTTTTATATTTATCCTGCTGTAATATACTAACAAGCTTTGGAAAAAACTCTTGTAATACTTTTTTATAGCCAGCTTTTAATTCAGGACTTCTAGCATCAAATCCATCATCACTTGAAAAACGAATTGTTAATGTGTCAGGATCTATTGTAGCACCCCATTTTTCAAGATCAGCTCCCATTTCATTTCGCAAATCTAAAAAAAGTTCTTCTTGCAATTCCTGGTACTTATCAGCAAGAGAATTCTTTTCTTTAAGAGAAACAACAATTGAAATTGTAACAAGAATAAAAATACAGCAAAGCGCAGACATTAAATCACTAATTGATAAGTCATAACCGCCATCATCTTCAAAATATTTAAATCTTTTGGTTCTCATAACTTATGCCTTAGTTGTGTCATTTGCCCCATTCAGGCGACGAACCTCTTCACTTAATGCAAGTGTTGCATCAGCAAATTGTTTTGAAATATCTTTTGTTGCATCCTTAAATCCTTTAAGATATTTCTCCAGACTATCACCAATGATTTTTGAATATCCTTCAGTATTTTCATTAATCTGATTGAATATTTTAGCAATCATGATATCCATGCCTTTGTAACCTTCCAACAGTTCTTTACTTTCCTTGCTGGTTTCTTTGTATTCTGTAAGAATATCTGAGAATCTAGAAATAGATTCATTAATTTTTGCAGCTTGTTCATCATATGAATCAGAAAGTGATTGGCTAACTTCTGTTGTTTTTTCAAATGCATCTGTTGATTCTGACAGAGCTTCTGCCAACATATTCTGGTTCTCTGATAATTTTTCTATTGTATTACTAAGAGAACTGTTTACAGACTTAAAATCATCAGGCAATAAAGCAACAGCATTCTTTATATCAATTAAATCATCACTAAACTTCTCAAATATTTCTGATGAGTTCTTTGCAGAATTTTCAAGAACATTTGCTGCATTTTTAAGATGTTGTGGTGCATTCTGCAGACTTGTCTGACATTCTTCAAGCAGTTTAAGGGATGAATTCAAATCTGTCTTAAGTTTTGTAATTTCTTCTTTAATAATCTTTTCTATAGTTTTGTCCAATGTTTCTTTAACAGATTTTGTTACCTGATCACCAATTGTAAGACCCATTGAATTGATATTTGAAGAAACTCCTTCCAAACGTGTAAGGATTTGAGTTAATACAACAGGGAATGGAATCTTATTATTGTTTTCATCAATGATAGCCATTGCATCCACTTCAGTAACATAAAACTGGTTATCAAGATAATCACAAAACTCTTTTGAAACAGAATCTAGTTTATTAAACAGAGGATGTATTAAAACAAAATTACAGAACATTGAAGCAAGCATACCTACTATAGAGGTATTAAATGCATTTCTAAGTCCATTCAATAATTGCTGTACACTATCCAATAGACTTTGTGAATCGGAAATATTAATAGAACTTAGTCCACCGGCAAAACCAATAAATGTTCCTAAAATACCAAAACCAATAAATGTGCCTGGTATAATTTTTAGGAAAGCCTGTAGTGGTAATGGATTTGTATCCTGTAACCAAGTTTCTGAACCAAAATACAAATCTGAATTAGCTCTTGTTTTATGATAATCTTCATCATCACTGACTAAGAAAGATTTTTTATATGCTGTACAAACATCATTTACTTTTTTATTGTTTGAATTGAGACTTGAATATCGTCCTTTATTCTCTGTTATACCTTTAGAGAAACTTTGAAGTAAAAAAATACTTCTATTTGCAAATACATAGCATGTAAGTACCCCTAATTCAAAAACGATGAATAGCACAAAATATAATTTGTAAAAAACATCACTTGAATTAGAAGGTAAAATAAATTTTAATGCGAATATTGAAAGAATAATAGCTGCAACAGAGCGAATTACAAATCCAATTGAATATTTCAAAAAATTAGTAGTTTTATTTACATCAAGTTCCTGAGGCTCTTCTTGAGCGGGAGTTTCTTCTTCTGAACTACTTTCTTCAGTATTTTCATCTGAAGTATTATCAATTGTTTCATTTTCTTCTGTATAGTTTGATTCATCTTCCCATGGTTCTTCTTTAATATTTTCTTCCTCGTTCATATTTAGTCCCCTTATTTATTTTTAAAGCCAAAAATTGATTTCTTAGATTTAATTTTTTTATTGTCGATGAAAGATTTTTCTTCATCAGCCAATGCATCCAACATAGATTTTTCCACTTCATTAAATTCATTAATAAATGAATCAGAAAGTAAGCTGGCAGATTTACTGTTATCTAAAAGTGGTTTTAAAACACAAACAAATGTTTTTGAATCATTTTGTGTTACTAGTAAATTAAGAATATAACGTGAATAAGTTTCATACATATTCTTATAAACAACTGCATTACTTTCTTTTATGAATTCATTTAAATAATTCAAACAGATTTTTTGAAAAGTAAATCCTTTTTCAAAAAGATATTTTACCAATTCGCTATGTTCTAATGATTCCTGTGAAAGAATCTTTTTATTTAGTTTTTCAAATTGTTTTCTTCGTAATAAATATGAAACAATCTCTTGTATAGTCGCATTTCTTTCAATAAGTGGAATAAGGCTATCAGATTCTTTTACTTCTTCATTTTCATCAGTTTCATCAGAGTAATCAGCCCCACGTAATAATGCTACAACAGCTTGAACTAAAAGATCCGTATCATTTTTTAATTCTTCCTTTTTTTCAGTTAGCATATTGGCCATTTGTAATTGTCCAATATGAGAAAGATAGGTTTCAACATCTCCTGCACGAATTCTAGAAAGCGCCATATTAGGATTCTCTTCAAGCAAAGTTGCAATATTTGGTATTGTAGATGCTTCTGCAGTTCCCATTATAAATGCAATAGAAGCGTCATCTTCTTTCTTTAAATTTTCAATTCTTATGAATTCTATCCACTGCTCTTCTGTAAAATGATATAAGTTTTTAGCAGTTCCCTTGTAATAATAATATTCTTCATCATTATGTGGTAAAGCAAAATTCCCTTGGAAATTTTGTTTTTCTTTTTCAAAGAAATTTTCTTTATAAAACTGAACGTTATCTATAAATAAATTTTTATTAACTAACAATTCATACATTTCTTCGAAAAGTTCTTTATCAGTTTTTAATGAATCTCCAGTCAATTGGTGATTAAGCAAAGCCAGATTTTTATATTCATCAAAAAGATTCTTTTTACAAATATCTGTATTTAAACGTTCGAATGGCGTTTTGTTTTCTTTAACATTTCGAATAAAAGTCTCAGAAAATGATTCAATTATAAAATTCTTTTTTTCTTGATTTTTATTAATCCAATTTAGAATTGCTTTTTTACCATTTACTGAATCAGATACTAAATTAATAGATACTGCAATTTCATAAATTTCTTGAATCTCAGAGATTTCCAAAATTCCATCTTTAATTTTTTGATCTAATACAGTATCGATACGCTTTTTTAGATTGGTCCTTATTTCTTTTATATAGTATTGTGCATACTCTGAACTATTCAAAATTTTTGTATATATTTTCAGGACTGCTTGTAAAGCTTCTGTTAAGAGTTCAGTTTTATGTTGATTTTCTACATCTATCCATTCTTTATGTGCAACATGTATCCATTTTTCTATATCAGTACTAAAAGTATCAATATCTGTTTTTGTAGGTAATTGAAAATTTGTTTTATTAAGTAAAATAAAAATTCCAGCATCTTGTTTAAAAAAATCTTCCCAAGATAGTTTTAAATCTCTATCTTTGATATGTAAAATATCATAAACTCTTTGTATTTCATTTATTGAATCATTGGCATCTATTATTGTTGATTTTTTATTAAGATTACCGGACAGAGAATATTCTTCATTTTCTAATTTATTACCAGGAAGAGAATACTCATCATTGTCAAAATTATTACCTAAAGAGAAATCCTCATCTATCATTTTTTACCCCAGAGAAAATTCCTCAAATTCTTCTATTGCTTTTTTAACTTCACTTTCAGATAAACTGTTCTCCCGCTTGATTTCAGCTTTCATAAAGACATTAGTTTTTTGATTTTTTGCTTCAATTTGCAGAATACCGTCATTATCCTTTGAAAGTGTAATATCAAGTTTATCCTGGCGCGTAAGTTTTCCATCAAGTTGTACAATTGCAGATCCTAATAATTTGCAAGTTTCTGGAGTTTCTCCTTCCCCTTCATATACATCAATTGTTAAATTTTCATCACCATCTCTGTTAGGAGGAAAAGCATGTGTAAATGAAATTGGATAAGAAGAATTCTTCTTAAAGAATTTGTAAATTACATCTTGTCCAGTTTTATTGTTAATAACCTTTATTCCAATGGATAATGGGATAACACCTGATTTTATTTTCTGACAATTGAATGTTACAACTTCTCGTTGTGAATTATTTTGTAATTCATCAGCTTTTTCAATTTCTTCTTTTGTTTGTTCAAAAGTGGCATAATCAGGTTTTATATTTTCACCAAGAACTTTTACTTTGTCTCCGCCTTCAAGTAAATATCCTTTTATTGCAGCACCTTCGCTTACACAAGTTTTTGGATTGATAAGACCAAAGTTTATTTCTTTTCCAGACCATTTTTTTAATGAATCTCGAATTGTTGTACAATTGCTCATATTTCCAATCATTAGGACTGTATCAATATTGTCCCATGTCAGCCCCTGTTCAGAAAGAATGTTATTACAATAAATGCGACATTGATCAGTCCATTTCTGAGTTTTCTCTGCATATAGAGAACGACTTAAATTTTCAGTATGTTTTTGTCCACCATATTCAATTGTAATAGGTACAGACTCTATACCTTCCTTAAATAAAGCAACTTTTGCTTTTTCAACTTCAATACGTAATTTACCATAAGTAATTTCTTTATCTTTTTTAGGCCCAAAATCAATATCCGCATCAGGATATCTCATTTCAAAACGGTCAATCATATAATCAATTATTGAGGAATCCCAGTCTATTCCTCCAAGTTTATGATTACCATCAGTTGCAACTGTTTCTACTTCTCGGCCGTTCTCTCCATTTTGTATTTTAAGTATTGTAACATCAAACGTTCCTCCACCTAAATCAAATACTAAAATGGTTTCTCTTTCTTTTTTAGAAATAGAACAATAAGAAAGTGCAGCAGCCGTTGGTTCAGGAATTATTTCAAGTACATCAAAACCGGCCATTTGTCCGGCAAGCTTTGTAGCATTTTTTTCATTATCTCCAAAATATGCAGGACAAGTAATAACAGCTTTATCAATTTCTTTTCCAAGTTCTTTTTCTGCATCATGTTTTAATTGCTTTAATATAATGGCTGATATATCCTGAGGAGAAAAAGTCTTACCCCAAAAGTTATAAGGATTATATTTTTCAGTAATTGGATTAAAACGAACTTTATCTTTATCTTTTCCCATTTCTCTTTTTACATAGAGGACAAGATTTTCTGGGTCAATATTAGATTTTTCTTTTGCTTTCTTTCCAACAATAAATTCGTTTTTGTTTTTACAAAAATATACTGCAGAAGGAGTTAAAAATTCATTTTGATTATTTTTTACTACAAGTGTTTTTCCATCTTCATCTATTGCAGTAACAGTACAATTTGTGGTACCTAAATCAATTCCAATTATTGTATCCATTATTTTTTACCTTTCAAGAAATTCATGTACTATAAGTTTTATTTGTTTTTCCTTATTTGATTTTACAGGAACATTATTATCTTTTGAAAATTCAGTTAATTTGTCTTCTGAGAGTTCATTTAATACATCTTCGAAAGAAACTATTTTCGAAAGTTCCTCTATTTGATTATCAGATATATTTTCATTTGAAGTGCCAAAATTTTTATTATATAGATTAAGTACTGTATTTTTATCCATATAAAAATTCAAAACACTACGTGTATATTTCCAAAGATTTGTCTGATTTGTATTCAAATCTTTTTTATTATCATTATTATCTTCTGCTTCTCTTTCAAAAGAAACTTTTTCTGTTAATGAATTATCATATTTAGGTTCAGAAGTTTCAAGATTTTTATAGTTTTCCAGGAAATCTTTTTTCTTCATATCCTTTTGAGACATATATAAATAATCCTTAAAATACATTACAGAACCAATTGTAAAATCCTTTGGTATTTCTACTTTTTCAAGAGAAGAATCAAATTTAGAATCAATTTCTTCACTTAAACAATCAGGTTTCATATTGTTTGGTGTTAGTATTATTTCATTCTGGAAAAGAGAAGTTCCTTTTGTTTCAAATGATATACTGTTAATATTCTCAGTTTTGTATTTCGTTTCTTCTACAGCTCGTTTTGAAAAATCATAAAATTCATCAATTTTATCTTCAATATCAGAAAATAATTTCTGATTATTTGGTATATAATTATTTTCAATAAAATTAATAAACTCAGTTGGATTTTGAGTTATTCCATAAATATCTTTTTCAGCAACATAAAGTTTCAATGCATTTGTAACTGCATCTTTTATTTTTTGTGTATTATGAGATCCAAAATTTCTGTTTTTAATTCTTTCTAATAATTTTGAATAATCATCAGAAGATTCAAACATTGGAAGTATATAATATGATTCATTCATATTTTCAATAAATTGTATTTTATTCAATAAATACTGCTCTTTTCCCTTAAATCTAGTTTCAAGATTTTTAAGATTTGCAAGAATTTTATTGCATTCTTCAATAGGTGATTTCTTAACATCAATTAAAGATTTCCAATATTCATAAAAAGAAGCTGCTAATTTTTGTTTAATAAGTGATTCAAGATAATTTTCAATCGGCAGTGAAAGGATTGCGTTTTCTATAAGTTTCTGTCGAATATTTCTAAATACTATAAATGAAAGGATTTTCTTTTTTTGCAAATGTTCAATTCTTTTAGTTGCTTTCTTAAAATCATCTTCAAGTTCTATAAGTTCAGAGCCCTCTGAAATAGATTTTAAGGAGCTTTCCCATTTTTCTAATTTATTTTTTAAGGCTTCGATAAATTGAATATAAGTTTTAAAGTTTCCATTTATTCTATCAACCTTAAAAAAATTTTCAAATCCTGCTTTTAATGTAATAAATAAATAATCAATTTCTTTATGTGCAAAATCATCATAAAGAGGAATACTTTCAAAAACTGTATTTTGTAATCGCTGTTTGCAATCTTCGATATATTTTTTTACATCAGAATAAGCTCCACTAATATAGTAAGATAATAAATGTGAGAAATTCTCAATATATCGTTCAATAAAAAGTTTTGCAGCTCTATCAATAGGAAAATTTTCATCTTTATATGACATATCAATCATTTCAAAGAATTTTATAAGAAAGAATTCTCCATCAGTTCCTTTATTAGGTTCTTTTATAAAAGATGATACAATTTCTTCTTCAAACAAATATTTTAAGTAATATTTTTGTACTTCATTTATTCTTGGTATTTGTACCATTGAAAAACATGAAAGATTCTTATCTGAATTTTCTCGATCATTTATAGCGGAAATATAATTATGATTTTGTTCACTTAACTTTTTTGTAAGATAGAAAAGCTCATAAAATATTCTTTCCGCAAATACAATACCGGTTTCGTTTGCAACAGCATTTGATTTTCCAGGTGTTACAAGAACATAGTTACGATTAAATGGTCCTGCTGATGAATCAACATTTTTAAATGTTTTATTCATTACAGTTTTATAAGGAACTTGATAAGTATCTTTTTTATTAATTGTATCCAGTTGAGTAAAGTGTTTGCATATTAAAGCTAGAGTTTCGTCAGGAACCTTTTCAACAACTCCAAGATCTGCAGCAAATGTAAAGAATCCAATTACTTCACCAACTTTAAAAGCTGTTGTTTGTTGTAACAGATATGGAATATATGCAAAATCAATTGCATATTTTGAAGTAGCATTTTCAATAAAATCACCAGTAAAAATAAAGTCGAATTTTTCTCCAGTTTTAAATGCGTAACTTTCCTTTACTGTTTCAAGTATTTCATTCATATAGTTAGTTGAATGAAATACTGAATCGTCAGCAAAATTTATTGTATGTAGAATTACAGAATTTGCAATTTTACCAAGCTGCACTTTTCGTTCATCAATCATATGAACGAGATTATTTGAGACTGTTTCGCCAAATTTTCCTAATCCTACAAGTATAACTTCTCGCTGACCTAACATATTTTACCCCATTAAAGCATTAAACTATCTAGTTTGGTAGGTGGTATTAATACAATGCCTGTTATTTCTTTGACGATTTCGTTCATTAAATCCAAATCATCTTGTAAGAAACCAGCTGGTAGATCATTTTTAATTGTTTCATAAATTTCTTTTGCTCGGTTCCCAAATTTCGTTTTTGTTTCTTCACGGGATTTTAATTCCTCTATTAAATGATTTACTTCTTTTTCAAATTGAGTAATATCTTTTTTATCTGTAAGTCTTGAACTTTGGAATCGTACCATTACTTCATTCATTGTATTTCCTAGATGAAGAGAAGGTTTATCTTTTCTTTCCTGCATTAAATCACGTTCTGTTACAAAATCTACAGAGAGTGGTTGAACAATAAGTCTTTTAGCAATATAAGATACTAACAATAATTTTCTAAAATCATTAAATTGCTTTCTAGGATCTATTGATTTTTCATCTAATGCATCAAATACCAATGGACCAAACATATTTATTTCTTCATAATTTGTTCCATTTTCCTCATTTTCCTTTTGTAATTTTGCTTTTGCTTCAATATATTCTGGTTTACAATTGCTCATTACAGAAGAAATAGCTCTTAGTGGATATCCTTTTATTGTATGAATAATATTAATTTCTGATTTCTCACTGGTAGGTGTTATTGCAACTTTTGTATTTTGAGATTTCAAAAGGAATTGTTTCAAACATTTTCCATCACGATTACAATGTTTTTCTCCTGTATATTTTTCAGGATTTTCTTCCATAGGACATTTTTTTCCAACACCTTCATCACCTTTGATATGTTCACACTCACGTCCTTTATATTCATCCGGTATTGAAATTGAAAAGAATGTACTATTTTTTAAGTCTCTTCCAATTTCAGATAAAACACCACTTTGATCTAATCCTAGATAAACAGAAGTTAAATCAAAATATTGTCCACTTGCCAGTCTTGCACAAACATCTTTATCTTCCAAAACACGTTGTTCAATATTTACTTTATTTGCAATTGGGAAGAAGAATGATTCTGCAGCTCTAAGTATATCTACATTGATTATAGTTGTAGTAAAATTAGCAGCAAGTAAATAATCTTTTCCAAAACATTCTTTACTTGTTAAAAGATCACTTAATTCATTCCATACGTGGCTTTCAGTTTGTTCTTCCATTAATTGTTTATAAGTACCTACTACATCTTTTTCATAATCAAATAAAGCATCAAAGAAGATATTAGATTTGTAAGTTTTATTACTTTCAACAAAAATTTCTATTTCTTTTGTTAATTCATTGAATGAATTTAGAATTCTTTGATATTTTTTCTTTAGACTCTCAAGTTCCTTTAATAATCCATCATATTTTGGAACATCATTCCATAAAATATCAGTAAATAATTGGTAACACCAATCAGCAATATAATTTTGTCTGTGAGCATTAAATAGATTTCGACAAACATCTAAAACATTATCTCTTGCATTTCCAATTTTTTTCTTATTTGCAAAAATACCATCTACTGTTTCATCAAAATCTGAAATTGCAGTTTCAAAATCGTCATTAAGATTCCTAATAGTACTTTCGGCTTCATTTCTAATTTTTCTATATTTATCTTTAGATTCATTAAATAATTTTATTAATGAATCAATAAAATTAAGCGTACGAACTAATGAACCTCTATCCGTCAAATCTGTTCCATCTGAATTCTTTTTAATTCCTAATTTTTGCTCATGCAAATCAAGTAATAATTCAAGTTGTTTTGATAGCTGACTAATAAAAGATTCTCTAATATGTTCTGCTCTAGAAGAATTTTGATTTCTAAATTCAATAATCTTCTCTTCGATTTCTTTTTTCCAGCGAAGTAATTCATCTTTTATATCTTTTTTATCTGTATCCTCATTTTGTTCTTCAAAGTTTGATATTGCATTTTCAATATAATCCTTAAAGGATCCCTTAAATCCATTAGGTTCATTAAAAATATCAAATGCATCTTCTAATTGATTTGTAAGAGGATTTAGCTTTATTTCTTTCAAGAAGTTTTTAGAGAGTTGTTCTATTTCTTGTGGATTATATGAATCATCAAGAATAATTTTAAGATACTCATTTGTAAGATTGTAAGCACATAATTGTACAATCATTCTTTTTGGATATAAAACAGAGAATGTTCCCATTCCATAATATTCTGTACTTTTATTTACTTTAGAATCTTTAGGTGCATCAAGATTGCTTTCCATTCCAAACCAATGTTTTGATAATTCATGGGTAGTCAATAAATAAATAAATCTTGCAGCCATTTCTCCAAATGCAGGTACTCCTGGTAAAGCAAAACCATTTCCAGATTTATCAAATAAAAATGCATGATCGAAAGGTTTATTTCGTGATGATATACCATAATCATTTGTGAAATTTCTGTAAGAAGGATAAAAACATCTATATGGATTTTCAAAATTTATATTATTCATGAAATGATCAAGTTCTACTAATGATGCATAACAATTTCGACGTACTTTTTCAGTACCTTTTACACCATCAAATAAAGAAGCTAATGCAAGCATTCCAAAAATTCTTACAGTAAATCCATTTCCATTATTTAACCCTGCAATATATCTAACTAAATATGCAACATCAAGAAAAGTTCCAGCTCCAGTTCCTCCACAAATAGAACCACATATAAAAACATTTAGATTTCTAGATAATTTGTCAGATACTATTTTTCCTTTAGCAACAATCGCATCAACTGGTGCAGACATAAATTTATTAATTCGCTCATATAAATCTTTTGCATTCCAAGCAAATGTAAATCTACCGACAGGTTTCTTTTGACTAGCACCGATTGCTAAAGCAGCTGGTGTCAAGTGAGAACGTAAAGAATCAGGAAACCATTCATGTATTTCTGGGTATTCTTCCAAATTTGGTACATTTCCAAAATTTGTATGAAGTTTAAATACTTCTTGATTTCTATTTAATGTTAATTCTTCTTCTTTAATAGTTTTTATTAAACTTTTTTCATTTGAGATTGCTTCATCAGTATCAAGGCTTAATAATTCCAGGAAAGGAAAATCTGCCATTCCGTGTTCACAATTTTCTGCAATCATTTTTTTGAGTGCAAGTATAATTGTTTTTCCTGTTCCACCAAGTCCAATTACAAGTGTTGGTTGATACATTTCTGCCATTTTTTATCTCCTACTTACTTTTATTTAGGTCTGTAACTATTTCTGGGTTATATTCAAACAAGTGTTTTCTGTTTGATGTATTTTCGTTTTCTAGTTTAGGTTCACGGATTAGAAATATAATTCTAATAGTGAAAATCATTATTAATACTGAAACTAAAGCCGGAGCACCAATTATTATTAACATTAAATATTTTAATTTAGTTGCAGCAAGAAAATGTGCAAATGGTCTAATAAATGGTACAAGCTTCAATTTATTTCCAGCATCTTCAGCTTCAAATTCGGCAAATTGAATAGAATCAAATAGTTCTTTACCAAGTACATTTAAATCTATTCTAGAAAAAAGTAATGGAAGAAACATTAAACTACTTACAGCTAATGTACATAAAATCATTCCACAACCTATTTCTTTTTTACGATTTTCAAATCGTGCAACATTAGATAACCATAAATATGATGCTAATGATAAAATTGCGACTGTTACTGAGATTATACCCCAAATTATCAAATATCTTGTTGTATCAAGCATAATTTATACCTTTATTTCTTTGCTGGTTTAAATTTTATAGTAACTATTGAATCTTCCTTTGTTTTAAGTTTTAAATCTGAACCAAGTGTATATTCAATCTTTTTATTTCCATCTTCAAAAGCACTTGAATCGCGAGGTATTATTTGCCATTTATTTGCATTAATTCTTTGTATTTGTCCTACTACTGGAGAAAAAAGTAGTTGATCAAGTTTAAATGGGCATCCAGGTCTTGACCCAAATTCTACGCGTTTTTTTAATTTGATGGATACTGGACGCTGTTTTTCTGTTCGAATTCCAACAACTTCCATTCGGACTTTTATAGGCAAAAATTTTTTGATTATTGTCCATGAAACAATTATTACTATCAATATTAAAATTATTATTAATGGCCAGAAGATTTTGTCAAATAAAAGTTCTGAAGCTGTCTTTCCATCTATATCAAAAGCTTCATCAAACTGTTTGTCTAATCCATTTATATTTGCAACAAAATGAATTTTTAATATTCCTTTGCCTTTTATTTCAGAATTAGGATTAAAACCACATGTAGTTGTTTTTGTATGCATTGGTGATACTTGTATTATTCCTGTTTCAGGGGATAACTTTATCTGGATTGTTGAACTCCTATCATCACTCTGGAATGTAGCTTTTGCAGCCTTAAATTCAACATTTACAGGAGTTCTTTTATATGTATTTAGAATATCAAATGTCAAATCTTCTGCAGATGATATTACCTTAGAATTCTTTCCACTCTTCAATTTATAAGATTTCAATTTAAAATTATTAAATAAAACTTCACCTTGTTCAATTGGTTGTGATTCCGGGATTTTTGAAATCCAATCATCAAGCATAAATTCAAGTTGGTCTAAATCTTCAATTCTCAAGAGGTAATCTTCACGTCCAGACTTTTCTGCAATTAAAGGAAGATCATGAAGATTTTTTCCAATTCCTACATAATACCAACCATCATATAAGTATTTATTTCCGATTAATGGGTCATTAAAAATCTGATCAACATTTTGTCCATGGAATTCACTTGAAGTTGGAGTTGTAATATCGCCATCTGTAATAAATAATACTAATGGTTCATACAGATTGTAATCATCGCTTTTCAAATCTACGATATAATTCAAGGCAGTTTTAATTGCAGTTCCAATATCTGTAAAATCGTTATCAGCTTTCATTGCTTTTAATGTATTAGAAATTGAAGTTTTATCTTCTTCTCGCATTAACTGTCCTGAATACATTGGAAGAGCTGAATCTCCAAAAGGTATTAATACAAAATAATCGCCTACATTAAGTCTGTTTTTATTAATTGCTCTGTCAATAATTTTAGTAATATCTGGGAATTGTTTCTTTATACTTCCCGAAACATCAAGTACAACAATAACTATTTTACCTTTTGATGTTGAATTATTATTTGTATTTTGAGCAAAGGTAAGATTTAATGCTAATAAAGTTATAGTAAGAAATAAAAATATTTTTTTAATTGTTTTATTCATGACTTGCTCCGTTAGTAAAAAGGTATTTTCTATATTCTGTATTTGTAGTTTCAGGGAATAATTTTTTTGAGAATATGATAAGAACGGTATTCAAAGCGAAAAACACCAGTTCAATTATCAATGTTAAAATTGTCAGTTTTACTTTTAGGAATATTGTTAAAAAAATTAATAAAACTGGTAATATTATTGTTAGAAAAAAGAAAATTATATAGTAAGGTTTTATTAGTTTTTCATCTTTTAGAAAAATCTGTATTACTTTACTTATAAAAATAAATAGAGCAAAAGCAAAACCTAATGTTAAAATGATTTGTGCAATCATAATAACAATAGTTGTAGTATCTGTATCCACAACTTTGTTGATTATATTTGCTGTAAAAACTGCATTATTTGAAGCAGAAATAAAACCATAATATACAAATGTTATTAATGGTGCCTGTAATAAAAAAATCACAGCCACAGAAATTAAAGACATTATTAAGCTCAAAATCATTGCTGTTACAAACTTTCTCATACTCATACAACCAACCTAATAATTCAATTTTTACATTAATTAAAAATTATAAGTCCTAATTGTTCATTTTTCAATACTTATTCGATTGATATAATAGAAAGTAATTAAAAAATCAACCTATTAGAATTGTATTATGACAAATATTAGGACAGTACTTGCTATAAACATGAAAGCAAGACGTAAAGATTTAAATCTCTCACAAGCCATACTTGCAGAAAAAATTGGTACATCACCTAATTACATTTCGAAAATTGAGGCTGAAAAACAATTCCCGTCTGTACAAATGATTGAACAGCTTGCACTTGCGTTACAATGTGATTCTATTGATTTGTTTTCCATTGAAAGAATAAAAATAAATAATCTAGAAACCGTAAAAGAATCTTTATGTAATGATGTTATTTCATTAATTCAAGAAAAATTTACCACTATAAAATATTAAATTATCAGCATTGAAAATTAGTTTAGTTCTATGAGATTATATTAGCTGATTAGCCATTATAAATACTTCTAGAGGTTGTATAACAACTATACCAACTACTTGTAAAAGTAGTTAAAAATATTGTATAGTATACTTATTGGCATTCGCAGTTATTGGCGGTCTTGCTTCCTAAATTCGACTGTTTACAGAAATGTAGGCAGATTACTATTTCAGGAGGCAGCTATGAGTCTATATGAATTTCTGGATTTGCTGTTTACAGCAATCCAAATCTTCATCGACATTATTACGCGCCTTCGTCGCAGACGAAAAAAAGGTAAACGAATAAAAAAATAGCCCGCCGGTGTCGCACCACTAGCGGGCAAAAAGTCTAAGCAATTAGACAATCCCAATAGAAGGCAAGACGCTTAATTGCGAATGCCTTTCTTTTATAATATAAAGCACACTGTTGCTTTTTTCAAGTCTTTTTTTCTAATTAGCTTTCACAGTATTCTTTACAATAACATCATGAGCGCCGCCTTCGCGGAGAGATGCGGCACTAACAAGTGTAATCTTTGCGTTCTTCTGCAAATCTGGGATGTTTGTAACACCGCAGTTACACATTGCGTGGATTACCTTGCTTGTTGTAAGGGTTACGTTGTCATGGAGGGAGCCGGCATAAGGAACGTAAGAGTCTACGCCCTCTTCAAAAGCCATGCCCTTCTTTCCGCCAAGGTCGTAGCGCTGCCAGTTGCGGGCGCGGTTACTTCCTTCACCCCAGTATTCCTTAACGTAGTTACCATTAACAATAAGTTTGTTTGTAGGAGATTCATCAAAGCGGGCAAAATAGCGGCCAAGCATTACAAAGTCTGCACCCATTGCAAGAGCAAGAGTAACGTGATGATCATAAACGATACCACCATCAGAACAGATTGGAATATAAATACCAGTTTTTTCGTAGTAAGCATCGCGGGCCTTAGCAACTTCGATTGTAGCTGTAGCCTGACCACGGCCAATACCCTTCTGCTCGCGGGTAATACAGATTGAACCGCCGCCGATACCGATTTTTACAAAGTCAGCACCAGCCTCTGCAAGGAAGTTGAAGCCGTCTGCATCAACAACGTTTCCGGCACCGATTTTTGCGTTAGGCCATTTTCCGTGAATGTCCTGAAGGGCGCGGCGCTGCCATTCTGTAAAGCCTTCTGATGAGTCGAGAGTCATTACATCAACTCCGGCAGCAAGAAGAGCCGGAACACGGTCCATATAGTCGCGTGTGTTAATACCTGCACCTACGATGTAGCGTTTCTGTGAATCCAGAAGCTCAAGAGGATGCTCTTCGTGACTTGCAGCGTCCTTGCGGAATACGAGATAAAGAAGTTTTCCGTCTTTATCAACAACAGGAAGCTGATTAACCTTCTTTTCCCAGATTAAATCATTCGCTTCATCAAGAGTAATTCCTTCTTTTCCCATAACAAGAGAGCTGAGAGGAGTCATATAAGCGCTAACCTTCTCGCTCATTTCACAGTGGCCGATGCGGAAGTCGCGCTCTGTGATAATTCCAACAAGCTTTCCGTTTGCAGTACCATCTTCTGTAACGGCAACAGTTGAGTGGCCGGTCTTTTCAATTGCTTCAACCAACTCGCCGAGTGTCTGCTCAGGACGGATATTTGTATCAGAAGAAACAAAACCTGCCTTGTAAGCCTTAACGCGGGCAACCATAGCTGCCTGATTTTCTATAGTCTGAGAACCAAAAATGAAGGAAATGCCGCCTTCCTTAGCAAGAGCAACAGCCAGCTTATCATCAGAAACCGCCTGCATAACAGCCGAAGTCATCGGAATGTTCATTGTAAGCGGACATTTTTCGCCGGCCTTTTTATTGTAGCGGACAACAGGTGTCTGCAGCGAAACATTAGCAGGAATGCAGTCAGGACCGGTGTAGCCCGGAATTAAAAGGTACTCATCAAAAGTGTGTGATGGTTCTTCAAAAATGTAAGCCATTTGGTTCTCCTTATAAAATCTGAATAAAAATATTAATCGAGAATTATAGCAAATACATGAAGAAATTGGAATAGATATTTTTTATTCTGCAAACAATTTTTGTTTCAGACTCTCTATTCCATTTTCATCTTTATATATATATGCATCATTATCTGAATTACTGATGTCTGGGATATCCCATAAATCTTCAAAAGATAATTTCTCTTTAGCATATCCATCAAAAGTCTTTTTTACACCTTCTATTTCACTCGAAAGCAGCCAGCCTTCATCAGTATAAGTAAAGACCTTCTTTAATTCACGTTTATTTCCATTTCCCTTATAAACTCTGAGAGGCATATGGTGATGGTCATATTCAATCTCTGTAATTATGCTTTTGCCGGTATTGTTATCAGTAAACTTTATAGCAATCAGATCCTTTCTTCCATTATATTCAATTTCCATAACAAGGTTATTTGAATAATTGATTTGGTGGATTTTTCCGTCCTTTTCATATTCAAAATTACTTAAAAGCTTTCCATTTTGAATAAGCTTTGTTAGTCTGTTACGTGAATCATACTCCATCTCTTTTATGTTATTTTTAACACTATCTTTACTGATATTTCCAAAATTATCATATTCATAATCATGGATTATTTCTTTTTCATTTCTACAGTCTACATAACGAATTGTCTGACCTTTAGAATTAAAAAGTTTTCTGTATATAGTTTTTTCATTTTCCTTACATTCAAGAACACTTCCATCATCATTCCATAGAAACTTCTTTTCATTCTGCGGCTGTTCGGTATTCTTTACAATGTTTCCATCCGGATCATAATTTTCCCGTTTCGTAGTTCTATGTTTATTATCATAATGATAAACAGTCTTCCAGCCGTCTCTGTCAATAAAGGCAGTTATTTTATCCTTTCGGTTATACTCAAAACGCTGGCTTTTCCCTTCTTCATTTACAAGTTGAGTTGCAAGAATCTCCCCTTCCGAAAGCTGGTCATCATAAATAATCGTGTAGGCACTTCCATCATTTTTTCCAATAGAATTGATAAGCCCATGCTTATCATAACCTATAGAAACATAATCTCCATCAGTATCTTTTGTACCTGTCATTCTCTCACCTTCATAATAGTAAATAACATTTTCAGAAGGGTCTCTTTCATTTACGATTTTTTTTATAAAATTATTTTCATATTCAACGGTAAAGCTTTCTCCGAAAGATGATTTTATATATTTGATTTTTTCATCATCATCGCGGATATATTCTACAGTATTTCCATAATAATCAGTTTCGCTCATGATAAACCCCATGTAATCAAAAGTTTTTCTCACAGATCCTTTGTATACAGTATACTCATCCTTTTCAAATACACAGGTACAATCCCTTTCTTTAGACTGCCAGACATTGGAATAGTTTTCATGCTGATTCATTAAATGGGGGTAACCGCCGTCATCTACATATGTAACAGTATCCAAGCCTGTTTCCTCAAAATAAATACCAAGTCCTTTGAACATTGCTTTTTTGTTACGATTCTTGCGGCTTTTTGTCATTTGCAAGTCGTGTTCAACCCCTTCAGCTTCCTTTTTAGTCTCTTCATATTCCTTTTTAACTGTATTCAGTTTTTCCAGTAATTCTCCCTCTTCGGCCAGATTATCCTTAATTTGATTTTCCATAGTTTTTAGGTCTGTTTCCAGCTGCTGCAGATATTCTGCATAAGCATCATAAAGCTTCTGAATTCTCGGCCTTGTTCCAAGAATAACTCTTTCATCAAGATTTGTGGCCCAACCTAAACCAAAACTTCCAATCATTTTATTTGTTGATTGATAAATTCTCTTAACCGTTAAATTCATCACATTTATTTTTAAAACGTCAGTTTCAGTCTGTTCATATGCTCCAGTTGTAATTCTTACAGGATCTCCGGCTGTATCTGCTCCCAATACATCAAGCAATTCATTTATGAGGTTTTGATTCTGATTTTGGGCAAATAAAGTCGTTTGCAGAAGAATTGTAAAAACAAGGATTAAAACTTTCAAAGAAACTTTTTTATATTCGCATGACATAAACTCACTCCAATATATAAACTTTATTTGTAATAAAGTAAAAACTTTATTACAGATTATTTTATCAGATTATTGTGAATGACACAAACTTTCTTTTGTGATATATTGCTATAGTAAAAACGCTGAGATGATTCATCGGCGTTTTTACGTTACAGTCATGCTGACCACTGAAACAAGTTCAGGATTCAGCATCTATAAAAAGATCCCGAAACAAGTTCGGGATGACACAAAATATCTGATTTTCGCGATGATTCAGCGAAAAGGAGAAAATCCATGAACGTAGTAGTTATGGGTGCCCAGTGGGGCGATGAAGGCAAGGGAAAAATCGTTGACTACCTTGCACAGGATGCAAAATACGTTGTTCGTTTTGCGGGCGGCGCTAATGCAGGTCACACAATTGTAGTAGATGGAAAGAAGTACGCTCTCCATCAGGTTCCGTCTGGAATCCTCTACCCGGAAAAATCAGTTTTCCTTGGTAGTGGTATGGTAATTGACCCTGAAGCTCTCTTCAAAGAACTCCAGATGCTCAAGGACAATGGTATTGACTGGGAAGGCCGTGTATTCATTTCTGACCGCGCTCACCTTACACTTCCTGGCTACCGCGAAATGGACAAGGCCCGCGACGCAGCCCGCAAGCGCCCTATCGGTACAACAGGCCGCGGAATCGGAACTACATATTCTATGAAATCTGAACGCGATGGTATCCGCCTTGCAGACCTTGATTGGGAAGAAAAATGGAATGACCTGGACGATGCAGACAAGAAATTCCTTGAACAGTTCAAAGACAAATTGATTTCTATGCGCGTGAATATCGCTGCAAAAATGTACGAGTTCCGCAACGACAATATTCTTTTCGAAGGTGCACAGGGTGCTATGCTCGACCTCGATTCTGGTACATATCCATATGTATCTTCTGGAGCTTCATGTTCAGCTGGTGCTGCAACAGGTTCTGGAATTGGTCCTAAAGCCCTCGACAAAATTTACGGTGTATTCAAGGCTTATGAAACTCGTGTAGGAAATGGTCCAATGCCATCTGAATTCAATGCTGATACAGAAGGCGAGCTTTGCGACTATGTTCGTAACACAGGTAATGAGTTTGGTGTAACTACAGGACGTCCACGCCGCTGTGGTTACCTTGACCTTGTAGCTCTCCGCTATGCATGTCACGTAAACTCAATCGACAACCTTGTTCTTACTCACCTCGACATTTACGACGATATGAACGAAATCGAAGCCTGCGTTGCTTACGATATCGACGGAAAAATTGTAACAGACTTCCCTGCTTCAATTCCTGATTTGAACAAGGCAAAACCAGTTCTTCAGAAGTTCGACGGCTGGAAGGCTGACATCACAAAGTGTACATCTTACAAAAAGCTTCCAAAGGCTGCCCGCGAGTATGTAGAGTTCATCGAAGACTTCACAGGCACAAAGGTTGGAATCGTTTCTGTAGGTGCAGACAGAAACCAGACTTTCGTTAGAGAGAAGATCTGGCGCTAAAATCGATTAACGGTGGTTGAGTGATGCGAAGCATCGTATCGAAACCACCGTTTCATCGGCTCATAAGGTGGTTTCGATACGCCCTTATGGGCTACTCAACCACCGGTACTTGGAGAAGAAGTGAATTTAAAATTCCACCTTTCATCATTTTTATCTTTTCTTTTCATCTCCATCTTATTCTATTCCTGCGGTACAACATCACAAATCATAAACGAACCCGCAGAAAAAGCTCCCCTTGAAGAAGTTCCACAGGAAAACTCTAATACCCCCAAACACGACAAAGACACAATTACTCTTCTTTTTGCCGGTGACATCATGGCTCATTCGGTAAACTATTACATTACTACTTATGAAAAAATCTGGCGGGATGTAAGAGACGTAATTTCCAGCGCTGACTTAGCCTTTGCTAACATAGAAGCACCGATAGATACAACAAAAGCCGCCGCCTCTTATCCAAGTTTTAACATGACCCAGAAATATGTTCAGGCTGCAGTCGATGCCGGCTTTGATGTATTTTCTCTTTCAAATAATCATACAAATGATCAGTACAAAAACGGCATTCTTGAAACAATAAAAACTTCTAAAGCAATCACAACCCACACAAAAGAACAGCTGGGAAATGATATATATTTTTCAGGAACAAAAGAGACAGCCGACTCAAGACTTTCTGCCCTCACCTACAATTACTTTGAATCAAACGGCTGGAAAATTCTCTTTCTTCCAATCACAGAGCTTTTAAACCGCCCCGACGCTTCTGAATACATCAATTTTATAAAACCGACAGATGAATCCCGCAAGGCCTTTATAAAATACACACAGGAACTTCGAACTTCTCACCCCTGCGACCTTTTTATAATTTCAGTTCACACAAGCGAACCAGAATACACCCGCCACATTTCAGAAAGACAGAATCAGTATTACATGGATTTACTCGAGGCCGGAGCAGATGTTGTATGGGCTAACCACGCTCATATCATAAAAGACCGTAAGCTCGTGATAGACACAAAAAGAGGCCGCGACAAACTGATTATGTATGCAAACGGAAACACAATTTCCGGTCAGCGAACAAAGCCTGAACTTACATCAAAAAATCCAACCGGAGAAAGAGACAACACCGGCGACGGACTTTTTTACATTGTAACAATGCACAGAGAAAAAGACGGCTCAATGAAAATCAAAAAATGCGAGCCTTATTTTATAACCACCTACATTAACACTGCAAACGAGTATGTTATTAAACCGCTCAATCAGGATTTTGTAGAATACCTTTACGACGTTCCGCGAACAAACTGGGCAAAGTATATTGAACGCCGTATCAAAATCAATAAAGAAGCAACAAAGGATTATATAGAATGGCAATAGATTATAAGTCACTTCCAGTATACGCACAGAAACAGAAGATTTTAGACTGCCTCGAAGATCATCAGGTAGTAATTGTAGAAAGCCCTACCGGTTCAGGAAAGACAACTCAGATACCGGTTATTTTATACGAAGCCGGCTACGCCACAAACGGCATGATTGGTGTTACTCAGCCTCGACGCATTGCCGCCCTCAGCGTAAGTGAATTTATTTCAAAACAGTTAGGCACAACTTACCCGGGACTCGTCGGCTACAAGATGCGCTTTGAAGATTACACCAATCAGGACACCCGCATCAAAATCATGACAGACGGAATCCTCCTTCAGGAAATGAAGCTGGACCCATGGCTCAGTAAGTACAGTGTTTTGATGATAGATGAAGCTCACGAGCGAAGTCTTAACATTGATTTTGTTCTCGGCCTTGTAAAACGCGTATTAAAGGAACGCAGCGACTTCCGCGTAATCGTAAGTTCTGCCACAATGAACACTCAGGTTTTCTCAGAGTATTTTGACAACGCGCCTATTGTTTCAATTGACACTGTAACTTACCCTGTAGCCCTTGTTTACGACCCGGTTCCAGGTGGCAGCACAACAACCACCGACTCAGGCTGCGACCAGATTCTCACAAAGATTTATAACACAGTAGACCGCGTTCTCGACAATGATGAAGACGGCGCAATTCTTATCTTCCTGCCGGGAGAAAAAATCATAAAAGACTGTATGGATAAGCTTTACTACTCGCCTATTGGCCGCAAGCTTCACATACTTCCTCTCTATGGCCGCCTGCCCAAAGAAGAACAGGAAAGAGTTTTTGAAAAGGCACCGGACGGCAAGCGCAAAGTTGTTATTTCAACAAACATTGCAGAAACCTCGGTAACCATCAGCGACGTAACCACTGTAATTGACTCAGGTCTTTGCAAGTTGAATTTTTATAATCCAAAGAACTTTACTTCAAGCCTTGTTGAGTCAGCAGTTTCAAAGGCTTCCTGCAATCAGAGAAAAGGACGCGCAGGCCGTACTCAACCGGGAACCTGCTACCGTCTTTATTCCCGCAAAGATTTTGACACCCGCCCTGAATATACAACAGAAGAGATCTACCGCACAGACTTGAGCGAAGTAGTTCTGCGCATGAGCGAGCTTGGTATTACTGATTTCTACGATTTTGATTTTATTGCAAATCCTGGCCACGAAGGAATTATCGGCGCAGTTGATACCCTTCACATGCTGGGCGCTCTCGAAGAAGATAACACTCTTTCGGGAATCGGCCAGATGATGGTAAAATTCCCGCTCGAGCCGAGAATCAGCCGTATTATTGTTGAAGCAATCATGCGCTTTCCTGATGTTCTGGACAAGGCACTTATTGCCGCTTCCTTTCTCTCAACAAACTCGCCTTTTGTCCTTCCACCTAACGAAGAAATGGAAGCCCGCAAGGCCCATCACCGTTTCCAGGAAATTCAGGGAGATTTCTGCACTTACCTAAATATTCTCAAGGCCTTCAAAGACACAGACAATCGCGAAAAGTTCTGCAAAAAAAATTATCTTGATGATCGCGTAATGGCAGAAATCGAAAACATCAACGAACAGCTTATAGAAATTGTAAGTGATAAAATGGGTATTCCTGTTGTAGAAGGTAAAGGCTCTATGCAGGATTACCTTTGTTGTATAGCCGCAGGTATGATTCAGTTTGTCTGTATACGCACAGGCCGTGAAAGCTACAGAAGCCTCACCGCAGACCATATCTGCATTCACCCGGGCAGCGTAATGTTTAAAAAGGACCCGGTATTTATTGTAGCCGGAGAAATCATCCGTACAAGCCGCATTTACGCTTCAAGTGTTTCACCTCTTACACGCCCTATGCTTGATATAATCAATCCTGATTTATTTGACAAGCTGATGGCCTGCAAAAAAGAACGTGAAAGCTCTCGCGAAGCCCGCATGCTGGAACAGGAAAGAAACAGAACCGCAAAGGCCCTTCGCCGCCAGGAAGCTGAACTTCAGAAAAAGAAAGGCAAAAAAGGAAAAAGCTCAGACAGTGCAGAAGACTCTCCTCTTCCGGAAGATTCACTTTCTCTTGGCGGCTTCCTTTTTGCAACAAAAAAAATCAAAGGAAAGAAGACAGCCCTGCTTCCGCTTGAACAGCTTACTCAGGCACTTCAAAACGAAAACAATAAAAACAAGTTGAACAATGCCGGCCAGATGAAAGGTACTGTAATCACCAATGATAACGGATCTCTTCTTGCAGGAGAAAAAGTTTCTCTCATTATGGAGCTGGCAAAGAATCTCGACCTTCGTCCTCTTCCAGAAAAAAAGTGGAACCGCCACATGAACGTAAATGTAAACGAACCGATTCAAAAGGAACAGCTGGTAGATTCTCTCGGCTTTATTTTGAGAACTGCAATTGCAAAGCAGAAAGGACGCGAATACGGCTTCATTACCCTTTACAACAATGGTAATGGCAGCTACTGGTTCAAGGTTTCACGCGGATTTTCTACAGCACTTATGGAAAGCCATTCAAGCCTCGAAACTCTGGTAGAAGAAAATGTTGAGTGGTCAAAGGAAGAAACAGCAGCTATCAATAAAGCACTGGCGCTGGTTAATTCACTATATAAATAATAGTACACTTAAAATACCAGCTGCTATCATAAAAAAAGGGCTGCGCCAACGGGAATGATGTTGTCGCAACCCTTTTTTTATTACGCATCTGGTATTTTAATTACTGATATCTATTTAGCATTTACATCAGCACCAGCGCCTTTATCTTCTTTGGTTTTCTCTTCCTCATCCTCAATATTCAACATTTTCTTAATTCTATTCTTTACGCCGGAATTTGCTTTTTTGTCGGCGTAAATTGCCCGCATTCTTGCTTCGGCAGAATGGAACTTGTTTGTTTTGTAGATATCAAGTCCAAGGCTCTGGGTTGTTGAATCCTTTGATTCCAGATATTTAATACAGATATCTTCGTAAGCCGAGTTTTCTTTTTTCGCCAGCTCTTTTCCAATTGCGTAACGAAGATCCTTTCTTCTGTCATCTTTCAGACATTCTTCCGCAAGCTCAAGAATTTCATTCTGACCGGCATGACCTTCTTTAAGCAGTACTTCTACAATTTTTTTCTTTGTTGTATCACCGGTCTTTTTATCTTTAAGCTGCTCTACCATAAAGTCGTTAGCTTCTTTTGTATTTACAGCCGCAAGAGAATTATAGGCTTCATCTTTTATAACTTTTTCGCTGTCATTTTTTGCTCGATAAATAAGGAATTGTGTGGCATCGGTAATCTTGTTTTCGCGAACGGTCTTTATTGCTTCCTGTCTTACACGCCAGTGCTCATCTCGGATTCCCTGAAGAATTGTCTGCTTTGCTTCGACAACATCTGGAAAATGAGAAAGGCCTTTAATTACATACTGACGGAGGTTAGGATCATTTTCTGAAAAAAGCTCAACCAGAACCGGAACAGATTCCTTTTTTTCCATAAGTCCAAGAGCTTCTGCCGCATACATTCTTACATAAAGATTTTCATCTTCATCTTCTGCAACTTCTACAACTTTATCCCAGGTTTGAATTGCATGCATCTTACCACAGGTTCTCATGAGAGTCTGACGCTGAGCATCACTTAAATCCTCACGCTCCAGATATTCTACAAGGAACATAGCTTCTTCAGGCCCTCCGATTTCCCCTATGGTTGCAATTGCATCATTAAAATAGGAATCATTTTCTGCTTCAATCAGAGAGAGAACTGCCGGAATTGCTTCCTTGGTTTTTACAGCAGATACATACTGAAAGCAGGCTTTTACCAGATCATTTCTCTCTTCATAAGGATCATTCAGTGTTTCTACAGCATAATCTTCGAGACATGGATCTTCCAGCTGCTTAAAATAATTGAGAATCTTCTGCTTAATTACTGTATTTTTTGAAACCTGAAAAACGTCGTATATTTCTTCAGTAAAGCGGGGATCTTCATTTTTGATAAGCTCATCTATTAGTGTCGAGATCTCTGACGGAACCCCGTACTTTATTGTATTAGATTTATTCTCATAATCTTTTTCGCTTTCATCTTTTTCAGCAGCTTTTGCAGCTTTTTCTTTATCTATAGGCTTAGGGCGTTTTGAATTGGGTATTTCTGAAATACCGGCCTTTGAGGCGGAAATACTCTGAGTTTCTTTTTCAGAATCTTCTTCCTGAGCAAAACAGAAATTTACTGAAGCAAGAATTAATAAAAATAAAACTACCTTTCTCATAAATACCCTCTTGTCATGCTGATCCTGAAACAAGTTCAGGATGACAGTTCAATTACACACCCTGATGGAACTTCTCAAGGAACTCTTTTCTATACTCCTCGAATCTGTCTTCATCAATTGCAACCCGTATTTCCTTAAGCATATTGTTCAAGAAATACAGGTTATGATAACTTGCAAGAATACTGCTAAGGATTTCCTGTTCTTTAAAAAGATGTCTTAAATAACTTCGGGAATAAGTGCGGCAAACTTTACAATTACATTCGCTGTCCACAGGACCAAAGTCGTGAGTCCATCTCTCCTGTTTAATGCTAAGCATTCCGCGGCGGGTAAAGTATGAACCGTTTCTTGCATTACGGGTTGGCAGTACACAGTCAAACATATCAATTCCGGCCTGTACCGCATCAAGAATATATTCCGGAGTTCCAATTCCCATTACATATTTAGGCTTATCTTCCGGCAGATACTGAACTGTATAATTCAGATATTTTGTAAATTCAGCTGGAGGCTCACCTACACTAAGACCGCCGATTGCTATACCAGGCATATTAAGTGAACTTACAAACTCTGCAGACTTCTGACGCAGATCTTCAAAAAAATTTCCCTGAACAATCGGAAAGAGCATTCCCTGATAGCCTGCTTCCCTCTGCTTTTCCCACTCGCCTTTTGCGCGTAGCAGCCAGTCAGAAGTTATACGCAGAGCCTTTTCTGCTTCCTTGCGTTCTACACCCCAGCCAGAGCAGACATCAAGCTGCATCTGAATATCAGAATTAAATTTGGTCTGAGTCTGAACTACATTTTCCGGAGTAAACATATGATAGCTGCCGTCAATATGGCTTTGAAAACGCACTCCTTCGTCAGTAATTTTACGAAGCTTACTCAGAGAGAAAACCTGAAAGCCGCCTGAATCCGTAAGAAAATTTTTCTTCCACTGAGAAAAGCCGTGTAATCCACCGGCCTCTTTAATTAAATCCGGTCCAGGTCGCAGAAAAAGATGATAGGTATTTGCCAGGATAATATCAAAATCAATTTCTTCGAGAAAATCCTTTGGCATTGCCTTTACAGTAGCATTAGTACCAACAGGCATAAAAACCGGAGTACGTACATCTCCATGAGGAAGATGTAAAGTTCCGGTTCTAGCCCGGCTTCCTGCATTCTTATGTTTTATATCAAAAATATTTAAAACTTCACTCATTAAAAACCTCTGAGAATCTATATAAAAAACTTATGTACGGGCATAGCGTAACAAAATAATACTTACAATAGTAAAGAAAATAACTGGAGACCATGCACCGGAAAAAGCCGAAATGTAACCATGTTTTGCAAGAACCATCGTTACCATCATAGTAACATAGAATAGAACTGATGCAGAAATGCAGGAAGCAAGACTAATCAAAAGTACATTCTTTCGGGTTTTACCAGTAAGTCCAATTGAAAGAAAAACTACAATAAACACAATAAATGGAAAGGCATATTTTTTATAATATTCCGAAAGCTCCTCGTTATATGGAAGACCTGCTTTTTTAAGATGATTGATATAAACTTTAGCTTCTTCTGCAGAAACAGACTGAACGTCTACATTTGTCTTACGGAAGATTTCATACGATTCTGTAAGTAATTTCACATAATCATAATTAACGTCAGTAATTTTAAGAGTATCCCCTACAGGCTCATATTGAACCGGATCCTCCGGCTCCCAGGCTTCCTTTTGAGCATTCCACATGGCCTGCTTACAGTAAATAATTGCAAGAAGCTCACGATTTTCGCCGCGGAAAACAAAATAGCAGGTACGAAGTTTTTTCTGACTTTCTATATAACGTGCCGCAGAATAAATTACACGCCCATTATCTGAAAGTACAATTACATTAGTATTGTTTTCATTTTTTGTTTTCTGAAGAAGAGTATCCTGTAAAGTTGTTTTTTTCTCGTAAGTCTGAACAACAAATTTATTTTCAAAAACAAAAAGACCATAAGCCATAATAAGACTTACAATAAGAAGAGGAACCGTAAAGCGGAAAAGAGAAACACCAGAAGCAAGCAGAGCCTGGATTTCATTTGCTGCATACATTTCACTAAGTGCATAAGAAGTGGAAAAGAGAATTGCAACAGGCACGGCATACCATATTGTTTTAGGAACATAGTAAGCCATAACTAACATAATATCTTTACCAGAACAGTTATTCTGAAGATAAGTTGCTATGTTCATAAAAAGGTCAACAAGATTAAGAACGAGAGCGAAAAAGAACATTGCTCCGATAAAAAGAGGAATAACCTTTTTAAAAAGATAAATTACAAGTTTCATTTTTTATTTCTTTAAAAGCCTCATTAAAAAGACTAAACCAAAAAATCCAATAAGAAAATTAGGAGTCCATATACACCAGAAAGCATTTAGTCCAACTTTTGTTACAAGCAGCTGTCCTACAATCTGAACGGCCCAGTATAAAACACAGATTACAAGCCCAAGAAAGAGACCTATCATCTGTCCGTTATTTTTTCCAAAAAGAAAGGCCATTGAAAAAGCCAGAACGGCAAAAAAGATTGATCCAAAAGGAATGGCAAATTTTTTATGCCACTCCATAATCCAGAGATTAATTTTTCTCAGAGTACTAGGATTATCTGATTTTTCAGCCTTCATTTCTGTAAGCCGTTTTGTAAGGTCGTAGGTTGTCATCTCTCGAGGAGATTGTGAATAAGAGCCCAGAAAAGTTGAATCAAATACATTTAAAACTGTTCGCTTGGAACGCAAAATATCATAATTATTTTTATTGTCTGATTTTATTGTAAGTACGTTTGCATCATTCATATCAAACTGCATGAGTACGCCTTCTTCTTTTGCACCCTGCAGAACAGATTGACCTGCAACAATAATTCTGTCATCACCATCTTTAGAATCAATAATGACAATATCAGAAACCTGATTTCCTTCTACATTTCCAATCACGATGTTAGAAGTATCAAGGTGTTTTACACTGTTAGACTCAAGCTCAATTGAAGGAGTCGAATTCATAATTTTTCTCATGAGCTCATTGTATTTGATTGTTCCCAGGGGCAGGAGATAATCATTTACAAAAAAGGAGCCGATGGAAATCATTAAACCAAGAGCTGCAACAGGAAAAAAGATTTTAAAGAAGGAAAGACCTGCTGCACGGAAAATTAAAATTTCATTACTGCTCATCATTCCGCCAAGACTCATCAAAAATCCAACGAGTGTTGCGAAAGGCGAAGACTGAGCTATGATAAATGGCAGACTGTAAACCATTATTCTCATTACATCAGCAAAAGGAGCTGACTTAGCAAGAAGATCCTCTACTGTAAGGAGAATCTGATTTACAAAGAAAACCATAAAAAAGAAAAAGAAAGATACCAGAAAATAAAGAAATAAATCCTTAAATAGATATTTGATGAGGATATGATCTTTTAAGGTTCCACGTTTCATTACCCTGACCTGGAACTTTGTATAATACAGATGTACAAGTCTTAAGGTATGATTACGTTTTATTATCTGAATAATATCTTTAGTTTTCATTTTTAATCATTTTTTATCTGCAAGGCCAGTTGAACCGAATCCACCTGTTCCGCGTTCAGTTTCACTGAGACTTTGGGTAAGTGAAAAAGATGCCTGAGTAACAGGTGCAACAACCATCTGTGCAATCCGGTCTCCACTATTAATTGTAAAGTCGGAGCCGCCCAGATTTATTAAAATTATTTTAATTTCGCCACGATAATCACTGTCGATTGTACCCGGAGTATTCAAAACGGTAACACCATATTTTGCTGCAAGACCACTTCGCGGACGTACCTGTACTTCATAGCCTTCGGGAATTTCGAAAAAGAGTCCTGTCGGTACCATGGCATAAGAACCGGCAGGAATAGTAAGCGGAGCGTCTAAAAGAGCGCAGAGGTCTGCACCTGCCGCGCCGCTTGTTTTATACTCGGGAATTACAGCCCCTTTCGAGGCCACACATTTTATATTTACCATAACGTGTCATTCCCGCAAAAGCGGGAATCTCATCCTTATTTAATTGAAAGCAGGCCACCGATAATCAGGAGGTCTTTTGCAACATTCAGAATCCAGAACATTGCATTACCGTCGAGTTTGTTTACACCAAATGAACGGCTGAAAACATCTGCTACTACAGCAATTACAATCCAGAGAACTGTAAGAATAAGCATTGCTGTATTATCCCAGTTTCCAAGATCGCGGAAAATTGTGATTGCAATGCAAACTCCGCCAATCAAAAGAAGAATTGCAACAATAATTGCTACAATTTTTGCAAGGTCGCCGCTGAAGATTTCATAAATTGCAGCACCGGCCTGACTAGCCTTTACTGAACCGCCTACTCCGAGCATGCAAAGACCTGTGATGATAAAGTAAGCAGCCAAAGCGATTCTGATAAAGAGAGCGCCAAGGCCTCTGTTAGTTGTTTTTCCCATATGTTCCTCCTAATATAATAATTCCCCGACATAACCGGGGAATTAATTACAACTTCAATAATGGATTGCTTCGTCACTCACTTCGTTCCTTCCTCGCAATGACGTCATTGCGAGGAGCCCGCAGGGCGACGTGGCAATCCACATCAATTATTTCTGCTCATCGAGCGCATCAATGTAAGAAAGGTTCAATCTTCCCTGCTTGTCTACTTCGAGAAGCTTAACAGGAATTACCTGACCTTCTGTAAGAACGTCGGTTACCTTGTTTACGCGCTGTTTTGAGAGCTTTGAAATGTGGCAGAGTCCTTCTTTTCCAGGAAGGATTTCTACAAATGCACCAAAGTCCATAATGCGCTTTACAGTTCCCTGGTAGATTGTTCCAACTTCAGGATCTTCTGTAATGCCCTTAACAGCCTTCTTAGCAGCCTCAGCATTCAAGCCGTTCTTAGAGTAGATTGTTACAGTTCCGTCATCATCAGTGTTGATTGTTACATCATACTGAGCGCAGAGAGCCTTAACATTCTTTCCGCCTGGTCCTATGAGAGCGCCAATCTTGTCTACAGGAATCTTCATTGTGAGAATCTGTGGAGCATTCTTAGCGAGTGGAGCCGGCTTGTCGATGCACTTCTCCATAATTGAAAGAATGTGGAGACGACCCTGGCGAGCCTGTTCCATAGCCTTCTTCATGATTTCAGTTGTTACACCGGCAATCTTAATATCCATCTGGAAACCAGTAATACCGTCTTTTGTTCCGGCTACCTTAAAGTCCATATCACCAAGGTGGTCTTCTTCACCAAGGATATCGCTCAAAATCTTATAGCGGCCATAAGGATTGTCTCCCTCTGGTTCTGTGATAAGACCCATAGCAATACCGGCAACCATCTTCTTCATTGGAACGCCGGCAGCAAGCATACAAAGGGTTCCACCACAAGTAGAAGCCTGAGATGATGAACCGTTAGATTCCATGATTTCAGAAACTACGCGGATTGTGTATGGGAATTCTTCGCGGCTTGGAACCATTGCAGCGAGTGAGCGGCGAGCGAGGTTTCCGTGACCAATTTCACGACGACCTGTTGTGAGCTTACCAGTTTCACCAACTGAGTATGGTGGGAAGTTATAGTGGAGGATGAAGTGCTCGCTTCTGTCTCCATCGATATCATCATAAGACTGTTCGTCCATTGCAGTACCAAGAGTACAAACAGCAAGAGACTGAGTTTCACCACGAGTGAAAAGTGCCGAACCATGTGGAGTTGGCAATACATTGATTTCACAAGTGATTGGGCGGATTTCGTCAACCTTACGGCCGTCAACACGAACTCCATCGTCAAGAATAGACTTGCGGAGAAGCTTGTACTGAATGTCATCCATCAAAGTACAGAAAAGCTTTGCCTGAATAGGGTCAGAAAGCTGTTCAGCATATTTTGCAGCGAGGTCTCTCTGAACCTGAGAAATTGCCTTACCGCGTTCAATCTTGCTGCCCTTGAAACATGCTTCTTTAAGAAGTGGAGTTGCTTCAGCTTCGATAGCTTCTGCGTTGTCCAAAGTTACGTCGAGAGGGTTCAAAGGAAGCTTTTCCTTACCAGCCTTCTTAACAAGTTCTTCCTGCAAGAGACACATATCAGTAATGAACTTCTGAGCGCGTTCCAAAGCACCGAGCATCAATTCCTCAGAAACTTCGTTAGCACCACCTTCTACCATTGTAAAGCCGTCTTTAGTTCCGGCAACAACGATTTCAAGGTCACCCTTTTCAATCTGTTCGAATGTAGGGTTGATAATGTATTCACCGTTCAAATATCCAACACGGCAGGCAGCAACCGGACCGTGGAATGGAATATCAGAAATACAAGTTGCAGCAGAAGCTGCGATTACGGCAAGAATATCCTGAGTGTGAACGCCATCGCAAGAAACACAAGTTGGAACAATCTGAAGTTCGTGACCGAATGATGGCTCAAAAAGCGGACGCATTGGGCGGTCGATAAGACGAGATACCAGAATCTCCTTGTCCTTTGGACGACCTTCACGCTTTACAAAACCGCCAGGGATTTTTCCGGCAGCATAGAATTTTTCGTTGTACTCAACAGTTACAGGAACGAAGTCCTGACCTTCTGTAACAGCAGACGAAGCACAAATAGTTGCAATAATAGCGGCTCCGCCCCACTGAGCGTAAACACATCCATTAGCCTGTTTACCGATTTTTCCAGTTTCGAGGATGAGATCGGCATCTCCAAGTTTGTAGGTTACTCTTTCTACAGACATAATTTTCTCCTACACACGTCACTACATCCGACGCGTGTTTTTTTCTATTTATTAGTTAAACTAATATGCAAAAGTTAAAGATATATAATTTTAATCCATAAATGGAGATTAATCAATTCAATTATATAGAAGATTTAAATAAAAAAAATCCCGCTCAGCATGAAACTGGCGGGATTTGTAACGGTGGTTTCGATAAGCCTGCTTTGCAGGCACTCAACCACCGAGGCGCTACTTACGAAGTCCGAGCTCTTTGATGAATGCGCGGTAACCTTCGAGGTCTGTGCGTTCAAAGTAGCGGAGCATCTTGCGGCGCTGTCCTACAACCTTGAGGAGAGCACGTTTAGCATTAGCGTCCTTTGGGAAGAGCTTGTTGTGCTCTGTGAGCTGCTGAACACGCTGTGTCATGATTGCAATCTGAACCTTTACATTACCTGTATCAGTTTCTTTTGCGCCGTACTTCTTTACTGTAGCTGAAGTAGCTTCTTTTGAAAGTGCCATATTGGAACCCCTGAAAAAATATATGATTTCCAGCCAGGCCGGAAAGTCTGTCTGAGCGGAAGTTTTGCAGGTCGGTCTCCGGGTTTCTGGAAACAAATCACAATAGGTCCGTAAAACAGATTTAATTATTATATAGAAATTGAAAGCATGAATCAATACACCGCCATTTGCGTTTTTTAATTTACAAGTTGCATTTCATAAAGTATACTAAAAATTCATAAACAGAAAGGCGGAAAAATGAGGCATTTAACACGAAAAAATATAAGGCTGATTCTTTTGACTATTCTTGGAATCGGCTGTTTTATGGCTTTAAGCTATACAGGTAAACCGCATGCAGATTTCTTTTCCATTGGAAACCTTAAGATTCCCTCAAGTACACGAAGTGGAATTCTTTCCGGCTCTCTATCACTTATCTGTTTTCTTCTCGTTTTTACTGACTATAAAAAGGGCTTTAAGATTGCCCTGGGAATCATTTTCATTTCAATAGGAAACCTTCTTTTTGCAATGATTATGCGGCATTCCATAGTTTCCCTCCCCGGAATTGTTACCCACACTGTTTCTCTCATCACCCTTGTTACGCTATATTCCTTTTATGCAAGGCTTTCTGTTAGTAACATGACAGACTACATTACTTCAATGGGTAACAGGCGCTCTTATGTAAAAGAAGTAACCGAACATATAGAAGGAAGAAAATCTTTTACCCTGGCCTGTGTTGAACTTGAAGATTTTAAGCATATAAATGATGTTTACGGAATTCAGATTGGTGATGCCCTTATCAAAAAAGCAGCAGAAAAACTTTCTACAATTCTTGATAAAAAAGATAAGATGTTCAGAATCACAGGCTCTACCCTGGCAATTCTTTTTGAACCTGGGGAATCACCTGAAGAAAGGCTCAAAAGCGTAATTAACTCTGAAACTGTAACAGTTCATACAGAAGATTCTTCTCAAGACGAAAACGAAGCTCAGACAGAAACAAGCCTTACCATGACTCTTGGAGCCGGAATTGTTTATTCTCATCCGCCATATAACTTCACAAAAACAGCTTCCTCTGTACTAAGAAATGCAGAAACTGCCCTGGCAAAAACCCGAAATCTGGCAGAAAACAGAATCTGTATTTTTAATGAAAATATGGAAAATTCTGACATCAAACAGAGGGAAGCAGAATTTCTTGTAAAAGAAGCCCTTAAAAATAAGTATTTTTACCTTGTTTACCAGCCTCAGTTCACTACAGACGAAAAGAAGCTGCGTGGCTTTGAAACCTTAATCCGCTGCCGTAAGCCGGACTGTTCTATTGTAAGCCCTGTTGATTTTATTCCGGCTGCAGAAAAATCAAATCTGATTATGAAAATTGATGATTTTGTTCTTCAAACTGCAATGACAGAATTTAAGCCGGTTCTTGCAAATGCAGAAAATGATTTGACTATTTCCATAAATATTTCTGCTAAAACTATGAGCAGCAAGGACTTTATCAGCCGAATAAGAAGAATTATTGAAGGAACAGGCTTCCCTGCAGAAAACCTTGAGCTTGAAATTACCGAATATTCCTTTGCAGAATCTATGGAAACAACAATTTCCAATATAAAAGCCCTGCATGAAATGGGCATTAAGATTGCCCTTGATGATTTTGGTACAGGCTATACCTCTATCAAGCAGCTGATGACGCTTCCTATAAACATCCTTAAGATTGACAAGAGCCTTATTGATGATATTGAAAGCAGCCAGAACATGAGAGATGTTGTTGACTCTGTTATTTACATGGGCCACGTTATGAACTGCGAGGTTATTTCTGAAGGTGTTGAAAAAGAGGCTCAGCTTGATATTCTTCGCGAACACAAATGCGACTTTATTCAGGGCTTTATCTGGGGTAAGCCAATTGATTTTGAAGAAGCAAAGAATATGTATAACCAGGAAGAGTTCGGTGAATAATCCCCTAAACAAATTTTACAGAATTACAGGCGGGAAGACTTACTATCTTCCCGTTTTTTATTTCCAGGCGAACAAGCTCCCCTTTTTCGTTTTCGGTGCGGTAAAGACCGTCCGGAGGTAGCAGCTGCGGCGATTTTTCATTGGCGGCGCGGCGGATTGCAGCGATGTCCAGTTCGTAAGGCCGTTCTAAAAGTTCCTGAGCGGTAGTAAAAAAGCCCCGGCTCAGCATTTTTCTGATATATGAGGAAGAGATTCTTTCTTCTTCATCAGTTCCTTCCCTAAAATAAACTGCGTCAACAAAAATACTTTCAACCTTATTCTGATCTGCCCAGTATCTGATTGCCTGAGCATCTGTAGCACCCTTAAAACCGCAGCGAAAATCAATTCCTTCGGCTAAGAGTTCCATGTTGCATACGTTCAAAAGGATATTCAGAAAATCAGCCCCCATCATAGAGGCAAAAGAATCATCAAAATCTACGATTATGGCAAAATCAAGTCCCAGCTCTTCAAAAAGTCTGATTCTCTGATCCAGAGTTGAGAGGTCTCCCATATAGTCGCCGCTGTGCTTAATACCCGGAAGAGGTCGCGAAAATGTAAGTACGCCGCAGGCAAGGCCCCGAGCGCGTCCGGCGTTCAGGAGTTCTCCCAGCAGCTTTCTATGTCCCTTATGAAGCCCGTCAAAGCTGCCAACCGAAATGCCGGTTTTTACTCCGCCCAGGAAGTCTGCATTTGAGTCACCGTTTAATATAGAAAGAATATCATTCCAGGTAAAAAGTTTCATATTTTCTATTATATCACTTTACTAATAAAAAAAATAGTTATATAATTATTTAGTGTAAATAAAAAACTTTAGTATTACTAAAGAGCGAGGTACAATTATGGCAACAACAAAAACAACTGCTAAAAAACCTGCTGCAAAGAAAACAACAGCAAAAAAAACAACAAGTAAAAAGCCGGCAGCCAAAAAGAGAATTGACTGGGGCAATCTTCCATTCGGCTACAAAGAAACTTCTAAGAGCTATGTAGCAAACTGGAAAAATGGTAAATGGGATGCGGGAAAACTTACAAGTGACCACACTGTAACCATCAGCGAATGTGCTGGCGTTCTTCAGTACGCTCAGACCTGTTTTGAAGGTCTTAAAGCATATACAACTGAACACGGCGATATCGTAACTTTCCGTCCGGATTTGAACGCTGAACGTATGGAAAACTCTTGTAAACGCCTTGAAATGCCAGTTTTCCCAAAAGAGCGTTTTATTGAAGCTGTTCTTAAGACAATTAAAGCAAACAAGGAATGGGTTCCACCTTACGGAAGTGGCGCTACTCTTTACATCCGTCCATATATGTTCGGTTCAAGCTCAGTTATTGGTGTAAAACCAGCTGATGAATATCAGTTCCGTATCCTCGTAACTCCAGTTGGACCATATTTCAAAGGCGGAGTTAAGCCTATTAAGGTTCGTCTTTCTGACCTTGACCGTGCCGCTCCTCATGGAACTGGTGATATTAAGGCTGGTTTGAACTATGCTATGTCTCTGCACAACATTGTAGATGCTCACAAGTGTGGCTATGCAGAAAACATGTATCTTGACCCTGCTACTCATACATATCTCGAAGAGACAGGTGGAGCAAACATCATCTTCATCTCTAAGGATGGAAAGCTTGTAACTCCTAAATCTGACTCAATTCTTCCTTCAATTACACGCCGTTCGCTCGTAATTGTTGCAAAAGAATACCTTCATATGGAAGTTGAAGAGAGAAAGATTAATAAATCTGAACTTGGCGACTTCGTAGAATGCGGTCTTTGTGGTACTGCTGCTGTTATTTCACCAGTTGGACAGATTGATGACCATGGAAAATCAATCATCTATAACGGCGGAAAACAGGAAATGGGACCTAAACTGAAAGAGATTTACGATACTTTGACTGGCATCCAGATGGGCCGCCTCCCTGCTCCAGAGGGTTGGGTATATACAATCTGATGAAAGCGGACAGCGGGTCAAGCCCGCTGCCGTTTATCATTATTATGAACACGACTTGCCTTCGGCAAGCGTGTCAAATTAATTGCGAAACCGACAAACTCGCTTCGCTCGTTTGCGGTTCAAATCATACAAAAAAAAGCCCGGGGTTACCGGGCTTTCGATTTTAGGCTTATTTTACTTTCCTTAAGAAGGCATCCTTAAATCCGTAAGACTTAAATCTTTCAAGTACAACCTTATATTCATCCATTGTTACAGGTCCTACAAGAACCTGCTTTGTTTTACCATTAGCCATAGGCACGATTGTAATAGGATAATTGCTTCCATACTTATTGATAATTTCAAGTATATTTGCATCAGATCCATAAGCCGCAATCTGAACGTAATACTTTCCAGATTCAAGCTGGTTCAGGCTTGGAACAAGGTACTTATCATAAGATGTTTCTGCTTCAGCTACAGCTGCAGACTTAGTTTCTGCAGGACTTACAGGAGTAACAGAAGAAACTGATTTATTGATTGATGATTCAAGAGGTGTAAGTGTTATTGTTTCATCAATGTTTTCAAGTTCATCTTCAGCAACGACATCTTCTACCTCATCATCTTCATTCTCCGGAGGATTTGAATCTGCTGGAACAAGAACAATTGCTTCATATTCTTCGCTTTCAGTCTCTTCTACACTTTCTTCGGCAGGAGTTTCTGTTTCTTCCGGAAGAGCATCTAGTTCGTCTTCATCAAAGGCCTCTTCTGCCGGAGCTTCTTCTGTTTCTTCTTCAGCAGCCTCTTCCTCTGCAGGAAGCTGGTCTGGTTCTTCTTCTTCAAATGCTTCTTCGTCTAAAGTTTCTTCCTCAGGAATATCTTCTTCAGTTTCCTCTTCTTCGCTTTCTTCTGCAGGAGCTTCTTCTTCTAAGGCCTCTTCAGCAGCTTCTTCCGGAAGTTCATCGAGTTCTTCAGAATCAAAAGCTTCTTCTTCAGCAGGCTCTTCTTCTGACTCTTCAGGCTCTTCAAACTCTTCTTCTGTTTCTTCCTCAGCGGCCTCTTCAGCAGGTGCTTCTTCTTCTGGAAGCTCTTCTTCTGCTACTGCTTCTTCTTCAAAAGTCTCTTCTTCATCTGCAAACTCTTCCTCTGGAAGGGCCTCTTCATCTAGAGCTTCTTCTTCAACAGTTTCCTCTTCAACAGGAGCTTCTTCTTCGGCAGGTATTTCTTCAGATTCCTCTGTATCTTCTGCTTCTTCTTCAAAAGCCTCTTCTTCGGTTTCATCAAAAGCTTCTTCTTCGTCTACAGCAGGCTCTTCAAAGTCTTCTTCTGAGCTTTCTTCACTCTCTTCCGCAGCTTCCCCTGCTTCTTCAGCATCAGCTTCTTCTGCTTCAGCTTCAGGCTCTTCAAAGGCATCAGAGTTTTCTTCTGCACCGATTGAATCATATTCATCATCATCCCAGTCTTCAATTTCTGCAGATGACTTCGAAATTACAGCATTACCGTAAACTCGTTCATCCTGACCGGAACGTTTTGTAATCTTAACGATATTATTGGCACCGCGGTCAAGTCCCATTGCATCAGCTGCCTCAGGTGAGAGCATAATTGCAACACCTTCAGAAGGGTCAAGCGCACCAATTACAAGCAAATCAATTGTTGAATCACCAGCAATATTTGTCACGCTGATTATATCACCAGGAAGGTAGCCTACAGTTTTTGCAAAAAGTCCCTGAGGAAATACACCTTCATCAACAACCACAGCCCTTCCATCTAAAGAAGGACTGAACGATGCAAACATTAAACATCCCGCAGTTACTACCAGAATCTTAAAAAAGCTTTTAATTTTATTTTTCATACCCCTACCCATCCTTAGGCTTTATATGCTCTTAATGCTTTACTTATTTCATTTACCAAATCTGACGAAACCTTAGCCAGATTATTTTTCTTTGTATGGTCAATTTTGATATCTTTCAAAGTTTTGACCGCTATTTTTTTACCTGTCTTTATAGAAGTGATTGAAAAATCAATTTTATAAAGATCAGAATTTGTTGTCAGTGTCTGATCTGTGCGTTCATAATATAACTTAATCTGAACAAAGTAATCTGAAAATCCAGTAAAAGCTTCGCCCTGACCAATTTTATAAAGTTTTTCATCCTGTGCTTCTGATTCAGAAATAGCCGCATCAGAATTAGTAACTATATAACCATAGTCAAAAAAGTTATTTAGTACCGAATCTTCAATCACCAATGAATCTTCAGAAACGCTGTCGAGGCTTTCGTCGTGCTGTACAATCTGAAATGAAATCTGATTTGCAAAGCACAAGCTGCCGCTTATAAGCAGAATTGCCAAAAAAAACAGTTTTTTAAGTTTCCCCATCGATAAGACCCCACTTTTGCGCCTAAGCGCCGGCCGGACACAATACTCCGACTCTTATTATTTTAATCGGAGAAAAATAAAGGCGGGTTTAGAGATTTTTATGACAATTTCTTTCTATTGTGGTAAAATAATTAAAAGGGTTGGGAAAATGGATAAACGTATTTACATCATTGGCGCAGGCTTTGCCGGACAAACCATTGCCGATGATATTAAGCGAAAAAAGATATTTGGAAAAGTAAACGCCTTTATTGATGATGATAAAAACCTGATTGGAACTGATATTGACGGCATTCCGGTCCTCGGTCCTATAAGCGGCGTTACCTCAATTCTTTCTAATTCTGATTTAGACGAAGCAATCATTGCCATTCCTTCTGCCCCAACCGAACGAATCCGTGAAATTTACGAAACCCTTACTGAAAATGGTTTTAATCATATTAAAATTCTTCCGGGTATAAGCCAGGTAATAGAAGGAACTGCTCACCTTGTTCAGACCCGTGAAATTGATCCTCTTGATATTCTTGGCCGCACTCCGGTAACTATTTCTCTTAAGGAAAGCCTTGGCTACCTGCGGGGCAAACGAGTCTTTATTACAGGTGCCGGTGGTTCCATTGGTTCCGAACTTGCCCGCCAGCTTTTGAGCGGTGGTGCAGAACGTCTTTACCTTTTTGGCCATGGCGAAAATTCTATCTGCAGCATTTACCGTGAACTCCGTCTCCTGCAGTCTGAAGGTGTTGGTGAAAAGGCTACCATCGTTCCAATTATCGGTGATATGAGGGACCGCGAATATGTAGACTATATTATCCGCCAGACTAAATGTAACGTTATCTTCCACTGTGCAGCCTACAAACATGTTCCAATGATGGAAGAAAACCAGGTTGCCGCAGTTGAAAATAATGTTTTTGGAACAAAGAATCTTCTTGATGCGGCTCTTAAGCATAAAGTAGACCGCTTTGTTTTGATTTCTACAGATAAGGCTGTTGCTCCGGTAAGTGTTTACGGCGTTTCAAAAATGCTCTGCGAAAAGCTTGTTTTGAATGCCGCAAAGCAGGCTGCAGACAGTCAGTCTTTTATGTTTGTACGTTTTGGTAATGTACTTGGCAGCCGTGGCTCCATTCTTCCGCTTTTCCAGAACCAGATTAAAACCGGTGGACCAATTACTGTAACTGATGAAAAGATGGAACGCTTTTTTATGACCATTCCGGAAGCCTGTTCTCTGGTTTTACAGACAGGAGGCGTAGGCGAAAACGGAAAATCTTATCTTCTTGATATGGGAGAGCCTATAAAAATAATTGATCTTGCAAAGCAGATTATAAAGTTCTCAGGACTTGAACCTTATAAAGATATCGACATTAAGATTATGGGCTGCAGAAAAGGTGAACGTCTGATTGAACCTCTCTGGCTCAAGGAAGAAAATCCTACACCAACAAAATATAAAAAACTCTTACAGCTGGACAACAAAGAATATACTAACGAACGTTTGGAAGTTTTACTAAAGGCCCTCTACCCTATCTGTTTTTATACTCAGGGCCATGAGGCAGAATTCCGCGACAAGACAAAGCTCGTTCAGCTTTTATGTGACGACTGCGAGAGCCTGCGTGATTTTTACGAGGAAATAAAAACTGACAATCAGCTTAGAACTGATATATTATAAATGAGATTCCGAAACAAGTTCGGAATGACAAGAGGCATTGAATGGCAGAAATAAAAGTTCCTTTTCATAGAGCAGCAATTACTAAAGCAGAAGAAGATGCTGTACTTGATGTACTCAGAAGCGGCTGGCTTACCACCGGGAAATACGCTCTTGAATTTGAAAAAAAGTTCAGCGCCGCAGTAAGCGATACAGACAAAATGAAGGAAGCCCGCCTTCAGGCCCAGCTTCCCACAGACGAAATCATCTCTCTTGCCGTAAACTCCAACACCAGCGGAATGATTCTTGCTATGGAAGCCTGTGGAGTTCGCGAAGGAACAGCTGTTATCACAACTCCTTATACCTTTGTTTCTACTGCTACCTGCGCCCGCCACTTAAATGCTGACGTTTTTTTTGCAGATGTTGAAAAGGATACCTACAGCATTGATCCTGATAAAATAGAAGAAATCTTAAAAAAAGACAGCCAGAGCGGCGGTTATGACGGTAAAGGTGCCCACCGGGTCCGCGCAATTGTCCCTGTACATATAGCAGGTAACGTATGCAATATGCGCCGCATCATGGAACTGGCTGCAAAGTATTCCACCCCTGAAAATCACATCCGCGTTATTGAAGACACAGCTCATTCTTTCCCGTCTCCAACAGCCCTGGGGTATGCTGGCACCATTGGAGATGCAGGCGTTTTTTCTTTTTACGTTACAAAAACAATTACTACTGCCGAAGGCGGCATGGTCTGTACCCGAGACCCTGAACTTGCCCGCCGCATGACAGTTATGCGCATGCACGGAATGGACCGTACAACCTGGGACCGCTACACAAGCCCTCGAGCAAGCTGGGAATATGACATTATAGCCCCTGGCTACAAATTTAATCTGCCGGATGTTCTTGCTGCAATAGGCTGCTGCCAGGTAGACAGAGCACAGCTTTTTTACGAACAGAGAAAACGCATTGTAGATAAATACAACGAGGCCTTTTCCGGTCTTGATTTTATAAAGCTCCCGCCGGATGGAGAAGGCAACAGCTGGCATCTCTATCTCATGCGCCTTGTTCCAGAGAAGCTTAACATCACCCGCGAAGAGTTTGCTAAAAAAATGCAGGAAGCTGGACTTGGAATCTCAGTTCACTTTATCCCGATTTTTCATTTTACCTACTGGCGCCAGCTCTACCCGGATTTTACAGCAGAAGCTTATCCGAATGCAGAGTGTCAGTATAACGAAACAATTTCAATTCCTCTCTTCCCTGATATGACAGACGAACAGGCTCAGCTTGTTATTGATACAGTAACAAGAATCGGAAATGAAAACAGGAGAGACGCATAGCGCCATGGCTTCAAAAAAAACAGAAACTAAAAAACTAACCCGTTCTCTCGAAGCTTCCGGCTTTTACAGTGATGCAGAAAAAGAAGGCTGTCTTTATGCTGCCCTTGTACGAAGCCCCGCCCCTGCAGGAAAAATCAAAAGCATAACAGCACCGGAACTGCCGGAAGGCTACACACTTTATACCAGCAAAGATTTACCAGGTGCTAAAACACTTACAGCAAATAAGAATGTTACCAAAATATTCGGATACGGAAATGTAACCTACAGTGGCGAGCCAGTAGGAATTATTTTTGGCCCGGATGAAGAAAAGGTTTACAAACTGTTAGACACAGTTAACATTACATTTGATGTTGAAAATCTGGAATCGGCCCTGCACAATGTAATCAATAATCAGGAAGAAACTGCCAACTTTAAGGAGTTTGTTGAGCAGATTAATGAAATGCCTTCCCTGGATACTGTAATTGATAAATCACATATAGAAGAAAATACAAGTGTTGTTGTAGCAAGCCGGGAAATAAAATACGGACTTTATAAAAGAGCTTCACTTGCCCAGGCTGATACAAAACTTTTTGACAAGGCTGCTTTTACTTCCACCGACACCTGGAAAGAAAAACTTCTCACTCCAAAATGGCAGGAAACTGAAGGAGCCTTTGCCTACACAGAAGCTGAAAAGATTCATGTTTTCACGCCAACCCGTTGGACTGGTTTTACACAAAAATCAGTGGCAGCAGCCCTGAACATAGATGAATCTGCAGTATTCATTCATAAAACTAAATCTGCAGGCATATACCCTTCGGGACTAGCCCGTACAACACAACTTGCAGTCCAGGTTGCTGTTGCTGCCTGGCTTTCCAAAAAGCCGGTAAAACTTATACTTTCTCAATACGAGCAGGAAAACTATATGGTTCCTGGTGTTCTTACCGACATTACATACCGTACTGCCTTAAATGCAGAAGGACGCCTTACAGCCCTTAAAATCAATATTGATATAGACATAGGCTCTTCAAATCCATTTGCCCAGGAAATTACAGACCGCATTGCAATTGCGGCTACCAGTTATTATAAACCTGAAAATCTTTATATTTATGCACAGGCACATACTTCAAAGAATCCACCTACTTCAATTTCCATGCAGATAATTGAATCTCAGGCCTTCTTTGCAATTGAAAATGAAATTCAGAAGCTCAGTAATCTTTCGAAAATATTTCCGGATGAACTTCGTCTTATCAATACAGAATCTCCAAAAGCTTTTCCTTTTAATATTACAACCGGAGACATTCAGGCTGTTATTCAAAAAGCTCTTAAAAACAGTGACTTTAACAGAAAGTATGCATCTTTTCACATGGAAGCAATTGACCGTGCAGAAAAAGACAGTAAACCATTTTTTGCCTTGCCTCTTCGTGGAATCGGTGTAGCAACTGCCTATATTCCTTCAGGCTATTATGGCCAGACCAGCTTTAATAATGATGCCAGACTCGAAGTTACCTTAAACGCAGATGAAAAGCTCGAAATACATGCAATTAAGCCTTCCGAAGTAATTCAGGATATCTGGAAATCAACAGCATCAGAAATTGTTCAGATTCCGAAACAGAACATTCAGATTAATTCTGATTTTCCTTACAATCAGATTCCGGAAGAGCCCGAAGATTCTTCCAGTTCAATCAGCATTATGAATGATCTGGTTAAAAAATGCTGTAATGACATTCAGAAAAAACGCTTTCATCAACCCCTTCCTCTGACTTCAAAAAAAAGTGCAGTTATGTCTTCAAAAACAAAATGGGATAAAGAAAAATTTTCAGGTACACCATTTTATACAACTTCCTTTATAACAACAGTTGTTGAAGTTGAACTGGACACTTATACTTATAATGAAAAAATAAAAGGCATCTGGGTTACTGTTGACTGTGGCGAACTTTTCGATGAAGCAGCAGCAATGAGAACAATTAAACTAGAGATTCAGCAGGAATTGACAATGCTGGTTAAAGGAAAAACAGTTCCCTGCGATGCAATCAACATCAGTTTTATTCAGTCGAGCAATAAATCAGGCCAGGTTGGCGGACTTATTCACAACTCTTTACCGGCAGCCTTTTCTTCAGCCCTCTCTCTGGCACTTACAACTCAGCTTACAGAAATTCCTTGTACAGAAGATTTGTTATTCCAGTTAATCCGTGACAGAACAAACGAAAAGAAGGAAACTAAGAAAAACGAAAAAAATGAAAATAAAGGAGCGGCAGAATGAAAATCCCTGTAACTCTTAATGGAACAAAAACAATTCTTGACGCTCATGCAGATGAATCCTTAATGAAGGTTTTACACAAAAACGGATGTACTTCTGTAAAGAGCGGCTGCTCAAGCGGCTTTTGTGGTTCCTGTACCGTACTCCTGGATGACAAACCTGCAGCATCTTGCAAGATTCCAGCCGGAATTGTCCGCAACTGCGATATTGTAACTCTGGACTATTTTGTAAAGACAGAAGAATACTCAATAATTATGAGCGGCTTTCAGAAAGCAGGTATAAAACTCTGTGGATATTGCACTGCCGGAAAAATTTTTTCTGCTTATCAGATTTTGAAATCACCAAAAATGCCTACCCGTCAGGAAATTACAGATTATGTGAAAGCACTTTCTCCCTGCTGTACAGACCTTGATACTCTGGTAAATGGAATAATTTATGCCATTCAGATTTCAAACAGACGTCAAACACGAAGTTAAAATAGAGGACTAAATGGGAAAGACAATACTTTATGCAAAAAATGCAGCAGAACTTATAAAGATTCTCAATAATAATCCGGGAACAAAAGTTGTTGGAGGCTGCACCAGAATTGAAAGTCTTCCGGAAAAATTTATTTCAACTCATGGCATCAAAGACCTTTCTCATATTTCCAGACATGAGCGTTATATTGATGTTGGGCCTGGAGCAACTCTTTCAGAGCTGCTTGCAATTGGTCAAACCCATCTGCCGCCTATCCTTTATGAAGCTCTTAACTGTATTGCAAATCCGCTTATAAGAAACACTGCAACAATCGGCGGTAATATCTGTTCTGAAAATCACAAGCTTACCCTTTTTGCCCCTCTAATGGCTCTGGATGCAAAACTTGAATTCAAAAATCAGACAGAAACAAGAAGTGAAAATATCAGATATTTTAAATCTGTACCGGAAGGCTTTATTCTTTCAAATATCCGCATTCCTCTTGTAGATGCAGAGCTTTCAATTTTCCGCCGCATTGGGCATGAGCATTCAATTACCCAGCAGTCAGCATCTTTTGCTTTTCTTGCTGATACAGAAAAAAACTCCCTGCTCAATGTGCATCTGGCCTTTGCAGGTCCATTCACCTTCCACAGCAAGGAGTTTGAAAACTTTATGAGCGGCCGTCGTCTTCCTCTTTCGCAGAAAGATATTACTCAGCTGGAAGAGGTTGTAGCCGAGCAGTTCCAGAAGGCCGCCACAGATCAGATGATTACCGACGTAATGCGCCAGCAGTTCTTTAATCTGGCAAGATATAGCTTTGAGCAGCTTACCTAAACGGTGGTTGAGTAGGCGCAGCCGTATCGAAACCACATTTTAATCGTATCCGGTGATTTCGATACACCACTTCGTGGCACTCAATCACCGGATAAACATACAGTCACCGTATGAAAAAAATCGATATCTTTCAGAAACTGCAGTTTTGTAGGCATTCAAAATATGCTCACGGCCGGCAAAGGCAGACACCAGCATAATCAGTGTGCTTTCCGGTGTGTGGAAGTTTGTAAACATCTTATCTACAACCTTAAACTTAAAACCCGGGTACATAAAAATGCTTGTTGAGTTTGTTCCGGCGCGTACCCACTCATTATTAGCCCCAACTACCCCACCTTCCATTTCAATTTTCTGAGCAACACTTTCAAGAGTTCTTACACTGGTAGTTCCAACCGCAAGAATCGGGCGTCCTTCTGATTTTGCCTTGTTAATGGCATCTGCAGTTTCCTTTGAAACTGTGTACCATTCTTCATGCATTTTATGATTTTCAATATTTTCTTCGCGTACAGGAAGAAAGGTTCCAAGACCTACATGAAGAGTTACAAAACGGCGTTCAATTCCCTTTGCGTCCAGGCGTGCCAGCATTTCCTCTGTAAAGTGAAGTCCGGCTGTCGGGCAGGCAGCAGAACCGGTGTTTGTTGCATAAACATTCTGATAACGCTCAGAGTCTTCTTCTGTGTCACCGCGCTTAATATATGGAGGAAGAGGAATATGACCGTTTCTTTCAAACCAGTCTTCATCAATTGCAAAATCAAATTTAAGGGCACGGAATTCTGTACCTGCATTTCCTTCGTGTTCTATAATTTCTGCAACTGTTCCGTCAGGAAATTTATAATGCATTCCAGGCTTCTGCTTTTTAGCAGACTTTACCATTGTATTCCAGATGCAGCATTCTTTATCAATTGTATTGAGGAACATGAATTCTGTTTCGCGGCCGGTAGTTTCTTTGATGCCGTAAACACGGGCACGACGTACGCGGCTGTTATTAAAAATCATGAGAGTGCCGGGCTCAATTAAATCTGGAAGGTCGTCCATCATATGATGTTCTACTTCGCCGCTAGCACGATTCAAAAGCATAAGTTTATCCTGCCCGCGCACTCCACTCGGATGCTGCGCAATCAAATCTTCAGGCAGGTCAAAATTAAAATCGGATGTTAACATGAGAATTATAATAACACAAATCAGAGTTATAGGAAATAAGGTGGTTTCGATACGGCCTTCGGTCTAGTCAACCACCGTCGTCATTGCGAGGAGCGTAGCGACGTGGCAATCCATATTAAAAGAGACTTCCCTGAAGTCCATCTTTTGAATCGGAAGCATGTGTTAGACCTAAGTGACTGTATGCCTTCTCCGTAACCATACGGCCACGCGGAGTTCGCTGGAGTAGTCCGCACTGAATCAGATAAGGCTCGTAATAATCTTCCAGGGTATCAATACTTTCGCCGATAGAGATAGCAAGAGTTTCTGCTCCAACCGGGCCGCCGCCAAAGTTTTCAATAATTGAACGGAGAATTTCACGGTCATACTTTTCAAGACCAATTTCATCTATTTCGAGGCGCTTTAACCCTTCGTCAACAATATCAACTGTAATAATCTTACTTCCTGCAACCTGAGCAAAGTCTCTCATACGGCGGAGCACCCGGTTTGCAACACGAGGTGTTCCACGGCAGCACTGAGCCAGGAGCATAGCGGCATCTTCATCAATTCCAATTTCAAGAATATTAGCAGAACGCTTAATAATAGAAGCAAGTTCCTTTTGAGTATAAAATTCAAAACGCGGAATAAAACCAAAGCGGGAACGAAGCGGGCTCGAAACAGAACCGGCCTTGGTTGTAGCGCCAACCAGAGTAAACGGAGGAATAGGAATACGGACAGTACGGGCAGCAGCCCCCTGACCGATAATCCAGTCCAGTTCAAAATCTTCCATTGCAATGTAAAGCATTTCTTCAATTGCAGGCTTTAAGCGGTGAATTTCATCAATAAAAAAAACAGTTCTCGGAGTAATGGTACTTAAGATTCCGGCCAGGTCTTTTGGTTTATCCAGAGCAGGCGCAGAGGTAACTTTAAAATCAACCCCAAGTTCGTGAGCTGTAATCTGGGCAAGAGTAGTTTTTCCAAGTCCCGGAGGACCAATCAACAGAAGATGGTCCAGAGGCTCTTCGCGAAGCTTAGCTGCTTCAATAAAAGTAGAAAGATTTTTCTTTACGCTTTCCTGCCCAAGAAAATCCTTGAGCATGTTAGGACGCAGCTTATTATCCTGTTCATCATATCTGTCTTTCAGATCCGCACGTACAATCGCAGAAAAATCTTCACCAAAATCTTCAGCCATAAAATCCCCTCCCTGCTAAGCAAGCTCAACAATAGCACGACGGAAGAGAATATCTTCCCTCTCTTTCTGACTCTTACCAGCAAACGAACTATCGTTAGTTAGTATTTCAACCAGTTGGGCAAGTTTCTGTTCAACAAGTTTTTTATCATAGCCCATAGAGGCCAGAGACATAACAACATCTGCATAAGGGCTTGCAGCTTTCAGACTGACAACAGGCCCTGCACTCTCGCTGATTTTAAGTTTACCCTTAAGAGTCAGCATCATTTTACCGGCAGTCTTCTTACCTACTCCAGGAATTTTTTCCAGCATTTCAAGGTCACCCTTTTCCAGCACATCAAGCAGGCGGGCACTTGAAACAGCACTCATGATTTTTACAGCACCTTTTGGGCCAACGCCATCAACCTTAAGTAAATCTAAAAACACGCTGCGTTCATCGGCAGATGCAAAACCATAAAGAGACATAAGCTGATCTGTATGCTGAAGATATGTATAAATCTTTGCTTCATTGCCAACCGGTGGAAGCATATCAAGATTAGAATCGGGAACACACAAATCCCATTCTACTCCATTTGTATCTATAAAAACCTGTTTAGGAAATTTTCCGGTAATTATTCCTGTAAGCGAATTGAACATATTAGCATTATAGATGATATAAAGAGACTTGTGAAGATTCTAAATCTCCAGTCATACTGAACTAAATCTCCCCGTCATCCTGAACTTGTTTCAGGATCTGCTAAAAAAAGAAAGCTCTCAAATTGATAATAATTCTCAAATTCAATTGACATTTTTTATGTAATTCGTATAATTTGAGAATCATTATCAAATTTGGATACTTCATAAATGCAGAAAACAGCCTATAAAACAAAACAGCAGGAACTTCTTTTTTCATATCTTAGAGAAATGCAGGGAAAGCATTTTACAGCAGAAGATGTACGTGCTCACTTTGAAGCAAAAAATATCTCAATAGGTATTGCAACAATTTACCGCCAGCTGGAAAAGCTCGTTAATGATGGAAAGATTCAGAAATATTTTATAGATGAACATTCGGCAGCATGTTTTGAGTATGCAGGTGAAAAATGCAATTCCAGCGAGCAGCACTTTCACTTAAAATGCGAACTCTGCGGCCGCCTTATTCACCTTGAGTGCGAAGAGCTTGAAGATCTGGGCAGTCATCTTAAGACAGAGCATGGCTTTGTAATTAATCCTCTACGTACAGTTTTTTACGGCGTTTGTACCGACTGCGCCAGCAAGAAGGAAAAAGAAGATGAATAAAAAGATTTTCCACCTGCTCCGCACCACGGCACTTCTGGCCGCTCTTTCACTGTTTGCGCTTCTTGCCTTCGAAAGTTTCCATGCCGGTCACGAAGATCATTGCTATGAAGAAGACTGCCCTGTCTGTCTTGTACTGCAGATAATTCATAACAATAATAAAATCTCAGAACCAGCACCGCTGACATCAATCGAGTTTTCAACCTTCAGCTATATAAATCTTTTCATTATTTCTGCCCTGCTCCTTGCCCCTGCTACCCTCGTAAAGCAGAAAGTAAAGCTGGTGATTTAACATCCCGGTCATCCCGATCCTGAAACATAGGGAGCGGCACTGCATAGCAGGGCAAAAATAGTCCAGTGGACTATTTTTAGCGAGTCTCCAAGCAGCTATGCTGCGAAGGTTCAGCATGACATTCAAATATATGGAGAAAAATATGAACGTAAAGAAAATAATCGCAGGAGCAGCAATTCTCCTCGCACTCACATCATCAGTGTTTGCCGCAAAAGCAAAAAAATCAGATAAAAAAACTGACAAACTCAAAGTCGTAACAACAATCTTCCCTGAGTACGACTGGACCCGCGAAATCCTTGGTGATAACGCAAAGAATGTTGAACTCACCCTTCTTCTCGGAAACGGTGTAGACCTCCACTCTTATCAGCCATCAATCCAGGATATCGCAAAAATCTCTACAGCAGATATTTTCATCTACGTTGGAGGAGAAAGCGACGGCTGGGTAAAAGATGCCTTCAAAAACGCAAAGAATAAAAACATGAAGGTAATAAATCTTCTCGAAACTCTGGGCGACAAAGTAAAAGCCGAGGAAGTAAAAGAAGGAATACAGGCCGAAGAGGAAGAGGATGATGAGCACGAGCACCACCACGACGGCGACCACGACCACGAAGCAGAAGAACATCACCATCATCACGATGACGAAGACGAGGTAGAATACGACGAGCACGTCTGGCTTTCTCTCCGCAATGCAAAAATCTTTAGTGCAGAAATTACAGCCGCCCTCTGCGAAAAAGATGCCGCTAACGCTGCCGCTTACAAGGCAAATCTCGCCTCTTACACCGCCCGCCTCGACGCCCTCGATGCAAAATACGCAGCAGCAGTAAAGGCTGGAAGTAAAAAGACAATACTCTTTGGAGACCGCTTCCCATTCCGCTATCTTGTAGACGACTACGGACTAGACTACTTTGCGGCCTTTGTCGGCTGTTCAGCAGAAACAGAAGCCAGCTTTGAAACAGTAATCTTCCTTGCAAAGAAGGCTGACGAACTCGGTCTGAACACAGTCTTGAAAATTGAATCAGGCGACGGTAAGATTGCCCGCACAATCGTACAGAACACAAAAAAGAAAAATGCCCGCGTGCTTACCATGGATTCAATCCAATCAACAACCGCAAAGCAGGCTGCAGCTGGCACAACCTATCTTAAAATTATGGAAGAAAATCTTACAGTCCTCGTGGAGGCTTTGAAGTAGAATAATGCAGGTGTGTAATAGCACCGGCCAGCGCATCTGCCGCATGGTCAGGCTTAGGCTCAGTTTTTAAGCCTAGCAGAATCTTTACATATCGTTCAACAAGTTCCTTGTCGGCAGAGGCAGTCCCAGTGACTGCCTGTTTTATTTGATTAGGCTGGTATTCCCCGAGCGGAATATTATGCTGGGCAAGGCAGAGAGTAACAACTCCGCGGGCCTCAGCAACTCCCATTGCAGAAGTAACATTTCGGGCAAAAAAAAGAGTTTCCATTCCGGCTTCATCCGGCTGAAACTCCTGAATTACCGCAACAAGGCGGCTATAAATAGTAAGGAGCCGCTCTCCGTGTGGCTGGTCAGCCTTAGTTGTAATACAGCCGTAAGATACCATGCGGTAACGGCCTTCAAAAAAATCAACTACGCCAAAACCAGTATTTGCGAGTCCCGGGTCAATGCCCAGAACTCTTCGCACACGTGCGTGCTCCTTTTCCATCATACTATATGATAAGTATTAATTAAGCCTCTGGCTCAAAGTCATCTGGATATTCAGCTGTGTGGTATACGTTCTGAACATCGTCGTTGTCTTCAAGACGGTCGATGAGGCGCTGAACCTTAGCAGCAGTATCCTTATCAACTGGAGTATAAGCATCTGGAACCATTCCTACGTCAGCAGAAAGTGTTTCATAGCCCTTATCCTGGAGAGCTTCAGCAACAGCAGTAAATGCATCTGGAGTTGTTGTTACAGTGATAATTCCGTCTTCGTTTACGATATCATCAGCACCAGCTTCCAAAGCAACTTCCATTACTTCGTCTTCGTTTACCTTTTCAGCATCAAGTTCGATTGTACCTTTGCGCTGGAACATACGAGAAACAGAACCAGAAGTTCCAAGGTTTCCACCGTTCTTTGCAAAAATGTTTTTAACGTCAGCAGCTGCACGGTTCTTGTTATCAGAAAGAACTTCAACCATTACAGCAACTCCGCCAGGAGCGTAACCTTCGTAGAGATACTCTTCGTATGCTGCTCCACCGTCTTCACCAGTACCCTTTTTGATAGCACGTTCAATGTTATCCTTAGGCATGTTAGCAGCACGAGCCTTAATAATTACAGTTCTAAGACGAGGGTTAGAGTTAGGGTCTCCACCGCCCATACGTGCAGCAATAGAAATTTCCTTAATAAATTTGGTAAAAATCTTACCACGCTTTGCATCGGCCAAACCCTTTGCATGTTTAATGGTGGCCCATTTACTATGTCCTGACATTAGGAACTCCTTGTATATAATAGAATACTAATTTTATCTATTAAAAATACCACAAATGAAAAATTTATTCAATATTATATGGGCCCGGCATCAAAGTCCAAGGCGCCTTCCGCCACTCGCTAATCGCTCGGCCGCTTCACTCGCTCACTTCGTTCGCTCGCTCCAGTGGCTGCCTTCGGCATGGCTCCACGCTTGGGGCACTTCCCCGTTTTTTTTATTTCACAAATCAGAATTTACCCTTTATAATAGAAGAATCGGAGAAAAAATCGAACAACTGTGAGGTATCTATCATGAACGACATCAGCATTACATTTATAAAAGACGAAAAAGAAATCACTAAAAAACTGGTTCCATACGGCACACCTGTTTCGGTAATTACAGGAAACTTTGGAATCCCGGATAAAGAAATCTATGCAGTAAGAATCAGCAACGAAATCTGCCCTCTGGACATGCCTCTTACTTACGATGCAGCCCTTGAGCCGGTTGTAGCAAAATCAAAGGATGGAGCTGCTGTTTACCGCCGCTCTCTCTGCCTCTTACTTGCCGCTGCTGCTCACAACCTTTTTCCTAAGGCCCGCCTTCTTGTAGGCCACAGCCTTGGTTACGGCTACTACTACACCCTCGAAGGTGCTAAAAAGGTTACCGAAAAGGAAATCAAACAGCTCACTGCCGAGATGAAGGCTCTTGTAGAAAAGGATATTCCTATCACAACAGAGACAATTCCTTACGCAAAGGCTGCAGAGCTTTTTGAAAAACTCAACCTTGTAGAAACCCGCAAGCAGATAAAGTTCAACTGTACTCCAACAATCAAAATCAATTCGATTGGAGATTTTTCTGATTTGTACTTTGGTCCTCTTGTACTTTCAACAAGCGTGCTTAAGACTTTTGAATTGATGAAGTACGGCGAAGGCTTCCTTCTCCGCTTCCCTAAATCTTCTGATCCGGACAAGCTTACAAAGTTTGAAGACCAGCCAAAGCTCTTTGAGATTTACAGCAAGTACAAGGAATGGGGAAAGAGAATGAACGTTACTTCTGCAGCTTCCCTCAACGAGCTGATTGGTAAGCGTAAGATTAATGATTTTATTGAAATCACAGAAATCTACCAGCAGAAGAATATTTCAAAGATTGCTTCTCAGATTGTTGATAAGAAAACTGTCCGCGTAGTTCTGATTGCAGGACCTTCTTCTTCCGGCAAAACTACTTCGGCTAAAAAGCTGGCCCTCGAGCTTCAGGCTATGGGCTACCAGCCAAAGGTAATCAGCCTCGACTGCTACTATGTTGGCCACGATAAAACTCCGCTTGATGCAGATGGTAAGCCTGACTATGAATGCCTTGAAGCCCTGAACATTGAGCTTTTGAACAATCAGCTTGTTGATTTGTTCAATGGCAAAGAAGTTATCATTCCAAGCTACGACTTCCACACAGGAACTTCATATTTTGAGGACAAGAATAAATTACGCCTTGCAGAAAATGAGATTCTTATTCTCGAAGGAATCCATGGTTTGAACGATAAGCTTACTCCAAAGGTTGCACCGGAGCTCAAGTTTAAGATTTACCTTTCTGCCCTCACCCAGCTCAACCTGGATGACCACAACCGCATTTCAACCAGCGATAACCGCCTGATTCGCCGCATTGTCCGCGACAACAACTTCCGCGGAAAGCCTGCAGCGGGAACAATCGAAATGTGGCCAAGTGTTCGCCGCGGTGAAGAGCTGCACATCTTCCCGTTCCAGAATAATGCGGATGCAGTTTTGAACACAGCGCTGGATTACGAGTTGTCTGTACTTCGTGTTTATGCAGCACCACTTCTCCGCCAGGTTACACCAATGGAAAAGGAATACGCAGAGGCAAGACGTCTGCTCCAGTTCCTCGAGAACTTTGCAACAATCTCACCAAGCGCAGTACCACCACGTTCTATCATAAGAGAATTTATTGGAGGAAGTGCGTTTAAATACTAGGAAATACGGTGGTTGAGTGCCGCGTAGCGGTATATCGAAACCACCATAAATTTCGGCTCATAGGGTGGTTTCGATACGCCCTATGGGCTACTCAACCACGCTATAACTTATTTTTAACTTCATCGAGGAGCTCTGCTTCTTCGTAATCGGCGGCTTGTTTCCAGTCGGCAAGCTGCTTTTCGCGGAGTTTTTCGAGGGCGGTTGTTTTTTTCATGCATTCTCGCAGGACTTCGCGCTTTTGCTCGGTAACAAGCTTTGCCTGGGCAAGCTGCTTTAGAAGTTCCTCTTTTTGATATTCGAGCAGATTGTTGTACTGGCTCTGGGCCATAAAGTCCTGAACATTCAGGGAACCTTTCATCTGAGCTTTTACTGCAGCATAGTTCTGGGCTATTTTTTTGAGATTGTCGTTTATTTCGGTTTCTACGGCTAGGGCTTTCGCAAGCTCGCCTTCGGCCTGCTGTTTTTCAAAGTCGCGGAATTCTAGGACTTTCTGGAGTTCAAAGGTAAATTTCTTCATAAACTTATAATACGGTGGTTGAGTGCCGCGTAGCGGCGTATCGAAACCACCGCAAAATTCGGCTCACAAGGTGGTTTCGATACGCCCTTCGGGCTACTCAACCACCGGAGTATTTGCATCAACAATCTGTGCAGTTGTAGGAATTCCAATTGCAGGAGCCTCAACAAACTCTTCTTCCGGAATTTCAATTCCAGTGAGAGCTGAAAGCTTTTTCAGAGTTTCAGCCATTGGACAAGGCTCGTATTCTTCCTGCTTGAGGAATTCTTCTATTGCCATATGCTTGTCTATTGCCTGGTCAATCTCAGGTGAGTTCCCCTTCTGGTAGATACCGGCAGTAATCATTGTTTCATTATCAGAATATGTTGCCATCCATGTACGGAGTCGGCCAACAGCCTTGCGAGTTTGAGCACCACTTACTCGTTTTGACAAACGCGAAATAGACTGAAGTACATCAATTGCCGGATAATGGTAAGCCTGAGCTAACTTGCGGTTCAATACAATATGACCATCAAGAGTTCCTCGAACCTTATCGGTAATAGGCTCATTCATATCATCACCATCTACAAGAACGGTATAGAAAGCTGTAATAGAACCTTTGTGATTTGTACCTGAACGCTCAAGCAGCTTTGGAATCATATCAAATACGCTTGGCGGGTAGCCCTTCTGTGCAGGAGGTTCACCGTTTGCAAGTCCTATTTCTCGCTGGGCATGAGCAAAACGGGTTACTGAATCCATCATCAGCATAACGTCTTTACCCTGATCACGGAAATATTCTGCAACGGCTGTACAAACTTGAGCGGCACGGAGACGACAGATAGAAGGCTCGTCACTGGTAGCCACAACTAACACAGAACGCTTCATACCTTCTTCGCCAAGGTCACGCTTTACGAAGTCCAGAACCTCGCGGCCACGTTCACCAATCAAACCGATTACGTTTATATCAGCATCTGTATTGCGGGCAATAATACTAAGTAGTGTTGACTTACCAACACCAGAGCCCGCAAAGATTCCAAGACGCTGGCCTTTACCAACTGTAAGCAATGAGTCTATGGCACGCACACCGGTTGTTATACGGCGGTTAATATCAGTTCTTTCATTTGGAGATGGCGGATTTGCAACAGCAGGATAATAGGTCTCCGGAACAATTTCGCCCTTATCATCACAAGGGCGGCCGGTAGCATTAATCATTCTGCCTAAAAGATTGGGACCAACCGGAACCATAAGACTTCGGCCGGATGCTACAACCTCACAGCCGACTTCAATTCCTTTAGTTTCACCAAATGGTGCAAGCTTTACAGTTTTATCATCAAGTCCGACAACCTCGGCCTGAAGCATTTTGCCGTCGCGCAATTTTATCGTACACATTTCGCCGATTACCGAGCGCGGTCCTTCACTTTCTACTTCAAGACCTTTAACTGCAGTTACCCGGCCAGTGTACAAAATGGTTTCTGCATCAACAACTTTTTCGAGATATTTTGTAAAATTAAATTCACCTGTATAAGAAGAACGCACAGTCCCACCCCCGCTCTACTTATTTTACTCGGCCGAAGTAAGAGGATCTGACCGCTTGATATTTTTAACAGGAGAAACTTCGAGAATCTTATTTTCAAGCTCTGTAAGCTGACTTGAGATACGGGCATCAATAGCGCCAAAATCAGTTTCTACGATACAGCCACCCTTTTCAACAGAAGAATCTTCCTGAACAGTAATTCCCTGAACATTTTCAACATGCTGAATAAACTCATCTGCATGAGCAGTTGTAAGCTTAACATCTTCAATATTAACACGGAGTGTTACAGAACCGCGGGTCTTTACCTTGCGTAAAGCGGCAACTGTATTTGCCATAATAACATTCTTCTGATTTTCAGAAAGAATCTTAATAACCTTGCGGGCCATCAAAATTACAAGTTCAACAATCTGGCTTTCTGTATCCTGGAGTATTTCCTCACGGCGCTGCATTACAGCTTCGAGGATTTTATGCATGCGGTCAATAAGGCGGTCTACTTCTGCAGAACCTTTATCAAAGCCTTCCTTACTTCCCTGTTCAAAACCTTCGTTGCGGGCTTCTGAAACAATCTTATCGTGCTGGGCGTTAGCCTCGGCTACTATCTGAGCAGCCTCTGCTTTTGCTTTTTCAACAATTGCAGCAGCTTCATTTTCAGCATCAGCCTTAATTACAGCCGCCTGGTCTGTCTGGCGTTTAACTTCTGCAAAGGCAGTATCTTCTGCGGCTTTAATAATACGCTCAGCTTCTTTCTGGGCATCAGCTTTTAACTGCTGCTTCTCCTGCTCAAACTGTGCCTTATATTCTTCTGCCTCGCGGCGCAAATCTTCGGCGGTAGGTCCGGTGTATTCTTCTTCCTCTTCTACAACAGCTTCTTCAATCGGAGAATAATCCTTATAAAGAGGAAGCATTACTTTTTCTTCGATATTTTTTGCTTCGCCGGGACGAAATACAGTTTTTGCCATCTCTTCCTACCCTCGCACAATTTTATGATACAAGCTCGTCCTCGCCGGAACGTGCAATAACAATATCACCGTTGTCTTCAAGACGTCTGATGATAGATACAATCTTCTGCTGAGACTCTTCAACGTCCTTTAAGCGGACAGGTCCCATGAACTCCATATCTTCCTTAAGCATAGATGCGGCACGTTTAGACATGTTACGGAAGATTTTATCCTGTACTTCGGTATCAACAGACTTAAGCGCTTTTGCGAGCTCCTGCTGGTCGACGTCGCGGAGTACCTTCTGAATAGCACGGTCGTCGAGCATAACGATATCTTCGAATACGAACATTCGCTTTTTGATTTCCTCTGCCAAATCCGGATCGTCCTCTTCGAGAGATTCGATAATAGACTTTTCAGAAGAACGGTCAACAAGGTTAAGGATTTCAACGATTGCTTCAACACCACCAGCAGCAGTGTAGTCTTCGCTGGACAGTGTAGAAAGCTTCTTTTCCAATACGCGTTCAACGTCGCGCAATACATCAGGTGAAGTTCGGTCCATTGTTGCAAGACGCTTAGAAACTTCGGCCTGCATATCTTCCGGCAGGTTCTGCATGATTACAGCAGCCTTGCCTGGTTCAAGGTAAGCAAGAATCAAGGCAATAGTCTGCGGATATTCCTGCTGAATAAAGTTCAAAAGATGAGCCGGGTCTGTACGGCGGATAAAGTCGAAAGGACGAACCTGAAGACTTGAAGTAAGTCGATTGATGATATCGATGGCTTTCTGTGAACCGAGAGATTTCTCCAAAAGTTCGCGGGCATAGTCGATACCACCGGTTGTGATGAAGTTCTGAGCATTCATGAGCTCCTGGAACTCTTCAAGTACGGCATCCTTAAACTCAGGATTTACTTTTTCCTGACGCGCAATTTCAAAGGTAAGGGTTTCAACTTCGTCTTCACGAAGATGCTTCATGATTTCGGCAGAAACCTCTGGTCCAAGCGAGATGAGGAAGATGGCGGCTTTCTGGCGACCTGTTAAACTTTTATAATCCTTATTGCCTTTTTTTGATGATGAACCAGAACCTGCTGGCTTAAGCTGCCCAGGCTTTGGTACCGGCTTTGGATTTGATTTCGGTGCTTCTGTTGCTTCGTCTGACATAAACTATTCCTCCATCAACCATGTTCTTATGAGCATTGCAACATCTTCCGGATGTTCCTTTGCCATTGAGATTGCATTTTCCTGAAGCTCCATACGTCTTGTCTCTTCGACAGACATTGTAACTTCCATACCGTCGTCCTTTGCTTCCCAGAGAGCGCGTTCGCGGGCTGCCTGCTGTTCTGCAAGAAGACGAGCTTCGCGTTCGCGGCGACGGCGTTCCATTTCCTTGCTGATAATGCGGAAGAGAATAAAGCCGACAAGAACAACAACAATTGCAATAAGAATAAGAAGAATTGTTCTGCGGCGCTGAATTGCTGCAAAATATTCTGCATCTTCTGCTTCAAACTCGTCATCGCGGTCGTAGGCAATGTTAGTTACCTCTACTCGGTCTCCGCGACTTCTGTCATAACCGATAGCACCCTGAATAAGGCGAACAGCCTCTGCAATTTCTTCCGGAGAAACAGGAGTATATTCGCGTTTGATTGCACCATCTTCGATTATGAGATTTCCGTTATTATCTTTTACCTTCTTCCATTTTCCGTCGAGGTTGACAGAAACCGAAATCTTATCGATTTTAGGAGAAGATATTTCCTGAGTTGTTTTTTCGTTTAATTCGTTATTCTGTGACACACCGGTTTCTGTAGATTTTCCAATAACATTTGACATATCAGAATAAACAGGTGGTGTCTGACCTTCTACACCGGCAGGTCCTTCCGGATTATAACCTGTTCCCTGCCATTCTTTTGTTACAGTCTGACTTGAACGAGGAAGATAATCGCGGTATTCAGAATCATCATAAGGAGTATCCGGATTATCAGGCTTAATAACGATTGGAGAAAACTCTTTAGACTCGCTGGTCTTCTGAGACATATCCATTTCGATTGCAACGTTCATGTCGCGGCAGCGGTCTTCTCGGAAGGTTCTCTGAAGAGCTTTGAGGATTTTTGCACGAAGCTCAACTTCCTGTTTACGGATAAGTTTCTGCTGCTTTTCGATAATGCTTACACGGTCACTTTCTGCCATGCCTTCAAAATCATTAATCTGATTTCCATCGACATCAGTGATTATAAGATTTTCTTCGCGCAAACCTTCTACAGCAGAAAGAATGAGACGCTGAATACCAAGAATACGCTTTCTGTCCTGCAAAAGGTTACTCTGAGGGGTAGTTTTAAGAATAACACTTGCAGTAACAGGATTCTGATCAGCAGAAAAAAGCTGATTTTCCGGTAAAACAATATTTACATCTGCCAGCTGAACATCGGCAATTGCTTCAATATGCTGTTTTAACTGTCTTTGAATTGTATTTTTAAGTTTTACATTCTGGTCTGCATCGGTTGTAGACCAGCTTCTGTCATAAAAACCTGCCCAAGGGTCAACTGATGAAGGAACAAGATTTTCAGAAATCAAAATCTCTCGCATGCGGCGGGCAGTTTTATCGTCATCTACTGAAATATAACCTGCATCGTTTGTGTAGGCATTTACATTTTCCTGTGAGAGGCGGTCGAGTATTTGAGTTAGAGAATTCTGATCTGTTACAGGAGCATTAAAAAGACGGACAGTAGAAGGCTTTGCAGAAAGCTTCACTGACGCAATTATGACAACTATTACAATTACAATTATGCCAAATAATATGACTTTTTGAATCGGTTTCCAGTTCGACCACATCTTTTTGGCCGACTCGGTAACCTTTTTAAGCCATTCGTTCATCTGACCCCTCCCGTGAACGAATTTTAAAGAAATTTTTACCAAATTTACATACTAAATTTAATTAAGTATAACATAGGAAGTAAAATAATGCAAACGAAAAAATAATGAATGATAGTTAGTTATAATTAATGACTGTTAGTTAGTTACACACTTCCTGTAATTCCTAAAATCTTCCTTTTATTCTCAATAAACTTAGCACGCTCTTTAATATGTATTAGTGCCGGTATAGGCCGACGTGAAATTTTCAATTCTTCTCTTTCCAGTTCGTCAATTTTTCCGGCATCTTTAGCTGCCATCGCTTTAATAATATCCACAATATCATCAATCTGTTCTGCACCTATTGCTACCCCACCAGTAACATTTGCAAGCCATGAAAAAAATTCTACATCACTAAGACGCGAAATCCTATGTCCAAAGTCACCAATATCTACTTCATACAAAGAAGCAATTTTTCTGTAATCATAATACGATGAACAGTAAACAGTATTTACAGTAATCTGCTTTGAAAAAAGCTCTCGGGTTATATTAAAATAATCATGCTGATAAGGACAATTGCAAGCTTCATGCGGCCGGGCATCTCCAAAAAGTACAACAGAATGTACATTGATTTCATTCCAATTCATCACAAGAGCATCTTGTAAGGCATCTTCAACAGCCTCGTCGGAATCTCCACCACTTCCATCGGATGTTGAAGTAATAAAGTTTTCCAGTTTCTGAATATCTACAGTCAAAGGTTGTACTTTTGTAATATATGGGTCTCCGCTTCCATGATCCAAATAAAAAATTATACCAATACGAAGATTTGGAATAAGCGGAAACAGAGTTTCGCAGATTTCCTTAAACTTTGATTTCAGAATACTATGATAATTACTCATTGAGCCTGTAAGGTCTCCCATAAGTACCAAATCCAGCCCCTTATGCATCTGCTGTTCTTTGTGCATCTGTTGTTTTATTGACTCCTTTATCAGAATATCATTTACTTTAGCCTGCTTTTTTATGGCAGCTGTATCAAATGCCTTTAAGTTTTTTGATTCCGGCTTTTTTACAATACCACAGCCAGCAGTTTTAAGAGCAGGAAGATTAAATTTGTTTTCAACTTTTATATCACTTGTATTCATAATTATTGTTCTCCTTTATTATAGTTTATGCAGCCTCGCGCGAATTTCTTTTTTCACGATAAGTATTATCATATTCAGTTTTCTTTTCAGAATCTGAAAGGATTTCCCATATCTCATTTAAATGCGTTGTTTTGTCTGTGTATTCCTCCTTCTTATCATCAGGGGCTGTGTCAGGATGATATTTTTTTGCCATTTTCCTATACTGCTTTTTTAATACTTTTTCATTGAGCTGACTGTAATCAAAATTGCAATCAAAATCATCACCAAACAAAAACTCATAATAATCTTCCCATTCAGATTCTTCAGAAGAAGTATCATAACTGCTTTCTGCAGATCCAGCATATTCATTAAGAATGTTAATGATATCTGCATAACCATTACAGTAACTCAATCCTTCAAGGGCATTTCTATAACATTCAGCAAATAAGAATGACTTAAAGTTTTTATCTGCTTCAAGAAGTGAATTCTCAATTTTTTTAATCCAGATAGAAAAATCAAGCCCAGTTGATTCTGCATGTTCTATTATTGCTGCATATTGATTTTTTAATTCTTCCATTACCTGACTGATTTCGTCTATTGGAACAGAAAATCCCTTGAAAGTTCCACTTGCATATTTTTCATCCAGCTCCTTAAATTTCTGGAGACTATCTTCAAGTACTTTTGTTGCAACACGAATAGATTCTTTTACTACGATTTTCGCTTTTTTACCGTCTTCACTGTCATCAAATGTACTGTTATCCAGAGTATCTTTTAATGCATCCATATCAGCCATTTTACGGTCATATTCTTTTATTTTTTCATTGAGATTATTTTCAATTTCCGCACGTTCGGATTCCCATCTTTCTTTTTCTTTTACAAATTCTTCTTTTATTGCTTTTTCTGCTGTTGAAAAACTTCGCTCTTTCTCATTAAGTTCACAGAAACGTCTAGAAAGTTCTTCTTCCCGAGCCTTACATTTGTTTTCCCTTTCATCCAGCCCCGTTATTTTATTTTCATAAGAAAGCTTCTTTTTTTCATAAGTTTCTTTTTCTTTTAGATATTCCTTTTCAGCTTTTTCTGATTTTGAAAGCTGCTCTTTCATAGAGCTTCTTTCAACCTTGATATTCTGTCTTTCGGACTCCAAATCAGAATCTTTCTTTTCAATTCTCTGTTCTTCTTTTTTTACGCTCTCTCTTCTTATATGAAGCGTCATTTCCTCCTTACGGATCGCTTCGGCCTGATTTTTTAACTCCTCTTCCCAGGAACTCAAACGACTTTGTTCATCCTGAAGCTTATGCTGCAAGCTCTGATTCTCATCGACTTTCTTTTGAAAATCTGCAACCTGTTTATTGAAAGTATGAATGTTCTCCTGTAAAGAATTTTCAGACTTTATTGATTCATTAAGCAATCCAATAGTCCTAAGATTTACGGCAAGGGATTTCGTAAGATTTCTTTCCGTTCGCTTTACACGTTTTGACTGTTCTCTTTCCTGACGGATTTCTTTCTGCTGAGCTTCAAGTTTTCTTTTTTTATTGTTCCAAAAATCGAATTTCATTTTTTTCTACTCCTTAAATAGTTTACAATGCAGCTGTTTCAATTCTTCCGTGATACCTTGAATATTCGCTGTACATCGGGTCAAAGGCGTTATAATTTTTTCTTAGAGAATGATTTTTTCTGTATTGTGATTTTTTCTTGTCTTCCTGCAGAACCTGATTTGCAAGCTCAGGGCAGAACATGCGCTGCTGCTGGATACATGTACTTGTCCAGTAAACTGATTTTCTGGTATCAGATTTACCTTTCAAATAGGCTTCATGAGAAATTTCTTTTACACAAAGAATTGCATCCTTTTGGTCATGTTTTACTCTTGGATGACGACGTGCATAGGCTGCTGCCTCACGACCGTTCTCTCCATACAGATACAAAGTTCCAACATAATAATTGTTCTTTCCAACATGTCCGCATTTAACTTTAATTTCGTAGTATTTCATACGTCCCCCTATTGTTTGCATACTTATTAATAGGGGTGAAGTTTTGAAAAGTTGACAGATTATTTTTAATTTTTTTAATATTCTAACTCAGGATTTTCTTTTTTCATTTTCTCAATGAATCTATTCCATTTGTGGTTTGCAGAACCTTTTTCCATTCCGTTTTCATCTTCAATTGATTTATCAGTCTTAAGAGAATAATTAATATCTTCGAAAAAGCTGATTAATATTTCTTTATCAATAAAGTGATAGTTTTTAAGTAATTCATAAATTTCTTTATGAGTTTTTAAAAAATCTAAATCATTTTTAAGAGCAGCCTTTTTGTCGTTCTTAAAATTTTTAAGCAGATGTACCGTAAGAACCTGACTTTCCATTTTATCGTTTTGGTTATGTTGTCTTTCCATTGCTTCAAGAACTTTCGGTAAAAGCTTAGAATGGCCAGCTTGTACCTCACTAACAAATAATTCATTTTCTGGAGTAATAGAATTTGATGTCACTTCCAAAAAAATATCATTTATAGACTTGGTATTATTACGTATAAGCGGCAAATATTTTCTAACTGTTTTTTTTCCTATACCTTGTCTCAATGATATTTCCTCAATTAAATCTTCTTCTGTTAGATTAAAGCTCTTAAGATTTTCAAAATCTTTTTTTATTGCACGAATCATTCTGGCTTCGTGTTCTGTAATTTTACTTCCACCGGTATTATTTTCCGCAATCTGAATACTTTTTGCTTTACTCAGGCAGTTATTAATTTTTACACAAACATACTGGCTGAAAGTAAGCTCATTCTGCTTTTTATCTTGATTTTTTTTCAAATATTCCGGAAATTTTTCCAGTGCAGAATCTATTGTTTCAGTAATTATATCGATAAAATCCCAGCTATCACTATTATCACTCTTACAATACAGTTTTAAAATTGCGTGAAATAAATTGTTCTTCTCCGTTTCAAAAGCAATATAGTATTGTTCATAATTATCGAGCTTCTTTTCATAAAGAAATTGATATTCTGAATATAAGTTGTTGATATTGTCAAAAATATCTGTTTTATTCATATCAATTATTCCCTAAAAAGAATTTCAAAAGCTTTCTTTGCTTTATCGCCGGAAGAAGACTGCATGGTTGTTATAAAACTATTTAACTGGTACAAAGGGGTATAATCGCAAATAAGTTGACTGTCTGCTTTTATTTCATTACCTTTTTCAAACTCAGTTTTCAGATAGATTATATTTCCAATTGAACATTCATAAAATTTCTCACCGAATTGTAACGCACTGAAGATTACCAGAGGCAGAGATTTTGGTCCAAAGGTAATGTCTGCATACAATTTTTCTTCTCCTTCAAAATTTTTGATCAACTTCATGAATAGGGAATTGTATTTGTCTTTCGAAACTATAAAATCAGAAGAAATTCTCTCATAGGTAATTTTTGCACCAATATTGTTTTTCTTATTGATTTCATTAAGTTCATCTTCAAAAAATTTTGCATTTTTTTCACCGGCCTGCTCTCCAGCCTTTGTTTCCAGTAAAAGGATCTTTACTTCATCATCTGATTTTAAGGTTTGTGCAAGAATTGCATTGATTGCATAATAAACTTTTCCTGGATATTCAATAAATTTATTTCCATCGACCGGGTAGTGTCTCTTCTCCATTTTATCAGCCATCATCAAGGATACAAATACAATTTTTTTCATTTAATTTACCTCACAAATAACATGCTAACACAATTATATTTTATAAACAATTTTAATAACATTCTACCTTATATATATTAGTGATTTCTTTAAATGTTGACAGTTTACTTTTTTTTATTAAATTGATTTTCCTAAAAAAAGTTTTATAATTTATCATAAAAGAACAGGAAAAAAAATGACAGAAGACATAATATCGCTTTTTTCAGAATTAAAAAATAAATTTACTACTTTCAACAAAGATGATTTTTATACAATTACTAACAAAATCCGACATATTCTTATTGAAAATGATATCAGTAATTATTTTGAAAAGCTGTCTCTTCTAGGCTTGGGAACTCAGCTTGCACTCCTTACAAATCATCATAAATCGGATTGGTTTAGGAAAGAGCTTTGTTATCTTATTTCAAATGAAGGTAAAAACTATTTCAATGACGATATGTCACTTTGGATTGATATGGTAGCAACTAGACTCGAAAGCAATGGAAATAAGATTCCTTTTTTGGATGATATTGATTTTACTTCTACATTTCTTATTGATTTTTCTTCCGGCAAATATCCAAATTACCAACATATTCCAATAAATCTGCGCTCAATTGCAAACGGAAGATTTACACAAGCTAATCTTTCTATTTGTTTTGGATTATATTTTACCATTATGGGGCTTTGCTTTGATTTTCCAGATAATGATATTAAGACTATTATTGATCTTCTTAATTATTATATTCTTATACCTGAAAACGAAAGACTGAACCGCTTTAATCTTGAGATGGAACGTTTTTTTTCAAATTTTATAAATATTGATTTTTCAGAGCGAAGATATTTTTATACTGACCTTCCTTTTATCTATACAAAAATCGCCGAAAAGAAAGAAAAATCTGATGATGAAATAACAGTTATAACAAATAACGGACAAACTATTAAAACAAAAATAAGAAAAGGCATTTTATCGGAATTCCAAACTGTTTCACGAAGTCTTGAAATTCTCCTTTCCCTGGAAAATAATTTGAATCCAACAGAAGAGAATAAAATGAGGCTCATTTTATTTGAACGTGTTTTTTATAACAAAAGAAGAATGCGCCAGGAAAATTCCCGGAAAGAAAACAAAATCTTCCTTATGCAGCAAACTCCTTATGGAATGTTCAAAGTTCCGGAACACACAAAACTGCATAATGAAAGTGCACTGGCACTTTTTGAGGAAGCAATCTCCGTATTTAAAAGCATCAGCGAAGAAAATCAACAGGAACTCGGAAAAAATCTTTATGGAAAAGAAAGCATTTATAGCAAAACCTTGAACCTCGAACACGGGGTAGCAATCTGTCTTTATATGCTTTTGAAAGAAATGTCTTTTGATGATGTAAAGACTATTTTTTATACCCCAAAAGAGATTGAAAATACAGGACTCATGAATAAACTTCTGGATCAAATTGAGAACACAAACAAGACTCAACCTGATGAAGTTACATGGACAGATAAAACTACACTTTTAGAACAGATGCTTTTCTTCATGTTCTGGGAAATATGTGGTTATGCAAACAGTGAATCAAAAGATAAAGAGCATCAGTTTGAAAGCTGGTTAAAAAATCAAAATATACTTAATGATTCGGCCTTAGACTTTACCACCTGCTTTCATCCGTTTATGGATTTTCAGAAACCAGAAATATTGCAAACAATTCAGCAATTAAAGATTCCTTTTAATCTGGCTGTTACATATCGCAACCCTTTCTGGTGGAAACAACAATTAAAATTTATTTTAAATTGGAATGCAATGAAGAATCATTTGAATCCTTCAAATTTTTCAAATAATGAAATTGCATTTGATGATAACATTCTGAATATATCTGATTTGAAAGATAATTCACTTTTAGTTGAACTACTTTTCAGATTTTCACGAACAGAGCCTGAATTTAAGGAAAATATCATTGCAATATTGAACCATCTGCGTGAAGTCCAGAAGGAAAAATTTCCTGTTTATTTTGATAAAAAAGAAAAATGTTACAATCAGGATGCATTAGACAATCAGAAAAAAATAAAAGACCTGGACAGAGGTTTCTGGATTCCCGCTATTTACCAGAGCATTTATCCTTTCAATACGGAAGTGTTCATCCAAAAATACGGAGAAAAATTCTTTTGTCGTAACATAATAGAATGCAGATTATTTAATGAATCAGGAGATGTTTTATATTCTGATGATAAAAATCGAATCCTGAAAAATTATAGGGAAACCAACAAGAATGCAATGTATACCCGTTACCTTTATCTGGATAGGAACAATTATGTTCACAACGGTACAAGCAGAACAATAAAGGAACTTTTAAAACCTGAAAAATATAAGGACCTTCTGCTTACACTTGCAGATATTCTCTTATATCTTGATTCTGATTCAAAAAGGTATATTGATGATAAAATAAAAAACTTCATCGCACAAAACGTACTATTCTCTTCCATGAATGAAGTTTGCACTGAAAGCATCAGAAAAGAATGTAAAACACTTGCTTCTCTAATAATGAAAATTAAAGAGGCTGAGCCAGATGAAATTACAATATCTGTTATTGAAGAATTTGCCGCAAGGATAAAACAAAATGATAAACTTGATTACAGCAGTGAAATATCCAGAAATGAATATTTAATGGAAAGACTTTCCCGTCTTTTAAATATCATCTTTCTAACCTACGAGCCCGACTTTAACAGCCATTCCATTGACTTTCTTATTGAGCATAAAACGCAAATTCTGCTTTATATAGCTTCTGTAACTTATAAACTTTCAAAAGAAGTATAATTTTTTATATTTTTCTTTTTTTTACTGTCAACTTTTTTCACTTCCTCCCCTATACAATTACATGAACACATTATTAATCACTTTAACCTGGGTTGGCGTTGGGGCCGCTATTGGAGTTGGGATTGCTGTGGTTATTGTCGTAGCAGTCAAATTAAGTGAGTTTTACGCAAAGCTTTTCCCTAAAAAGGATTTGCCCAAAGTTGATTTTCTGGAAAGCCAGCTGAATACCATGGGACGCGACTATGTAGTTTTTTCTTACGAGATGAAAATGGTAACAAAGCTGCTGGTAGAAAAACTCAAAGACCTGCGTTTTGATTTATGGAGCCTGGATTACATTCTTCCAAGCATTTCTATTGCAACGGCGAACTTTCCGGCTGGAAAAAACTGTGCAATCAGAATTGAAGGGAAAGAAATCTTTAACGGGGAAATTGTAGCGCAATATTCAGATGAAAAAAAAGCAGACTTCATAGCCTGGAAAATCAGAAAGTATTTTGAAGCAAAAGAAAAGGATGGAGCAAACTAAATTGAAAAATCACTTTATTGGAATGAAGGATAATGTTCTTTACCTTCGAGAGTATGGTTCTAACTGGACTTCTAACTATGATTCTGAAGAATCTCTTTTATCTACGGATGCAGAAATGATTTTTGAGCATACAATCAATAATCTTAAGTTTGGAAATGATATTCTGCTGATTAAGGATTCTTTTTCGAATGATTATTTTGATTTTGGAATTAAGATTACAAAGGAAGGCTTTATGCCGAATAAATCTCTTCTGGAGCTGTATTCTCTCTGCGAGGCTGAAAATAATTCCACATATCCTATGCCCTCTAGTCTGAATGTAAAATTCAACAATTATTATTCCATCACTTCTTTTTTTGAATGCCCGAGTCTTACAACAGAAGTGAAAGACAAAACTGAATGGATGAAACTTTTTAAGCTTTTGGAAGAAGCCGGAAAATCCGTTGGCATTTATTGTCTGCATTTATTTAAAACTGATGAAGGTAAAGCCGGAGCAAAACTCCTTCTGGCCGCTGATGATTTATATAATCTGAAATCCGCTTCAAAACTTTTCCGTAACGCAGGAAACAATTACGAAGAATACTTTTATCAGAAAGAAGAATGTAGCTCGTTTCTTAAGACTATTTCTAATCGAGAAAACATCAAAATAGAAAAAGATGATGCCCACCGTGTCATTTTTGAAAATACAAACACAGGAGATGTGAAAAATGAAAAAGAATAATTTTCTTACAAAAATAGTGATTATGTTCCTTGCACTTATAATTACAGCAAGCACAAATGCTTTTGCTGCAGGTCGTTATAATCCGGAAGGATCAGCTGGTGTAGAAGGACATTTTTCGGCAATCATAAAAGCTGATAATCCAGATCAGCCTTATGATGATGCAAATGGTCTCGTTTCCCGCTACTCAAAGGGTGAAGAAATTGTTAGTTCCGTAGAAGAAATTGAAATGCCTCTACGCCAGACTGACTATGGTAAGTACTATGATGATTTCAACCGTCGTGTTTCAAACGAGATTCGTCCCGAAGCTAAAAAGCTTTTTATTGAACAGGAAAAATCAAAAGAAATTACGAACCTTGATGACGCTATAATGCCTCTTATCAAAAGAGGTTTATCGGAAGATAGAGATTATTATTACTACTATGCATGGCCGGAATACAAAGTCAACTCTGCTCTTAATAAATATCCGGTAGCCTTTTATGATTCTCTGGGAAGAAAGATTTCTGATGATTTGATTGAAGAAGCAGCAAAGCTTTACGAAAAACAGAAGAGACGCAGAGAACTTTCATCCTGGGGCTCATCCAGTGTAAGTACAATCTGGTGTTACATCTGGAGTGCAGTTAAGTTTATAATTACGCTTATGATCCTTTTCTTTGCGGCCAGTGTCTTTTATAAAAAGGTGATTAAAAAAGCCTGACATAGATTGCTAAGCACTTCGTGCTCGCAATGACGTGTAAAAAAAAGCTTTGTTCGGTGGGAACGAAGCATTCCGCGTCACCCCGAACTTGCTTCGGGGTCTATTTTTTATCTTGTAGTAGTTATTTCATTCCAGCCGGTAACAAGACGGTCGATTACGGTCTGCGCGAGGTTTAAGCTCATGCGGGCTTTTGCCATTGCAATTGTAACGTCTGCTACGTTTACATCATCCGGATTTGTAATAAGTTTTTCCTGAACCTTATTTACATCAAGCTGCTGGGTATTAACTGATTCAAGAGCATCTAAAAGATATGACTGAAAAGATTTTGTCTGATTTGCAGGCTGAATGGAAGCGGCCTCTGTATTCTTTTCTGCACGCTGGATTTTCTGAATTGGAGACATTCCAGGTGCATTCTGTGTAAGCGGCTGGATTTTACCCTGGCCGTAATGTGCCTCATGTGTACGTGTTAACTGAAATGTATTGAAATCCTGAATCTTCATTTTTATTCCCCTCACTCTTAATTGTACAACATCAACTTGATTTTGTACACCTAAAAACTAACGAACGTACGTTAGCGGCCAATTTCCAGAGCTGCACTGAACATATCTTTTGCGCCGTCGATTACTGTTGCATTGGCCTCGTAGGCACGGGAAGCAGAAATGAGGTCTACCATTTCGTTTACGATATTTACGTTTGGATATTCTACATAACCTTTATGAGGTCCACTCTGATATGCATCCGGATGTGTCGGGTCATAAACAAGACGGCCTTCTGATGTATCCTTTGTGATTTCCAGAACTTTTACACCACGGCCCGGACCATTATCGAGGCTGGCAGGAGTAAAAGGAGTTCTCCACTGTGGATTATCATCTGCAACCGGGCGCATTACAACGGTAGATTTTTTGAAGGGGCCTCCATCCTGTGTGCGGGTTGTGCTTGCATTTGCGATATTGTCTGAAATTACGTCACTTCTGAGGCGTTCAGCACTCATTCCAGTGGCGGCGATATTTATACTTGTGAACATTCCCATAACTTACCTCCTATTTTTTCATTGCTGTGTTAACCTGGTCAAACTCAAAATCTGTGAGCTGTGTGAGCAGGCGGTACTGCATCTGAATCTGGAGGATATTGTTAGCTTCGTATTCAGCATCCACATTATTTCCGTTAGCCTTTGATGTTGTTGTGTAATCTAATACACGGCGAGGCTCAACTTCGCGGTAATCATAAGGAGTGTTTATCTGAATGTGACGTGGATCTGTAGTTGTAAGATGAAAAGCATTCTTAGCGGCTTCTTCTGAATCAAAAGCACGCTTAAGTTCACTTTCAAAATTAACAGTAGAACGCTTAAAGTTCGGAACCTCACTGTTTGCAAGGTTATTTGCAGTAACCTGATAGCGCAAGTTTGCAACATTCATCTCGCGCTGAAGCAGGTCGATTGAACGACTAAAACTATTCACTTTTCTATCCTCCAGAAAATTTGTTTACATCTACTTGATTTTCGGAATCTGGAGAAAAAGGATTAGTAAATTTTTGACGATTTATAACATACGGTCTGTACGGAATTCATGCTTAATTACCCGCCAGGCAAAGAAATCAAGCAGAATAACATAAATAAAAAATGCCTGCTGAAGTCCTGCTGCTGCAATTTGCTCTGAAAGCAGAAAATCATAAAATCCGTGAATCAACATTGGAATACCTAAGGCAAAAAGCTTACAGATTTTCATACGAAGCCTTTTGTTATCGAGCCAGAAGTTTTTTGCCCGGCTTAGCCAGTAGCCCATAAATACTCCGAATGTAGCATGGCCCGGTATTGCAAAAAGTGCTCTGCCTAGAGAAACTCCAGTACCATAAGAAACTATATATAAAATGTTTTCAAGGGCTGCAAATCCAAGAGATACAGAAACTGCATATACAATTCCATCATATCTGTAATCAAAATTCTTATTTTTCCATACAAGAGCCATAAAAACAAACCATTTAGAGAATTCTTCTACAAGAGCAACTCCTACAGTATTCTCAATCCAGGCATATTTTATTGTTTCTGTATCGTAAAAAGAGCTGATAAAAGAAAACATAAATCTTTCTACACCGGCACAGGGAATTGAGAATACAGCTCCCCAAACCACAACTTTTAGCACAAAACCAAGTGGTTCACGTTCGTTTTTATCAAGCATATATACATATCGCAAAATCAAAAACACAGGAAGAAGGGCTGGAATCAGAATAAAATACAAAATAGCTTTCATGATTTTATTGTACAACTAAGGGCTGCAGTGGTCAATTTTTATAGATTTATACAATTTAATCAGAGAAGATTTATTTTTGACTTTGCGGAAATTGGGGTAAAATGATTGTACAAAATATAAATAACCGTAGACACGGGAAAATTGCCGTAAACGCAGGCTTTTTAAGGAGATTCGGGATGAATAATTTTACATTTTATAGTCCAACTAAGTTTGTTTTTGGAAAAGATACTGAGCAGCAGGCTGGTGCACTTGTTCGTGAGTTTGGTGGCAGCAAGGTTCTTCTGCACTTTGGCGGAAAATCTGCTGAAAAGTCTGGTTTGCTTGGACGTGTGCGCGAGTCTTTGAAGGCAGCCGGCGTGGAGTTTGTTGAACTCGGTGGTGTTCACCCTAACCCGCTCGACGACCTTGTTTATGAAGGAATTGATTTATGCAAGCGTGAGGGAGTTGATTTTATTCTCGCTGTCGGTGGTGGTTCTGTAATTGATTCTGCCAAGGCTATTGCCATGGGCGTTTGCTACGACGGCGACTTCTGGGATTTTTACAGCGGAAAGGCTGCGGCTAAGGCTGCGGTGCCGGTTGGAACAGTTTTGACAATTGCGGCTGCGGGAAGCGAGGGCTCTGGCGACTCTGTAATCACTAAAAAAGACGGAATGGTAAAACGCGGTGCCAGCGGTGAATGTATTCGTCCGAAATTTTCAATTTTGAATCCGGCATTAACACAGACTCTGCCTGCTTATCAGACAGCCTGTGGTGCAACTGATATTATGGCTCACGTTTGCGAGCGTTACTTTACAAACACAAAGAATGTAGAAACTACCGATCGTTTGTGTGAGGCAGTTTTGATGGCAATGATCCACGAAACTCCTAAAGTAATTACTGACGCAAATGATTATGAAGCCCGCGCTAACATCATGTGGGCCGGAATGGTTGCTCACAATAACATCGTTGGTGTTGGCCGCGACCAGGACTGGAACAGCCACGGAATTGAGCATGAGCTTTCCGGTTTGTACGATTGCGCTCACGGTGCCGGTCTTGCGGTAATTATGCCTGCTTGGATGGATTTTGTTTACAAGCACGATGTAATGCGTTTTGCTCAGTGGGCAACAAGAGTCTGGGGCTGCAAAATGGATTTTGCCGAACCGGATAGAACTGCCCGCGAGGGTATCAAGTTTTTCCGCCAGTTCCTGCACAGTATCGGAATGCCGATTAATTTTGCAGAGCTCGGTGCTAAGGAAGAAGATATTCCTACCCTCGTAAAGAAGTTTGGTTTGCCAGAAGGCGGCAGAACCGGCGGATTTGTTCAGCTGTCTTCTGATGACATTGCAGAAATCTATAAGATTGCGGCAAAGGCAAGTTTATAATTATACTGTCATCCCGAACTTGTTTCGGGATCTATCAAAAAAGATTCTGAAACAAGTTCAGAATGACAAATGGAGATTTTATGAAAGCATTATTTATCGGCGGAACCGGCACAATCAGCATGGCAATTTCAAAGCTGCTGCTGAAAAAAGGCTGGGAGCTCTACCTTATTAATAGAGGAAACCGCAATAATGACCCGCGTCTCAAGGGCGCACATTTTATTACTGTTGATATAAATGATGAGGCGGCCGCAAGCGCAAAGCTCGCCGGCATGACCTTTGACGTTGCCTGCGACTTTATCGGCTTTGTTCCGCAGCAGCTGGAACGAGATTACCGTCTGCTTAAGGGCAAGGTTTGCCAGTTTATGTATATCAGCTCTGCCTCGGCATACCAGAAGCCGTGTAGCAACTATATCATCAGCGAAAAAACTCCGCTTGCAAATCCTTACTGGGAATACTCCCGCAATAAGATTGACTGCGAAGATTATCTGATGAAACTTTACCGAGAGGAGAACTTCCCTGTTACAATTATCCGCCCAAGTCATACTTATGATGAGAGGTCGGTGCCATTGGGAGTTCACGGCGACAAGGGAAGCTGGCAGGTTGTAAAGAGAATTAAGGAAGGAAAGCCTGTGATTATTCACGGGGACGGAACTTCCCTCTGGACTATTACACACAACTCTGATTTTGCAAAAGGCTTTGTCGGTCTTATGGGAAACATTCATGCAATCGGCGAAGCGGTTCAGATTATGAGCGATGAAAGCCTAACCTGGAATCAGATTTACCAGTGTATTGCGGCAGCGCTTGGCGTTGAGCTTAAGCCGGTGTATGTCTCATCAGCTTACCTTGCTGCTCATTCAAATTATGACTTCACAGGAAGTTTGATTGGAGATAAAGCAAACTCAGTTGTTTTTGACTGCAGTAAGTTGAAGAGCCTGGTACCGGATTTTGTCGCAACAAAGCGTGCTGATCAGGGAATCAGAGAGACAATAGAATACGTTCTCGCCCACCCCGAATGCCAGGTAGAAGACCCGGATTTTGACAAGTGGTGCGATGAGATAATCTGTAAAGCCGGTAGTTGAGTAGCCCGCAGGGCGTATCGAAACCACTTTCTTCTAGAGAATGTATCTGCTCAAATCCTGATTCTGGCTGATGCCTTCGAGCTTTTCGTCAACGTAGGCGGCATCAATCTTGATTGTTTCGCCCTTGTGTTCGTCTGCTTCAAAGTTGATGTCAGCAAGAACCTTTTCCATGATTGTGTGCAGACGGCGGGCTCCGATATTTTCAGCGCTGGCATTTACCTCTTCTGCAACTGTACTCATGCGGTCCAGGGCGTCCTCTGTGATGTCGAGCTTTACACCTTCTGTTTCAAGCAGTGATGTATACTGCATAATCAGACTGTTCTTTGGCTCGCTGAGAATGCGTTTAAAATCATCCTTGTGAAGGGAATCAAGCTCAACACGAAGCGGGAAACGGCCCTGAAGTTCCGGAATCAAATCACTAGGAGCGGCAACACTGAAAGCACCGGCCGCAATAAAAAGAATGTGAGTTGTATCAACCACACCGAACTTTGTATTTACGTTGCTGCCTTCTACAATCGGAAGAATATCGCGCTGAACACCTTCGCGGCTCACATCCTGTCCGTGGCTTTCACCGTGAACGGCAATCTTATCAATTTCATCAATAAAGATAATTCCGCTCTGCTCTACACGCTTCTTTGCTTCGTCGGCAACCTTGTCGTGATCTACCATATTGTCCAGAACTTCTTCGGTAAGAATCTTACGGGCTTCCTTTACAGTGATGTTGCGCTTTTTACCGCGGCCCTGGCCGTTCATCATATTTAAGATTCCCTGCATACTGTTCTGAAGGTCGTCTATACTGCCACCGGCAATGATTTCCATGTTAGGCATTCCCTGAGGGCGGTGAACAACCATTTCAACCTCGCGGTCTTCCAGCTTGCCTTCGCGAAGCATCTGGCGGAACTTTTCGCGGGTATGATTTTCGCGTTCTTTTTCTGCGGCATCTTCGTCGGCCTTCTGCTGTTCTGCAGCGGCCTGATTTGCCTGATTCAAAGCCTCCTGCATATCAGCAGCAACCTTGTTCAAATCAATTGTAATTTCATTAGGATTAGGCTGAGTCAAAAATCCCAGAGGTTTGATTTCCATCTTGCCGTCTGAGCCGCTGTCGCTCTTTGACTTCTTGTCGTCTTTTTTGTCAGTTCCAGGAAGCAGGAGGTCCAGAAGCTTTTCTTCAACAACGCTGACAGACTTCTCGCGCAGCTGCTCTTCCATCTCGGCCTTTACGTCATTGTAGCCTACAGCCATAAGGTCGCGGATCATGCTTTCTACGTCGCGGCCAACGTAGCCGACCTCGGTATATTTTGTAGCTTCAACCTTGAGGAAAGGAGCACCGCAGAGCTTTGCAAGACGGCGGGCAATTTCAGTTTTACCACAACCTGTTGGTCCAATCATCAAAATATTTTTTGGAGCAACTTCATCGCGGATTTCTTCCGGCAGCTTAAGACGGCGGAAGCGGTTACGAAGTGCAACTGCAACGGCACGCTTTGCCTTTTCCTGTCCGATGATATATGAGTCCAGTCTCTCTACAATCTGTTTTGGTGTAAGTTCTGTTTTGTTTTCGATTTGTTCCATAAAAGTAATTTCCTTTTCAGCCCGCGACAAATGCGGGGGCGTTACGGGGGCTGGCCCCCGTTAGAAGGGGTAGCGAGCAACGCAGTGCGAGCGAGGGGGAGACTTCCCCCACCTTGCTACTCAAGCGTCTCAACAGTCAAATTCTGATTTGTGTAAATACAGATGCTGCCGGCAATTTTAAGCGAACGTTCGGCTATTTCCTTAGCGCTCAAATCCGAAGAATCAAGATAAGCAAGGGCCGCAGAATAAGCGTAATTTCCGCCGCTGCCGATTGCAATCGCGTCGTGCTCAGGCTCAATAACGTTACCATCGCCGCTAATCAAAAGAATCTGTTTTTTGTCGGCAACAAGGAGCATAGCCTCGAGCTTCTGCAGAGTGCGGTCTGTACGCCAGGCCTTGGCAAGCTCAACAGCCGAGCGCATGATATCGCCGTTATATTCCTTCACCTTGGCTTCAAAGCGGTCAAGCAGAGTAAAAGCGTCTGCCACAGAGCCCGCAAAGCCGGTGAGAATCTTTCCGTCATAAATTTTCCGAACCTTGCGAGAGTTTCCCTTACAAACAGTCTCGCCCAAAGTACACTGGCCATCGCCAGCCATAGCAACCTGCCCGTTTCTGCGGACAGCAAGAATAGTCGTACTTCTGATTTTTGTTTTATTTCCCATAAGTTAAAATATAATGATTTAGACGTCAAAGGGCAAATAAAAAATAGTTAGAAAAAATATTTGAATATTCCGGGCGTTCCCCGCCGGCTCCACTTCGTTCCGCCGCCGGGTCGGGCGTTCCGCCATTCCGCTGACGCTCCAGCCTCTTCCCTCGTCGCTCACTTCGTTCGCTCCTCAGTCCAGTGGCCCTTCGCAGCCTGCGGCTGCTCGGTGGCTCCATGCCCTAACGCAGCAGTTCATATAACATTTATCGTGTAAAACAGATTATTTTTTCGCGAAAGTTCCGTCAAAAACTTGGATTATGCGATTTTTGCCGGATCCATTCTGTGATTTTTCTTTGTATATCCGGCGTTTCTTCCGTCAAATCTCTGCAAAAGCAAGTTTTTGACGGAAATAAATAAAGTTTTTTGGCTTTAATTCCTGTAAATCTTAATAAAATCACTGAAGACATTCCGTCAAAACAAACATACAAAGCATTTTTGACGGAACTTTCATATTCTCAGACTTCATCTTTCAGTATTTTATTCCATCAAAACTGGTCATATCCTTTGTTTTGACGGAAAATTCCAATTGAAATACAGACTTCTTTCCATCAACTAAGGAAAGCCTACACACTTACGAATGCGGATGTGCCTTATTGTAAGTTTCAATTAATTTTTCAGTTGTTATGTGAGTATAGCGCTGAGTTGTGCTGATTGAACTGTGCCCCAGCATCTCCTGAACCATGCGCACATCCGCCCCATTCCCCAGCATAGTTGTAGCAAAAGTGTGGCGGAAGGCATGCGGATTAATATGATGATTTGTTCCTTCCACGCCGGAATAGCGGTTCAAAATGTAGCGCAGCCCACCGGTCGTAAGCGCACCACCCTTCTGATTAATAAACAATTCCCGCGGCGCCGGCTCCACCTTATTTTCCGCCAGCACCTTTTTCCTGTCCGCAAGATATTCAGCAAGCGCCTTTCTGGCCTCAAGGTCAAAATACACCTTACGCTGCTTATTGCCCTTTCCGGTAACAATAGCCGAGCGGCCGCCATCCATAAAATCACTAAGTTTCAATCCAACAATTTCGCTGGCACGACAGCCCGAAGAATAAAGCATAAGAAAAAGCGCATGGTCGCGGCTGGCCCACAAAAGCTCATCCTTTACAGGCTCAGCGCAAAGTTCGTTCACCTCATTTGTCGTCATAAAGTTAGGCATGCGCTTAGGCAGCTTCACAGTCTTCATTTCCAGAGCCGGATTTTTTTCAATATAACCAATCTTCTTTGCATAGGCAAAAAGAGTTCTCACCGCCGCAATAAAACGGTTGACAGTAGCCGCCGACTTTTTCTGCTTAGAAAGCTGCCCTATGCAAAGCATAAGATTTTCGCGGGTAATTGACTTTACTTCCAGAGTCGGAGTCAGAAACTCCTGCAGCAAAGACAGGTCATTGCCATAGCCCTTCACAGTATTGTCAGAAAGCCCCCTAACCGCCCCAAGATACAAAAGAAATTCATCTGTCAGCTCGTGTAAAGTCATACTATGATTATCGGCAGAAATTGCGACAAACGGCAGTTATTACACTTTTTCCACATCCGCGCAGGCAATTACGTTGATGCCGGTTCCAAGCAGGTCGTACAAAAGAATGTCGCCACGCTTTACCGGGGCCTTGCAGCTGGCACGGCGTACAACTTCCATGCATTGGAGCAGGCTTGTCTTAGGCACTTCGCCCGCGGTTTTTACTGGCACAACCGGCAAGTCTCCGCCCTCGACTTTTATTGTCGTAGTGAGTGTACGAGTCGGGTTCTGCAGTTCCTTGGCGGCATACTGTTCGCCGCGTTTGCAGCCGTTGTCTTTTACGGAAAGAACTTTTTTGTGGCCGCCTGCGTCAGTTTCAACTTCTACTTCCATAGAACAGCCCATAGGGCAGATTATACAGGTAAGAGGGATTTTTTCGCGGCGGATTTCGCCTGATGTCTGATTTGTATTTTCCATCATTCTGCTACCTCCTGTGGAAGCTGGATTGAAACAGTGATGTCGCCACCGGCGCTTTCTATCTGATTAGGGGCAAGTTCAATCACCTGCATTTCGCCCGGACGAACAACTTTTTTTCTGATTGATTTCAACACTTCATTGCCGCTCGAAACTTCCACGTAAACATCCTTATAAACATCTGTTACGCGGAACATAATAGACACATTTCCATCCTGCTCGCGAGACTCAATATACTGAGGCACTGTGTAGCGTACGCGGTTTCCAGGGCGAAGGATTATTTTTTCTCCGCTCGCAGTGATTTTTCCCTGAACGTATTTTGCAGCATTTTCTCCGGCGCGAAGACTTTCTGCAGTTACAAAGTCTACCAGGTCGTGAACATGAACTGTATTTCCGCAGGCAAAAATACCCGGTACAGAAGACTGCATATGCTCATTTACAACAGGGCCGCTGGTTGCAGAATCAATTGCAATTTTACAGCCGCTTGCAATTTCGTTCTCTGGAATAAGACCAACAGAAAGCAGCAGAGTATCGCATTCAATAAACTCTTCGGTTCCGGGAATCGGCTTACGGTTAGTGTCCACTGCCGCAACAGTAACTCCCTCTACCCGCTCCTTTCCGTGAATCTTTACAATCGTGTGGCTGAACTTCAATGGAATATTAAAGTTTTCAACACACTGAACAATATTTCGTCGCAGGCCCGAACTGAAAGGCATAACCTCGCAGACAAGCTTAACCTCGGCACCTTCCAAGGTCAGACGGCGGGCCATAATCAGTCCGATATCACCGGAGCCAAGAATTACAACCTTGCGGCCGGGCATATAACCGTCTATGTTTACAAAGCGCTGAGCCGCACCCGCAGTAAAAATACCTGCAGGACGTGTTCCTGGAATAATCAAGGCACCGCGGGTTCTTTCACGACAACCGGTAGCCAGCACAACAGCCTTAGCCTTAATGTGCATAAGGCCGTCCACAGTGTTGATTGCGGTAACAGTATGTCCCTGCCCCTCAGAACTTTCCTTTTCAACCTCAAGCACCATGGTGTCAGTTTTATATTCAATTCCAAGCTGATTTACTTCATCAGAAAAGCGGGCCGCATATTCAGGACCAGTCAGTTCTTCACCAAAATAGTGAAGTCCAAAACCGTTATGAATACACTGCAAGAGGATTCCGCCAATTCTCGTATCACGCTCTAAAATCAGAATGCTGTCACTTCCAGCTTTTTTTGCCGCAATTGCCGCCGCCATTCCGGCAGGGCCGCCGCCTATTACAACAATGTCATATTTCAGTTCCATACTCTGCCCTCCCTAGCGTGTCTTGCCTGTCAAAATGTATGAACAGCCGCCGTTCTTTCTAACATCTGTCATAGGAATGCCAAGCTCGCGGCTCAAAATCTCTGTAACGCGTGGAGAACAGAAACCGCTCTGACAGCGTCCCATACCAGCCCTTGTTCGGCGCTTTACTCCATCAAGATCCACAGCCCCAACCGGAGACTTAATTGCCGCAACAATCTCGCCCTCGGTAATCATTTCGCATCGGCAGATTATTCGACCATACAAAGGATTTTCTTCAATCAGCTGGGCACGGCGTTCATCATCTGCATCCTTAAAGGATTCAATTCCCTTACGAACGCCAACGAAATCAGGATTCTTCTCCCACGCAGCACCACGGATTTTTTCAATGATATCGGCAACATATACTCCAATTGCAGGGGCAGCTGTTAGTCCCGGCGAACAGATTCCCCCAACATTCACAAAGCCCTTCACAGAGGCATCTTCTTCAATAATAAAATCATTTACCGGTGAACCGTCCGCATTATAAGCAAGGGCACGAACACCCGCAAAAGAGTTGATTATATTGCGGCGAGGAATATCCGGAATAGTTTTTCCAGATTTTATGAAAACCTCGTCCTGGCCGCTGGCCGTGGTTTCTGTTGCAGTTTTGTCGTCTCCATCGGCAGCTGTAGGACCAGAAAGAATATTTCCGTCCACGGTAGGTGTAACTAAGACGCCCTTACCCATTTTGTCCGGAGTCTGGAAAAGTGTATGGCTTGCGAGGCCTGCGCATTTATTATCCAGCAGATAGTATTCACCGCGACGAGGCTTGATTACAAAATCTCTTGCCCCTGCCATTGCAGAAATCTGATCTGCATAAAGGCCCGCTGCATTTACCACGCACTTTGCCTGTATGTCGCATTTTCCTGTATGAATTGTAAAAAGTCCGGCGCCACTTTCTGCCCCGCCAGAAACTTCATTCTTTTCTATTCCATGAACTTCTGTTTCCCTGAAGAGCTTTACTCCATTCATTACAGCATTTTCCGCAAAAGCCCAGGTTGCCATATATGGACTCACAATTCCGGCAGACTCTGCAAGCAGGGCACCGCAGGCTTCCTCGTTCACACTCGGCTCAAGCTTATGAAGCTCTTCTCCATCAATCACTCTAAGTGCAGGCACACCATTAGCCTGGCCACGCTCGTAAAGCTTTTGGACATGCTCCATATCATCTTCATTAAAAGCAATAACCAGAGAGCCGTTATTCTTATAATCAAAATGAAGCGCCTTTGCCAGCTCCGGGTACATTGCAGCACCTTCAACATTGAGCTTAGCCATCAGAGTGCCAGGCTTAGCATCAAAGCCCGCATGAACAATTCCCGAGTTGGCCTTAGATGTTCCGCAGGCAACATCATCCGCCTTCTCAATAATACAGAAGTGACCTTTATATTTTGAGAGCTCTCGGGCAATACAAGCGCCCACAATGCCCCCGCCAATTATCGCTACATCGTAAATCATAAACACCTCACAAGTTCCGGTGGTTTCGATACACTTCGCTTCGCGAAGCACTCAACCACCGATTTCCTACTCAGCCCAGCCCTTAGCCTTTTCCACCGCCTTCTTCCAGCCGGCATAAAGTTCGTCGCGCTGGCCGTCGCTCATAGCAGGCTCAAAAAGTCTTTCAGTTTCGCGACGCTGTAAAATTTCTTCTTTACTAGACCAGAAGTCCACAGCCAGCCCCGCAAGGTAAGCAGCCCCAAGCGCTGTAGTCTCAACGTTCTTAGGTCGGCAAACATTAGTATTCAAAATATCAGCCTGAAACTGCATCATGATATTGCTTACACAGGCACCGCCGTCTACATTCAGTGTATTAATTGGAGTGCCGGAATCAGCAACCATAGTATCCAGAACGTCGCGCACCTCATAAGCAATTCCCTCAAGAGCGGCACGACAGATATGAGCCTTTTTTACACCACGGGTAAGACCAACAATTGTTCCGCGGGCATACATATCCCAGTAAGGTGTACCTAAGCCAACAAAGGCCGGAACCAGATAACAGCCGTTAGAATCAGGCACGCTCTCAGCAAGCTTATCAATCTCCGGCGCACTCGAAATCAGTTCCAGCTCATCACGCAGCCACTTAATTACAGCGCCACCAATAAAGACACTACCTTCAAGCGCATACTCAACCTTGCCCTTCATTCCAAGGGCAATAGTCGTAAGCAGCTGCTTAGAGGCAACCGGCTTATCACCTGTATTCATAAGCATAAAGCAGCCGGTACCGTAAGTATTCTTTGCATCACCCTTATTAAAGCAGCCCTGACCAAAAAGCGCTGCCTGCTGGTCGCCAACAGCCGAAGCAAGAGGAACGCTAAAGCCGCAAATCTCAGAATCAGTCTCAGCGTAAATACAGGAAGAATCACGAACCTCAGGCAAAAGACTTCGCGGAATCCCCAGCAAGTTCAAAAGTTCATCATCCCAATCCAGTTTATAAATATTAAAAAGCATAGTGCGGCTGGCATTGGTGTAATCGGTTACATGGGCCCGCCCTCCACTAAGCTTCCAGATAAGCCAGCTATCAATAGTACCCGCAAGAAGCTCACCACGTTCAGCACGTTCACGAACGCCAGGAACATTGTCCAATATCCATTTGATTTTTGTACCAGAAAAATATGCATCAATGAGAAGTCCGGTTTTCTCGCGGATTTTATCAGTCCAGCCTTCAGCCATCAGTTTTTCGCAGTAATCGGCCGTACGACGACACTGCCAGACCACAGCATTGTAAACAGGCTTTCCGGTTTTCTTATCCCAGATTACAACTGTCTCACGCTGATTGGTAATTCCAATGGCGGCAATCTCGTCATGCCTGATTTCCTTTTCGATTAAAAGACTCTGAAGCACCTTAAGCTGGCACTTAAAAATCTCTTCAGCATCGTGCTCAACCCAGCCCGGATGCGGATATATCTGATTAAACTCGCGCTGCTTAGAACCAAGCGGCGAACCGTTTTTATCATAAACAACAGCACGGCAAGAGGTCGTGCCCTCATCAAGCGAAATCACATATTTTTTCTTATTTTCCATACCTCTTATGATAGCATTACTATCACTAGAAAGCAAATAAAAAAAACGACGTGCACTTCAAGTAACACGTCGTTTTTTTTAGCAAGTCGGCAAGCACAGCTTGCCTCTGAACTCTTTCGGCTACTCTTCGCCTTCAGCCGGCATCACCGCAGCCTCTTCACCGCTAGTGTGCAAGTAATCACAATCCGGATTGATACAAGACTTGTAAGCCCCGTTCTTCTTGTCGAACTTTTCAACAAGGAACCAGCCGCACTTAGGACAGTACTGGTCAATAGGCTTAAAGTGACTGATGAAAGTACAGGTTGGATAATTTGTACAGCCGTAGAAAGCCTTACCGCGGCCCTTAGTCTTGCGCTCAACGATTTCACCGTCGCCACAAACAGGACACTTAGCAAGTGGAATAGACTTAGTATTATGACACTCAGGGAAGCCTGAACAGGCAAGGAAGAAACCAAAGCGGCCAAGCTTTTTTACCATAGGCTTACCGCAAAGCTCACAAACCTTATCAGTCTGCTCATCAAGGAAGCCCTTAATACTTTCCTGATGCTCCATTACGTTATCAACAGTCTGCTTAAATGGACCATAGAAATCAGAAATAATGTTATTCCAAACTAACTTATCTTCTTCTACCTGGTCAAGTTCATTTTCAACCTTGGCAGTAAACTCTTCATTAATAACAGCAGGGAATGATTCAACAAGAATCTTATTAATCATTTTTCCAAGCTGAGTTGGAACCAGCTGCTTGTTACTGCGGGTTACGTAATAGCGGTCCAGCAATACAGAAATGATTGTGGCATAAGTTGAAGGGCGGCCAATTCCCTTTTCTTCCAGCATGCGGACAATCGACGCATCGGTATAGCGGGCAGGTCCCTGAGTAAAGTGCTGCTCCGGATGGAAGTTATCTACAGTAAGAACCTCGCCTTCTTTCATAGTCGGCAGGCTAGAAGATTTTTCCTCTTTTGAAGAAAGCAGCTTGATTACCTGATAAAAGCCCTTCTCTGCAATCTTACTTGCAGCGACACGGAAGAGTGCATCACCAGCTTCAATTTCAACTGATGTAGTTACCATCTTTGCGTTGTTCATCTGAGAAGAAACAAAGCGCTCCCAGATAATTGAGTAAAGACGGAATTGATCATGCGAAAGATATTCCTTTACGCTCTCAGGGGTATATGATGTATATGTAGGACGGATACCTTCATGAGCATCCTGTGCTGATTTACCAACGGCATAATGAATAGGTTCAGGAGGCAATTCTGCAGGATGATTTTTTGAAAGCCATTCGCGAACATCAGCAAGAGCAGTTTCAGAAATGCGGACAGAGTCGGTACGCATGTAAGTTATAAGACCCACGTGATTTTCACCAATCTGAATACCTTCATAAAGCTGCTGTGCAATCTGCATGGTTTTGCGGGAAGTAAAGCCAAGCTTGTTTGCGGCTGCCTGCTGAAGTTTTGAAGTTGTAAAAGGAGGTTTTGGGCGAACAGTTTTTTCTGTCTTCTTGATTGAAGAAACCTTGCTTTCAGAATTCTTGATTTTCTCTATGATATCTTTTACAGCGTCTTCAGATTTAAGCTCAGGGGCCTCCCCCTTATATTTTACAAGCTGGGCAGTAAAGTTTGATTTACCCTTAATAAAGTCTGCATCAAGAGACCAGTATTCCTCAGGCAAAAAGTCTTCAACTTCTTTTTCGCGCTCACAGATAAGGCGCAATGCTACCGACTGTACACGACCAGCTGAAAGACCGTTCTTTACCTTTACCCACAAAAGCGGGCTCAAGTTATAACCTACAAGGCGGTCGAGAACACGGCGGGCCTTCTGGGCATTAACCTTAGCCTCTACAATTTCGCCAGGGTGCTTTACAGCCTCTGTAATTGCAGTAGGTGTAATTTCGTTGAATACGATTCGGCTGATTTTTGCATCAGTTTTATCGCGCAAAGCACGGTTAAGGTGCCAGGCAATTGCCTCTCCTTCGCGGTCGTTATCGGATGCGAGAAGGACAGCTTCTGATTTTTTTGCTTCCTTCTGGAGTTCTTTTAGTAATTTCGCCTTTCCACGAACCGTAATGTATTCTGGCTGGAATCCGTTTTCAATATCGATTGCCATGCGCGACTTAGGCAGGTCTATAAGGTGTCCAACCGAAGCACGAACCACATAACCTGGTCCAAGATACTTCTCGATTGTGTGTGCCTTTGTCGGAGACTCTACGATAACAAGAGTCTGCGGAGTTTTTGTCTTCTTAGCCATTTCAAAATCCTTTCCAAAAAGTCTTTATATTTCTGTGAACAGTTCCCCTTGTATGGGACCTGTACTGCGCATACCCGGCATTTCTGTCAGAGCCACGCAAAAATCTTTATAATCTTTAATTACCGGAGCTCCTTCTTTCAAAAAGCGTTCCGGACAATTTTCCAGTTTAAACTTAGACACCCTGCCAGCAGCAAAATCTTTTTCAAGTCCGCTTTTTACAGTCTGCGAAATGCTTTCTGCTGCCGCTCCAAAAGCCACCTGATGAAAAAATACATCCCGGCCTTCTTCTAATGCAAAGTCTGCAGTTATTAAAGCCCCGCTTCCGTTTGGTGCCTCAATCACAACAGTAGCCTCAGACATACCGGCAACTATACGGTTTCGCGCAACAAAGTTCCGCTTCTGAGTCGGCGTTCCCGGAGCATATTCGCTTACCAGACAGCCCCCGCTTTGCAGAATCTGTGCCGCCAGTCTCTTGTTCTGATAAGGCACTATTTCGTCTATTGCACAAGGCAAAACTGCAATTGTCCGGGCAACCTCTGCAGACGACGCATGGTCATAATACGCATTTAGCGCTCCCTGATGAGCACAGGCATCTGCCCCGTAAGCAAGCCCGCTTACAACATTACAGCCGTCCATAACCGCATCGTAGGCAAAAGACTTTGCAGCCTCCCGCCCCGCAGTACTCAGCCTTCTTGTTCCTACAACAGAAAGACAGCGACCGCTAAGCAGATTTTCATTTCCCCTGACAAATAAAAGAAAAGGCGGATCTGCTATCTGTTTCAGGGCCTCAGGATAGAGCGGATTGTCATATAAAAGAATCTTTATTCCAAGTCTTTTACACTGAAACGCTTCGGCCTTTGCCATTCGCAGATTATCGCTGCCATTCCAGTAAGCCTTACTTACCTTCTGACATTGCAATAATTTATAAATGTCTTCTATAGACTGTAATGCAAGGGATTGCGGGTTGTCAAGATTTTTTAGCAATTTTATTTTCTGATTGAAGTCCAAAAAGGGAATTCTTGCTACAGAAAGGGTTAAAACCAGAGTTTCTTCAGTTTCATCAGTTAGTATATGCTGCATCTAAAACTGTTTTCTTGTTCTCCTCTGCGGTTGCTTTTTTCTCGGCGGATTTAGTGGTATTTATTATTTTATCATACATTTGGGCAGATTTGTCAAATTCATAATTTGAATAATATGCCCGGGCTAAAACAAACATAGCATCAATGTTTTTAGTATCTATTGTGAGAGCTTTTTCAAGGTGTGGAATTGCCTTTGCCGGCTCATCAAGTTCAAATACATAAAGAACGCCAAGTCCGTAGAGAGCACGAACATAGCGGTCTTCAATTTCAATTGCACGAAGATATGCTTCTTCTGCAAGTTTAAGGTAATTATATTTTACTTCTGTACTGCCACTGCCACCAAAATCCATTGCAGCATGCGACATATAGCCGGCACAAACGCCAACATAATAATAAAGATTCTGATTATTCGGATAATACTGTAAAGCCTGCTGAAAGCATTTCAGAGCCTCACCATACATTTTCTGATCTAAATATCGGGTTCCAAGGATTTTATACCAGATTCCAATCTGACTCTGAGCCAGCTGAATATCGGCTACTCTTTTCTGATATTTTTCTATGGCATCTTTTAGTTCTTCTACAGTTGTAGGGCTTTCTACACCTTCTTCCAGATGCTGCTGACGGATTATCTGTTTGTTAGAAACTTTACATGAGGTCAATGAGACAACCGCTAATAAAACTATAAGAAGAACTTTCTTCATTTTTTAGCTCCTATGAACTGTCATTCCGAACTTGTTTCGGAATCTTTTGTATAGATGCTGAAACAAGTTCAGCATGACTCTATTAATTCTGCATCGAAAAATACTTCTCATGTGCATCTTCGAGCTGCTTATCAGTTACATGAGTGTAAATTGTAGTCGTACTCAAATCACTGTGTCCAAGCAACTCCTGTACCGAACGCAAATCCGCTCCACCCTGCAGTAAATGTGTAGCAAAGGAATGCCTTAAAGTATGAACCTTTGCTTCAACCCCACTCAAGGCCTCCAGTTCCTGAAAGCGTTTCCAGACCCCTTTACGCGAAATTGGTTCGCCCCGGTAATTCACAAAGAGCTCAGCAACATTGCGGCCTTTTACAAGCTCCGGTCTTACCTCGTTCAGGTACAAAATGATTTTTTCATAAGCCCTGTCTCCAAAAGGAACAAGTCTTTCTTTATCACCTTTTCCATGAACAAGTATAAGCCTTTCATCCAGATGAAGATTTGCAATCTTAAGTGTACAAACTTCACTTATTCGAAGCCCGCAGGAATAAACAAGCTCAAACAGAGCATCATCCCTTTTTCCACTTAAAGTAGTCTTATCAATACTGTCTAAAAGTGCATCAATCTGCTCAACAGAAAGTACCTTTGGAAGATTACGGGCTGCCTTTGGTTTATCAAGCTCCAGGGCAACATTAGAATCCCACATTCCCTTTCGCTCAAGATATTCGCCCAAAGCCCGTAAGCCGGAAATATCCTTTGCAATTGTAAGCTCAGAACAACCTTCTTCTTTTCTCTTTATAATATAATACAATAAATTCTGAACGGAAACATCTTTTAATTTAATCCGTTCTTTTACAAGCCAGTTCAAAAATTCACCGGCCGAGATTTTATATGTAATTGCCGTCTGCTCTGAATCACGTTTTACCAGAAGTAAATCTGTATAAAACTGATTCAGCAGTATTTCAATTGTCATAGGCTGCCAGCAGTTTTTCTGCAGAAACTAGTCGTCCAGTCTGATTGTTCTGCTATACTCGCTCTTATTCCAGATAGCAGGTTTTGATAAATCATTAGAATCTGGAACAAATCCGGCCGGAGGAACAAAACTTCCCGCAGCAGCAGAAGCCTTATCCTCATCAAATATTCCGGCAACAAGAGAGCCCTTCTTTTCTGAAGAATCTGCCTCTTTAGAAACAGAATGAGAAGCAGCAAAAGAAGATGCAGAACTTGAAGCAGAAGAAGTCTGACCTGTATGAAGAATACTATTCATATCTGAAAGGCTGAAGGTATCATCTCTATGAACCTCAGGCTTTGCAGGTGTTTCTACCTTTTCTTCTGCAGGCTCTGCAGCAAGAGCCTTTCCAGAATCTTCAAAGCCTGTAGCAATTACAGTTACGCTGATTTTTCCTTCGAGCTCTGGCTGAGTAACCTGTCCCCAGAACATATTATAGTCTTTATCAGCAGAAGCAGAAACAATCTTACAGATTTCACCAACTTCGCTGAGAGTAATTTCTTCTGAAGCACAAATATTAACAAGAAGATTTTTTGCACCGTCAATTCTTGAGTTTTCAAGCATAGGGTTATGAATTGCATTGTAAGCAGCATCAGTTGCACGGTTTTCACCTTCACCAATACCAATTCCAAAGATTGCATTACCCTGACCTGCCATAGCGTTTTTAACATCAGCAAAGTCAGTATTTACATCACCAGGATTTGTAATGATATTTGAAATACCTTCTACACCCTGACAGAGAACTTCATCTGCCTTTCTGAAGGATTCTTTTACAGTAAGGTTTTTATCAATATTTTTGAAAAGCTGTTCGTTAGGGATAACAATGAGAGAGTCAACCTGTTCATGAAGTTTTTTAAGACCTTCCTGAGCCTGACGCATACGTACATTTCCTTCAAATTCAAAAGGAGTTGTAACAACGGCTACAGTAAGACATCCGAGTTCCTTGGCAATTCTTGCAACAACAGGAGCAGAACCAGTTCCTGTTCCACCACCCATACCGGCAGTAATAAATACCATGTCGGCACCACGAAGCTCATTTGTGATAAGTTCCTTATCTTCTTCTGCAGCCTGCTCGCCTACTTCTGGTTTACCGCCGGCTCCAAGACCTTTAGTAACCTTCTGACCAATAGCAAGCTTAGTTGGCGCACGTGAACGGCCAAGTGCCTGTAAGTCGGTATTCAAAACGATGAAGTCTACATTGCTGAGTTCGCGGAAAATCATTCTGTTTACAGCGTTAGAACCGCCGCCACCACAGCCTACAACTTTAATTACAGTTGGGCTGCCGCCAGAGTTTTCTGCCTCATAGCCAGTCTCATCGTCTACAATTGAAATGCCAAGATTTCCCATATTTCCTCCCACTCAAACTCCGCAGCAGCGGTAGTTCAAAACGCTTCCCCAAGCGTACACTTTTTCAAGTGATTTTAGTGTTTTAATTATACAACATCAGAACAAGGATTTAAATATCTTTTTCAGAACGCTCTCACCCTTCTGTTTTTCTTTTCTTACAGGACGGGCTTTTGCTCTTCGGCCTTTATCTTTTCCACTTGCAAGAGATTTATTTGCAAGCACAAGACCAATAACTGTAGCAAAATCAGGTCGTCTGTAATCCTCTTCTATACCACCAAGACTTTCCGGAACTCCAAGTCTGACAGATGTAGTGTGGAAGACTTTCTGTGCAAGGTCAATTACACCTTCCATCATAGCCCCGCCACCAGTAAGAATAATATTACCTGAAAGTTCTTTTATTGAATCGCCCGTATTCTTTCTGAGAGCAACCTTTACCATTGTAAAAATCTGCTCAACACGAGCCTGAATAATCTGTGTAAGCTGAGAACGCTTCATTACCTCTGGAGCACGTCCTCCAACACCAGGCAAAACTACATCAAAATCATTTTCCGGTGTAATTCCTTCTGCCCAGCAGCAACCACTTTTTACCTTAATTTCTTCAGCGGCTGCAGTAGAAATACCTGCAACTACAGAAATATCATTTGTAACAAGATTTCCGCCTACAGGGATTGAAAAAGTTCCTATTGGAGCTCCCTTAAGAAGCAGAAGAACATCAGTTGTACCGGCACCCATATCAATCAAAATGGAACCAAGCTCCATTTCATCCTGATGGCAAACCGACTGAGTCTGTGCAAGAGTTTTCAGCATAACGCCGTCGAGAATATAATCTGAACGGGAAATGCATGAACGGATATTCTGAATGATTGTTTTAGCAGCAGTTACAATATGAACCTCTGCTTCAAGGCGGGTACCCATTCTGTGAATAGGGTCTGTAATTCCGCCAATTCCATCAACTATATAATTCTGTGGAATAACATGAAGCTTTTCGCGGTCATCAGGAACCTTGATTGCAGTAGCGCATTCAATTACACGTTCAACATCAGCACGTGAAATTTCTTTGGTGGATTTATTTGCGCTTGAAACAGGTACTGTTCCGCGTGAGTTTTGGCTTTCAATCTGAGAACCGCCGATTGCAGTAATTACAGAATCTACAGTTGTTCCGGCATTCTGCTCTGCAGCATCTATAGTTTCTTTGATGGCATTTTTGGCATCTTCAATATTTACAATAACACCATTACGAAGTCCGGCTGATTTTCTTGATGCAGTTCCGGCAATGCGGATATTTCCTGTATCAGGATCTATCTCTCCAATTGCCACACGAATCATACTTGTACCAATATCAAGTCCGACTACTTTACCTTCTGCCATTTTCTAAATAACCTCTGAATTATCTTGTGATGTAGGAAACAGAACCATATCGCAAATCAACAGCAGCAACCTCATCAGTTCCAATCTGATTTACTACATCAAGCACTACTAGCATATACTTTAATGCGTCTTCATTCAAGGCACGGTCGGTAAGAACTTTTACTTTTGACTGTGACGGAATAAGTGCAAGCTCATAGTTGCCTGAATCCTTAGGAAGTACACAAATTTCTGAAAGGCTGGCAAAATAATGCTGTGGAAGCTCGCTGATTTTTGAAATCTGATCAATAAGTGGTCTGTATTTTGAAGGAATTCTCATTCCCTTTGACATATATTCAACAGGAAGGCCAGAAACAATTGGAAGAACAGCTTCTGCGGCAGGATTATTTTTTCCAGGAAAGAGCACACCGTTTTTATCAATCTGAACAGGCTTTGTACTGCCCTTATCCATTACAAAAGTAACAGCAACAGGTTCGCGTTCTGAAACATTTACAAAGATTTTATCCGGAAATCTTTTTTCTACAACTACATGATCTATCCCTGCTTCAGAAGAAAGAATGGCTACAGCCTGGTCTACATCAAAATCAAACCAGCTTGTTGAATTCATAGGAAGAAGAAGCCGCGCAATTTCTTCTGCAGTATAGTCCTTCTGTCCGGTTACTGTAACCTTTGGGCTAGAGAAGCTAGGCATTACATACTTGTAAATTACCAGTTCACACAAAAGTGCAAAACAAAGTACACAGAAAATTGTCTTGATAAATTTGATTTTCTTTTCTGTTTTTCCTTCAGCGGTTGAATCCATATCCTCTGAAAGAAAATAATCATTTTCAAGATACTCTTCTGCTACTAACAAACTCACATCACTCATTTTCTTTATCCACCTTTTTTATAAGTAAGAAAGTGACTCTATATTAATTTCGTCATTTTCTGTTACTTTTTCATCTATTTTTTCGCAGCGTGAAGCATTTACAATAAAGCCGCACATAGCGAGAGTTACAATAATTGAGGTTCCTCCCAGAGAGAAGAAAGGAAGGTTAATACCTGTTGTCGGAAGTAATCCGCAGACAACCATTGTATTAACAAGTGACTGCAGAACAATTGCAGAAACACAGCCAAAGGTTGCAAGGGAACTGAACTTATCCGGATTATTAAATGCTGCTTTATATCCTCTGTATGCAAAATAAACAAGAAGAACAAAATACAGCACAACACCGATATAGCCCATAGCCTCTGCCCAGCCGGCAAAAATATAGTCTGCCTGAACTTCCGGAATACTATTGATTTTAGAAAGTCCGGCACCAATACCGCTTCCCCATACACCACCGGCACTTATTGCCCTTTTAGCATTAAGGCTCTGATAGTTAATTGTAGAACTAAAATCATCCGGACTAATCCAGCCAATAAGACGCTGAAGTCTATAAGGATTAAGTGTAATCATTAAAAAGCCAGCAGGAATTGCAAGAAGTGCAAATGGGAAAATCCACAAAAGCTTTGCTCCGGAAACAAAGAACAAAAGAATTCCAATCAGCATAATAAATACACCAGATGAAAAATCCTTTTGAGCAAATACGATTCCGGCAAACACAACAAGGAATATTACACAAGGGAATACAGTCTTTTCTTCCGGATCAAGAAGCTTATCCTGCTTATCAAAATAATTAGCAAGGAAAAGAACAAGTGCAAATTTAACGAGCTCTGACGGCTGGAAAGAAAAATTACCTGGAAGTCTGATCCAGCGTCGGGCACCATTTTTAGTAATTGATATGCCAGGAATAAAAGTAAGCAGACATAAAACTATGGTTGCTATTACAATTAAGCCCACAAATTTTCTGACATATTTCATATCTGTAACAGCAAAGCCTGCAAAAAGAACAAAGCCTACTGCAGAACACAAGAGCTGTCTCTTTACAAAATAAATTGGGTCGCCGAATGCTCTAAGTGCAAAGTTCTGGGAACAAACATAAAGTGTAAAAATTCCCAAACCCCATAAAAGAAGAATAGAAGCGAGTAACCAGATGTCAACTTTATTATATTTCTGCGAAGGTTTATTCGCATAGAAAGTAAACTGGTTCATTCTTAACAAGCCTCCCCTTCACTTCCACAAAGAAGCGGTACAAGTTTTTCAAGCTGCATAGAATGAGAACCCTTTAATAAAATTACATCATTTTCATCTGCCTGCAAATTAATATCTGCTGCAATAGCTTCAAAGTTTTTATCATTTGATTCTTCAAACCATTTTACACTGATATTATCTTTAGCCTCAGCAAACTTTTCGGCTGCCTTCATTTCAGGTCCAACAAGATAAACCAGTTCAGGACCAACCTCGCAGATACAACGACCAATTGCTTCATGAGATTTTGCAGATTCTGCGCCAAGCTCTTTCATATCAGCAAGAACAAAAATCTTTTTTCCTACATTCTTAAGCTGGCCACAGAAATCAATTACCTTCATCATTGAATCAAGGTTAGCGTTATAGCAGTCTTTAATAAGAACAACTTTTTTACCGTTAGTCAGCTTACACTCTTTTACTTCCATACGGCCGGCAAGAGAGGCAACAGACTCAAGTCCCTTTTTAATATCGCTTGACGGAATACCAATTTGCTTTGCGCAGGCAATTACAGAAAGTGCGTTCAGATAATTATAGCTTCCAGAAAGAGGAAGATGAACAGAAAGTCCGTCGAGTTCAAAGTCTGTACCAAAAAGACCTTTATCTTCTACAAAACAAACTCCGCTGATTTCTGCCGGAACATTGCGGCCAAACTTTACAACTTTACCACGAACTCCCTCTGTACAAAAATCTGCAAAAGGATCATCTGCGCCAACAACAGCAGCCCCATTCTCAGGAATATAAGCAAAAGACTTTCTTTTTTCGCAGGCAATGTTTTCCTGGCTTCCAAGAATTCCAATATGTGCAGTTCCGATATTTGTAATGATTCCGTAGCGGGATTTAAGAACCTTAGAGATTTCACCAATCTCATTTACCCGGTTCATTCCCATTTCAAAGATTCCAATCTTTTCATCACCACGAATCTTAAACACAGACAGAGGAAGTCCAGTTTCTGAATTAAGATTTCCATAGGTATAGGCAACTGCTTCAGTTCCAAAATGAGCTTTTGCAACGCTTACCATCATTTCTTTGGTTGTAGTTTTTCCGCTTGAACCAGTAATGCTTACGCGAATCATATTACCGCATTTTTTAGTAACATAAGCTTCTGCGGCGTCCTGCAAAGCATAGAGAGTATTTTCAACAAGAAGGAAACAAACGCCTGCATATTTTTCAGCAAGCTGATTATAATGTTCAGTCTTGCTTTCATATTCAGATTCATTAATCAAAATAACAGAAGCCTTTTTAGCAAGAACATCCTCAATATATTTATGTCCATTCTGGAACTCACCCATAAGAGGAACAAACATACAAGGCTTATCAGCAGAAACATTGCGGCTATCTGTCTGAACGTCGTTAAATAAACAATCAGCAGAGCCAAGCTGTCTGCCCTTAACTGCGGCTAAAAGCTCTTCTTTTGTAAGCAGGCTTTCCATTACTTTCTCTCTCCCGTCATTTCAACTCTCACTATATCCTCAGTTTCAGCCTTGTGCATTCCAAGTTCTTCCACTGCAATCTTTTCAATTCTATCTGCACTGGAAAGCACTGCAATATCACTTACCAGTTTTTTATTCTCCTCTATCAGGCGTTCCTGTTTGCGTTCAAGCTCCTTAATCTCAGAAGTAAGGGCTGTATAACGGCGTGCCTGAGCTGCATAAAGGCAAAGCACAAAAGGAATAGCAAGCACAAATACACAGAAGAAAAATTTTACAATAAAATCTTTAAATCCACGTTTCATAAATTAAAAACCTGTCACTCCATCCAGATGATATTCTGTATCATTCTTAATCTTTCTGATTACCCTGAGTTTTGCAGAACGGGAAGGAGAATTAACCTTAACCTCTTCTGCTGTTGGTACTATTGGCTTACGTGTAATAAGTTCAGCACAGGCAGAACCGCCGCAACGGCACACTGCAACTTCCGGAGGACAAACACACTGCTTACCAAGATTGCGGAAATAATTTTTCACAATGCGGTCTTCCAGAGAATGAAAGGTAATAACTCCCATTTTGCCGCCTTCCTTAAGACAACCAAATGCATCGTGAAGAGCTTTTGGAAGTCGCTTAAGTTCACCGTTTACGGCAATGCGAAGAGCCTGGAAAGTTCTGGTTGCCGGATGAATATTACCATAACGGTAATTTGCAGGCACAGCATTCCAGATAATTTCTGCAAGAGCCTTAGAGGATTCAATACAGCCACCATTGCGGGCTTCTACAATTGCGCGTGCAATACGACGGCTTAATTTTTCTTCGCCATATAAATAGATTAAATCAGCAAGTTTTTCTTCAGGTAAATCATTAACTAAATCGGCAGCTGACTGACCTTCAGATGAATTAAGTCTCATATCCAGTTTTTCGTCATAACGGAAAGAAAAACCTCGTTCAGACTTTTCATAATGAAAAACCGAAATACCCAGATCAAAAAGAATTATATTCGGACGCTCATATTCAGATGGATAATTTGCATAGAAATCCTGGAACCAACCGTTGTAAAAATGCACTCGGTCGCCAAACTCAGCAAGTCTCTCGCGGGCACGGGCCTGTATAACCTTATCAGCATCAAGACCAATTACAGAAAGAGACGGATACTTTTTCAAAAAATTGTAAGTATGGCCACCCTCACCCAGTGTTGAATCAATCATCAGCGCATTTGCTTCAAAAGATTCTCCAAGAGGAGAAAGATATTCCAGACACTCATTTAATAAAACCGGAGTGTGTACGATTTCCACTTTTTAATCCCACCTAATTTTAAAAAGTTTTTAGAAATTAATGTCGTTAAATTCCTCAGCTGCATCACGGAAATCACTCTCCGATTCTGCAAGATAGTCTTTATAAGTCTGTGAATCCCAAAGCTCCATATACTTTGCAATTCCAAGAACAACACAGTCCTTTGAAAGATTCGCATACTCCCTCAGACTTTGAGGAATGGAAAGCCTGCCGTTCTTGTCAAATTCCACCGGCTGTGCTGGTGCAATAAAATGACGAACAACATTCAGGCTTCTGCTTTTCATCATAGATGCATTACTCATAAGCTTGGTTTGAAAAGCATCCCATTCTTCAGTAGTAAAAAGCCATAAGCAGCGATCTAAACCCTTGGTAACCATAACTACGTTTTGATTTACGGCGGTTCTCAATTTTACAGGAAACGAGACACGGCCCTTTTCATCAATCGTATTATTGTATTCACCAGTTAACAGATTCATACCCACTTACAACCACTTTTTACCACTTTTTCCCACTTAACTACCATTTTATACCAAAAATTCCTAAAGTCAATGCTTTTTTTTACCGATAAATGAAAAAATTTTTTGATTTTTTTAATTTTACTTATACGGTTAAATACTATACTTTTTGACACACTGTATATGGCGTTTTCCACATTAAATGAAAGCAAACTACACAATTCTCTGAAAATCCTTTATCAGGAACTTTACGAAGGTCAGACCGAAGTGGAACAGGACGGACATATTTATGATATTGTCACTAAAAATGGGAATATAATCGAAATCCAGACAAAAAATCTTGCAAAACTGCTTCCAAAGATTCTGGACACCATTGAGAAAGGTCACAATGTAAAATTAGTACACCCTGTTCCGCTGACAACAAGAATAGAATTAAAAGATGATGACGGAAAAATCATATCAAAGAGAAAAAGTCCCAAAAAAGGAAGCATATACAGCATTTTCCGGGAACTTACAGGCATTTATCCCCTGCTGACAAATCCTCATTTTTCTCTTGAAGTAGTTGAAATAGAAATGACTGAAGAAAGAATTCGGACTGATCAACCGGTGCAATCAAAAAACGGCCGTCGCCGCTTCCGCCGCAACTGGCAGAAAACCGGAAAAAGACTGGATACAATCATTAATACAAGACGTTTTTCAAAGCCAGCTGATTACCTTTCTTTACTGCCACCATTACCCCAGTCTTTCAGTGCCGCAGACCTTAAAAAAGCAATCAGTGATCAGAAAGACCTTCCGACAAGAGCCGCATCCAATGCACATCTTATTTTATGGGTACTCTCCCACGCCGGATTAATCGAACAGACAGAAACAAGGGGCCGCTCAAAATACTACAAGGTGGTTTCGATACAACGCTGACGCGTCTACTCAACCACCGTTGGTTAAGTACACACAAAACAGTCAGGCTCCGGTGGTTGAGTAGCCACGAAGTGGCGTATCGAAACCACAAAAAAAAGACCGTTCCATCTGGAACGGTCTTTCTTTTGCATGATTAAAGGCTTTTACTACCAGTTATCAGCCATATCATCTTCGTCGTGGTTTTCCATATCATAGAGGTCTGTAACTGCACGAAGGTCATCAAAGTACATATAGTATGTACCGCGAGCCTGCATTGGATTACAATCTACACGGAAACCAAGAATCTTAAGACCTGGCTTATCACCATAGTATGCAGAACTCTGAACAATACCATGTTCTCCATCTGGACTAGGTGGAACTACACAAATAAGCTTCTTCCATCCAGAGAAACCAAGACTTCCCATGTAAAGCTCAAAGTTACGTCCGAAATAATCCTGAACAAGAGCATACAACTCGTGATCCTGGTTACGTCCACAAACCCATACAGAAAGAGTTTTTGTTGTTCCTTCAATTGCAAGTGGACGACCTGATTTAATTGTAAATGAGTTCTTACCACGGCGGAAGAAATCTACTCTTACACCAAGAACCATCTGGTCTTCATCTTCTTTACCCTCATCTTCTGGAAGAGGTTCCTTCATAGCAGGATTACCTTCAAAAAGACGGCTGGTAATAACACCATCATCTGCAGACATATGAACGTTCCATGAACCTTCACGTTCAAACTTATCTACAGAAACTTCGCGCAATGCAGACTCAGCTGAATCGGCACCTACGTTTTCAGGATTAGGCTCCTGAAGGCTTGAATTCTGTGCAAAAACCAAACCAGCAGCGAGCACAGCAAGAATACTAAAAGTTACAAGCTTTTTCATTTTGCATCTGCCTCCGAAACTTCATCTGAATCCGAACTATCGCCGAAATCAACATCATTCAACTCATAGCCATCGTAAATCAAAGAAAGTGAATTTGAAGTGTATTTAATCTGATCAAAGTAAACTACAAAGTTATCTACATATTCCTCAGCATCTGAACGGATTCTGAATCCTACAAATGTGAGGTTTTCAGGACCTGATCGAAGATGTGAAGACTGCTGAATCCAGCCAGGAATATTAACTATAATATTTTTCCAGCCATGGAATGAAAGACTTCCTGCAGGAAGAACTTTTACAGTTCCAAGAGCATCGCGAACCATTACTTCAAGGTAGTAGTTATAACCTGCTCCCCAAATCCAGAAATCCATCTGAGAAACAATACCTACAAAAGGAATTTCAAATGATTTACCATCTGCTGTAGGATAAACTTCAAACCAGTTGTCTCCCTTGCGCTTAAAAGCAGTTTTTACGCCAAATACCTTAAATTCCTTGTCTTCACCCTTGTGAAGTTGTTTCAAAGAATTAGGAACACCTTCAAAATATCCGGTTTTTGGATAACCGTCAGCAATAAAGCGGCTTGAACCTACTTCCCAATCCCAGCTGTACTGCTTTCCATTGTACATATAATTCTGCGAACCGGCAGAATCAAAATCATCCAATACAAATGTCTCAATGCTGCGTGAATTAGGCTGGGCAAATACCGGCAAACCTATTACAAACAGACATGCAAGACCAATAAGAACTTTAAGTTCCCTTTTCATGCAAAACTCCTTGAAACTTTTATCAAACCGATAAAAAGATTGATACTCTTAATATATCGGCAATCTAAGTCAATTTTATAACTCTTTCAATTATATTTCCTATATTATTCTTTGTCAAACGAAATTCTAGGTTTTCTCCCCCACGTCATTGCGAGCGAAGTCTCCCGTCATTGCGAGCAAAGCGAAGCAATCTATATTCTTATTGAATAAATAATAATTTTATTCTATTATTTACATCAAAGAAATCTCAGGCATTGTTTGTCTGAAAAAGGATGTTAATTATGGCTAACATTATTAGTTACAAAGATCTCGGCCTCGTAAACACACGTGATATGTTTGCAAAGGCTATGAAAGGCGGATATGCTATTCCAGCATATAACTTCAATAATATGGAACAGATGCAGGCTATCATCATGGCTTGTGTTGAGACAAAATCTCCTGTTGTTCTCCAGGTTTCAAAGGGAGCACGCGCTTACGCTAACGCAAATATCCTCCGCAATATGGCTCGTGGTGCTGTTGAATATGCTCACGAACTCGGATGTGATATTCCTATCGCTCTTCACCTTGACCACGGTCCAAACTTCGAAGTAGCTAAGGATTGTATCGACAACGGATTCTCATCTGTAATGATCGACGGTTCTTCACTTCCTTACGATGAGAACGTAGCACTCACAAAGAAGGTTGTAGAGTATGCTCACCAGTTCGACGTAACTGTAGAAGCAGAGCTCGGAGTTCTCGGTGGTGTAGAAGAGGATGTTTCTGCTGAAGAATCTAAGTACACAAAACCAGAAGAAGTAATCGACTTTACATCAAAGACTGGTTGTGACTCACTTGCAATTTCTATCGGAACTTCACACGGACGCTGTAAGTTCACTCCAGAGCAGTGCACACGCCGCGAAGATGGAACTCTCGTTCCACCTCCACTGGCATTCGATGTTCTCGAAGCTATCGAAAAGCAGCTCCCAGGTTTCCCAATCGTACTTCACGGATCTTCTTCAGTTCCACAGATTTACGTTAAAGAAATCGAAAAATACGGCGGAAAGATTCCTAACTCTGTAGGCATCCCAGAAGAACAGCTCCGCAAGGCTGCTAAGTCTGCTGTATGTAAGATCAACGTAGACTCAGACGGACGTCTTGCTATGACAGCTGCTATCCGTAAGCACCTTGTTGAGCATCCAGAGGACTTCGACCCACGTCAGTACCTCACAGACGCTCGTGCAGAACTCGTAAAGATGTATGCAGACAAGAATAGAAATGTCTTTGGATCTGCTGGTCACGCTTTAGACTAGTTCTTTATAACGGTGGTTGAGTGATGCGAAGCATCGTATCGAAACCACCATAAAAAAAAGACTTCGTTTCAAGTAACGAAGTCTTTTTTTTATGCCCTAATAATAGTCATTACAAGGCTGAAAGCCGAAGCAATCTATTTTACCGTCAACACACCAAAGCGGCTCAGAATAAAAAGCACCGGCAAGGCCGCACTGTAAACTCCGCTTAGTACAAGAAGCAGAAAATAATTCATATCCAGAATATACATACCTTCCAATAAAGACGGAACTACAACACTTACAAGTCCTATAATTATCCAGACTGCAGAAAAAACATATTTTTTGTTTTTAATAGTTTTTTCTATATGCTTTGCACTTAGAGCTAATGAAAATATCATAACTACAAAGAGCACAGGTTTTACTATAAGAGGAAATGTTGTATACAGTCCTTCTGAAGTAGAAATAATTGTATATGGCAGATATAGCATGTAAAAAGAAATCAAAAGCGGAAAGAAGGCTTCAACTTTGTAAGAGATTTTATCCTTTGACCAGGCAAAAAAGATTCCGTATACAAGTACTACAGGAAGCAGTGTCTGGCGCACCAGCAGGAACATTACGTTGCTCTCGAAAGAATAAGGAATGATTCTGTGCGAATACAAAAAGAAGGCTTTAAAACCGCAGACAAGGACAGCCGCTACGGCGCCTGTAATGATTACGGGGATTAAATGCGGATCTTTTTTATAAAAGCACCAGGCTGTAAGAATCAAAGGAAGCAGCAAAAACATAAAAAGATACATAGTAAAAAAATACAGTTTAGAGCACTTTTAATCAACCTTTACTTTGCACGAATGCGCAGTATGCTCGCCCTGCCCTCCACAGTTATTTTTTCGCCAGGTTTTACGGCATAAATTTCTTCTGCAAGAATCTTTTTGCCAATCTGTTCTCCGGCCCCGCGGATTACAGCCTTGTCTTCACTAAGAATATACAAAAGCTGAACATCTGCCGCGCCCTTATCATCACCAGAGCAGTACATGCTCCAGCCGCCTTTTACATCAATACGCTCTATAGAAAAATACTTACATTCGAATATGCCTGGGAAAGGTGCGACAGGCTGCATTTCTTCTCGTTTAATTACTGCAAGCCCTTTTTCAATGTGAACTTCACGTCCACGCCCCCAGTCATAAAGACGGTAGGTAAGATCGCAGGACTGCTGAACCTCCATAAGACGAAGTCCGCCACCAATAGCATGCACTGTACCAGCCGGAATATAAACAAAGTCACCAGGCTTTACATTTACAAAATCAAGGTACTGCTCAAGATTGTTTTCTGTAATTGCCTTTGCCAGGACTTCGTTTGAATAGCCTTCCTTTATTCCATATACAAGCTTTGCGTCAGGAGCGGCATCAAGCACATACCAGCACTCAGTTTTTCCCCGGTTACCAGGACCTTCAAGTTTCACAGCCCAGTCATCATCCGGATGTACCTGAATGGAAAGAGTATCATCAGCCTGAATTACTTTAACAAGAAGCGGATATTCGCCACCGCAGAAGTCCATAAATTCCTTCTGGCAGCCGTTTGGATGAGTCGAAGCAATCCAGAGCTCATAGCCCCAGATTTTGTCTGATTTAATAGGATTTAATTTTAACATTTTTTTGTCCAGTAGAGATTGTCCGGTCAAGCCGGACAATGACAGCTTTGTCATGTTCGGGCTTGACCCGGACATCTAGTTCTCCCACAATTTTTCCGGATAATAACCATCACGGATTTTTTTAGCGATTTCGTCTTTTACAAGCTGGCGGTCTTCCGGATATGTCATACCAAACCAGGTTTCAGAAGAATTGAAGAACTTAATAAGTCCCTTACCGTGTGCAATAATATCACTGGCTGCAACAGGAAGAAGAGCTTCTGCCTTAGGAGACTTAGAATTATTTGCAATAAAGTTATCCCAGTAAACATGGAACTCTTCAAAAGCTTTAGGACTGAAACCAAAGAGGTTCATACTTACCCATTCTTTTCCAGTAAAGATTTTTTTCTCTCCGTCCGCCATTTCGCTGATTACCTGATCATTTTCACCGTAGTAAATCTTAAGATTTTCAACGATGTTTACAAGCTTTTCATCAGCAACTGTGCAGACTCCACGGCTTACAGAACCAGAACGGCTCATTGTATTTCCAAGGATATAGCCTACCATTGCATGCTCTGTACAGTCATTATCAATTGAAGAAAGATATTTTCCCAGTACTTCAAAAGCCTGACGGCCATAATAATCATCAGAATTGATTACAGCAAATGGTGCATTAATTGCTTTTTCTGCACACAAAACAGCATGAGTTGTTCCCCAAGGCTTTTGGCGGCCTTCGCTGTCCTTAAGCTGCTGGTCTGTTAAAAGACTTTCGTGCTGCTGGAATACATATTCTGCATCAAAGTTGCGTGCAATGCGGTCAAAAAGGCGCTCGCGAAAAGCCTCTTCAATATCTTTACGGATGATAAAAACAACCTTTCCAAAGCCGCTTTTCATTGCATCATAAGTTGCAAAATCAAGTAAACATTCGTCATGAAGGCCTACTCCATCTATCTGTTTTACTCCACCATAACGGCTGCCCATACCGGCTGCGAGAACTAATAATGTTGGTTTCATTTAATTACCTCTGTTTCATGTCATTGTTGCACGAGTTTGCTTCGCAAACATCGCAGGGCTTGACCCGACAATCTATGCAATAATAGTTTCAAGAGCAAGCTTCATCATATCTTTAAAGGTTGTCTGACGCTCTTCTGCTGTTGTAGCAGTTCCCTTAAGAATATGGTCACTTACTGTAAGTATTGTCAGAGCCTTTCTGTTAAACTCTGCTGCAAGAGTATAAAGCTCGGCAGATTCCATTTCAATACCTTTTGCTCCATATTTTTTCCAGAGCTTCCAGTTTTCGTTGTCATCATAAAAACGATCGCTTGAAACACACTGGCCGACTACAGTTTTAAGGCCCATTTCTTTTGCTTTATTATATGCTGTGTACAACAAACCAAAATCAGGTACTGGAGCATAATGAAGCATTCCAAATCTCTGATTCTGAAGTGAAGAATCAGTGCAGGCTCCGTTTGCAAGAATAACATCGCGTAACTCTACATCTTCACTAACCGCGCCACATGTTCCTACACGAATTGCCTTCTGAACTCCATAGCAGTCAAAAAGCTCATGTACATAGATTGAAAGTGACGGCTGGCCCATACCGGTTCCCTGAACAGAAACCTTTACGCCCTTGTAGGTTCCAGTAAAACCTAACATACCACGTACTTCATTATAGCATACCGGATTTTCAAGAAAATTCTCAGCAATAAATTTAGCCCTTAAGGGGTCACCAGGAAGCAGGATTTTATCTGCAATTGCTCCTTGGGGAGCGTTAATATGTGTACTCATATTTTTATTATAATTGAAAAATAAAATAAAGCAAATATATATACCCCACCTGAAGAAAAAAAGGCAGCGCCCAACGAGGGTGATGTTGTTCGCTACCTTTTTTTCTTCAGGTGGGTCAAGTGTTCTATTTTATTTTTCAGTTATAAAAACATGATTCCAAATATTGCGCCGCAGATTATTACAAGAATTGGATGGGCTTTTAACTTAAAAAGCATAAAGGTGAAAACTGCGTAGCCGGCGATTGGAATCGGGTTGAAAAGTGACTTCCAGCCTTCCAGAGTTGTCAGGGCAGAAAAAGATTCCGGGGGATTAATCAGGGTGAACATTATTACCTGAATAACAGGAACCAGAATGAGGCCTGTGGTTACCGGTCGCAGGAAAGCCAGAGAACCTTTTACAAAAGGATTATCGTTAAAGCTTTTCAAAAAGCGGGCAATAATCAGAATTATTATGATTGAAGGAAGAACCTGGGCGCCAGTAACAATAAGGGCTCCAGGAACGCCATAAAGCTCATAACCAATATAGGTTGCCATATTGATTCCGATAGGCCCGGGCGTACTTTCTGATATTGCTATCATATTGTAAAACTGCTCCTGAGAAATAAGGCCTGCAGAAACAATAGACTGCTGCATAAGAGTAATAGCTACCTGACCACCGCCTATTGTAAATAAACCTATATAGAAGAAGGTAAAAGCAAGCTGTAAAAGTGACATTATTCTTCCTCCTTCGAAGCAGAGGCTTCATCAGAGACCTCTCTGGCAGCAAGCCTTTTCTGTCTATACAGTGTAAGGAGACTTCCTGTTACAAGAGCTGCAATAATAATCCACACAGACTGTACCTTGAAAAAATAAATCAGAACAAAGGAAAGCAGCATAAAGAAAGCATTCCAGACATTTTTAATTGTTTTTTTAGAAAATTTAACAATTACGCTGGTAAGCAAGGCTGCAACCGCAACATTAATTCCCCTAAGGGCCTTCTGTGCCAGCGGATACTTATCTACCGAAGAAATTGCACCAGCCAGCAGCATTATAATTACCCAGGATGGAGTTACAACACCAAGAGTACCTATAATACCACCAAACCAGCCAAGTCTTTTATAACCTACAAAAGTCGCTACATTTACTGCGATAATTCCTGGAGTGCTCTGCCCTATGGCAAAATAATCAATCAGTTCTTCTTCTGTAACCCAGCCGCGCTTCTCAATAAGTTCCCGCTGCATAATGGGCATCATGGCAAGACCTCCGCCAAAGGTAAAGGCGCCTATTTTTACAAAAGCAAGATAAAGCTTAATAAACTCCTTTATTTTGTTTTTCATTTTCTAACCTCTAATAACTTATTACTTATAGAAAGCTGCACACAAGTCCCCGTCGGCTTATTCTGTTTAATTACAAAAGCCGCTCCAATCTGATTAGCTCTGTACTGCATAGAATTTAAGCCCAGCCCCTTCCCGGTGTCTTCAGAATTATTCACAAAACCAACTCCATCATCAATAACCCTGATTACTGTTTTTTTACCTTCATCCTTTACGCTTACTTCTACATTCTTTGCCTTTGAATGCTTCATAATATTATGCAGGGCTTCCTGAATAATTCGGAAAATATTTAGTTTCTGGGTTTTATCAAAATGAACTCCCTTAGGAACTCCCCACTCATAATTACAGTTGATTCCGGATTGCGCCGCAAAGGAATTACAAAGATTACTTAAACTGTGATTCATACCAAGGCTTTCAAGTTCTACCGGATAAGAGTTATGGGCATACTGACGGGTCGTCTGCAGAGTTTCTCCAATCAGCTGGGCAAGTTCAAGCATCTGAGCCTTTCCAACAGGCTCTGCCTGATTTGAATAGCTTCTGCACAGCATTGAGATTCCCGCAAGGCGCTGGCAGATATCATCATGTAAATCATTACTAAAGCGCTGTCGCTCCAGTTCACTGATTTTTAAAACCTCTGCCTCAACCTCCATACGGCGGTTATTTGCTTCTACAAGCTCTTTTGTACGTTCATTAACTTCACGTTCAAGGAATTCAGAATGCTTACGACGTTCTTCTGCAATTGTAATACGGTTTAAGCCATGTGCAATATTGATTGCAATAGAACTTAAATAAGGAAGAACATTTTCATCGGCCTCGTAAAAAATACAACCTATTAATTCATTACCCGCATAAAGATTTTTAAGAATCATAGAGGGCTTAGAATCAGGATCAATTTCATAAAAGCGGCGGTAAAACTGACCTAGAGGCATTCGCATCTCCCGGTCAAATTCATAACATTCGTTACCACTACGTCGTACGAACAAAGGATCCACAGGAAAGTTTTTCGGATGTCCGCTTTTTGTCTTATCCCCCGAAAATCTCAGAATACAAAAATTGTTCAAACCAAGCTGATTCAGATTCTGTCTGACTACATAATTTAAAGCTCCGAAGGTTTGTCCGTAATTCAAGTCCTGACCAATATGGCTTACCATTCTAAGCAGAGTTTCCGACTGAACATAATTTGCCTGCATTGCACGGAACTGTTCTTCATCTGAAGCAAAATCATCCTTACCACCTTTACAGCCGCAGGATTTTCTATATACAACCCGGGATTCAATAAAGTTTTCATCTGCAACATTTTTACCTTCAATCACTTCTTCTATAAGTTCAAGCGACTTGACACCAATTTCATTTAAGGGCTGATGAACAGTTGTAAGAGATGGGATCTCAAATCGTGCCTGAGGAATATCATCAAAACCAGTTACCGCACATTCTTTAATTTCCGGATTCTTACTGTGTATCTTAAAATATTTATAAACACCAATTGCCATGTTATCGTTAGCACAAACAACAACATCCGGAGACTTTTTGTATTCCTCCATATATTCATTCATAGCACGAATGGCTGCAACTTCAGTAAAGTAACCTCGCTTTAATACATATTTCAAATCTGCAAACCAGGGCCTGTAGGCTTCCATAGTTTTAATAAATATCTGCTCTCGAACCTCTGCATCCGGATGATCTTCTGCACCACTGATAAAAAGAAATTGTCTGTAGTTATGGGTAAGAATCAGGTGTTCAACAAGCTGCTTCATTGAATCTTCGGTCTCAATAAGAACTGAGGGAATGCCTTCTATTTTCTGACCTACAGATACAACCGGCAGTTTACCCCAGACACGTTCTACATCAGCCCTTGAAACAAATTCTGCATTTCCTGTAATAACAGAGGTAATAAGAATAATACCGTCCAGATCGAAATACTCTTTGTGAGGAAAACGGGAAATAGGCTCATCTTCCGTAATGTGGGCATTTTCCTGCTGAAAACAAATTAACTCTATGCCCCTCTTCTGGGCTTCCTGGACAATTCCTTTGTAAACCGAGATTTGATATTCTTCATCAAGAATATTTAAAACTACACCAATTCTCATACAATTATTATACATTTATTTTGCAAAATATGATATTATATAAGTATGAGTTGCAATGTTATTATTATTGATGATCATCCTCTTTTTAGCCGCGGACTTTCACAGTTAATCGAGACACAAAAAGATTACAAAGTTATTGGTTTGGCAAAAGACAGAAACGAAGCCTTAACTCTCCTCGACAACACCACACCAGATCTTGCCATTGTAGATTTAAACCTTGGACAGGAAGATGGACTGGAGCTTATTAAAGACATCATAGTAATTCATCCACAGACAAAGATTCTTGTACTCTCCATGCATGATGAGCGTTTTTATGCCGAAAGAGCAATTAAAGCCGGAGCAAAAGGCTACATTATGAAGGAAGAGGCCGAATCTCAGGTTATCAATGCAATAAAAACCGTTACCAGCGGCGAAATTTATCTTAGCGAAAATGAAAAAAACAGAATCAAAGAACTTTCTCAGGGAAGCCCGGATTCTGGAGAACTTTCAGATTTGATAAGCACTCTTTCAGATCGTCAGCTCCAGATTTTTACCCTTGTTGGCAAAGGTCTTGGCACTGTTGAAATTGCAAAAAGGCTGAACCTCAGCATTAAGACCATAGACACTCACAAAGAGAATATAAAAGGTAAATTGCATTGTGCATCATCTGCAGAACTAAGGCAAATGGCTATTGAATGGACCAATAAAGCAATATAGTTTTTTGTATGAAAATTTTTATTTATTCTCCCCAAAGGGAAATAAGTCAAATAATTTCAGATCATCTTACTGGTAAAACAAATCATTGCATTGTCTTTGAAAAACTGGACGATTTATCTTCATTAATACGAAGTATGGATAAAGGTCCGGATCTCCTCGTTCTTGATTACCTCACTTATAATCACGAGCTTTTTAATGTTTATGCCTATCTGAAAAAGATAAACAAAAGATTCCCGGTTATTTTTTATAATGACCCTTGTCTTACCAGAAGTACGCGAACAGCCCACTGGCTGACAATTCTTGAATTAACTCAGGCCAGTTACGAAAAAAAAGATTTCAGCATGTATGAGCCTGTTTTCCAGAATCTTGAAGAACTGATTACATCAAAAGAACTGTCCCCTTACATTTCTGTTTTACAACCACCAAAACCTGTTCCATATTCAATGATAAAGGATAAATATACTTTACAGTATTTAAAAGACAGATCTGATGATTGTATAAGCACCTTCCGGGAAAGAAATAATCTTCCAAATAACCTTTTTTATCTGCTTTCATTATTGCAGAAGCATAAAGATACGCCTTTAAAATTATCCGGACTTATAGAATTATATCATCTGGATGGAAAGAAGATTTCTGAAAAATCACTTAAGGTTTTATTATCAAAACTAAAAAGTCTTATCCGTGCAGATAAAGAATGCAGCTTTTTAATTCATCAGGATAATGGAACATTTCGTTTTATAAGATATAAATACTAAAAAAAAAGCGACGGTATTAATAACCGTCGCCTCGTAAAAAACAGGAAGGCCTACTGAAGAACCTTAGCAATGCGTTCAAGAACCTTTTTGCGGTCAAGAGGTTTGATAATGTAACTCTTTGCACCTGTCATAAGAGACTTCTTTACAAGCTCCTCTTTTCCAAGAGCAGAAACCATTACAACCTTTGCATTCTTATCAAAAGCCATAATCTGTTCAAGAGCTGTAATACCATCCATCTTAGGCATTGTAATATCCATAGTAACAAGGTCTACATTCGGGCAGAGTTCCTTATATTTATCTACGCCTTCTTTTCCATCAGCGGCAGTTGCAACAATCTCATATCCTTCGCTTGAAAGAATCTGTCCGAGCTGTTTTGCAACGAACATTGAGTCGTCAACAACTAATACTCTGAAGGAAGTTCCGTCGTCTTTTCTACCCTCTGGTGGACGCTCATTAATTGTTGGAAAATCATTTGCAGTTTTCATTTTCTTACTCCTTTAGAATATTTATGCACGTTCCCTGATAGAAACGTTTACTTCAATCTTACCACAATCAGAAATAAGAGGAACAATAAGCGCCTCTACACTATCTGTAGTTCCACCAAGTGCTGCAATCTCCATCTTCTGTCCAACAAAGAGAGCCGGTGGTGTAAGATCAAATCTGAATCCAAGTTCATGGAGTTTGGTTACAGCCTGAGCAGTAATAAGGTTAGCAAGCTCACTGATAGTTGCTTTAGCCAAATCATCAAATTCCGGCAGAGTCTCACCGTTCATTGCAGACGCAATATTCAATGCAGTTTCCATTGTCATATCAAAAAGAACACGACCTTCTACATCTCCAGCAAGACCAACCAATGCAGCAACACCCATAACAGGCATAGCAGTTGATTTCAAATACAAATCACCGCGTTTTACCTCTGCGCCACCGAGTACTTCCTGAAGTACACGGAATGAAGTTTCAACAAACGGGTTAATATACTCTACTCGCATCTTAATCTCCTATTTTATTTGCTTAATTAATCCTTTGTATACGCCACAAGCGTACCAAAAGCATTCTCACCAAAGTTAAAGGAATCAGGCATATCTTCGTTTTCTCCGATGATAGCAATTGCATTACCCTTCATTTTTTCAATAAAGTCTGCAACTACAGTATCCTGAGCCTTTTCATCCAGCAACGAAAGAATATCTCGTGCAAAAATAATGTCTACCGAAGGCAGTGCATTAGTATTCTTGCAGTCATGATACTCAAACATAATACTGTCTTTAATATCCTGATTAAAAGTATACTCCCCGTTTGCTTTTTTTGTCAAATAAGGAGAATACCAGTCTGAAGCCAGATTTGCTGGAACTGACATAAGCCCCGCATTAGAAACATTAAGAAGATCGATATCCTGTGCGTAAATTCTTATTTTTGCATCTGGATAACGTTTCTTAAGTACACATGCCAGAGAATATGTTTCCGTACCTTTTCCACAGCCCGGATTCCAAACAACAATCTGCTTAGCAGTATTATCAGGAAGAATCTTGGAAATAGCATCAGCATATTCTTTTGACCACCAGGTATTAGAAAATGGTGACCAGAATGTTTTAAGGAATGAATCAGCATCTTCTGAATTCTGAAGCTGTGTTTTTGAAGTTTCCTTAGACCATTCCAAATATCTGTGCTTTACCCAAGTTGAATTCACTGACGATACAGTGAAATTCTTGTAGGTAAGAAGGCTTTCGCTTATAAACTTAATATCAACGGATGAAGAGTCATCTTCAGAGCTTTTATTGCCGGATATACCTCTGGCAATATCTGAAGGAGATTTAACCATTCCACCCTCTAAAACAGCAGCGGCCTGAGCCTTTGGTACAGGAGCCTGCTTCTGTGGCTGTTTTACAATTTTCTGAGGTTTTTCATAAGGAACTCCTGGAACAGGAGCTTCTGCTGAATCCTTTGATGAGAAGATTCGTGTTATATCGAGTAATACATAAAGTCTGTTATTACTTTCTACTACACCATCAATATATTTTATATTAATATCTCCAAATAAAGGATGTGGAGGCTGAATAGAACTCTTCTGAACTCCAATTACCTTGTCAATCTTATCTACTACAACACCAAACTTCTGATCTTCTACCTGAAGAATAAGCATATTTTCAAGCTTATTTTCATCACGTGGAGGAACTTCGATATTGAAGAAAATTCTTAAATCAAGAATTGGAATGATTTCACCACGAAGGTTATATACACCAAGAACAAATGGAAGTGTATTTGGAACAAAAGTAAAACGTCCGGCTTTGGCAATTTCTTTTACATGCATGATATCGATTGAATAATCCTTATCTGCAAGTGAGAAAGTTACCATCTTAAAATCAACAAGAGCGGCATTTTCTTTTTTTTCTTCAAGCTGCTGGGCAAGCTGGGTTGCAACTAATGTCTCATTTTCTGCATTCATACAAAAACACCTCTATTATTGAGCATATTGTGCATCTTCCTGAGCCTGAGCAAGAAGTTCCTGCTTTACGCCAAGATCAAGAAGCTGACCAACGTCTATAATCAATGAAACCGAACCATCACCAAGAATAGATGCTCCGGCAATTCCAGGAGAGTTGGTGAACTGGTCTTTCAGAGGCTTAATTACAACGTCCTCTTCGCCGATTAAAGCATCTACCATAACACCAATCTTCTTTTCCTGGGTACCAACAATTACAATGTAACATTCATCAGATTTTACTGACTCCGGAATACCGAAGAGGCGTGAAAGTCTGAGAATACTGATAACTTCATTACGAACGTTCAGAATCTCGTAATTATCGATATGGTTAATTTCTGTAATATTAATACACTGACTTTCAATTACGTTTGCAATTGGAATTGAGTAAACTTCTTTTCCAACACGTACGAGCAAGCCCTGAATAATAGCAAGTGTAAGAGGAAGTTTGATAATGAAGGAAGTTCCCTTACCCTTTGCAGAGTTGATGGAAATTGTTCCCTTAAGGTTGTTAATCATTGTCTTAACAACATCAAGACCAACTCCTCGTCCTGAAATATTTGAAATCTTGTCTGCTGTAGAGAAACCAGGCTGCATGATAAGATTGTAAGCATCCTGTTCTGAAACAGCCTTATCCGGATGAATAAGACCACGTTCTACAGCCTTCTTGCGAACCTTTTCTACATCAATTCCGGCACCATCATCTTTGATTTCAATAACAATCTGGTTACCTTCGTTTGAAGCTTTAAGAAGAACTGTACCTGTTTCAGGTTTTCCTGCTGCTGCACGAACCTCTGGAGTTTCAATTCCATGGTCTACAGAGTTGCGGACACAGTGCATGATTGGATCGAGAAGATCTTCTACTACTGACTTATCAAGTTCTGTATCCTCACCTTCAATTACAAGGTCAATTTTCTTATTAAGATCTCGCTGTAAATCGCGTACAACACGAGGGAAGCGGCTGAAAATCTGGTTGATAGGAACCATTCGAATCTTCATTACGCCTTCCTGAAGGTCACTTGCAATTGTACCAAGGTTCTGTGTATATGAGCGGAACTTACCTGAAATACCCTTTGCTTCTGATTCATACTCATCAAAAATATTGCTGAGGGAACCATATTCTTTAAGAATATTTTTACGGATATCTACAGATGAAACACCATCTTTAATCTGCTCCATGTAATCAGGAAGCTTATCAAAGAGACTATGGAGTCTTTCTTTGTATTCTGCTTCAATTGACTGGAAGCGGGAAAGTTCTGCTGCATTCTGCATTGCAAGCTGGTTGAATGAAGCTTTATTGATAACAGCCTCTGATACAAGATTCAAGAGGTTGTCGATACGGCGTGAATCTACACGAAGAATTGAGCCCTGCTGAGCATGAGCTGCATTTTCTTTCTTAGGCTCTGCCTTCTTTTCTTCTTTCTTTGGTTCCGGCTTAAGAACATTGTCGTTAAGAATATCTCCAAGAAGTGCAGACTGTTCAGAAGTCATATTTCCAGCCGGTACATCATCAGAAGGTGTGATTGGAGCAGAAGCAGCAGGAGCAGGATTTGGAGCAGCCGGCTTAGCGGCAGCACTTTTAGCTACTGAAGGATCAGCGGCAGTACCTGTTGTATAATCTTCAAGAAGATGAGCATCTGTTATAAGTGTTACATCACTGAGATAAGCACAATCTTCAATTTCGGGACCATCTGCTTCTGTTGCAAGATAATAGAATACATTCTCATAGAACTGGTCTTCATAAAGAGCATCGAAGTCTGGAACTGTCTTAAGCACATTTCCAACATTCTTGAGGGCAGCAAATACCTGAATGCCACCTACTGTATTCATAGGATTATTTTCATCAAATTTAACTGCGATACACCAGAGCTTCTGTTTTCCTTCACAAGTCTGTTTAAGTTCTGTAAACTCGTCTTCTGTAATATCTGGAAGCACCATAGTCTGCGCAGGTGCAGCTTCCGGCTCTGCAGCAGGTGCTGGTGCCGGAGCAGCCTTTGGAGCCGCAGCAGGCTTAGCTTTCGCAGCTTTTGCAGGAGCCTTTCCGCCATTCTGTGGAATATAACCATGAAGTTTTTCTACAATAGAATCAATATTTTCTTCGTAAACACTTCCATTCTGGCGGGCTTCAAGCATTGCCTTAATTACATCTATAGAAGTAAGAAGGAGATCTACAACATCTTCATCTACTTTGAGTCTGTCGGAACGAATCTCATCAAGCACATCTTCTACTATATGTGTAAAGTGAGAAAGCTCCATCATTTCTACTGTTGCAGAACCACCTTTAAGTGTATGCGCTGCACGGAATATCTCATCAATCGCTTCGTGATTTGAAGGATCATTTTCAATAACGAGAATATTACTCTCCAGCTGTTCTACCTGCTGTTCTGCTTCTGCGAAGAAGTCTTTCAACAGTTCTTCGTTATTAGGGTCAAGATAATCACTCATATAGAACTATTATACCTCGAAAATGGCATATTTCAAGCGAAAACGTATTTTTATTGAGAAATTTCTTTTTTGTGCAAATTTGCGTTTTTTCTAATGAAAAAGCCTTTTTCTGCCGATAAAGAAACAGGAGTATTATATTATGAATAAAAAACACTTGATTTTACTGGCGGCAGTTATTTTTATCTCAACAGGACTTTTTGCCGCAACCTCCTTCTCAGGCTATGCGGGCGGCAAGCTCAATTATGCTGCAAATCCGGAAGAAGAAGATTTTGACCCTGATTTAAAACTTCAGGCTTTCTTCGCCGGTCAGTTTAATTTTTCTCAGAACGTATGGAGCCATCTGGAATTTTCTATAGATACAGGTGATTTTTTATCTCAGTCTATTTTCCACGAAACAGAATCATTATTCCAGATTGATGAAATATCTCTTATCTGCAGGGCTAACCTTTATAACAGTGCAAATTATCTCAGTGCTTTTATGGGAACTTATGACCCTATCGGTTCAGACATCTTTCTTCAGAGATATTTTAATATAAAGCCTATTGATTCAAAACTTACAGAAAGTTACCTGGGACTTGCAGGTTCCATTCTCTACCCTCATTTTGGTATTGGAATTTCGGATGTAGTAAAATTATACAGCCAGCCTATTGCCTTTGGCGGCTATGTTTATGTAAATCACGAGGATAAAGATTATTATGTAATTAATACAGATATCCGTTTTGCTAGTGTTTTGAGTTATTTTACCTGCGACTTTGCCTGTGGTCTTGGAATCCCTCTTGCAGATAAATACAAGGGTGAAGATGTAATTATTGCCGTTGAAAAAGCTTACTGGCATGCAGGAACTACAATTCTTTTTGGAAACAGTTTTACAAACTCCCTCTTTATTCAGGCAGGTATTTACAATGCCAGCTTCAGGGCAAAAGAAAGTTCTATTGTAGCTCCGGAAGATGTTTACATACTTCTTGAACCTAGATTTAAGATTAAAAATACTCACTTAAATTTAAGTATATACTCACTTCCTGAACAGACAGTAGCAAAACTTCTTTTAGTTGATGATACACTGGGCATAAATTTTAATTTTTATTCTGAAGCTTCTCTTGCATCTTCAAATTCAATTACATACGGTTCACATCTTAACATTTCATTAATTGGCAAAAACTTTCAGGATTTGAAAGAAATTGCAGACGTAACAAGTGATGACTTAAATATCACTGTTACTCCATATCTGGAATCTCAGTTTCTTTCCGGTCAAATTCACCTTCAGGCTTCCATTCGTCTTATGGATTTTGTCCGCGAACGTCCGGGTCACGCCTTCTCTCTTGACCTTGGCTATCGTACAAAATTCTGATAAAATATTTCAAACTTTAATCTAAGGGATTATAAAAAATGAAAAACATTCAGAACAAGTGGATCCGCGGTGCAATCCCGGCTCTTCTTCTCCACTGCAGTATCGGTACTGTATACTGCTGGTCAATTTTCAGCCAGGAAATTGCAGACTACATCGGCTTTTCAAAGGGCGCTGTAGAATGGGCTTTCAGCTTTGCAATCTTCTTCCTTGGTATGTCAGCTGCCTTCCTTGGTGGCCTTGTAGAAAAAAACATTCACAAGTCTTCTTTGATTGCTTCAATCACATTTGCACTTGGTATGGCCGGAACAGGCTTCTTTATCTGGTACGGTGGAACACACCCTCACAGTGTGCTTTCTCTTGTAGGTATTTACATCAGCTACGGCTTTATTATGGGTATTGGTCTTGGAACCGGCTACCTTTCTCCTGTAAAGACTTTGATGCTCTGGTTTAAGGACAAAAAAGGTCTTGCAACAGGTCTTGCAGTAGCAGGCTTTGGTGCAGCTAAAGCTATTGCCTCTCCTATCATGAGCCGCATGCTTACAGGTCTTGGAGAAGGCGGTGTTTACAAAATGTTCTACATTCTTGCCTGTGTTTACTTTGTAATGATGTTTGTTGGTCACCTTATTCTTGCAAAACCTGAAGGCTGGGTTGAACCACAGACTAAGTCTAAGGACGAAGGAATTATTGCAACCCTTAAGACAGAACCAATTGCTTCTTACATTGGAATCTGGCTTATGTTCTATATCAACATCACTTGTGGTCTTGCCATCATTTCTCAGGAAAAGATGATTGTTAAGTGCGTAGGACTTGGTGCAGCAGCTGGAATCATTTCTACAATTTCTGCTTTGTTCAACGCAGGTGGACGCCTTGGTTTCTCTGCCTGGGCAGACAAGCTTAAGGACCGCAACACAATCTATAAATTGATTTTCACACTTTCAATTGTTTCGACTTTGATTGTTCTTCTTACAAAGGGAATTGCAAACGGTGCCGGAAATACAGCACTTATCATCTTTGTACTTGCCCTGATTTTCATTGTAAACGCAGGTTACGGTGGAGGTTTCTCTAACGTTCCTACCCTCCTTTCTGACCACTACGGAATGGGTAATATTTCTGCCATTCACGGAATTACACTTTCTGCATGGGCATTTGCAGGTCTTACAGGAAACCAGATGGCTTCTTACATTGTAAAGCACACAGGTGCATTTATTGATGTACATGGAGTTCAAGCTAATCCGGTTGGATATCAGAACGTTCTTATCGTAACAACTATTTTGTATGCTGTTGCTATGTGTCTCAGCTGCTTCTTAGTTCGCCCGATGAGCAAGAAGAACGCTTAGAACAGATCCCCGGGTCAAGCCCGAGGATGACACTAATCCAGTAAGATATAATTGGTAATCAGCATAAAGGATTTATCCGGCTGCTGAATACCAGTTACTAAGATTCTTACCTTTCTATAAGAGCCGTCTTTCTTTATGGCACGATAGTCATAAGAATACGGCTTTTTAAATTTCCCGAGAAAAGCTTTTACCGTAATAACCTTAAAACCTGCCCGGTCTTTAGGATGAATGATATTCATGCCTTCTTTTTCTGTCCATGAAAGTACTTCTTTTTCAGAATAACCAGACATTTCAAGAAAAGACTGATTTGCACGTAAGAAACGAGTCCTCATTCCTGTTAGTATGTGTTTGAAGTCAACTTCTACATGTAAAAGACACATTCCTACCTGAGAATTATCCATAAGCATAGCAAGCTGATTATTAGAAAGTTCAAGTGTACTTTCCGAAATCTTTTCGCTGGTTATGTCTTCTGCAAGCAGATAGAAGGAATGCTTATCTCCGTTATGGCTTATTTCCCATATATGATTTTTTATCCAGATAGGGTTCTGTTTTTTATATGTTCTTACTTCAGCATTACAGGTAGCTTCTTCATTTTCAGCCAGAGATTTTTTTACAGTTTCAATAAGTATTTGTGTCGAAGCTTTTCCTACAAGATTTTTCAGATTTCTTCTTACATCAGTAAAAGACAAATCCTGCAGTTCAAAAAGTTTAAGATATTTATGATTTGCCCTTATCAAAACCAGAGCATCATTTTTTTCATCAAATTCAAATATTGCTGCAGGTCCTGTATATTCTTCAAACATAAGACTTTCTGAAGAATCCGGTGTAAGAAATTTTCTTACATCAATCTGACCAAAGGTTCTCGGACGTGCTACTGCAGTATGCTGCCCTGTATCTTTCAATAACTCAAGGAATTCTTCTTCCGACATTGGTTTTGCATATAAAAAGCCCTGGAAAATATTTACACCAATGCCACGTAAAAATTCTGCCTGTTCCTGAGTTTCTACACCTTCTGCAACGGTAATGTATTCGAGCCCCTGCGCCATTCGTACAACATAATTAATAATTGTACCGCCACGTTTCATGCTGTCATCACCCTGCATAAAGCCCATGTCGAGTTTAAGAATATCAATAGGCATATCTTTTAAAGAATTGAGTGATGAATAACCGTTTCCAAAATCATCCATGGCAATTGCATAACCAAGAGAACGCAGTTTTTGAATTCGCGGGATAAGCATATCCTGGTCATTCATGGAAGCACTTTCGGTAATTTCAAAATGAATATATTTTTCCGGTATCTGATACTTTTCTTTCAGTCTCTTAACTATATAGAAAATTTTATCTGTTTCAAGGCTTACTCGGGAAACATTAATTGAAATTGGTACAGGGTCTATTCCGCTATCAATCCAGGAACGAACTATGGCAAACACATTTATCCATATTTCTTCATCCAGGAATCTTATAAAGCCGTTTTTTTCGGCCACAGGAATAAAGGTAGAAGGAGAAATGATATTACCGTCTTCTTCTATCCAGCGGCCCAGGGCTTCCGCGCCGACCAGTTTGTTATTTGCAGCAGAATATTGCGGCTGAAACCAGATTTTGAATTCACCGTTTTTCAAAGCATTCTGCATCTTTGAAGTTATATCAGCCTCTAAATATGTTCTCTGAAGATTTTTTTCTGTAAAAGCAGTAAAGGTATTCTGGACAGAAGAAATATGACTGCACATACAAAGTGTAGCCTGGGTCATGGCAGTCCTCAGACCAACGTCAGGATTTGTAATTCTGATACCAAAATGCATGGTAATAGGGAATGTAATGTCTAATGAACTACAGTCAAAGCTTTTGCAGGATTGTAGTCTCTGCAGGTTATCTACTGTATTTTCCATACATAAAGCAAAAGAACCACCACCAAGCCTTGAGACAATACCTTCTTCTCCAGCTATCTGACGCAGAGTTGCAGCAATCTGCTTTAGAACTGCAGTTCCGGTTTCAAAGTTATATAAATCATTTATAATCTTAAGTTTATTTACATCGCCAACTGCAACAATAAAGTTTTTATCCGGGTTTCTGGCAAAAAGTATTGCTCCCTGTCTGTGGAAGGCAACCGGTGACAAAAGTCCTGTATCAGCATCTGTATTAAGTCTGTGAATCAAAAGATCATTCATGTAGTGTATACAGCTTTCTTTTCGGCTGTAACCAAAAGCAATTGCCTGAGCCATTTCATGGCAGCTGTTATAACCGCAGGAACGACAATTGATGTTCTGCTTTTGAGGGGTATCCTTAAGCATTTCTGCAAAGATTTCGTTTATTGCACTTTGAGGCACTTTAAATTTCTGACAGGAATAATCTGTATAAGAACGCTTAAAATCCTCTGCCCTCAAATACTTAAACTGTTCTGCAAACTCTTTATATAATTTTTCCGGATTTCCGATATTTTTACAGTTTTCAAAAACTCTTTTTTTAATCTTATTTATATTCGTATAAACTTTTTTTACATCAAAGGTCTTATTATCAAAACCCGGACCCGAAATACAGCCAGAAGGACAAGCTGTAACTTCAGAAAGGATTGGATGCACTTCGCTGAACTCTTCATTAAAAAATAAATAGAGGGAACTCATATTACTTTCCGAAAAGCCTTTGAGGGGAATAATATTTTCTGCAGGTGAAAAGAAATATGCTACAAGATCAGAAAAATCTCCGCCTTTAGCAACAAGTGAACCAAAACCTTCTGACTTAAGATCCAGACTTCCCTTATCCTTATAATCTTCCAGCTTGTACCCTTCGAGCCTTTTCATTACCCGGGAAAAAGTAATGTTGTAATTAAGATTTCCACCGGTATTTTCAGAATCAACCTCATCTTTGCTTGCAACACAGGCACTAAGGTAGGCAATCTTATTTGTATCACCGAGATATTTATGTGCGTAAATTGCAGTACAAACAGATGCGGGCTGAACAGGAATAAGCTTTTCAAGCAGGAAAGGATGATATTTTTGAATAACTGTAACAAGTGCCGGGCAGGCATTGCTTATAAACTGACGATCCTTTACAGGAAGCTTACTGGTTTCTTTTATATGCTTTACTGTGAGATACACAGAAATTTCACGGCCATAAGCACCGTCATAAACTTTATCAACTCCAAGAGATTTCAGGCAGCCGATGATTTCTTCGGCATTATCACCATAAAGTCCAAAAAAAGCTGGAGCAAGAACAACAGAAATCTTTTCACCTTTTTCGAGGTCTGTAAAAAAGGCTTCTGTATCATCACGATAATCTCTTGCATTATGAACACATACGTTAATACATTTTCCACAGTCATTACACTTTCTGGAATCTATTTCCATATGTGCAATACCGTTTTTTACAACAGAGACATTTGCTCCCATAAGAGAACAATTACTTATACATTTATTACAGGCAATACATTTATCGTTAGTAAAAATTACACCCTTGTTGTATCTGTCCATATTACCTCATTCAAAAACCAGCAGAACCATTGTCTGGTTCAGATGTATAAAATCCAGTTGTTCTCCATAACCGGAAACCCCAATAAAATGTCCGTAACATCTCAGTTGATTAACAAACTCTCCAAAGCAGTTCTCGCTTTCAAAAAGCATGGTTCTTAAAAAACAGTTTATTGAAATTGAAAATGCTGTATTTTTCATTTGATTTGCTACCCGGTTTGCAGTTTCTTTCCATACACGACGAACATCATCAGGTTCAAGCAGCAGCATTTTCGTGTGATTATATATACGTGAAAAATATGAAATTGAACCATCTTCAAAAAGCTGATCTGCTGAGGTTATATAAATATCTCCGTCTACAAGTCTGCCCATAGGATGCTGAAAGAGATTATCCTTAAGCTGATCCAAAGGCACATTAAGTGTCTGTGCAAGAATTTCTGCGGCCGGTTTATTGTTATATTCAACTACAAGGCGCTCTTCGCAATCTACATAGGTTGCCGTAAATTTATAAGATGTAGGTTTGTATACATTTTCACGGAAGAATCCGATTTTTCCTTCAAGATTATGAATAAAAACAAAAACGCAGCTTTGTTTATAAAGGTCTTTTCCTAAAGAAACAAAAGATTCTCTGTGGTCCGAAGGAGAGCCGGCAGAACCACCGGCAACCCTGATTCCTGTTCCCTCAAGAGCCTCTTCAAAAGTATCGAGAACAAGCTCTTCTCCTTTTCCAAAGGAAGTTACAAATTCAAGACAGCAGGTATTTTCATAAGTTGAAAGTTTATCCAGAGCCTGTTTTATGTGGGCTTTATACATAGAAGGATGCCTGTCTACATCAAAAATAATTCCGGCTGCAACTTCAATTCCGGAATTTATTGCCATTACTGAAGCACCGCAATGACTGTAGCCTTCGGAAGAATAATTAATATATGTTGTAGAACCTATTACGACTGCATCCGGATATCGCTGCTGAAGCTTTTGCGCAAAATACCAGAGCATATCTACTTCTGTAGTAATTATAAGGAGGATTGGCTTTACTTCGTTTGCATCAAGCTGTGTCTGAATTTCTTTGTAAGCTTCTTCGTTTACAGAGCTGGATGTAAGTGCAACAACACACCTTTCCACAAAGCCCCTCCTTTCTATGAACGTTTATTTTCACGGAAGAAAAGCATAAATACTTTAAGAAGAGACGGCATATCTACCGGCTTAACCAGATAAGCATTTACACCGCAATTAAAGGCTTGAGTTTTTTCTTCCGGCAAGGCATCTGCTGTAAGTGCAATAATAGGAATCTGTGCAACCTTAGGGTCTTTAAAGCTTCTGATGATTCTTGTTGTTTCATAACCATCCATAACCGGCATCTGTAAGTCGAGGATAACAAGATCATAAGTTCCCGGCTGATTGTCCCTGAGTTTTTCAATAGCAAAGGAACCGTCAATTGCTTCATCAACGATAAAGTTTTCTTCGCGTAAGGCTTCAACAAGAATTTCGCGGTTAAGCTCATTATCATCAACAACAAGAATATGACGTCCCTTGAAGTCGTAAATAAAGATATCCTGTTCTTCTTCGATTTCTGTAAGAGACGGAATTGAAAGCGGTACAGTAACTGTAAACTCTGTACCTTTTCCAAGCTCACTAGTTACCTCAATTGTTCCACCCATAATTTCTGTAAGGGATTTAGCAATTGTAAGTCCAAGGCCTGTTCCTTCAGCGGCAACAGGAGAAGATTTATCACGGGCAAAAGGCTCAAAGACATGCTCAACAAATTCCGGCGTCATACCACAGCCTTCATCCTTAATATGGAATTCATTTATGATTTTACTTTCATCATCTGAAGAAAGCTGAATTACAGATACAGAAATAGTTCCGCCTTCATAGGAATACTTAACGGCATTACTCATGATATTCAATAAAATCTGATTGAGGCGAAGATTATCGCATGAAAGGACATCTTCATCGAGCATACTGTAATCCAGTTCCAGTTTGAGTTTTTTATGGTCTATTTCGTGCTGAAGAATCTGAGAGACATTATCAATAATTGCATGAATACTGCATACATCTTCTTCTACCGGAGATTTTCCACTCTCAATTTTTGACATATCAAGAACTTCGTTAACGAGGTTCAAAAGATGGCCTGAAGCACGGGAGATTTTTTCCAGACTGTCTGCCAGCTTCTCCGGATTATTCATGTTTTTTTTTGCAATTTCTGTAAATCCAATAATAGAATCCATTGGGGTTCTAATATCATGTGAGACATTTGATATAAAGTCCTGCTTTTGCAAAATAGCTTCATTGGCCTCTCGTATGGACTTTATGATTGTTTTTCTAAGCTTTTCATAAACATAAGTCTGATATCTGAAAATGGATGCAATAATAACTACAACGGCAATCATAGTTATAACCATATCTATGAGTACCGTTTTCATATTATCCATCTTCATAATAATTTCCGGATGATAATATGAATAAATTATCAGGGCAATAAATTCTGTTATACCAATTATAAAAACAGGTATACAACGCTTTCCCTTTATAAGAAGAAATGGAAAGATAAAGCCCAAAAGACACCAGAGAGGCATTCCGCCTTCTATACCGCCAGAAGTAATAAAAAGCCCCGGAAGTACGAAATTATTAAATACAATTGAAAATATTATAACCGAAAGCTGAACATGCTTAAGTTTATTTGCAACCCAAAAGATAATAATAAAAAGAATAAGGGACACAAAGGAGAAAATCTGAGTGTAGATATTCTGCTTCATTATAACAGAGTTTAAACAGGCAAAGCCGACACCAAGAATACCTACAAGAAGGATGATATTGAGAAGTCTGTGCTGTATATCAAACTGTTCGCCAAACAGTCGCCTTACGAATTTATTATCCTTCAGCATATCATTTTATTATAACACCTTTTCAGCAGTTTTACAAAATCATTTTTATGCCATATAATTGATTTTGAAGAGCATCTCCGCTTAAGCGGAGAATGTCAGATGAGGCGAAAAATGCAGAATTCTTTTTATGATGTAAGAATGTGTCCGGAAAATCCTAAATGGGAACAGGCTAATAAGCGCGAGATTCCTATTTACGGCAGAAATAACGAAATTCGAACAGAGTTTGAACGCGATTATACAAGAATTCTTCATTCCCAGGCCTACCGCCGCTTAAAACATAAAACCCAGGTCTTTTTTGCCCCACACAACGACCATATCTGTACCCGTATGGAACACGTTATGCATGTTGCCTCAGTTGCAACAACAATTGCAAAGTACCTGGGCTTAAACGAACAGCTTGCCGGTGCCATTGCTATGGGCCACGATATTGGCCATGCGCCTTTTGGTCACCATGGAGAAGACTGTCTTAACAACCTTCTTGAACAGAAAGAAGGCCACAATGCTCCAAAAAAATTCTGGCATGAACGCAACAGTCTTTTCTTTGCTGATTTTATAGAAACCCTGCCGGACCCTAATGGTTATGAGCAGCCTCTAAACCTTACCTATGCCGTACGAGACGGACTGATCTGCCACTGTGGAGAAATTGACCAGCAGGGAATTAAACCGCGCGAAGAAGCAATTGATTTATACTCAATAAAACGGCCAGGATTCATTCAGCCTTATACCTGGGAAGGCTGCGTTGTAAAACTTGCTGATAAAATTGCTTACCTTGGAAGAGATATCGAAGATGCCCGCGCCTACCATATAATTGATATGGCAGCTTACCGCGAGCTCCGCGAAATTGTAGGCAGCACCCTGGGCTTTGAGCGTAAGGGAGCGCGGGCATTACGGAGCGGCAAAGCAGTAAACACTACAACCCTCATAAACGACCTTATTGTAGACCTTTGCGAACAGAGCAGCCCTGAAAAAGGCCTTTGCTTTTCTGATGAATACTTCCGCTTTATTCTTGAGCTTAAGAAATTTAACTTTGCCCGTATTTACAAGCACTGGAGACTTGGAGAGTTTGCAATATATGCAGAAAACATAATCGGAACTCTTTTCCGCACCCTGCAGAAAACAAAGATTTTTGCAGAAACGGGTCGAGTTAGTCAGGCCCTTCGATTTTACCCTAAGCTCTGTTCAACCTTTGAAGACTGGCTGGTAAAATACACCACCTATCAACCTTTTGACATTAGCCGCCACAGCTTTGTAGACCGAAAATCCGTACTAAAATACAACACACAGCCGGTCTTTGATCTGCACGATAACGAGTCTTATACAAAATGCATAATTGAATTTATTTCGGGAATGACAGATCAGTTTGCAATTCAGGTTTACGAGGAAGTAATTACATTTTAAGTGAAATGGTGGTTTCGATACGACACTTCGTGTCACTCAACCACCGCTTCATACGACACTTCGTGTCACTCAACCACCACTGCACCGGTTCTCTTTAAGAGTTCAATACATTCATTTGGTGGCAGGGGACGACTGTAGAGGAAGCCCTGAATATAGTCTACCCCAGCCCGCTCTACCAGATAATTCTGATTATTTGTTTCAACACCTTCTACAAGAATATTAAAGCCTACTCCCTTGAAAGTACTTACTAAATCAAAGAAAAGACTTACACCCTTCTGGCCTTCTTCCATGGCAAGAACAAGGGAACGATCCATTTTAATAGTAGAAAATGGAAGAGAAATTACGTTTGTAAGATTTGAATAACCTGTACCAAAGTCATCAAGATAGAACTTTACGCCTGCCCGGGCAAGCTCCATCATATGCTTCATAACCAGCTCATAATTATCTATAAAGATACTTTCTGTAATTTCCATAATAATATTTGACGGCGAAAGGTTAAAACGTTCTATTGTTTTCAGAACATTTTGAACAACCTTAGGATTCATCATCTGATATACAGAAAAGTTTATTGAAACTGCATTCACCGTATCACGATTTTCTGAAATAAACTTACAAACCTTTTCAAAGGCAACAAAGCCCAGCATCTCAATAAGACCGCGGTTTTCTGCAACCTGAACAAACTCCTGAGGCGGAATATCACCAAGTTCAGTACCCCGGAGGCGGGAAAGAGCTTCCATATATTCAAACTTTTTATTCTGAATAGAATAGATTGGCTGAAACCATACCTGAAACTGATCTGATTCGAGGTTAAGCTCTCTCTTCAAAATCTTATATATACAGCGCTTTCTCTCCCTGTCAGCAAAAACTGATTCATCACAAATCTGAAGGTTCTTTAACTGTGAAGTCTTAGCCCTTAACAGAAGACTGTTGAGCAAATCCATCATAGACTCGTAATCTTTATCCTCTTTTGAGAACTGCAGTGCTGCTGAGTAAGATTCTATTGGAATAGGAATTACTGAGTTAATATCCGTACAAAGCTTTTTTATGTCATCAAGAATTTCTTTGCTTTTTTCTCTAATTTCATCAACATTACGGCCTATTGCAGCAAGACGATTTATAGAAATAATATAAGCATTACGAGGAAAATGAGTCATAAGGATTTCGCCGAGCTTCAGGTACATCTGATTTAATTCCAGGGCATCAAGGCTGGATTGAATCATATTGATATTTTCAATGGTCATTACATAAAGTACGCCACCGTGCCTCTGCATGGAAATACGTCTTCGCAGGCGGTTTTCTGTCATAAGGCCGGTTTTCAGATTTATTTCCATTGTATATGACTGAATTGTCATATAGGCAAAAAGTACTGATGTAAAGGAAGCAACTCCAGTAAGAAGGATTTTCGGAAAGAAAAACTGAATTCCAACAAAATACAGGGATAAAACAGGATATAATATAAATACCCAGAAAATGCGTCGTGCAATAAGTTTTCTCTGGATTATTACCGTCAGAACGATTGCAAGCCCATATGCCATTGAAAGAATATAAGTAATATTTTTAGCAGGGCCTCTTATATAGCCTTCTGCTTCATCAAAAGAGAAAATCCAGCCTGTTTTTACATTTATAATTACAAATATGAAATAAAGACTCTGAACAATACCAAGTACGCAGTTAAGAACTTTTCTTTTTCTTTTACTTTGAATTGCCATATCACAGACATAAGATGTCATTATAAAAGGGCAAACCAATAAAAAGAAAAAATAAAGTGTAGTTACGAGCATACAGATAAAATGTGAATGCTCACTGTAAGTAGCAATGTTATAAACTGACAGAATATTCAAAAAAGATGCAACAAGTGTTGCACCTGCAGCATAGAGAAAAAAGCGCTGTCGCCTGTCATAAAGGGCATAGGAGAGAAGCGTATTTATACAAATAAGAAAAGCACCCCAGCAGGTTATTATCTCGCCGACGATGTAGTAATCTGAATAACCGAATTCCATTAGTTATATAATAACATAAAATTATAAGTTACGCAAAAAAATATGGTTTCGATACTGCCTGCAGCATACTCAACCATCGGTGGTTGAGTGCTTCGCGGAGCGAAGTGTATCGAAACCACGAAGTTTATACTCTGTGCATTGCAGAAAAGACTTTTTCGTTCATGATGTTGATTTCTACACCCATGTCTTCTGCGAGGGTATTCATGCTGCTGCGAAGGGTTTCGATGTCGATATCGGCAGCAGACAGGTCTACCATCATCATCATTACGAAATTGCCCGAAAGAATTGTCTGGGTAATATCTGCAATGTTGATTTTATGATCTGAAAGGTACTGAGAAACCTTGGCGATGATTCCGACTTTATCTGATCCTACTACTGTTATTATTGCGTTCATTGTGTTCTCCTTTATTCCGTCATCCCGAACTTGTTTCGGGATCTTTTAATAGATGCTGAAACAAGTTCAGCATGACAAGTTCTGTTATTAAAAGTTATTTCCGAGTGTAGCAGCGATAACTGCTTTAATAGTATGCATGCGGTTTTCGGCTTCGTCGAAAACTACCGACTGTTTGCTTTCGAAAACTTCGTCTGTTACTTCCATGGCGGTGAGGCCGAACTTCTCACCTACTTCCTTACCGATTTTTGTGTTGAGGTCGTGAAATGATGGCAGGTCGTGCATAAAGATTGCGGTAGGCTTTGCCTTTTTCATTACCTCAGCATTTACCTGATATGCCTTAAGATCTGCAATGCGTTCTGCCCAGACAGCATCAGGCTCGCCCATGCTTACCCAAACGTCGGTGTAGATGATGTCGGCTCCGGCAGCGGCCTTGTCTACATCACTTTCCAGAGTGATTGAGCCACCGCTTTCCTGACACCATTTATCGCACTCATCAACAAGCGCCTTATTTGGGAAATATTTTTCCGGAGCGCAGAGAGTGAGATTAAGACCAAGCTTTGAACATACAATGCAAAGTGAGTTTCCGATATTGTAGCGGGCATCTCCAAAGTAAACCAACTTGAGCCCCTGAAGCCTTCCGTAGTGCTCACGGATTGTAAGCATATCTGCAAGCATCTGAGTTGGATGGTATTCGTTAGTAAGTCCGTTCCAGACAACTACACCTGAATATTTTGCAAGGTCTTCTACGATTGTCTGCTCATAGCCGCGGTATTCAATTCCGTCGAACATGCGGCCGAGAACGCGGGCTGTATCTGCAATGCTTTCTTTCTTTCCAATCTGACTGCCTTCTGCAAGATAAGTTGTGCAGATGCCAAGGTCGTGTGCTGCAACTTCAAAGGCACAACGGGTACGGGTACTTGTTTTTTCAAAAATGAGGGCAATGTTTTTACCACGGTGAATATCTACCGGAATACCCTTTTTCTTTTTTTCCTTGAGGTCGGCAGCGAGGTCAAGCAGGCCTGTAATTTCTGCCGGAGTAAAATCTTTTAATGTAAGAAAATTGCGTCCTTTTAAGTCCATAAAGTACCTCGAACAATTTATAATGAAAGTAGAATTATAACAGAAATAATAAAAAGAAACTAGATACAATTTTTCACCACACGGATTCGGAATTACTAACGTAATTCCATATTTATTTTTTGGATTTTGCGTTAGCAAAATCAAATCCGTGTGGCAATTTATTTATGCGTCGATTTCTTTAGCAAGGTTGTGAACGATAAAGTCGCGGCGTTCAGGAGTGTTGTTACCCATGTAGAACTTGAGAACCTGAGGAACATTTTTGAGAGTCTGGATTGTAACCTGTGTAAGGTGCATTCCCTTGTCTTCACTCTCACCTTCTTTACGAGGGAAGATGAACTGGCCGAACTCACTAGGATTGATTTCTCCAAGTCCCTTAAAGCGGGTTACCTCGGCAGATTTTCCCATCTTGGCAACTTCTTTATCACGGCTTTCTTCACTGTAGCAGTAAACTGTCTTTGATTTATTGCGTACACGGAAAAGAGGAGTTTCGAGAATATAAACGTGACCTGTCAAAACCAGCTCTTCAAAGAAAAGCAGGAGATAGGTCATAACAAGATTTCTGATATGGAAGCCGTCGTTATCGGCATCGGTTGCGATAATGATTTTGTCATAACGCAAGCCTTCAATGTCCTTCTGAACACCAAGACTGAAGGTAAGGTTTTTAAGTTCTTCGTTTTCAAAGAGTGCAGACTTTTTGCGGCCATACATATTTTCAGGCTTACCGCGCAGAGAGAAAATTGCCTGGTAAGAAACGTCGCGGCTTCCAACCATTGAACCTGTCGCAGAATCTCCCTCGGTAATAAAAATCATAGAGTTGGCACCCTTCTCTCCATCCTGAAGGTGGTAGCGGCAGTCCTTAAGCTTTTTGATTTTAAGCATTACAGATTTTTCTGCTTCGCGAATCTGCTTTTCGGTTACGCTGTTGATTTCGTTGCGGGCCTTCTGATTTTTGATGATTTTATCTTCGAGGGCACCGGCAACATCCGGGTTATGTCGCAGCCAGTCATCAATTGCTGTCTGAACTTCCTTAATAATTGGAGCTCGGATTTCTACGTTACCAAGTTTATTCTTTGTCTGGCTGGTAAACATTGGATTATCAAGGCCGATTTTGAGGGCACAGATTAATCCGCCGCAAACATCTTTTTCATCGTACTCTTTTTTAAAGAAGGAATTTACACCCTTTGTAACACCGTCGAGGAAGGAAGTAACGTGGGTACCACCGTCTTCTGTAGACTGTCCGTTTACGAATGAGTAAACATATTTATCAAGGCTGTTAGTATGAGTTAACACGAACTCAAGGTTCTCGCCCTTGTAGCTGAAGATTTTATAAAGGGCTTTACCGTCCATTTCGTGTTCAAGCAGATCCTGAATACCATGCTGACTGATATATTCCTGACCGTTACATTTGAGCATGAGTCCCGGATTGAGATAAGCATAATTCCAGAGACGCTTTTCTACATACTCCATGTTGAAGTTGTATTTTCCAAAAAGCTCTGTATCAGGCTCAAACTCAAGGTAAGTTCCGTTTGGAACACCAGGCTTTGCCGCGCCGGTTTTACCGCTGAGTTTTTCACCTTTTGCAAACTCAACCACTGCCATTTTTCCATCGCGGATAGATGCAGCACGGAAGTATGAAGAAAGCGCATTTGTAGCCTTAATACCTACACCGTTCATACCAATGGCCTGCTTGAATACATTGTTGTTATATTTGGCACCGGTGTTTACGTTGGAAACACAGTCTTCGAGTTTTCCAAGCGGGATACCTCGTCCATAGTCGCGGATTTTTACGCGGCCCTCTTTAATTTCAATATCAATTTTTTTACCAAAGCCCTGAGAGAACTCGTCGACAGAGTTATCGATTCCTTCCTTAAGAAGAATGTAGATACCGTCGTTTTCGTTTGAACCGTCTCCGAGAGAGCCGATGTACATACCAGGGCGCAAGCGGATATGCTCAAGACCTTCGAGGTGCTGGATGGAATTTTCGTCGTAAACGCCAGGATTAGTTTGTGCGGAGGAAGCGGCTTTTGCTGATTTTGCGGGAGCCTTGGCTGGAGCAGCAGCAGTTTTAGCCGTTGCTTTTGCTGATACGGCTGGTTTAGCAGGGGCTTTAGCGGCAGCTGATGGCTTTGCTGCTGTTTTTGCAGGAACGGCTTTTGCTGGTGCTGCTTTTGCCACCGCTTTTACAGTTTTTGCAGCGGCTGCTTTTGCAGGTGCTTTAGCGGCAGTTTTTGCAGCCGGTTTAGCCGGAGCCTTTGCAGAAGCCTTGGCAGCTGTTGCAGTTTTACTTGCAGTCGTTGTTTTTTTTGCCGGAGTCGTTTTAGAAGCAGTTGATTTTGATGCAGCAGCCTTTTCTGCTGCCTGCATAGCGGCAATACGAGCTGAAAGCCCAGTTTTTTTCTCTGACATTTTGATCCCACCCAAAAATGTTTATTATAATAGTAGAATTTTATTATGAGATTAGTGGAAAGTCAAGAGGGGTTCCAATCTGTATTATTTTCCCTATTTTTTTCATTTTACTGACTTTATCCATTTTTTTATAAAGTCATTTAATGTATATCCAATTTTCTCACACTGTTCAAAAGCAGCAACAGCCCTTGCCTCATAGATATTTTTTTCTGATTCAACAGGTGTCTGCAACGAAAGAATATAATAGGCACAGGCATATTGATAATAGAAATAAACATTCGTTTTCATTGAATCAGGAAGAGAATCAAATACCATTAAGGTTTGTTGAGGCTGCCCGATATCATTTAAGGCATACATATATACATATTTTGTATTAATAGAAATTTCATTCTCTGCAGGAAGAGCTTCTAAATAAGCTCCATATGATTCAATAAATCCAACGACAGCCTTACTTTCGGCACATCTTCTAAGTGAATCAAGATGAATCCAGAAGGTTATATTTTTACTTTCAGGATACTCTGCTTCAAATTTTTCCAGTTCAGCAAGAACCTTTTCCCCCGGCTCCTGTGTGGAAAGCTTTTGTATTTCTTCCCATCTGAGTGCTTCTTTAGATGGTTTATAAATGCTCTTGTCAAAAGTCATTACATGTTTCTTATCAGCATTTTTAGCAGTAAATTTAATTTCTTTATATGGAATAGTTTTACGTGTATTTTCGGCTGCTTTTATGGCCTTTTCGGCCAGAGTTTTATAGTTAGATGAATAAAGTCCGTAAAAGCATCTGCCGGCAATATAATGAGCCATATAATCATCCCAGGAAACATAATCATTTTTTATACGCTCTACTACCGGTTCAAGCAGTTTTACTGCTTCATCATAAGAAATATAGCCGGCTCCAATTCCCCATCTGAGAGTTGTAATTTCGCGTCCTTCATCCCATGCTTCTATACCATGACTTCCAAGAACGTTTTTCATTGTTGAAGCATAATACAATCTTGATGTATCCAGCACATCTAGATTTTCAGCCTGCGCTATTTCAAGAATTGATTTTTTCTTATGCTTATCCAAAAGTTTAAGCAATTCATCATAAGCCCCTGAATGACCTCTTTCTTCAAGGGTATTAAAATTATCTACAAGAGACTGGTAATCTGTAATTCCCCAGGAATCCTTTAAAATCTGTTTGCCCTCTTCGGCATTGGATTTATTTGAAAAATCAAAATGATTTTCTTGATTAATTTCAAAAAGATTACTGGAAAAGGCAACTGCATATTTTTCCAGTTCCGAAAGCTGATCCCATGTCTGTGCAAAAAGAGCTACCGATACCAATAAACAAACAATAAATGATAAAAGTCTTCTCATATCTAAATTATAGCACACTATATCAGGAATAAAAGATTTTTAATTTCGTTGAGAATGCGTTTTTTATCGGTGGTCCATTGTGGTGCCAGCAGCTGACTTTTCGGAGGGTCGCCGGTGAGGCGGTGGACTACGCAGTTTTGAGGCAGGAGCTGCAGGGCTTTTTGCAGCAGGGCGAAGTATTGATCTTTTGTAAGAGGCTGGTAGGCGCCATCTTCGTACATGGTGGCAAGTCGGGTGTTTTTGAGGATGTAGAGAGATGTGATTTTTATACCCCATTTGTCATTTTGATGAAGGTCGGACTCCATAGTATTAGATGCTGAAACTAGTTCAGCATGACGAGTATTTTGTTCCACTACGAACTTTACTGATTTCAGCATGTCTTCTTCGGTCTCGCCGGGAAGTCCGAAAATAAGATGGGTTACTATATGGATTGAGGGAGCTGCCTTGCGAATACGGCTGACGGCATCTAGATAATCTTCGTTTGTGTAGCAGCGGTTTATGAGATTGCCGGTCGCTTCATTGCAGGTCTGAAGGCCCAGTTCTATCTGTACAAAGTGTTCGCGCGAGATGTCGGCGAGGCCTTTCAAAATCTCGTCACTCAGACAGTCCGGACGGGTTGCTACAGCAAGGCCTTCTACTCCCTCGCAATTCAAGGCTTCCCGGTATTTTGAAAGCAGATTTTCCGCATCACCATAGGTCGAAGTAAAGCTTTGAAAATAAGCTATATACTTACTCTGTCGTTCACCGCTCCGTCCACGTAGTTTGACTTCTACAAGTTTTTTGCCCTGCTCTATCTGCTCTTTTATTGGAAAGCTTCTCCCTGCCACAAAATCTCCACTGCCAGCCTGCGAGCAGAAAATACATCCGCCCTTCCCCTTACTTCCGTCGCGGTTTGGACAGGTGCAGGCTGCATCCAGAGAAATCTTATAGGTTTTGCAGCCGAAGATTGATTCGTAGAACTGAGAAAGTGTTAGCAAAGCGAACTCCCCGTCTTCAAGCCAGCGTTTTAAGGGCTGCCAGATTATTCAAAATATTATGGAAGATTTCGAAGCTTTGTGGTGTAAGTGAAGCCAGGTTGTCGTCTAGGGTATGCAGGAGCTGCCAGGTCTGGGGCTGAATCCCCTGGGTAGCTGCAGTGACTTCTGCAGACGGCAGCATGGTGATTGCCACGGCCGGAATGCCGTTTGCAATAAAGCTTGCATTATCAGAATAGTTGCAGGGCAGACAGAACCAGCGGCCGTTTGCAGAGGCTTGCAGGAGGCTTGCTGCACGCTGTTCCAGAGCGCTGAAATCTTTTACAAAGCGGGCCGGAGCCTTAGGTGGCAGAATAGTTTGAGTTAAAATCGGGACGTCGCCACGCCCCATGCAGTCGAATACGAAAATATCGTCATTGGTAATGCCAAGTCGCCGGAAGACCTGGGCCAGCGGGAAGGCACCTTGTTCCGCAACGCCCGCCGCGCCGAGTTCCTCGCCATCGGTAAAAATAAGACGAATATTATGAAATTGTCCGCCGGCTAATCCGGCAAGTTGACCAGCCCAGCGTAAAAGGCAGAAAACTGCTGCCGAATTATCGTTTGCACCGGGACTTCCCGGAAATCTGTCATAATGTGCAATTACAGTTTTTATGCGGAAGGAGGGATTATACTGAACCTGAGGAAATTTCACATAAATATGATTTTTTCCTTCCATTTGTAAAAGAGGAGCTTCAAGCCCTGCGGCCCTGAGATAATTTTGAATAAAACTGGCACGATCACATTCTGGAGCAATAAATTGTTCAAATTCAGACATTCCGATTCCAGCCATTATTCTTTCCACTATATTTTTTTCTGCATCCACAAAAGATCATAATAACGGTCAAACTTTTTACCAACATCCTTAAGATGACCAGCCATAACATAACCTTCCCGCAGGTGAAATTTGTAACTATCTTTTGTTAGATATGGATCCTCTCGTTCGCAATAAGCAACACCGGCAAGAAGATTTTCAATCCCAATTTTTTTGAGTTCTTCTTCGAGGTGACTATAAAGCAGCGAGCCGATTCCCATTCTGCGGAACTTCTTATCTACATAAATCGAAGTACCAACCGTCCAGTCATAGGCCTCGCGTTTACTGTAAGCACTGGCATAAACATAGCCCACAATATTGCCGTCTTTCTCACAGACCAGATAAGGATATTTCTCTTTAATATTTTTGATTCTTTCCTTGAATTCGTCCACAGTCGGAACATCATATTCAAAAGAAACTGCAGTTTCTGTAATATAAGGCGCATAAATCTCAACAAGGCGTTCCGCATCGTTAATATCTGCATCCCGGATTTTTAATTGGGTATTCATATTATATATTTTAATGATTTACTTTGTGAGGGGGAAGTCTATATAATAAACTCATGACCCAGATACAAAAAATTCTTTTCAAATATCAGGATAAAAAATACGCTGATTTTTCTGCAAAGCTGGTACCTACCCTGCCACGAGATGCTTTTATCGGTGTACGGTCGCCAGCCTACAAAAATGTAATTCGAGAGATAAAAATCTTACCACCTGCCGTGCTTGAAGATTTTTTGGCTGATCTCCCTCACAAATATCACGAAGAAAACTGTCTGCAGATTGCTATTATTAATAAAATCAAAAACTATGAGGAATGTCTGACTGCCCTCGAAAACTTTCTGCCTTACATAAACAGCTGGGCTGTAAGCGACGGACTAAATCCGGCTGTTCTAAAAAAGAACCGAAATCTGCTTCTTCCAAAGCTGCAAGACTGGATCCGCTCCGAAAAGCCTTTTATCCAACGTGTTGGTATGCTGCTTTTGATGAAATATTTTCTTGATGATGACTTTAAAGCAGAATACCTCGAATTACCGGCTGCCATTCGCAGCGACCAATATTACGTAAATATGATGACAGCCTGGCTCTTTGCCGAAGCACTCGTTAAACAGTGGGACACGGCAATCACTTTTATTCAGGAAAAAAAGCTTGATATATGGACACACAATAAGGCAATTCAAAAGGCCTGCGAAAGCTTCCGTGTATCGCCAGAACATAAAGAATATTTGAAAGGTTTCCGAATAAATTAAAGGCGCCACAGACCCCACAAGCGCCGATTGTTTCGACATTTTTTTTGTGCTATATTCTCTCTCATGAGTTTTCGTGATAAAAAAGTTTTTGGTTATCTGCTTGCGGCCGCCTGTGTATTTTTCTGGGGCATCACTTTTGTCTGCACTAAATATCTTCTTCGTGATTTTACGCCGCTTGAAATTCTCTTTTATAGATTTATTGCTGCTTACATAGGACTCTGGATTCTGCGTCCCCGCTTTGAAAAAATTGCTGCCCGAGATAACATTCTTTTTGCACTGGCCGGTTTTACCGGAGTAATCCTTTATCAGCTTTTTGAAAATATTGCCATCAATTATACAAACGCATCAAACGTAAGTGTTATCGTAAGCATCTGTCCTCTTTTCACTGCAATCTTCAGCCAGATTTTTCTGAAGGAAAAACATCTTTCTTTGTGGTTTATTATCGGCTTTGTAATTTCGATTACAGGAGTTACCCTCGTCTGTCTGAATGGAAACAGAACTCTTGAGTTCAATCCAAGGGGAGATTTTCTTGCCCTTTTTTCTGCAATCTGCTGGGGCTTTTACTCAGTTGTAATTTCAATCATCAATAGAAAAAACTACGATCAGATTTGTGCAACACGCCGTATTTTCTTTTTTGCAGTTTTAATGATGATTCCTCTTATGCTTTTTACTAAACAGAATGGCATACTGGAAAATGTTTCAAGATTTAAGAATCCTCTTAATGATATATATCTTCTTTTCCTTGGACTTGTAGCCAGCGGATTTTGTTTCGCAGCCTGGAATAAGGCCTGCAAAACTGTAGGAACCGTAAAAGTCAGCTGCGGCCTTTACCTTATTCCCGTTGTTACAATCATCTTTGCATTTTTTGTACTCGGAGAAAAAAATCACCCTGCTTGGCGGGTTAGGAGCCGCAATCACTATTGCAGGGCTTTTTGTTAGTGAACGCTAAGTCCTTTATTCAAGCTTCTTCTTTCTGGCCTGTAATTTTTCGTTTATCTTTTTGGCTTCACTGAAATCAAGAAGATAAACCAGAAGAGTTACAATGATAAAAATCAGAACAAACATTATCTCCATAACAGCAAGTGATTTCAGGTCTTTCTGGAACCAGCCGAGATTCAAGCCTATAAAAACGAGAACAGAATTCAGAATCAAAAAATATAGGATTTCACATAGGGTAAGCTGCCTGTTAGTCATATTCTTTTTGATGAGGAAAATTCCAAAAGCGAATCCGGAAACAATTCCAATAATCAAAACACCCCATATATCTTTAAGTCCCATATAAAGCTCACCAGATGAGCTGAAGAATTTTCTGAAAATTGTAATCATTATAAAAATCATGGTTACAACTCGGGTACAGATATTAATCATCACGGAAAGCATTCCGTCGTTATTTACACTATGTTTCATAAACCTAACAACTCCTTTAATGTGTTTAAGTAGTTCCTCGAAATTACAACTTTATATCCGTTTTCAAGAATTGCTTCAAAGCGGCCTCCGAATACCGGCGCGAGGCTGTCTATTTTATCCAGATTTACAATTACTGCTTTGTTAGCCCTAAAGAAAAGGCTGGCCGGCAATTCTTCTTCCAGCTGATAGAGTTTGGATTTTGTTTCGTAAACACAATCTTTTGTATAGGCAAAAACTTTATCATCTACAGATTCAAAATACAAAATCTCTTCAGGTTCAACAAAAACAATTTTAGAATCCTTGTAAAAGTTCATTTTGCCTTTGCCGCTTTTAAACTGATTGATTAGTTTTGTCAGACTTTCATCAAGATAGTCACACCTAACAATTAACTCATCTTCCTCATCTGTCTTCTTCTCAAGAATGGTTACTTTCATTTTTTTCCTCAAACTGGTTCTTCTGAGACTATTTATATTGTATCTTGCAGAATAGAGGGTGTAAAGTTTTTTGTTTACGAAAAAAGTGTGATTTGTTAATATAAACGCAAATGAGCAGACAAATTACAATCATAAAAAAAGAAGAAGCCTATACTTACGATGAAGTAAACTTTCTTGAAGAAAAGCTTTTGCCGCTGATAGCAGATGAAGAACAAAAAGAGGCGACAGTGGAAGTGCTGAGCCGCCTCAAAGCAAGTCTTGAAAATCAGAAAACTTCAGCCGCTATTTTCTTTATGCCGCAGAATACCTTCAATATTTTTTCTTTGATTCAGGGAGACAATTCCATCTGTAAAATCGAAAAAGAAAATATTGAAGCAATATATAGCGCTTTTGATTTGATTGATGATTTTGAGAAGCAGTCGATTTACAAACATCTCCAGCAGAAAATTCAAACTCTCAAGGAATATCTACAGCAGGGAAATACCGTGACGCCAACTGTAATTTCAGCGGATAATTTTTCTGTGATGGAGATTGAATAAGTCGGATATCGATAAATATGACATTTAGTTGTCATATTTTGGGTGTATTCTGTAGCTAATAAAGTTTGTCGGGTCAAGCCCGACAATGGCACTCGACTACAAATGTCATGTTCGGGCTTGACCCGGACATCTCAAAGGAAAGAACCAATGCCACGTCCAGACTTTTCTGAAATAAAGACCTTCGAAGAATTCTCACAACTTACTCAACGAACTAAATATTTTATAAATCATAAAAGATTCTACCTTCATTTTCGATTCTCTCTGCATGCAGTTTTACATCAGTAACTTTTTCCAGAAAAGCCCTGTCATGACTCACAACAATAAGTGCACAGGAAAGAGATGACAGTGCATTTTCCAGAGCAAGCACACTTGTTATATCCATATGATTCGTTGGTTCATCCAGAATTAAAAGAGATAGCGGCTTTTCTACCACCAGAGAAATCATCAGCTTTCTAAGTTCGCCGGGACTAACAGAGCCCTGCTGCAGATTATCCGGTTCACTTCCGAGTCGGTATAAAGTCGAAAGAACAGCTCCTCTTTCCGCATCTTCAAGCTCATTGAAGTCAGAAAGAATTTGATTCTTTAAGACTTCTGGAATCTCCTGGGGCAGATACATAACTTCTTTCGTCCTGCCGGATTTTTCAAGTTCACTAATCAGATGTTTTATAAAAAGACTTTTCCCGGTCCCGTTCTGCCCGGTCAAAGCAATTTTTGAATCAGGATTAATTACAATCCTCGGAATGTGAAGCTTATAAGAAGTTTTTTCTTCAGATGCAAAAATATCACTTTCTTCTATAACTATAGCCTTTGCAAAGCCTGCTCCTTCAACCGAAAAACCTTCTTTTCTCATAAGTGATTTTTTTACAGAATCGCGGGCAGCCTCTGTTCTTTGAATCTGACTATCAAGATTTGCTTTTGCATCTCCAGTGCTTCTGTCTTTTCCACCGAGTCTTGCAACATCAATTTTTCTTTTTGCATCATGATCACGCGGGTCAATATTTTTTTTAGCAAGGCGGCTTTTAGATCGTTCGTTTTCTTCTGCAAGCCTGCGGCTCCTCTGCTTTTCGCCTGCCGCTTTTGAATTGAGCCTCTCCCATTCTCCGCGATTATGAGAAGCCTTCTGCTCGCGAAGCTCCAGAGCCTTGCTAAGTCCTCCGGAATAGCTTTCACAAACCACGCACTCACGCCCGCCGGAAAAAGCACGAGCCTCATTATAAAGATAAACTGTGTGCTTACAAAGAGAGTCCGCAAAAGAGCGGTCATGGCTTACAATAATTCCGATTCCATCAAAAAGGGCAAGCGTGTCAGAAATCATACGGACAGTTCCCTCATCAAGATGATTTGTAGGCTCATCCAGAAGCAACACAGCCGGTTGCTCTGCCAGCGCACAGGCAATCTGGATTCGCTTCTTCTCCCCACCAGAAAGAGAATCATAGCGGGCAATCATTTCTTCTGTGATATGAAGCATGGAAAAGAAGCGACGCACTTCGTTATCGTCACTCCAGAAAACAGAATAAATATTTTCCGGCACCTCGGCAGTTTCCTGAGGGCAGTAAATAACACAGCCGGTGGTGCTTTGCCCGCCCCTTACGATTCGTCCTTCATCAGGTTTAAGCAGACCTGCAATCAGTTTTAGAAGTGTACTCTTACCACAGCCGTTGCTTCCGGCAATACAAGTCCAGCCATCATTAAACTGTAGAGAAAAATCCTCGAACAAAGTTACGTGCGAAGAGGGATATGAAAAATAAAGCTTTTGAATTTCTAATGACATAATGACCTCCAGAGGAAGCCAGTAATCATAATAAAATTATGCAGGAAAATAATACAACGAACAGATTCGCAGAACCCAGATAAAATTAATACTGTAACCGACTTCCAAAAAATGAAATCTCAAACGAGAAAAAAATGTAGGGAAATCAGATTTACAGTCTCATCGGCAATGCGTCTCCTTAAGAAAAGTTAATTAATTTTATTATGAAAAATGATTTTATGTCAATGTAAAAATCAAAACCAATATTGTTTATTTTTCTAAATATGACATTTAGTTGTCATATTTAATATGCTATTCTGTAACTATCCGGTTGGACAAAAATCTGCCGGGTTATACAGGAGGCCTTCAATGCCATTTGATTACAAAAAAGGATTTAAAGAGTTTTATCTACCGCCGACAAAGCCGCGAAAAACATCTCCTGAAAAATTAAGGACTGTCATAAGACATCCAATAAGGAGAGTATATAATGAAAAATGAACTTTTAGAAAACATCGAAAAACTTCACACAACACCGATGGGCCTAGACCGTATTCGCCGTAACCTCCGGCTTGGTGATGATGTCAAAGATGTTGTTGAATGGTGTCGCGAGAAAATTCTGGATAGCAACGCAGTCATTACCCAGCAGGGCAAGAACTGGTATGTCACAATTGACGGATGTGAGTTCACTGTGAATGCTTACAGTTTTACGATAATTACAGCGCACAAATTATCTACTGACAAAACCCGTCATTAGCTTTATTATAGTTAGAGAATGAAAAACTCAAATACAAAAAAGTTTATTGATATCAAAGATAAAAAACGGCTTAAAATATTTTACCGAAGCGTTTACAGCCGTCTCATAATCAACTTTCTTTTTATCGCCATTCAAATTTTTGTAATGGCCCTTTTTGTTCTTCGTCTTGAAAAATACCTTGAGCTTTATTTTGGACTTTCCCTTGTTCTTTCAGCTAGTTTCATGATTTATATGGTGAATAAAAACGGTCGCAACGAATTTAAACTGGCCTGGATTATTCCTATGATTTTTGTGCCGCTTTTCAGCATTGCTGCTTATTTTATGTATCATACAAACCGGGGATCAATTCGAGTTTCAAAAAAACTTACAATGCTCAGAGAAAAAACTCAGATTCTGATTCCCGAAAGTTTAACTCCTTCTTTAGAATCTCAGACTCACTACGTAAATGAACTTTCGAAAAATCACGCATCTGATTTGATTTATTATCTGACTAACAATTTCTTTTTTCCATATGCCAATTGTGAAGTAAAATATTTTTCTAGCGGAGAAGAAGTTTTTCCTCACATGCTTGACGCAATCCGCAGCGCAAAAAAATATATCTTTCTGGAATATTTTATTATTGAGCCTGATGCTTCCTGGAATGAGATTTTTAATGTGCTTAAAGAAAAGGTTCACGAAGGTGTGGAAGTCAGGATTCTTTGTGATGGCCTTGGCTCTCCTGTATTTTCAACTTCATATTATCAAAAATACTTAAAAGCGAATGGCATTAAATCTCGAGTCTTCGTTCCTATTATTCCAGTTTTTTCAACCCATCTTAATAACCGCGACCATAGAAAAATGCTGATTGTGGATGGGCAGCTTGCCTTTACCGGCGGCCTTAATCTTTCAAATGAATATTTCAACCGTGGAAATAAAAAACGTTTTGCTTACTGGAAAGACAATGCCGTTCAGATTCAGGGCCAGGCCGTTCACACTTTTCTGCAGCTCTTTTTGCAAAACTGGAATCTCTTTGCAAAAGATATTGAAGATTTTACTCCATATCTGCCGCCTTCTTATAAGACTTATGACAGCAAGGGAATTACAATTCCTTACGGAGATGATTTTTTTAACAACAAAGATATTGCAGAAGATATCTATCTATACATTATTAATAATGCAAAAAAATATCTGATGATAACAACACCATATATTCTCGTTGATAACCACTTGCAGGAAGATTTGATATTTGCAGCTGCCCGTGGTGTTGAAGTTTCGATTATTGTTCCCGCCATCCCAGATCACTTAATTACTTTCTGTATTGGAAAAACTTTTCTTGAAACTTTTGTGAATAAAGGAATTAAAGTTTATCTTTACCAGAAGGGCTTTATTCATGCCAAAACCTTTATTTCTGACAATCAGATTGCAACTGTAGGCTCTGTTAATCTTGATTATAGAAGTTTATATCATCATTTTGAAAATGGAGTTGTCTTTATTGATTCTCCTCTTGTTGATTCTGTAAAAAATGATTTTGATCAGACTCTGAAAGATTGCATTCAGATGCAGCCAGGTGACTATAAAAAGATAAAACCTCACATACGTTTTATTGGCCGGCTCTTCAGAATCTTTGCACCGCTATTTTAATTTCCCTACAAGAAGAAAGTCTTCATCATGCCTTTACCCTTTACATCAATTTCTGTATTGGCGCTGTACTGGTAACGGCTGATAGTCTGGTCTTTTGTTGTTTCTGTTACATGAATTCTCATAGGGTGACCGGTGCTTTCCATTCGGCTTGCAACATTTACAGTGTCGCCCCAGATGTCATAAATGAACTTTGTTTTACCGATTACACCTGCAACTACCGGACCGGAATTTACGCCAAGTCTTATCAGCAGTTTAATGTTCGAAGTCTCGTTGAAGGTTTCTACATCCTCCAGCAAGCCTTTTGCAAAACGCATCATTCTTAAAGCCCCGTCATTATACTCTTCTTCTGTAAGGCCGGCCGCAGCCATGTAGGCATCACCGATTGTCTTAATCTTTTCAATTCCTTCGCGCTGGGCACGCTCATCAAACATCGTAAACATTTTGTTGAGCATGGTAACAACTTCTTCCGCAGTCATCTCACCGCTGATTTTTGTAAAGCCAACGATATCTGTAAACAAAACAGTTACATTAGGATACTCTTTAGCTATTGTTCTTTCAGGATGTTCTGTAAGCTCTTTTGCAATTTCTTTAGGAAGGATATTCAAAAGAAGATTTTCAGAACGGTTCTTTTCTGCTTCGAGTTCTTTTGTTCTTTCCTTTACAGTATTTTCAAGCTTCTGATTTTCCTCTTCAACTTTAATAAGCTTCCCTTCAAGCAAAGTGATTGTAGTAGAGATTACAAAGACTATAAAAATCAGGGCGAGGAAAATATTAAAAACTCTGTTTGTAAGCGGTTTTAAGATACTTGAATATGTGAATGTAATTTTTTCTTCAAGCGGCTGATAGTTATGCGGTGTATACATGATACAGCCAAAGCCCAGTGTCTTTAATGGAGTGATTGTATAAAAATCTTCTCCGTGAATATTTTCCGCATCTTCTGCGTGAGGCTTGTTTACATTTAAGAAACCTTGAGAAAGTGTAAAGCTTCCGTTCCATGGCCCCGGATCAATTGAACAGCCGGCAGGAACATTAATAGAAAAGTGCCAGTCTGTGATAATTGTGCTGCTCATGTTATTGAAAATCACACCATCAAACTGGGCGCCGGTTCTGTCAGGATCTCCTTCATCAATCCAGTGCTTTTCTGCATTGCGGGCAAAGGTTACACAAACGGCTTTTGAAGAATCATTTTCTGTATAAGGTTTTTCAATTGTCAAAGTTTTTTCCGGCATTGATATTCCCTTAACCGAAACAATCAAAAGCACTACAAGCACTCCACCAAGACTTATAGAAAGAGCCTGCCAGAAATGATTTCGTCTAACTCTTTTTTTATTCTCTATTGAAACAGGCTCTGTTTTATAAACCGGACTAACAATTGTCTGGGCTCTTTCACCGGAATAGAATTCAAGTTCCATCAGCTTGATTGAAGAATAGAAAAGATGTAAAGCACCCAAACCAAGAGAAATGTTAATCCATGAAAATCCGTATGAAACAAGAATCAGAAATACACCAACCAGTGGAAGTGCAAAATAAAGCAGGAGAGAAACAAAAACATTTACAGGCATCTTCTTTCTGTTTTGTAAAAGTACAGTAAGGGTAATCAGGCCTGGTAAAAGTCCAAGTCCTACACCCATTGGAAACAAGGTATTTCTGTGATAAAAATTATTCTCATCAAAATAATAGAAAAGATTTGTAAACTGGCTGATTATAATAAGAAAGATTCCTGCAAGGCACAAAAAGAAAACAATATAAAGCTGTACAGGGATTCCGTTTTTAATAGAAGTTTTTGGACGGAAAATCAGCCAGAGGCTAAGACGCGACTGCTTGATAAATTCGCAGACATAAAAACAGAAGAAAAATGAAATTGAAAAATTACAGATGTAAACAAAGAGATTGCTCAGGCGAACCATATACCAGCCAAGCAGGCTTGTATTTCCGCGGAAAATATAAGCAAGGGCATCAAAAAGAAGCATAAAGCCTGTAAACAATTCTACAAAAATAAGTGTTCGTCGTCCGTTCTGCTTGAGTCTATGACCAGACCACAAAAAGATTCCTACCTGAAAACAGAAGAATGAAAGAAAAAGAAGACATGAAATGCTTATAGTTCTAATTAAATCGGACACGTAAATGCTCCCCTTATAAAAGATTATTCTATTATAAAGGCAAAAATCAAATTTCAAAAGAAGAAAACTTCTTATTTAATAATAAAGGCTTTTAAGCATGATTTTTACTGCCCTATTCCCTATAATCTTAAAATCCGCTAAAATACTTTAATATAATTAAAATCACAAACACGAGGTTATAATATGTCAACACCTTTGGAAAATTATCTTGCTGCCACAAACGGTAAGCCAAATGCCGCTATGTGTGCCTATGTTGCAAATCTTCAGCAGGTTGCTGCAGTTGGTCCGGATATCGCTGCAAGCATTGTAAACGAACTTGAAAATCAGAGAAGCCACCTTAAGCTTGTTGCCAGCGAAAACTATTGTTCGCTCAACGTTCAGGCTGCTATGGGAAACCTTCTTACTGATAAATACGCTGAAGGATATCCTGAGCACCGCTACTATGGCGGCTGTGTAAATATTGACGCTGTTGAAAATACTGCTGCCCGCGAAGCAGAGGCTCTTTTTGGTGCTGACTACGCTTATGTTCAGCCTCACTCTGGTGCAGATACTAACCTCGTTGCTTACTGGGCAATCTTGAGTGCAAAGGTTGAAACTCCAACTCTCGAAGAACTTGGTGTTAAATCTTTGAATGATTTGACTGACGAACAGTTCGACGCCCTCCGCAAGAAGTTTGGAAATCAGAAGCTTATGGGTCTCGACTACTCTTGTGGTGGTCACCTTACTCACGGATATAAGATGAACGTTTCTGCCCGCATGTTCGAAAGTCACCCATACGGAGTTGATAAGGAAACAGGCCTCCTCGATTACGACGCAATCGAAAAGCAGGCTATGGAAGTTAAGCCTCTCATCCTTTTGACTGGTTTCTCTGCTTATCCACGCAAAATCAACTTCAAGCGCTTCCGCGAAATTGCAGACAAGTGCGGAGCAGTTCTCATGGTAGATATGGCTCACTTCGCAGGTCTTGTTGCAGGTAAGGTTTTCACTGGCGACTATGATCCTGTAAAATGGGCAGACATTGTTACTACTACAACTCATAAAACTCTCCGTGGTCCACGCGGTGCTATGATTCTCTGTAAGAAGGAATTTGTTGATTACGTAAACAAGGGATGTCCTATGGTACTTGGTGGTCCACTTGGACACATCATGGCCGCTAAGGCAATTGCTTTCAAAGAGGCACGTACTCCGGCTTATCAGGCTTGGGCACAACAGGTTGTTAAGAACGCTCAGGCTCTTGCTGAAGGCTGTAAGTCTCACAACATTCCACTTCAGACTGGCGGAACAGACAACCACCTTATGCTCTGCGATGTAACTGTTTATGGTCTTACAGGAAAGCAGGCAGAAGCTGCATTGTTCAAGTGCGGTGTAACTGCTAACGCAAACGCTCTTCCATACGACAAGAACGGTGCATGGTGGACATCTGGTATCCGTATCGGAACTCCAGGTCTTACAACTCTTGGTATGAATGAAGCTGATATGAAGGAAGTTGCAGACATCATCGACTTCGTTCTTAAGAACACAAAGCCAGGCGTAACAAAAGAAGGAAAGCCTGCTAAGGGTAAGATTGAAATCAGCGACGATACAGTAAATGCAGCCCGCGCTCGTGTAAACAAGCTGCTTGGTGCTCACGTATTGTACCCAGAGCTCGACCTCGACTTCTTGAAGAAGGAATTCGTTAAATAAATAGACGAAGTTTTCGGTGGTTTCGATATGATAGGTGCTTTAGCACCGTACTACTCAACCACCGTATTTTTTAAACAGGTAACGTTCTTTACCCACTGTAATTTTGCCGTATTCAATACTATCCTTAGGACAGTTGCAGATACAGGCCATACAGTGGGTACATTTTTTTCCCCATACAGGCTTCTTTTCTACTATATCAATATTATTTAAAGGGCAGACTTTTGCACATTTGCCGCAGCCGATGCAGGAATCTTTTACATAAAATGCTTTTGTCGTAAGCTTTAGTTTTATCCATAAAGGAACAAAAGGAAGTATAATCAGAGTTTCAAAAAGGAATACGTGGCGCGATTTTAAAATGCCGCCCTCCTTTATAACCGAAGCAGTCTGCTCTGTCTGTTGTTTTGCAGATTCAATACGCTGATGGATTGTTTCTGAATCCTGAATAGGATACATATCGCTTGCAATATAGTTTCTTGGCATTATGATGTCTGCACTGCCCTTGTAAATCAGCCCTTTCTTTTTGCAAAGGCCTTTTGCGAGTACACTTGCGCAGCCGCTATAGCCTCCGCTTGTAAAGACAAAATAAACCTCCCGGCTTCCGGCCAGTTCTACCCTTTTTAAAAAACGGCTCATAAAATAAGGAATTTCACAAACATAAATCGGCGTACAGATTACAAAAGGCTTTTCAGATCTGATTTCAGAATAGTCAGCTGTACGGATTTTTTGAAGCAGATTTAAAGCTGTATCATCAGTAATACGCGCAATTTCTTTTGCAGCAAACTCAGTGTTACCAGTTGCAGAAAAATAAAGTACCATAAATATAATAATCGCACACTATTTTATTGCTGTCAATTTAAAAAACCTTTCACACAATTGTTCCCTGTCACACGATTGTCACACACGATTATCCCCTTTTCCACCCACGTATAATATGGTATTATATCATCATGAAAAAGAAAGTGTTCTGGGCTTTATTTTCCCTTTTTCTTTCAATTCTTACATTTTATGCCCTTTTCTATAATAGTGGACTTTCTCTTTCTGAATTATGGATTAATGTAAAAGAAGCATCTCCAGTATGGCTTATTCCAGCTGTACTTTGCATGTTCGGATACATTTTCTTTGAAGGTCGTTCTCTTGTATTAATTCTTCGAACGCTTGGTTACCCTGCCAAAAAGCGACGTGGCTTTTTATATGCCTCAGCAGACATTTATTTTTCTTCCATTACTCCTTCAGCAACTGGTGGACAACCTGCAAGTGCCTACTTTATGCACAAAGACGGAATCTCCGGAGTTGCAGTTACGGTTTCATTAATTCTGAATCTTACCATGTACACAATTGCAATCATTACCCTTGGTCTGCTTTCAATAATCTTTTTTCCTCGTGTTTTTATGAACTTTGAACTCCCATGTAAAATAATGATTTTGATTGGTATAGTGATGATGTTCCTGCTCACCGTTTTTTTTATCATTCTTTTGAAAAGACAAAGCATTCTTGTAACAATGGGTAACATCATTATCAGAATTATGCGCCGTATGCATTTTAAAACCGCTGCCGGAAAGTTTGAAGCACGCCTTAAAACAATCATCGAAAATTACAATGAATGCGTTGTAACACTTGCCGGCAAAAAGAAGCTTCTTGTAAAAACATTCCTTCTAAATCTTATGCAGAGAGCATCGCAGATTCTTGTTACAGTATTCTCTTATTATGCACTTCATGGAAAGTTGACACACGGACTTTTAGTTTTTGCAATTCAGACCTATGTTGTAATGGGCTCTAATTTCATTCCTGTTCCAGGTGCTGTCGGCATTTCGGAATTTCTTATGTATTTGGGATACACAATGCTGCTTGAAGAAGAAGCTGCCTATTCTCTCGCCATTCTTGGCAGAGGCATTTCCTTCTACACTTGTAGCATTATTAGTATAATTACGGTATTATTTGGATATATAATAATCCGCTATAAAAAAGCAAGGGAACAATCAGCCCTAAATGAGGAATCAAAATGATTGGATTTTATGACTACACTGTAGTGCTCACTTACCTTTCAATGCTTTCGGCAACAACAGGAATTATGTTGTGTCTCAATGACATTGGTCATCCCTATCTTGGAATGTTTTTTCTAATGTTCTGTGGTTTATGCGATGCCTTTGACGGTAAAGTTGCCCGTACAAAAAAGAATCGTACAGAACAGATGAAGCAGTTTGGCATTCAGATTGATTCCCTTTCTGATCTTGTTGCTTTTGGTGTTCTTCCTGCCTGTATTGGAATTGCAATGCTTCGCAGCAGCATTGAGTTTTCAATTTTCCCTGACTTTAAATTTCTTCACCTTGCAGATAAAACAACTATCATTAAAATTATTCTTACAGCAATCGCTATACTTTACGCCCTTGCCGCTATGATTCGACTGGCTTTCTTTAATGTTCTTGAAGAAGAAAGACAGAAGACAGAAGGTGGCGGAGTAAATAAAACTTACCTCGGGCTCCCGGTAACTAGTGCAGCCCTTGTATTCCCAACAATTTTGTTAGTTCATATTTTCTGTAAGGCTGACCTTACAATTCTTTACTTTGTTTTTCTTGCAATTGTAGGCTTTCTTTTTATTTCCAGAATTCAATTTAAAAAGCCAACTACAAAAGGCGTTTTAATTATGATTGCAATTGGTCTTGTTGAAGCAGCTGCCCTTGCCTGGATTTTTATTGTAATGAAAAAACAGTAACTTATGGATTCATTACACTTCCTTTATAAAACATTTCCCGGAAGATTTTTCTTAAAACCTTTAGCTTCCCGCCCTCTTTCAAAGTTGTGCGGGGCTTTTCTAGATTCACGACTTTCTACTTTCTTAATCAAGAGTTTTGTCCGTAATAATAATATAAATCTTGATGATTATGAAACTGAAGGAATCAAAACCTTCAATCAGTTTTTCAGAAGAAAGATAAAAGAAGGTCGAAGAGTTTTCGATATGGAACCTTCTAAGCTCTGCTGCCCCTGCGATGGCCTTCTTTCTGTCTGGAATATTTCTGAAGACACTGTAATTCCGGTAAAGCAGTCTGAATACACGGTAAGTTCTCTTTTAAGGAACAAAGAGCTCGCAGCAGAATATGATGGCGGACTTTGCCTTGTTTTCCGTCTTTGTGTTGATAACTACCACAGATATGCTTATGCTGACAGCGGAAAAAAAGGACCAAATATTTTTATTCCCGGCGTATTACACACAGTTCGTCCTATTGCACTGGAAAGCAGGCCAGTTTTTGTAGAAAACTGCCGCGAGTACACTGTTATAGAAAGTTCTACCTTTGGAAAGCTTGTTCAGATGGAAGTTGGAGCAATGCTGGTTGGCCGCATTGTAAACCTTGAAGGTCAAGGCATGGCAGAACGTGGTAAAGAAAAAGGCTTTTTTGAATATGGCGGTTCAACAATTATTCTGCTTGTAAAAAAAGATATGGTAAAGCTGAATCAGGAGATTATTAATAACTCACAGGCAGGAATAGAAAGCCCTGTAAAAATGGGCCAGGTAATCGGCGCTAAACTGTAAAGGTCTGCAAAAAAGCCCCTCACTCCAGAAAGTTGTTTCCTAAAAATCCGTATTGCAAACTATATGCATTTCTTTTCCGCTTGTCGGGTGGCGGAAGGTAATTTCTGCAGCATGAAGCATAAGCCGCTGTCCATTCTCACAATGACCATAAAGAGAATCTCCAACAATAGGAAGCCCAAGTCCACCAAGCTCTACCGGGCAGCTTGCAGCCAGCCTCAGCTGATGTGTACGGCCGGTCAATGGAGAGAACTCAATGCGGGTTACCTGTTTTACCTCGCCTGTTGTGCTGCAGGAAAGTTTTTCTACCCCAACTTTTTTCCACTCAGTAATTCCAAGCTTTCCATTTTCTGCATCGTAAATCTGATGCGGTCTGTTTTCTGTGTCCAGTCGGAAAGGCAGTTCAGTATGTCCTTCAGGTTTTCCGCGGAGAATGCCATCCAAAAGGGCAATATATTTTTTGTGTACAAGACCTGAAGCAAACTCTTCATTCATTGCAATATGAGTTTTCTTATTCAGAGCCATAATGAGTATTCCGGATGTTTCCATATCAAGCCTGTGAACAGCAGGCTGAGCAGGTGCCTCCGGAAAAAGTTTTCGCAGTCTTGTTTCCACACAATCCTGCTTTTCTTCCCCTTTTCCTGGCACAGATAAAAGGCCTCCTGGTTTATTTACAATAACAAGGTCACTGTCCCGGTATAAAATCTCAAGCCCAAGAATGTCAGGCAGAATATAGCCACAGCGTTCATCACAGGGAGTATATGAAGTACCGTTTTTTTTATGAGCAGTATCGCGTCCGTAATAAACTTCATCCATGCTTACCGGTTCAAGTCCATGGGCAAAAGCGTAACTTAAAAGCTTTGGTGCACAGCAGTCGCCGGTACCTGTAGGCGGAAGATGACCATTATGCCGGTTGATTATTGCATTAAGAGAAATCTTTTTCCCGTCAAATCGAATAAACTCATAAAGTGAAAAAACTTTTCTAAGAGAAGCATCTGTAAGGGCTGTACGTTCAGTTATTAAAGTTTGTCTTTCTGTGGAATATTTATTAACTAACGTTAGTTTGTTTATCTGATCTGTAAGCTGATGGATTTTAAAATCATTTTCTTCAAGGGCTGCTTCAATTTTTTCTGAAGAAACGATAGAAGGAACAAAGATTGATTTTTCTGTAAAAAGTTTTTCCAGTGAGACTGCAGCCTTAAGTTCTTTATTATTACCACTGACTGCATAAAGGACAACCCGCCGTCCACTCTTCTCTTGTCCGTCACAGCCAGTTTCCCAGCAAACAAGAGCTCCGATCATAAGCCCCTGCCCTTTACGCTCCAGACTTTCCCGCCCGCACTGCTTAAGTTCTACATCCCCCTTCTCGATCAAAGAAATGAGTTTGTTGCAGTAATGTCGGGCAGACTCCTGGGGAAAAGGGGGAAACATTTACGGGGCAATTCCTTATTTAAGGTTTCTGATTTCTACAGAACCGTCTTCTTTTGAAATAAATACAATCGGTTTATTCTGGGTAAAGAGACCTGTTTCAACTACACCAACGATAGAATTGATTTTAGTTTCCATCTCAGGAACGTTAATAGGCTCCTTCCAGGTACAGTCGAGAATCTGATTTCCGTTATCTGTAATTACTGGACCAGCCTTGCGAACACCTTCACGAAGAACTGCAGTTGCACCAAGTGCTGCAAGAGCATTCATTACAGGAACTCTTGCATCACCGATAATTTCTACCGGAACCGGGAACTTAGTACCGATTGTCTGAACAGACTTAGAAGAATCAGCAATTACAACAAAAATCTTAGCATTGTATTCAACAATCTTTTCGCGAACATGTGCTGCACCGCCACCCTTAATACAGTTACAGTCTGGATCAACTTCGTCTGCTCCGTCAATTGCAAGATCAAGCTGACCACCGATAATTCTGTCATTCATAGAATAAACAGGAATACCGTAATCCTGGCAGGCATTCTGTGTCTGAAAGCTGGTTACTACAGCTTTTACATCCTTTAGAGTGCCGTCTGCAATACGTTCTGCAAGGCGTTTTACAGCAGGCATGGCAGTTGAACCTGTTCCAAGACCAATTTTCATGCCGCTGAAAATCAAGCCTTTTTCAATAAGTGTATCAATGGCAGTGTTTGCAACAAGTGTTTTCTGTTCTGATTGTGAAAGCATATTATTCCTCGTGTTATTATATTTAAGACCCTGAAACAAGTTCAGGGTGACCTGTCATGCTGAACTTGTTTCAGCATCTATACTGTTTCATAATCCTGACCCGTAAACAGCTTAAACTGTTCATAGGCCTGATATTCAAGCATTTTATATCCGTTACATACACGGCAGCCCGCAATTGCAGCTCTTTTCATAACCGGCGTTGTAGAAGGCTCATAAATAATATCAAAGAGCAGTTCATTACCCCTGAAATCATAAAAATGAATCGGGTCATTCTCTGCATTACTAGGTCCAGTAGAATTCATACCTACAGAAGTAGTCTGAACAATAAGGTTTGAGTACTCATCGAGTTTTGCTATGCAATGCGGATCAAGCTGGCAGTAATTAAAACCATACTTCTCTGCAAGCTGAGCCGCTGTTTCTATTGTACGGTTGAAAATACAAACACGCGCTCCCATCTGTTTAAGTACATATACAATCGCCTTAGCTGCACCACCGGCACCAATAACTGCAACCTTCTTATGCTTAATTTTTACAGGCCCAAGAAACTCTTCCAGTGCGCGTCGGAAGCCAGGTGCATCAGTATTATAACCAAGCCATTTATTATTTTTTCGTACGATAGTATTGCAGGCTCCAATCTGAGCAACCTCGGGAGACTGCTCATGAAGATAATACATCACCGATTCTTTATGAGGAATTGTTACAGAAAGACCTTTTACACCAATTCCCTCACAGAAAGAAAGAGTATCAGATATCAAAGGTGAACGGAAAGGAATATAGACTGCATTCATTTTTTTTGCAGCGTAACCTTTATTATGAATCTCAGGGCTTGAAGTTTTTACAAGAGGCCAGCCTGTAATTCCATAAAGAGTTGTATCCTGATTGATTGATTTAAAGTGATACATATCATTCAGGGTAATCGGATCTATATGACCAATTGCCTTAGTATTTTCAATAACCTCTTCCGGCGAAACATAAGTAAGAAAGGAATTAGTACGACTGGCAAGAACGCGAGATGGAAAACCTTCCGGCCCCATAGCACAAAGAATATGCTCATACTGGGTCATTGCCTCACCTTCCCTAAGAAGATTCAAAACATCCGAAAGGGAATGAGGCATAAAAGCAATCTTTGGAATTTCATAACCGGTCTTACGCATTATATCGCAGCGCTCACGGATATTCAAAATCGGCTCAGTCATATTATGACAGCTTCTGATGATTCTAACACCAAAGGCCATTGCCGCATCCTGAATACTTGGAATATGAAAGTCCTCTTCAAAATCTACAAAAGCAAAGTTTTTTGATTTATCCGGATTTGCAAAAGCAAGGGCACGGGCAAAAAGATTTGTTCGTGCAAAGTCACCACCGGTAAACTGACCTCCGTCAATATCACGTCTGATTGTAAGAATACAAGGCTGATATATCATTGCCGGAAAGCGGCGGGCAGAAAGCTGCTCATCTTCATTAAGATGATCAACACGCAGCTCTACTAAATCAATATATTTTTCATACTTCTTTACAAGCCTAAGATTCTCTTCGAGAGTCTTACCTGTAAGTGTCATGCATACCAGCGGCTGATTCATTACAATCCCTTCTTGTCATGCTGAACTTGGTTCAGCATCTATAACCTGAGATTCCGAAACAAGTTCGGAATGACGTTTTTTTTAATTAACAGTCTTTTTAGAAACTACCTTATTTACAACTGTAAGTTCAAGTCTTGTTCCCTTTGGAACAGCATAAGGTACAGTTACAGTTCCACCCGGATGATTAAAGCTGAGCAGAGTATAAGAATTTCCTTCTGCAGGATAAGCTTCTATCTTCATTGGAACAGGGTATGGATAATCTGCAACCTTTTCCTCATAGATTCCGTAAATATTGTCGTTGTACTCTCCAGCAGGCAAAGCCATTTCAAGAGTTACACGGGTATAGTTTGGAATAAACTCATCTTCAAAGGCCTGCTGGTCTACAACAGTGCCAGGCTTTTCATCATCACTTGCCTTATGGGATGTAATATCAAATACCAGTTTGCTGCGGGTAATAATCTGAAGAAGGTCATTAACAGTCTGGCCAATAAGATATGGAGCCTTTGTATTTTCAAAATTAGGACCACGGCTTACAACAAGCTGAACTGTAACAGGCTCAGAGATTCTGGTTCCTGCAGGCGGATCCTGTTCGAGGATTGTTCCGGCATCAGAAGCATCTGGTTTATACTCAGGTTCTGCAAGCACGATAAGAGGTTTTGTAGAACCTGCAAAAAGAGTCTGAAGTTTCATACGAAGGTCTTCAATATTCATGCCTGTATATTCATCAACCTTATCTACAATAACACCACGGCTTACAACAAGAGAAACACGGCTGTAACCTTTTACGATTGCACCTGCATCCGGAGACTGGTCAAGGATAGTTCCTTCATCACCAGGAATATCTGAATAGCGCAAACTGATTTTCGGATAAAGCTCCTTTACCTGCATTTCAAGTAAAGCATCTTCAAGCTTTTTTCCTTCAACATTTGGAACAAGAACTTTTTCCGGCCCCTTTACGTTCATAAAGAAAATTGCAAAGGCGGCAAAGCACATAAGTGCAAAGGCACAAAGACAGATTATAAGGAAGGCAGGAATGCTTGACTGAAATTTATCATAAGATTCAGAAAATTTAACAGTAAGCTGCGGCTTCTTTCTGTTTTTGAATAAGTTTTTGATTTTTGAAGCCCCTGATTCTTTTTTATCCTCAGTTTCGTAATCTTTGTAATCGTCCATATTTTCCTCTATATAAAAACTGATTTTCTATTGTAGCACGGTACCGAGAAAATTTCTCGCCCCATTCATAAAACTTTTATAATCCATGGCATTTTTTCCCTGACGCTGTAGTTTTCGCACTGCAAGCAGTCCATCACCTGTCTGAATAAGAATACCTTCTGATTTTGAAAAATCTATAACTTTTCCAGCCTCTGACTGTTCTGACTTGCTTTCAACAGTTTTTGCCTCAAGGATTTTTAGAGGTGCTCCGTTTTCCATGCACCAGCAGCCAGGCTCCGGATAGTAGGCACGGATTTTTGCTTCAATTACAGAAGCAGGTTCGCTCCAGTTAATTTTTGCATCCTCTTTTTTAATGATTCCTGTATAAGAGGCTTCTCCACTCTGTGGAGTACCAGCAGGAAGTTTACCTGCAGCACAAGTCTCTTTTATAACTTCGCAGATAAGGCGGGCACCTTCTTCTGCAGAGTAATTCAAGAGAGATTCTGTAGTTTCTGTGCCATTAAGGTCAACATGAGTCTGGGCAAGAATATCACCTTCGTCCATTTTAAGGCTGAGAGTCTGGACTGTAACGGCAGTTTCTTTATCGCGATTAAGTATTGCAGCAGGAACCGGAGTACAGCCTCTGTATTTTGGCAGAAGAGATGGATGAAGATTGATTCCACCAAGCGGAAAAAGCGCCAGAAATTTTGGGCCAAAAATATGTCCATAAGCAAAGCTTACAAGAAGGTCTGCACCAAGAGGGCTGATTGATTCACGAGCCGCGCTGTCCAAATGCTCTGGTGTAAAAACAGGAAGGCCTTTTTCAATTGCAAAGGCTGCTACCGGAGTCGGAATCAGATCCCTATGACGGCCTTTTGCAGAAGGCGGATTAGACAGCACACCTGCAATTTCAAAAGCACAGGCGCTTTGTGCTTCATAGAGTCTTTCAAGTGTCAGACGAGCCGCTTCAGGACTTCCTGCAAATAAAACCTTAATCATTCGATTCTATCCTACTTTGCTTTTTTAGCTTCCTTAGCAGCAAGCTTAGCCGCAATCTTGCGGGCTTTGGCTTCTTTTTCGCGGGCTTTTTCTGCAGCACGCTCTGCACGTTTTTTAAACTGTGCTTCTGTTTTATCTGCAAAAGCCTTGTCGCCGCGGTCTATATACAAAATACCATCGAGGTGGTCGTATTCATGCTGAATGATACGGGCAAGAAGTCCATCTGCTTCCAGAGTAAATGGACGGCCCTTTTCGTTTAGAGCCTGAACAGTTACGCGTACAGGACGTGTAATAGATTCATATACCTGTGGAATACTCAAACAGCCCTCTTCATATTCACCAACCTCTTCCGAAGTTTTGATAATCTGAGGATTAATAAATACACGCTTAACATCATCATCTGCCATGGCAACAAACATACGGAGGCTTAAGCCAACCTGCGGAGCAGCAAGACCTACTCCGTTTGCTTCAATCATGGTTTCAAACATATCTTCTGCAAGCTTTCTGATTTCGTCATTTACTTCGGCAACAGGTTCTGCCTTCTGACGTAAAATCTCTTCGCCGAGCTTTGTTATTTCAAGAATCATTTTTCACCTCTTATGCGGGCTGCACGGGCATGACCTGCAAGACCTTCAGAATCTCCAAGATAACCTGCAGCAGCAGTTGATTTAAGAGTTCCAGGCTTGCCCTTTTCGGCACGCAGAGTTGTAACAGTCTTAAGGAAGTTTCTTACGCTGAGGCCGCCTGTATAGTGAGCCGCTCCCGAAGTTGGAAGTGTGTGATTAAGACCAGCTGCATAATCACCAAGAACCTCTGCAGAATAGTGACCGATAAAGAGTGAACCGTAGTTGTGAACAGCCTTTTCAATTTTATTGCGCAGGCTTCCCTCTTCCATTGCAAGCTCAAGGTGCTCTGGAGCCTTTTTATTAGCAATTTCAATTGCTTCTTCAAGTTTATCTACAATGATGATTTTTCCGTAAGTATCAATACTCTGGCGGGCAACAGCCTTTGTTGTAAGAGTTTCAAGCTGATTTTCAATAGCCTCACTTACCTTTGAAGCAAAATCCATATCATCAGTTACAAGAATTGGCTGGGCAACTACATCGTGCTCTGCCTGAGCCAGAAGATCTGCGGCAACCCATTCAGGATTTGCAGATTTATCGGCAATAATCATAACCTCTGTAGGACCTGCAATCATATCAATTCCAACAACGCCGTAAACAGCTTTCTTAGCAGAGGCTACAAATTTATTTCCAGGGCCAACAATTACGTCTACCTTTGGCACACTCTCAGTACCATAAGCCATAGCACCGATTGCCTGAGAACCGCCGACAGCATAAAGGTGATTTACACCGCAGATATAGGCAGCAGCCATGATTCCTTCATCAGCATAAGGCTTACCGCCTACAAATGCCTTGCCGGGAATTCCGCTTCCAGACTTTCCGGCCTTTACCTTGTCATCAGGGTGAACACGAGGAGGTGTACACATAATTACATTTGGAACACCTGCTGCAACTGCAGGAGTTACTGTCATGATTACTGTAGAAACCAGAGGGAAACGACCGGCAGGAACGTAGCAGCCTGCGGTGTCTACAGGAATTGTCTTCTGGCCGGTAAAGAGTCCCGGTTCAAGTTCTTCTTCAAAATCCTTAAATGATTTTTTCTGAAGCTTTGCAAAGCGGAGGGCCAGGTCGTGTGAATAAACGATGGCGTCGTAAACATCGCGCTTTTCTATTCTGAGTTTTTCTGCGGCTGCCTGGAGTTCTTCCTGAGGAACCTCAAACTGAGCAGGAACTGCAACATCAAATTTCTGTCCATAAAGACGGAGAGCGGCATCTCCGCGTTTCTGAACCTCTTCGAGTACCGAAGTTACAACCTCGTTCGACTCGCCGAAGGCACGGCCCTTAAAAAAATCGGGCTCGACATCTGCATATTTCTGTATATTAATCATTGTAAAACTCCTTGATAGATGCTGAAACAAGTTCAGCATGACGTGTACAGTTTTTGTCACCCTGAACTTGTTTCAGGGTCTACTTTTCTTTGTGACGTTTATCTAATTCATCATATACGTCATTCCAGGTTACGCCTTCTTTGTACATCAGCACGTTTACAAAATAAATAAGGTCGGCTGCTTCCCAGATAACCTCGTCGCGGCCATCTGCCTCGCACAATTCTTCTGCTTCTTCTTCAACCTTTTCGCGAACACGCTTTGCGTCCAGGGTTGCTGTATAGCTGCCCGGTTTTGGATTTGCAAAACGGTCTGCAATAATATTGTAAAGGCGTCCCATGCTCGATTTTTCGCCAGGGTCACTTGTAAAGCAGGTCCAGCTTCCGGTATGGCAGCTAGGTCCAACAGGAAGAACTGTTGCAAGAATACAGTCACGGTCGCAGTCAGCACGCATGCGCACTAACTGAAGGAAATTTCCGCTTGTCTCGCCCTTTGTCCAAAGCTCATTTCTTGAACGGCTCCAGAAGGTAAGCTTACCGCATTCAAAGCTTTTTCTTACAGCCTGCTCATTTGCATAGCCCTGCATAAGAACATCCCCGTTTACACTCTGTGCAATTACAGGAATCAAAGGCATTTTGTCAAAATCAAGGCAGGCAACAAAAGAATCTGTAAGATTAACCTTATTTGTATACAAGGCCATTCCAAGCTGAACATCACAGTGCAGCTTTTCAAGCTCGCGGATTTCTTCAACGCTTGAAATACCGCCTGCCGCAACAACACGGCAATGAACTGCCTCGCGCAACTGGCGGACATAATCCATGTTTGTGCCCTGCATGCAGCCTTCTTTTTCAACACAGGTGAAAAGAAGCTCAGAACAGAACTTTTCGGCCTGTTTTGCACCTTCAATCAAAGGAATATCAACAGTTTCGGTCCAGCCCTTTACGGCAATTTTTCCGTTTATAGCATCTACAGAAATGATGATTCTGTCTTTACCGATTGCAGCAGCAAGTTCGTTCAAAAAGTCTTCATTCAAAACCGACTCGCCAGGCTGAGGATTAGCTTTCCATGCGCTTGAACCGATAATAACTTTTTCTGCGCCAAGGCTGATAAGCTCGCGGGCTCTTTTTACAGTGCGGATTCCTCCTCCTGTACGAACGTTTCCATGATGGAGAAGTGATTTTAAAAGAGGGGTATTTACAGTGTTTCCCTTTGCATCAACATTTCCAAGAGCTGCATCAAGATCAATTACAGCAACTTCGCCATACATGTCAAACTGGCTGATAAGTGCATCAGCGTCATCACGCTGCAAAACCAGTTCCTTGCCGTTCTTAAGCTGAACGACATGTCCGTTTTTCAAATCAATAGAAGCTATTACCATAGTGTGATATTACCAAATTTTCAGACTTTATACAAATAATTATTATATAGAAGATGTGTAAGGCCGCTGGCGGCCGGTGTTAAATAGCAGACCGTTAAAAAAATTGCGAAAGCAATTTTTAGGTCTACCACTTCCTAAACGCCGCTAATAAAAAAAAGACTGCCGGGAAAGGAGGAAAACGGCAGTCTTAAAAAAAATTATGGAGGTATTTATTTCATCTAGTATTGCTTTGGTGTTCACTAATATAACCACACCAGGGATAAGAGGTTACAAAAAAAAATAAAAAATTAAAAAAATCATTTCTTTATTTTTTACTTAAATTTAGTTATAATTTACTTATGGCTCAGAAGAAGAAAGTCAGATTATCTGATATTGCAGCAAAATTAAATATAAGTACCGTTACAGTTTCTAAAGCACTCGCAGATAAAGAAGGTGTTGGAGATGAACTTCGACAAGAGATAAAAGAAATCGCCGCACAAATGGGCTATCATATAAAAAAATCCGCTGTCCCTTCCTCTGCTATAACAAAGACCTCTGGCACAGGCAACATCGGCATCCTTATCCCTTCCCGCTTCTTTTCGCCTAACGTTTCTTTTTACTGGCATATTTTCAACACCCTTTCAACCGAGCTTCTTAACCGCGGCTACTACAGCATTATGGAGCTGCTTTCAAAAGAAGATGAAGAAGCCATGTCACTCCCCCGCCTTATCAGCGACAATAAGGTAGACGGGCTGATTATTCTTGGACAGACCAGTGACGCTTACCTCGAAGAACTGAATACAAAATATCAGAGCTTTATTCTTTTTGATTTTTATTCTGCAAAGCAGAGCTACGACAGTGTTTCCAACGACGATTACTTCTGCTCTTATCTTATGACTAAATATGTAATTTCCCAGGGACACAAAAAAATCCGCTTTGTAGGAAACTTTGGAGCAACCACTTCTATTTCAGACAGATTTATGGGTTTTCAAAGAGCCATGCTGGAGCATAAGCTCAGCTGTTCAAGTGATGATATAATAAATGACAGGGATGAAAACGGCAGCCTTATAAAAATCAACTTACCGCCGGCAAAAAACATGCCTACTGCCTTTGTCTGCAACTGCGATGAAACAGCCTCGAATCTTATTACAGCCCTGGAAGAAAAAGGCTACAAGGTTCCCCAGGATATTTCTGTTACAGGTTTTGATAACTACCTGCCACAAAAGCAGCCTTCCGTAGAGCTCACTACAGTTTACATAAAGCCGGAAGATTCTACCCGTATGGCAGCAGAACTGATTATCAGTAAAATCACAGGCCAGCCATATATAAAAGGCCGCCACTTAGTAAGCGGCAGCCTTGTTATCAGGAATTCTGTAAAGTCTTTATAAACTCATAAATGCGTTCAGCAGCCTTTTTATGAGTCAGAGGCCCCGGATGACCTCTTGAACCTTTATCTTCATCAGATTTTTCAAGCTTATCCATGCCCTCAAGCTCAAGCGGATATACATCCATATCAGCAGAATCTTTAATATATTCCTTAATTCCAGATTGAATCAGTGCTGGAACAATATCAATAGGAATCATTCCCCAGGTCCAGATAATTTTTGCCTTAGGATTATATCTTCTGATTTCACCAAGGAAGCGTTTGACTTCGGCTACAATTGCCTGCCCTGCTACACCTGCGGCACCCTTTCCGTCAGCCTGACTTTTAAAGCCAGAATTATCATTTGTACCAAGATTCAAAATTACATAATCGGCACCATTGTTGTAAGGAACTACATCACAGGTTCCCAGAGCCTGCTGCTGTTCTCCATTAAGAACTCCACAAACCTGAGAATAATACATAGGGATATTCGAAGTTACATCTCCGTCCCAGCCCCAGCAAAGTCCCCAGCCGCACTGGCTGATTGTAGACCAGTCTGCATTCATTTTCTTTGCAAGCTGAGCAGCGTAAGTTTTACTTGCACAGAACCACTGGGTAATCCAGTCCATTTCATCAGGGCTTCCGGCAAGCCCTTCGCCGGAAGTTATACTGTCGCCAATAAACTCAATTTTGCAGTCATGAGTTTTTGGTGTACAGAACTCGCCTGCATCATCAAGTCTGAGGCCTGTAATTTTAAGTTCATGAAGATTATCACCAGACATTGGCTGAGTATCTTTTATAATGGAAATAAGATTTTCCTTTTCAGGATTGAGATTACGGGCAAGACAAACCCAGGTTGGGCGCTTAGGAGCAATAAAGCGGGAAATCTGATAACCGTTGACTTCAATTGCAAGCCAGATTTCGTGAAAATCATAATTGCAGGAAATTTCTGCCCAGACTTCGCGGGCTTTTACAGCAACTTCAAGACTGGCACCCGCCCAGAAAAGGCGAACTGCTCCGTCTTTACAAATGCCGCCTTCTACATTACGGCCAAGCAGCCGGATATTTTTAACTTCTTTAACAGGATAATTTTTCATGTGTGTGAGTATAGCTTATTTTTTTATAAATCTCAAACACTACTTTTAACTTAATTTTACTTAATTTAACTTAATACATTTTACCTAATTAACTTAATTTTTCTTGACAATCTGACTAGTCAGCAGTACATTAGAGGCAACGAATATTAATTCAAGGAGCATATTATGGCAAAAATCATCAGCGGTGGTAATTTACCAAACATTCCATGGCAGGACAAACCGGCAGACTGCTGGCTTCCAGTATGGCGTTATGACGCTAACCCGGTAATCGGAAGAAATCCATTTCCAGGCATGGCACGTATTTTCAATTCAGCAGTAATTCCATGGGAAGGAAAATTTAAGGGAGTTTTCCGTTCAGAAGATCCTACAGGAAATCCTTTCCTTTACCTGGGTGACTCAGAAGACGGAATCCACTGGGAATTCCAGCGCGAAAAAATCCACATGCATGATCCAGATGGAAAGCCACACGATCCATACTATGCTTACGATCCTCGCTGTGTAAAAGTTGATGATACCTACTATATCATGTGGTGTGGAGATTTTGACGGAGCAAGCATTGGAGTTGCAAGTACAAAAGATTTTAAAGACTTCACACGTCTCGAAAATCCATTTCTCCCATTCAACCGCAACGCAGTTCTCTTCCCTAAAAAGATAAAGGGAAAATTCGCAATGCTTTCACGTCCTTCAGATTCAGGACATACACCATTCGGTGATATTCTCCTCTCTTACTCTCCAGATATGAAGTACTGGGGCGAACACAGACTCGTAATGCAGAAAGGCGGCGGAGCATGGTGGGAAGGCCTCAAAATTGGTGCAGGCCCTGCTCCTATCGAAACAGACGAAGGCTGGCTCCTCTTCTTCCACGGAGTTTGCCAGACTTGTAATGGTTATGTTTATTCATTCTCTGCAGCTATCCTCGACCATGACACTCCATCAATCGTAAAATACCGCTGCAAGAATTACATGCTTACACCAGAACTTCCATACGAAACAACAGGCTTTGTAGACAACGTTTGCTTCCCTGTAGCAGCCCTCACCGACCAGGCAACAGGCCGCATTGCAATTTACTACGGCTGTGCCGACACAGTTGTAGGCCTCTGCTTCACAACAGTAGACGAAGCTGTTAAGTACGTAAAAGAACACAACGAACTGAACAGCCTCGACAAAGACGAAGGCAGATTCTAATCTCCGTGTCATTCCCGCGCTTGACGCGGGAATCTCTTTTGGTAGGGAGGAGCCCCTCCCTCGCTTCAGCCCGCCTTCGGCGGTCTTACGCTACCCACCCTACGGGGGCGGAGCCCCCGTAACGCCCCCAGTCCCTTACGGTAATGTAACAGTAACGATCAAATCATCATCATCTTCTTCAGGCTCGTAATTATATTCAGTGCCATCCATAGATTCTATTGCAAAATACCTGTATTTACCCAAATCATTGTTCTTCCCTTCAACAGAGTCTGTATCATTTTTCCTTTCGATGTAAGAAGTACCAAACTCTATCCATTCGTGAGTTCTTTTATCATATGCAAAAACCCAGAAACCTGTTCTACTTTTTGTTGGAAACTTTCCCTTGAGTTTCATATTCTCATCAGCGTCTTCACCATCCTCAACAGAATATAAATCGAAGATGAAAGCTTTTGGATTTCCCGTATAAGTTGGAATTGCAGGCTTTGTTAAATCACTTCCCTCATTTCTGATTTCAATTACAAGATCATTATGATTTTTTTCTGCTTTGTAAGAAGCCTTTACATCCTTATTTAATTCAATTGCAAAGAAACGGTAATCTGAAGGCTTAATATCCTTACTCGGCTTAATATTCAATTCATCATCAAAGAAATTAAAAACTGCAGTATCAATTTCCTTCCAGTCATTCTTTTCATAAGCGAAAACTTTTACATTTAAAGGGCTTGCATCATTTTTATTAATAACTATAAGATGACTTTTAAATTTTCCTTCTACAGCATCTGCATCAATTACAAAACCATTTCCATCAAAAGACGGAAGCTCATTTTGAGCAAAAATAAATCCGGATGCCAGAGACATCAAAGTTAAAGTCAAAAAGATTTTTTTAATTTTATTCATAGTACACTCCTGATTTCAGTATAATCTAAATCAGTAATTATTCAATATATTAAAATCCTGTTATATTTTAAATTGATATAATATCTGTTTTGAAAATCTGCACATATTTTCCTTCCAATTATAATAGAGAATTGTTCACCATTATATTTTAAGCCGTGGTATAATAGTTAATATGAAAAACTATGTTAATTGGGCGATTCTTGCCCCAGGCCGCATTGCCAACGCTATGGCAACAGCGATGAATGGAATTAAAGACGGAAAACTTAAAACTATCGACGGAAGTAAAATCCGTTTATATGCGGTAGCAAGCCGTAACCTTGAACGTGCCAAAGACTTCGCCGCAAAATGGAACTTTGAAAAAGCCTATGGCAGCTACGAAGAACTCTATAATGACCCGGAAGTTGATGCGGTTTATATTGCAAATCCGCATGCCTTCCATCTCGAATCAGTTTTGGGTTGTCTTAAGGGCGGAAAGCACGTGCTTTGTGAAAAGCCGGCCGGCTGTTCACGCGACCAGCTGGATAAAATGACTTCCCTTGCCCGCGAAAAAAAGCTTTTCTTTATGGAAGCAATGTGGACGGCTTTTAATCCGGCAATTGCAGAAATCCGTCGTGAAATTGCGGCCGGAACAATCGGCCAGATTCAGAATATTGATTCCCGTTTCTGCAACAGAAATCCTTATGATCCTGACGACAGAAACTACGACCCGAGACAGGCTGGCGGTGCATTGCTGGACCTTGGCATTTACAATATTTACTTTGCCATGATGCTTGCAGACTTCTCACCGATAACTGCCGAAAGTTCTGCAGTGCGTATGCTCAAAGGAGTTGATGCATGGAACAGCGTAAACCTCACTTTCGAAAATGGAATTGTAACCTCCTTCCAGGATGCCATGGACCTGCCTTCTACAGTGCCAACTCATGACGCTGTAATTTACGGAACAAAGGGTTACATCACAGTAGAAAACTTTTTCTGCACACAGAAAGCCGATGTTCACGTTTACAAAAACATCTGGGGTGGAGACTCAGAAGTAGTTCGCGAAATCCGCCAGCCTTTTGCAGTAAACGGCTACGAATATGAATGCGCCCACGCAACAGAATTTATTCTCGCAGGCAAAACAGAATCCGACGTACACACCTTCAAAAAATCAGAAGATTTAATTGATATGATGGATACACTGAGAAAAGACTGGAATTTTAAATATCCATGGGAAGCCTAACCGTCATCCCGAATTTATTTCGGGATCTATATCATAGATGCTGAAACGAGTTCAGCATGACAACACAATCTTTAAGGAATTAAAAATGAACTACAAAATCACAGGAAACGAAAACGAACTTTTCAACAACAACGCCTTCTACTGCATAGGAACCGGCCGCATGGGCCTGGCTTTGCAGAAACAATATTTCGAACAGCTAAAGCTTGTACAGGAAAAAATCGGCTTTGAGCATATAAGGGGCCACGGACTCTTTCACGACGACATGGCAATTTACCGCGAGTTCCAGCCGGGAGTTCCTGAGTTTGGCCCTCACGCCTGGGAAGGCCGAGACGAAAAAAAAGTTCAGGTAGAGTATAACTGGACTTATCTTGATATGGTTATGGACTCTTACAAAGAACTCCATATCAAGCCATTTATCGAACTTGGCTTTATGCCAAAGCAGCTGGCATCCGGCGACAATTCAATTTTCTACTGGAAGGGCCACACCACCCCACCTTATAACTACGACCGCTGGGCCGGCTTGATTCAGGCAACTCTACGACATCTTATGGACCGTTACGGAGCAGACGAAGTTGTTACCTGGCCGGTTGAAGTATGGAACGAGCCGAATCTTCCTGGCTTCTGGAAGGATGCCAACATGGAAGAATATTTTAAGCTTTATGATGTTTCTTCCCGCGCAGTAAAGGCAGTTGATAAACGCTTTAAGGTTGGCGGACCTGCAGTCTGCGGCGGTACTGATAAAGAATGGATTAAAGCCTTTCTGGAATTTGTGCGCAAAAACAAGTGTCCCTTGGACTTTGTTACCCGTCATCATTACACAACAGAAATGCCTGCCCACGATGGCCACTACGGCTACCCTAAACTTCATCCAAAAGAGAAATGCTTCGGTCAGCTTGATTCTACCCGTGGCATAGTCGATTCTTTCAAGGAATTCAAGGGCATGGATATAAACGTTACTGAGTTTAACACCTCATATATTCCAAATGCTCCTGTTCACGACATGAACCTTAATGCCGCCTACATTGCCAACATGCTTTCTACCTTCGGTGACAATCACCGCTCATATTCTTACTGGACCTTTGGCGATATTTTCGAAGAAGCCGGTGTGCCTTACACTCCATTCCACGGAGGCTTTGGATTGGTTGCAAACGGACTGATTCCAAAGCCGACCTTCTGGACCTTCGCCTTTTATAAAAAACTTACAAAGAACTACGAAAAATGCGTACTCAAAACAAAAAACTGCGTCGTAGTTAAACAAACTAACGGTAGTTATTCTGGAGTAGCCTGGAATGTTGATGAAGAAATGACAGGCAAAGAGTTTAAGCTGGACCTTACCTTCCCGCTTGAAAATAAGGCAAAGGGAAAGACTGCAGATGAAAAACTTCCTAACGTTCTTATTACAGAATTAGTTGATGAAGAAGTCTGCAATCCGCTTAAGGCCTGGCACAATTTAGGAGAGCCTGCAAATCCGAGTCAGGAGCAGCTGGAGCTTCTTCGCGCAGCCGCTCAGCCATTCCTTCAGACAAAACGCTGCGGTAACAAAATCAGCCTGACACTCAAAGAAAATGCAGTCTGCTATTTTGAGATTAAAGCAGCACCAATAAAGAGCGACCGCGGTTATACCTACGGAAGATTAAAATAATCCCCGGTGGTTGAGTAGGCACGAAGTGCCGTATCGAAACCACCTGTTATAAAACCTCGGTGGTTTCGATACGGCTTCGCCTACTCAACCACCGTAATCAGGAGATTTCAATGAACTATTCATCCAATTCCGATACCATCACCCGTGACTACTTCGACTCACTCTTAATCGAGCCCCGCTATATCGACTCTGACTTACCTTCAACAAAACTGGAGCTTTACGGCCAAAGCTTCGACACCCCAGTTATGACAGCGGCTCTCTCCCACCTTGGAAACACAACAGAAAACGGCATGGTTCTTTACGCTCAAGCCGCAGCAAAAGCCAATGCCGTTCACTGGGTCGGTATGGGAGAAGACAAGGAACTGGAAGAAATCTGTGCAACCGGCGCTGCCACAATAAAAATCATAAAACCTCACGCAGACAATAAAGAAGTTTTCCGTAAAATTGAGCACGCGAAAAAGGCCGGTTGCTTTGCCCTAGGCATGGACATAGACCACGCCTTCAACGGAAGCGGCGGCTACGACAATGTACTGGGGCTTCCTATGAAGAGTAAAAGCACCGAAGAACTGCACGATTTTGTTCAGGCCGCAGGTGACACACCCTTTATCGTAAAAGGTGTACTCAGCACAAAAGATGCAGAAAAATGTCTTAAGGCCGGCTGCAAAGGAATCCAGCTTTCGCACCATCACGGAATAATGAACTATGCCATTCCGCCTCTAATGATGCTGAGCGAGATTCTTCAGGTTACCCGTGGAGAAATCCCGATATTCATTGACTGCGGAATCGAAAGCGGCATGGATGTTTATAAATGCCTCGCCCTTGGTGCCATAGCCGTAAGCGTTGGCCGTCACCTTATGCCGCTTCTAAAGGAAGGAGCGGATAAAACTGCTGCCCGCATTAAAGAAATGACAGGTGAATTAGCCGCAACAATGGCCCGCACAGGAATAAAAGACCTCAAGAGCTTCGACCCGACAGTTATTCATAAAAGAACATTTTAAGTACCGGTGGTTGAGTAGGCACGAAGTGCCGTATCGAAACCACAATTTATAAAGCCCCCGGTGGTTTCGATACGGCTTTGCCTACTCAACCACCGCTTAAGGAGACCACAATGTACCTCGGAATCTCTTCTTCACTTAATCACACCTCCCCGAAAGACTGGGCCGCAAAACATAAAGCGTTAGGTCTTAAAACAGTGAACTTCCCCGTAGATTACACCGCGGGCGAAGAAACTTATATGGCCTATAAAGCCGCCGCCGATGCAGCCGGTCTCACAATAGCGGAAGTCGGAGTCTGGCGAAACACACTTGCAGCCGATCCGGCAGAACGCCAGAAATGGATAGACTATGCCGTAGAACAATTGAAAATGGCAGACCGCATTGACGCCCGCTGCTGCGTAAATGTTGTTGGAACTCCTTACGGTCCCCGCTGGGACGGCGGCTATCGTGAGAACTTTTCGGAAGAAGCCTGGAACATGGCCGTAAAAATGATTCAGAAAATAATAGACCGCGCAGCACCAACTCGCACAAAATTTAGCATTGAGTCTATGCCCTGGATGATTCCTTCTAGCCCGGATGAATACGTAAGACTTATGGAAGCTGTAAACCGTGAAGCCTTTGGAGCCCACCTGGATGTTGTAAATATGATTACTTCGCCGGAACGATATTTCTTCAATGACCGCTTCCTCGAAGAATGCTTTACAAAGCTTAAAGGAAAAATCTGCAGCTGCCACCTAAAGGACATTAATCTGAAGGAAGAATACACCTTCCAGCTGGAAGAATGTGCATGTGGCAAAGGAACTTTAGATATTGAACTCTACGCAAAGCTCGCCACTGCCGAAGACCCGCAAATGCCAATGATTATCGAACACCTGACAACTGACGAAGAATATCTTGAAAGCGTGGAATACGTAAAGAAAAGACTTGGGCTGTAACACAAGGTGGTTTCGATACGGCTTCGCCTACTCAACTACCGTAACTACCAGAAGTTTTCCCTGCTCTACACTCACTTCGGCCACTTTTCCCGGCAAGACTTCGTTACTTATTCCAAGCTGAAAGTCTGCCGACAGTTTTGCATTTTCCAGCGGGTACTTTGCATTTTTGATTGTCACGCCGCTTACATCGCCGGCAACAGTCAAAACAGAAAAATAAGAGCAGTTATCTTTAATAAAAAAAGGTTCTTTACCGACAATCTGCATTTGAGAATAGTCATCAACTAAAAGCGCTCGTTTTCCAAGTCCGTGTAAATATAGAAGAATTGAAACATTTCCCATAGCATGGTCAAAACGGCCGCCCATGGCACCAAGTAAAAGAAAATCAGAATAACCGCGTTCAAGGGCAAGCTTTACGGCAAATAAAGTATCAGTATCATCCTTTTCGCGGGGAAGACGGACAGTCTCGCAGGAATCTTTCCAGCGTGCCAAAGTTTCAGAATCACAGGAATCAAAATCACCAACAATCAAATCAGGCTTAAGGCCAAGCCCATCAGCATGAATCAGTCCGCCATCGCAGAAAATAAAAAAATCATCGGGCTGTAAAAAAGACTTAACCCGTTCATAATCTCGAATCTCACCTGCTGAAATGATAAGGCAACGCTTCATCAAGTACACCCGCCTTATCTGGCGCTCCCGTTAATTATTTCCATCCAGCTGCGCTTATCTCTTTTTGAAGTATCAAGACCAAAGAGCTCCATAAACTTTTCCAGAGCTACGCGGACATCATCAGCTGAATCTGTTCCGTCAGTTACTTCAACTTCGATATACTTAAGACCATTCACCATTTCAAGCTCAAGGTGAAAATCACAGCCCGGTAAAACTATCGATCGGCAGTGTACACCATAGGCATCCTTGTTCTTTTCAAAAAATTGATGATAACCGGAAAACAACAGAAGGTCGCGGACAACCTCTGGCTTTTCAACAAAACTTTCATCTTCGCGGTTGAGTTCAATTCCGTTTTCAATTGTCTTACGCTTTATACAAAAATACGAACGTTCGTTAGTTTTATCACCTGCGGAAGATTCACTTCTTATGCGGATAACCTGAGGCTCACCAGCTGCCTTACTCTCTTCACGACTAGCATAACGTGAAAAATAAGTATCCGATTTTAAAAGATGCTCCAGTCCATCAGCTTCAACCTCAAGACCAGGCAAAGTATGCTCCCCGGAAATTATCTTAAAAATCTTATCATATTCCGCATCTGTCAGCGGAATCTTTATTTCAATCTCACGTCCCATTTATTCTTTCTTTCCAGCCTCGTAAATCTCTTTCAAATCAGTAAAAAATTCCGGATATCGTTTTTCAATCAGCACTGGCACACCACGGGTATCAAGGAAGCAATGAGTACTCTTTCCAAGAAAAACAACTTCTCCCTTACACTTAAATTCATAAGAGAAAGTCAGTTTTGCAGCAGAAAGTTTTTCAATTCCCACCATAATCTCAATAGTATCCGGAAAAGTTGTCGACTTCTTATAAACGCCTTCAACCGACATTACCGGAGAAGCCATTCCCTCTTCCTCAAGCGTAATAAAGCTCCAGCCCAGCTGATCCAGAAAATCCACACGGGCCTCTTCCATAAAGCGGATATAATTTGAATGATGGGTAATTCCCATTTTGTCAGTTTCGTAATAATTAACTTTGTGCAAATAAGGTTTAATAGTTTTCATAAGAGTATTTTCGACATTTTTCTTCTTTTTGTCAATCTTAATAATATAGAAAACAAAATACCTGTTTTTTGAAGAATTCAGTAGTTGCATTATTATTCTCGGAGTAGAAAATGACCTGAGACAACATCACCCCCGTTGGATCAGGTCATTTTCTACGGGAGAGAATAATAATATATGTACGCTTTATACTTTTAACTACCATGTTTATAGGTATATTTTTTTAAAAACTGTTGTTTTTAACCTATTTTTTTACTATATTATAACTATGTTGTTAGACGTACAAAACTTAAACGCAGGTCTTGAAGACGGAAAAGAAATCCTCAAAGACCTTAATATACAGATTGGTCAGGGCGAAACACACGTTCTGATGGGACCAAACGGCGCCGGAAAATCTTCTCTCGGAAACGCTTTAATGGGAAATCCCGTTTATAAAATCACAGGCGGAAAAATCCTTTTTAAGGACACCGACATAACAGAAGAAAGTGCCGACAAGCGTGCAAAGCTCGGAATGTTCATGTCTTTCCAGAGCCCGCTCGAAGTTCCAGGCATCAGCCTCGAAGCTTTTATCCGCTCTGCAATTCAGCAGAAAACCGGCGAGCATGTAAAACTCTTCCAGTTTCAGAAGGAGCTCAAGCGCTGCATGGAACTTCTTTCCATGAACCCGGATTACGCCCGCCGCGACCTCAACGTTGGTTTTTCCGGCGGTGAACGCAAGAAGTCAGAAATCCTTCAGCTTCTTATGCTCAAACCGGATTTCGCCATCCTCGACGAAACAGACTCCGGGCTGGACGTAGACGCCATCCGCTTTGTTGCAAAGGGAATCGAAGAGTACCGCAAAATGACAAACGGCTCTCTCCTGATTATCACCCACACAACAAAGATTCTCGAAGGCCTTGCAGTAGACAAAACCCACATCCTCGTAAAGGGCCACATCGTAAAAACCGGAGACGGACAGTTATTCAAGGAAATCAACGAAAAGGGATTCGAGGAATTCATTAAATAATTTTATGGAAGATAAACAAATAATAGAAGATATAAACAGAGAGTTCTACGATTTCCGCTACGAAGAGACAGAAGAAAATACCTTCCGTCTTGAATCGGGTTTGACCCCGGAAATTGTAAGCAAAATCTCAGATGAAAAAGGCGACCCCGACTGGATGCGCGAATTCCGCCTCAAGTCGCTCGAACTTTACAACTATCTCAAGGTTCCAAAATGGGGGCCTTCAATCGACGGACTCAATATCGATAACATTGCAACTTACGTTCGTCCTAAAACTCAGATGAGCGGAAAATGGGAAGATGTTCCGGATGATATTAAGGAAACCTTCGAAAAACTCGGAATTCCCGAGGCTGAGCGAAAATCTCTTGCAGGCGTTGGCGCACAGTACGACTCTGAGTTAGTTTACCATAACGTACAGAACGAAGTTTCAAAACAGGGTGTAGTTTACCTTGGCTTTGAAGAAGCCTTAAAATCCGAAGAATGGGGTCCAATGGTAAAAGAATACTTTATGACCCTCATCACTCCAAAGGACCACAAGTTTGCAGCCCTGCACGGAGCTGTATGGTCGGGAGGTTCTTTTGTTTACGTTCCAAAGGGAGTTCACCTTTCCTTCCCTCTTCAGTCTTACTTCCGCCTCAATGCCCGCGGAGCCGGACAGTTTGAACACACACTGATTATTGTGGACGAAGGAGCAGACCTGCACTTTATCGAAGGCTGTTCTGCACCAAAATATAACGAAGCGAACCTGCACGCCGGTGCCGTAGAGCTTTTTGTAAAAAAAGGCGCTCACCTGCGCTACTCTACCATCGAAAACTGGTCAAAGAATATGTACAACCTCAACACCAAGCGTGCCCGCGTAGAAGAAGGAGCTTCCATTGAATGGGTAAGCGGTTCCTTCGGCAGCCACGTAAGCTACCTCTACCCGGAAAGCGACCTTGTAGGCCGTGGTGCAAAATCAGAGTTCACAGGAATCACCTTTGCCGGTGCAGGTCAGGAGCTGGACACAGGTGCCAAAATGGTACACCTTGCGCCGGACACTTCAAGCCTCATAAGCACAAAGTCAATTTCTAAAGGCGGTGGCGTTTCAATCTACCGCTCAGCTGTATATATTGATAAAAATGCAACAGGCAGTAAAACAAGCGTTTCCTGCGAAAGCCTTATGCTGGACAGCGAAAGCCGTTCCGATACAATTCCTTCAATGGTAATCAAAACCGACGAATGTGATGTAGGACACGAAGCAAAAATCGGCCGCATTTCCAACGACGCAATTTTCTATCTTATGTCACGCGGTATTCCTGAAGACGAAGCCCGCAGCATGATTGTAAGCGGCTTTGCAAATCCGGTAAGCAAGGAACTGCCTCTGGAATACGCAGTTGAAATGAATAATTTGATTAAGCTTGAAATGAAGGGTTCAATGTAGCAAACTCGTAAAAAAATAATTGCGAAAACTTGGAGCAATTTTTTAGAGTTTACCACATAAATAATGTTAGAGGTATAACAATGGATAAAACAAGAGAAACAACAATAGACATAAATCCGATTCCATATCTTACCTGGACCTGGCTTAAAATAAACAAGGATTCAGTGAGTTATGATTTTAACCTTTCAGAAAATCAGGGATGCGAAGTTCAGCTTCCGGAAGGAATTAAGGTAAGCTCTGGTAAAACAATAGAAACACAGCTTTCTGAGCCTCAGTTTTCTATTGGAGAAGAGGCTGCTAAACTGATTTCTGATGCTGCCTCTGAAGGTAAAATCTACACAATAGAAAAAAGCCCAGATCAGCCTCTTATCATCAGAATCAAGCTGGACTCAAACTCTGCCACACATCAGATTATTCATGCAAAGGCAGAAACTTCTGCTAATATCATCATCGTTTATGACGGGTGGTTGAGTAGCCCGGAGGGCGTATCGAAACCACAAGTTCTTTCCGGCGTAATCACAAAGGTTTATGCAGAAGATGATTCTAAACTGCATATCAGTAAGGTTCAGCTTTGCGGAAAGGCAGTAAATCAGATTGATGACACTGCTGTAGTTTGCGGCGAACGTGCAAAGGTAAGCCTTACTCAGATAGAACTCGGAGCCTCTCATATTGACGCAGGCTTCCACGCTAGTCTCGAGGGCTATCAGTCTTCTTTCTATTCTGATACAGCCTACATCTGCCAGGAAAATCAGTATCTTGATATGAATCAGGTTGTAGTTCACAAGGGAAGGAAAACTGTCTGTGCCATGAAGACTCATGGAACAGCAAAGGACGAAGCCACAAAAACCTACCGCGGTACAATTGATATGATTAAGGGCTGTGCAGGCTCAGTTGGAAACGAAATCGAAACTACCCTGCTTTTGTCTCCAAAGGCAGTAGTAAAGGCCGCACCAATTATTCTCTGCGGTGAAGAAGATATTTCTGCGGAACACGGTTCTACAATCGGTAAGCTTTCTAACGAGATGCTCTTTTACATGAACAGCCGTGGCATAGACCAGACAACTGCAGAAGAGCTGCTCACAAATGCAAAAGTCACTGCTGCCGCTGCAACAATAGAAGACGAAACAGTACGCAAAGAAATCGAAGAGTTTTTACAAAAATAGTCATGCTGAACTTGTTTCAGCATCTATGACTGAGACCCTGAAACAAGTTCAGGGTGACGGAGTATGTAATGGAAAATAAATACAGAAAAGACTTCCCTTTTTTTAAGGCTATCGATGAAAACGAGGCCGGTGAAAACAAAGGACTTATATATTTTGATACTGCGGCTACTGCCCAGCGTCCCTTCATTGTGCTTAATGCGATGACACACTTCTATGCTACAGAGAACGCTAACCCTCTCCGTGGCCTTTACTCCCTCAGCGAGCGCGCCACAATGGCATACGAAAACGCCCGCGACACAGTTGCAAAATTCATAAATGCCCGCGAAGCCGCAGAAATCGTCTTTACCCGCAATGCCAGCGAAAGCCTGAACCTTGTAGCTTACAGCTGGGGACTTAATAATCTTAAGGAAGGCGACGAAATCTGTGTTTCAATCATGGAGCATCACTCAAATATTGTTCCCTGGCAGATGGTCTGCAAAAAGACAGGCGCAAAGCTTGTATTCCTTGAATGTGATAAAGAGACCGGCATTATAAGTGATGAAGAAATTGCTTCAAAGATCGGCCCACGAACAAAGATTGTTTCCATTGTACACGTAAGCAACGTATTAGGCGTTACTAATCCTGTAAAAAAGCTTGGCGAGGCAGCACATGCAGTCGGCGCTATTTTTATAGTGGACGGAGCTCAGTCTGCCCCACATATGAAAGTAGATGTACAGGAAATTAATGCAGATTTCTTTGCCATGAGCGGCCACAAGCTCTGCGGGCCTATGGGAATAGGTGCTCTTTACGGTAAGCGTGCACTCTTAGAAGAAATGGAACCTTTCCTCCGCGGCGGCGAGATGATTGAATACGTTACCCGCGAAAAGGCAACCTGGGCAGAAGTTCCTCACAAGTTCGAAGCAGGAACTGTAAGCGCCGGAGATGCCGTTGGAATGGCAGCCGCCATCCGTTACATTCAGAGCATTGGTCTTGAAAACATTGAAAAACACGACGCAGAACTTGCCTGCCGCATTATAGAAGGAATGAAGAATATTCCACATATAAATATCATCGGTCCTAAGGACGGCAACAAGCGCTGCGGAATCGTAACCTTTACTGTTGACGGAGTTCACCCTCACGACGTTGCAACTCTCCTTAGCGAAGAACACATAGCCATTCGTGCCGGCCACCACTGTGCGCAGCCCCTTGGTCAGTACCTGGAACAAACAGCAACAGCCCGTGCCAGCCTCTACTTCTATAATACAGAAGAAGAAGCTGATATCTTCCTCGAAAAGTTATCCCACTTAAGAGAGTGGTCGGGATACAAAGACTAATGTCATTCCCTGACTGCATTTGTCATTCCCTGGCTTGACCAGGGAATCTAGATATGGCAGTGATTTCTAGATCCTCGGGTCAAGCCCGAGGATGACAATTTTTGTCATTTCAAGTATATTAATTTTATGGACACTAAAGAACTTTACCGAGAAATCTTAAATGAACATAACATAAACCCTACTCACAAGGCCCAGATGGATTCTCCGGACTTCTGTCTGGAAGGCGTAAACCCAAGCTGCGGCGACCAGATAACCCTGCAGCTCAAGCTTGGTGAGGACGGAAAAATCAGCGATGCCAGCTTTACAGGCAGCGGCTGCGCAATCAGCCAGGCCTCTGTAGATATGATGGCAGACCTTATAATTGGTAAAACTAAGGAAGAAGCCCTTGCCCTTGCAGATATCTTTGACCGCATGATTAAAAGTGAGGTTACAGAAGAAGATCTTGAAAAACTTGACGAGGCTGCTGCCCTTCAGGACATTTCTCATATGCCTGCCCGTGTAAAATGCGCAATGCTCGGCTGGCGAACAATGAAGGAAATGTTAGGAGTAAAATAAGGCCGCTGGTTGAGAGCTCGCGAAGCGAGTGTATCGAAACCACCTCTTGATTCAAACAGACTTTTATGATATATTTAATATCACTTCGGCGCTTTAGCTCAGCTGGATAGAGCAACTGCCTTCTAAGCAGTAGGTCGACAGTTCGATTCTGCCAAGCGTCACTTAAAGGCTTCCTGAACAGGGAAGCTTTTTTTTATTCTAAAGGGATTCTTACAGAGCCAAGATATAAAATATTACTGTATATTGGAGAGTATGTATAATCCTGTCCAATTGCAACTGCAAATAAACTTACATACCAGTCAGAGTCAGAAGAAGAGCCGCTTGTATTTACATCAACATCATCAGATTTTGGAACAGAATCTGGAAGTGCAGATCTGAAATTAAATCCTGTTTTAGTAGGCAGATTTCTTACAGGAATGCCAATACTTTCAGAGCCATCAATTGTAATCTGAGCCGGATACAAAGTATAAGTACTCAGGCGGATATTCACGCGTACATTGTCACTGCTTGTCGGGATAAGAACACTTTCGCCTTCATGACCAGAAGCTCTCAAAGGCTGAAATTTATAGCTTTGAATCATACGCTCTGCCGCAGAAGAGGCAGAATCAGATTTATTTGCAATTGAAATCAAATCATTTGCTTCTGAGTTCAATCGGGTCTGGCTTTTATATATTTTGTAATAAACTTCAGTACCGAGAAACTTTAGATTATCATAAGTTTTATCTGTAGTATAAAAATCAAAATAATTGTCTGAATAGTCGATGGATGAACAGTCAGGTTTATGAATTACGTTTGTAGGGCCATCAATAACATAAAAAGTATCCAGCCCACAGGAAAGGTTAAATAGAATAAGGCATCCTGTAAAAAATAAAGAAGAAATATTTCTTATTCTACAGAATACCTTATTCATATATATATCAAATTTCAGAATGGATTATTAGATTTTTCCGTCTTTTTTAAGAGCGATAAGTCTAGACTTTGCAAGGTCAGCCCATGCATCATCAGTATAGTTATCGTTCAATTCGTTGTATGCTTCAGCAGCAGCTGCATAGTCACCTTTTGATTCGAGAAGGCGGCCATAGTTGAACTTTGCATGAGTTCTCATTACAAAGTCATTGTTATCTGCAGCAAGCTTGTAATTCTCCAGAGCTGCATCTGTATTACCAGTTTCTTCCAGGCATGCAGCAACATTAAAATATGCCAAAGGAGCAAGATAAGTCTTCTTACCCTTTTCTGCAGTTGCCTTCCAGAAATCAGCTGATTCAGCAAACTTTTTCTGCTGGTAAGTGATTTCAGCACAAAGCATATTTGCACGTGCACCTACAATTCCGCCCTTGTTTGTATATGCAGAAGCCTTTTCAAAAGCAGTGCTGAGTCTTGTTGCAATTTCAGCCTCTTCAATATCAGAGCTCTTGTCTGTCATTTCAAAAGTGATTTCATCAAGTGCCTGTAAACCTTTTTCTTTTCCTGATTCAGCTACAGAAGCAAAAACAATATAACCAATCAGACAACATACAAGAACAATAAGGCATGCTATAAATGCTTTCTTGTTTTTTTCAATAAAGGCTGCAAGTTTTTTGCTTGCGGTCATTTCTTCGTAATCTGCCATTTTATAAAATCCTCAATATAAATGTTTTACAATTTACTGCCTGCGAATGTGCAGTTCATTCATTAATCTTATCACATAAGTACGCTGTATTCCAAGCACAGCAGCAGTCTTAGTCTGATTCCAGTCGTTTTCTTCCAGAATCTTTGTAAGATATTCCTTTTTAAAGGTATCTATTGCAGTTTTAAGACTCTTGTCTTCGCCAATACCTTCTACAGTTTCAGAAACTATAGATGATGTAGCAGCCTGGCTTAAGCCTAAATCAGATTCACTGATTACAGGAGGCTCTCCTACAATAAAAGCCCTCTGTACTGCATTTATAAGCTCGTCTGCATTTCCCTGCCAGAAATGTGCAAGAAGGGCTTTTTGTGCACCTTCAGAAAAAGAAGTAAAAGCAATTCCACTCTTTTTGCTGAAGCTGGTCAGATAACTCTGCGCTATAGGAATTATATCTTCCTTTCTCTGCCTTAAAGGCAGAATATTCAAAACTACAGAATTAAGCCTGCAGTATAATTCAGAAAGAAAAGATCCAGCAGCCACAGCTTCTTCCAGCGGTTTTTCAACGGAAGAAATAATCCTGAAGTTAAGATTTTTTTCCGTTACCTTTTTTATAAGTTCAAGAAAGGCTTTCTGTAAAGAAAGTGTAAGACGGTCTGCAAAACAGACAAAAAGTGTTATTTTCTGATCATAAGCAATCAGTCGGCTTACAGTTTCAAAAGCACCAAGAACTTCGGCTTCTGTGAAAGACCTGCAGTTTATCTCAAAAAAATAACCAAAATTACCTGCGGCTGAAAAATGAATATGCTGGGCAATAAGGCGTTTGCCTGTTCCCCGCTCGCCAATTAGCAATACCGAAGCATTGTTCTTAGAGAGAGTTTGTACCAGCGTACCAGTTTCTTTTGCAAAAGCGCTCTGCCCTGCAAAAGGAGTTACTTTTTTTTCCATTCCCACCCGCAAGTTAAAAAGAAGATTGCCAGGCGAACCCGGCAACCTTACTTCATCTAGTCGTTTTTCTGAGACTTGAGCATATCACCGAGTGTGTATGCTCCGTCGTCATCGTCATTCGAACTAGACATATACTGTGAGATTTCGTCGCGCTGCTGCTTTCTCTTATACTCACGTACTGAGAATGCAACCTGCTCCTTGTCTACCTTTACGTCTACAACGAATACGTTGATTTTATCGCCAACCTTGTATTTTGTAACAGCCTCTTCAAAAGGAACATCCTTGTCGTCGCTGAGGTTTGCTTTGTTTACAAGACCTTCAATTCCGTTTGGAGCCTTTACGAAGATTCCGAAATCTGTGATAGAAGTAATTTCACCTTCCAAAGTTGAACCAGGCTTATATTCTTCTGCGAATGCCTTCCAAGGATTATCTGTAAGCTGCTTGATTCCGACCTTAACTCTGTGAGCTTCTGGGTCGCACTCAATTACTACAGCTTCAACTTCCTGGTCTACAGTCAATTCGCTGCCCGGATGCTTAACTTTCTTTGTCCAAGAGATGTCATCTGCATGGAGGAAAGCGTCAATTCCGTCTTCAAGAGCAATGAATGCGCCGATGTTTGTAATCTTAACAACCTTACCCTTGATTTTTGTTCCAACAGCATATTTTTCTGCAATTGAATCCCATGGATTTTCTGTAGCCTGCTTAAAGCCGAGAGAAACACGACCAGCCTGGATATCATAACCAAGGATCATTGCTTCAACTTCCTGACCAACAGAAACCATATCGCCTGGCTTGTTTACTTTCTTTGTCCAAGAGAACTCAGAAATGTGTACAAGACCTTCAATTCCTTCTTCGAGTTCAACGAATGCACCGAATTCTGTAAGCTTTGTAACCTTACCCTTTACGATGTCATTAACATGATATTTTTCTTCGAAGTGAATCCAAGGATCTTCTGCAAAGTGCTTGAGAGAGAGGTTAATTCTCTTTTCAGCAGGATCAAGGCGGATAACCTTAAGCTCGATTTCCTGCCCTTTCTTTACGAAATCCTTAGGACGAGCTACGTGGCCCCAGCTCATATCGTTGATGTGGAGAAGACCATCGAAGCCTCCCAAATCAATGAATGCACCAAAGCTTGTAAAGCTCTTTACAGTACCCTTTACAGTGTCGCCAATCTGTACTGAGTTGAAGAATGCATCGCGTTTTTCGTCGATTTCTTCTTCAAGATACTTGCGGCGATTAACTACAGGGTTAAGTTTATTATCTGAATAAAGACGTTCAATATAGAACTTAGATCTCAAACCAATCAATGATTCAGGCTTTTCAATCTTTTCAGCGTCGGCCTGGCTGATAGGAAGGAATGCCATACGGTCAATTCCCAAATCAACTTCGTAACCGCTCTTAACAACTTTTACGATAACGCCATCAACAGGAGTTTTATCCTTCCATGCTGACTGAATCTCTTTCATGTAGCGTTTTGAATCAGCCTTCTTCTTTGACAATACAGGACCATTTGCATTGTATCCTGACAAAAACGCCTGAACCTTATCCCCTTCTTTCGGCAGATCGTCTGCGAACTCCTCTGTAGGGATTAATCCCTCTGACTTGTCTCCAATGTCAACATAAACATAGTCATTGGTAATCTGTACTACGATACCTTCTACCATCTGACCAGCCTGTGGTGCATTAAATTCTTTCAGGGACTCCTCTAATTGTGTCTGAAAGTCGCTCTTGGAGTTCTGAGCTTCTTCCTTTTCCACTTCCATTTCTTCCATTCTAAAACCTTTAATTTATGAAATTTGTTTTTCTATTATCGCACAAACATTGTCTATCGTCAAGTTAGAAGTATCTATATATAGTGCATCTTTTGCAATTTTAAGAGAGCCTTCCTTCTTGTTTTTATCCATTTCGTCGCGCTTTTCTATGGCAGCCTTGATTTCTTCGAGGGTCATATCACTTACGCCCTGGTCAAAGCGGCGGCGGGCGCGAACCTCGGCAGAAGCATCCAGATAAACCTTTACTTCGGCATTCGGGAATACAACGGTTGTCATATCGCGGCCTTCACACACGATGTTCATACTCTTTGTTATCTCCCGCATAAGGTCATTTACCAGATGACGGATTTCTACTATAGAACTAACCTGACTTGCATTTGCAGTAACCCGGTCATCATGCAGATGGTCCGTAACATCAGTTCCATTAAGGATGAAATGACCTTCTTTTGTATATTCGATTTTCTGCTTACGGCAAAAATCCAGGGTTGCTTTTTCATCCTTATAATCAACCCCGGCATCTAAAACGGCCATTGTAAGGGTACGGTAAAAACCACCGCTGTTCAAAAAGGTAAAATCCAGCTTTTCTGCCAGCATTTTGGCAATAGTAGACTTTCCTGTTCCAGCAGGTCCGTCAATTGCAATTATCATATTTCCTCCAGATATGTCATGCTGAACTTGTTTCAGCATCTTTATAAAGATTCCGAAACAAGTTCGGAATGACACTATTCTATCTCCTTTCCATAAATCTTATAACACAAGTTTGAAATTCCATAACTGATTACAAAACCAAGAACCGCGCCCGAAAGCACGTCTGTTAAAAAGTGATTTCCGCTGAGCATTCTTAAAAGCATTGTTGCAAGACATACCAGCAGAGTAAAGGTCAGCACCGGCTTTTTGAATTTTGAATCTGAATAGCGAACTGCAAACCAGGTAAGTAAAAATCCAAAGGCAATAAAAACATTTGCAGAATGTCCGCTTGGCCAGGAACGGAAAAAGTCACCTTCTGCAATGCCCTTCTCACTTGGATTTGCAAAATACATATAAGGGCGAATTCTTCCTGCAGCAGTTTTTAAGATTCTGTAAATGCTGTTGGCATAAACCCCGCTTATGCCAAAATAAAGGCTGTCTGTTACGGCAACCTTAAAGGCTTTTAATTTGTCTTTTGATAATGATGTAAAAAAAGCAGCAATTACAGCGGCTGCAACTATAGCTCCCGCCAGCATAACTCCCACATCTCCAATTTTGTCAAAAGTTCTGTTATAAGGCTGAGCCAGCTTTGCATCAAAAGCGTTTATATTTTCAATATTATAAGGATTTCCATCCCATTCAACTGCCTTTCTGTGCTTTTTAGCAAGGCTTGCAGTAAGCAGCAGGGCACATCCAAGAATAAAAACTCCAAGTAAAGATAAGATTTGTTTTTTTGTCATACTAATCTCCCCTTCGTCTTTTGCGAAGCTATCATTTTTTTTCGTCATTGCAAAGATTGCAGCGGCGAAGAGTTTATATTATATCATATTTAGACTTTATTCTTCAGCACCTTATATCCCATAAAGCTACTTGCATTCTCTGCCCAGCTATACTGACTCATAAACTGACCGGCAAAGTTCTTTACAGTTTCTTTATCACCTGCAAGAAAATCATAATAATCGCATTTTATAACTTCCGGATTAATTCGGAAATTGTTGTATTCTGTAATAAAAAAGTTCTGAACATCAAGGTCTGCAAGAGTATGCTTTATATCAACTATAAGATTTCTGATATTAGAACCGTAACGCGAAGAGTCTGCGCTTTTACCGTAAAGGGCTGTAATCAATTCTTTTGTTTTTACAGAGCAGCCATTTTTATAAATCAAATAGGCCATAAGTTCTTCTGATTTTGAACGTGAAAATTTAATTACCTGATTATTGTACAAAAGAGTAAAACTTCCGAAGGTTTTTGCCTCAAGATTCTGCTTCTGTTTTTTAAGAAGCATGATGATTTTCTTTTCAGTACGTCTTTTATACAAAGAAAGACAGATCATCAGAAAAGCCGTAAGGATAACATTCAATAAACCAGTCATTCCAAAGGCATCATATAAAACAGGAGCCATAATACTGCCCCCGATAATATGACTGAACAGGAATAAAAAAGGTGAAAAAGAAAAAACACACAAGGCCAGAATATCTGTAAGTGCATAAGTAATTAAACCGTTAAAAGGCTGATTATCATAAACCCCCAGAATTCCACTTGCCAGAAAAACAACAAAGCCAACATAAAAGGGGATATTCTTGACAATATAAGCCTTTTCTCTTGGAGCTTTTTTTGCAAGAAATGATGCTATATACATATAAAGACTTACAAGAATAATAACGCCATAATAAATAAAGGTTGGCAGATGCTGACAAAGATTATTGCGGTAATAAAAAATAAAAAAAGTAAGATTAACGATTCCAAATAAAAAAAGAAATGGACTTATAAAAAATAAATGAAGTCTGTTTGTTTCTGCTGAGTCTGCTAAATCTGCAGGCGAAATATAGTAGCGGTTGCGGTAAGCTGTTATGATTTTATTCATAGTAACAGAAAGATTATAAAATATGAAATGTGGATTTGTCAAATTGATTCCCACACGGATTGGATTTTGCTAACGCAAAATCTATTTTTTTTATTTTTATGAAATGCCGTTAGGCATTTCGAATCCGTGTGGCAATTATTTTTTTGCAAAGTTGGAGAAGCCCTTTTATTTCTTTTTCGGTCAAGTCCCTATGTTCACCGGGTCTTAAATCATCAAGATTTACGTTTCCGATTCGCACGCGCACCAGAGAGCGGGTTCCGATATTCTGGCTTTCCAGCATTTTTCGGATTTCGCGGTTTTTACCTTCTATAAGAATGATTTTGATTTTTCGTGGTTTCAGGACTTCACAGCGGACGCACTTGTAAAAAACGTTATCTACACGAACACCGTGTTCCAGAAGTGCCGCTGTTTCCGGGCTAACATCCTGGCTTGTTTCTACTATATATTCCTTTTCAATCTGGCTGGATGGATGGCTGAGTTTTGCTGCAAAGTCGCCGTCGTTTGTAAAGAGAATCATTCCCTTGGAATACATGTCCAGACGGCCTACATTGTAAAGGCGTTCCTTGTAGCTGTCGCGGAGTAAGTCTGCTGCTACCTGGCGGCCTTTTTCGTCACTTGCAGAGCATACAAAACCTGCCGGCTTATTAAGGAGAACGTAACACTTGCGGCTTTCGAGATGAACAGGCTTTCCGTCTACAGTTACCTTGTCGCCCTCGCCTACCTTTGTACCGAGTTCTGTAACTGTCTGGCCATTAACGGCAACGCGACCATCGAGGATTATCTGTTCTGAAGCTCGGCGGCTTGCAACCCCGCAGTGAGCAAGATAAGCCTGGAGGCGGGTCTTTTCTGAAGAGTCTGCAGCGTCTATAGCGGCAGGCTGAGCCTTTTTCTTAAAATCACTAGCGGGCAAGTTCGAATCTCTCCTGCTCGTCTTCGTCGAGCTTTGGCAGTTCTGCAATTGAGTTCAGGCGGAAAAGCTTTAAGAACTCTTTTGTTGTTCCAAAAAGTGTCGGGCGGCCAGGAGCCTCTTTTTTACCGACTTCTTTGATGAGGTTTCGCTCCATCAAAAGGCGGATCATGTTATCTACGCCAACGCCGCGAATCTGTTCAATTTCTGCACGGGTAATTGGCTGTGAATAGGCGATGATGGCAAGGGTTTCCATAGCTGATTTGGAAAGGCGGCCTTCGCGTTTTGAACCGTAAAATTCTTTGAGCACTTCCCAATATTCTTTTTTTGGTGCCAGACACCAGCCGCCTGTAATCATTGCAAGCTCAATGCCGGAATCTTCTGCGCCGTATTTTTCTTTTAATTTTTCAAGGCACTTTTCTGTTACTTCTTCGGAAAGCTGTGCTTTATTTGCAAGCACCTTGGCGGTAAGTGGTTCGCTTTCCAGAAATAAAATAGTTTCAACAAGTGCAGTTTCTTTATTAAAGTCCATGAGTGAGATAATACCACAAATACGAACAATAAAAAAGATATTTGCCACACGGATTGGATTTTGCTAACGCAAAATCTTTTTTATAATTTTATATGGAATTACGTTAGTAATTCCGAATCCGTGTGGCATAAATATTAATTTGAGGTCAACTCTTCTTCTGAAGGGATATATCCAGAATTATCTTCTCGGGCACAAATCTTAATATCGCCGAAAAGTTTATTCTGGAAAATTGTAATCATCTTAAATTTTACTGCTTCGAGGATTGCCATGAAGGCGCAGATTACGTCCATTTCGTTGCCAGGTCTTGTAAGAAGATCTGTGAACATACATTCTTTTTTGTCTTCAAGAAGCTCATTCATGAGGGTGATTTTCTCGTTTACAGAAATCTCCTCGTACATATTCAAAATCTTTTCGTTTGAATACTGCTTCATGATAGACTTGAAGATATCCTGCATCTGCTGCAGAAGTTCCCAGGTGTCTACCTCTTCCCACATATCTTCTGTATCATCAAATGGCAGAACGCGCTGAATCTTTTTGCGTTCAAAGTTCCATTCTGAATCATCTTCCTGCTCTTCCATAAGAGAGGAAAGCTTCTTAAACTTCTGATATTCAATAAGTTTTTCTACAAGCTCTGCACGTGGGTCTTCTTCATCCTCATCATCATAAGCAACTTCAACAGGAAGAAGCATTCGGCTTTTAATGTAAATGAGTTTTGCAGCCCAGCTGTAGAATTCCGAAAGGTCACCCAGGTCTGTCTGTACTGCGTAATCAAGATATTCAAGATACTGCTCTGTAATCTGAGCAATAGGGATGTCGTAGATATTTACTTTACTTTCACGGATAAGAGTCCAGAGAAGGTCGAGAGGTCCTTCAAATTCACCGGCCTTATAAGCATGCTTTACTGCAACTGCTGTTCCGTCATTGTTATTTTCCATTTCTTCCATATTCTACCGCCTTAGGGAATTCCATTAATTTTTTAATTCCTTCAGCCCCACCCGTTTTTTTGACGGCCTCAAGGCATTTTATATATTTTTCCCTAACTAATTCATCGGCAGAATATTTTAAAACTTCAATGGAAGGTATCAAAACAAAGGCTCTTTCTTCCATCCGGATATGCGGAATCTGAAGGTCGGGAGCGTCGATTGTTTCATCTCCAAAAAGTTCTATATCTATATCGAGGGAGCGGGGACCAAAGCGTATTTCCTTCGCGCGGTCCCGGCCGTACTTAGCCTCGATTTCGTTTATTTTATGTAAAAAATCAAATGCGTCGGCAGAGTCGGCCACATAGCCGATGGCCGCCGCATTGTAAAAATCTTCCTGGTCAGTAACATACATGGCAGGCGTTTTGTATACGCTTGAAAAATGCAGGTCACTCATCAGGCTGCAAAGCTCCTGACCAGCAGCGGCAAGGAGCTCAAGAGGTGATTTATTATTGAAAGATTTGTTTGAACCAAGGCCCAGAAGCACTCGTTTCATAATAATTCACCTCCGTCGCGTCTATTACGCCTCAGCCGGAGCCTCAGTTGCGGCGTCGGCCTTCTTAGACTTCTTAGTTTCCTTTTTCTCAATCACCTGGCCAGGGAACACTAATTCACGTACCTTGGCTTCGATGTTGGCTGCAACCTCTGGGTTTCCTTCGATAAAGGCAACTGCATTTTCCTTACCCTGGCCGATTTTCTCCTCGCCTATTGTATACCATGCGCCACGCTTATCGATGATTCCATGCTTTACAGCAGAATCAAGAAGCGAAGCACTTGCGTTAATTCCCTTACCAAAGTAAATGTCGAGCTCGCACTTTCTGAATGGAGGCGCAACCTTGTTCTTTACAATCTTTACGCGAACACGGTTTCCGATTGCATCCTCATCGCCCTTACCGTCAATAGTTTCTACACGGCGGATTTCAAGACGAACAGAAGAATAGAACTTAAGTGCCTGTCCACCAGTAGTAGTTTCAGGGTTACCAAACATAACGCCAATCTTCATACGAATCTGGTTGATGAAGATTACGATACAGTTTGACTTACCGATTATTGCTGTAAGCTTACGCAGAGCCTGACTCATAAGGCGGGCCTGCATACCCATAACAGCGTCACCCATTTCACCTTCAATTTCCTTTTCCGGTGTAAGAGCCGCAACAGAGTCTACAACTACAACATCAACCGCGCCACTTCTTACAAGGTTTTCTGTAATTTCCAGAGCCTGCTCACCAGTGTCCGGCTGAGATACCCAGAGCTCATCAATATTTACACCCAGGTTCTTTGCATAAACCGGGTCCAGAGCATGCTCTGCATCTACAAAGGCTGCAACGCCTCCAAGCTTCTGAGCCTCTGCAATTGCATGAAGTGCAAGAGTAGTCTTTCCCGAACTCTCAGGACCATACATCTCAATTACACGGCCTCTCGGATATCCGCCGATTCCCAGAGCTTCGTCCAGCAAAATAGAGCCCGACGGAATTACTTCGATGCCGGCCGCATTTGCCTTGTCGCCCAGCTTCATGATTGCGCCCTGGCCGAACTGCTTCTCAATCTGAAGACGAGCCGCCTCCAGAGCCTTCATTTTCTCCGATGTGTCCATCGGACTTACATTTGTGTTTGCCATTTAGCCACCTTCCTCCCACATATAATATGGGCTAAACCTAATCATTTTAGGCAGTTTTTATGAAAAAAAGTTGAAAAATTTTCATTTTTTCCGTTTTTTTATCAAAAAAACAGCTTTATATATCTGCTATTTATGCACACTTTGATAGACTGCGCGTCCTGCAAGACAGACCATTCCGTCTTCCAGTACAATCTTTCCCAAAACCTTTACAGCCCTGCTTGTATCAATTGTCTGGGCTGAATCAAAATGAACCCTCACCGTACCTTCATACTTTGTAAGAGTTTCATCTCCAACAAGCAGGTCGCAGGTATAAGAACCGTCTTCGTAGGTTACGGCATTAGAAATCTTACCACCCCAGTTTACCCAGCAGTCCAGATAAACGGCAGGCTTTTCTGCAACCTCAGCGAAAGACGGAACATCAGTAATAGAATCAAAATCAGGAATTTCAAAATAGCCCATAAGGAGCCGCGTCTTTTTCTTTACTGCAACCGACGCATCTGAATTCAAAATTACATTTACTTCTACCTGGGCTGCATTATCTCTGTGAGCCTGGAAATACTGCAGGGCTTTGTTGTAGCGCTTATTGATTTCCTTGCTTGAAAGTACAAAGGCATAAGACTGAGAAGATAAATCTTTTTCCTTAGCATCTGATTTTTCGTCTGAAGAAAGTTCCAGCTTTGTTAAATCTGCGCGGGGACCATTATAAATCTGTCCCCTCGGGAAAAAGATGAAGGCAAAAAGGCAGCCAAGCACAAAAGCTGTTCCGGCAACCGCAATCAGGGCAATCCGGTCTGGGTTAGATCCCAGCGGCGGATAAAACTGTTCAATTTTGCCTGTATCTACCCAGCGGCAGATAGTATCATAATTGCCGTGAACACGGATAAACTCCATAGCCTCATCAGCAGTTTTATTCTGAGGATCATTTTCCTTTATTTCAAGATAATACTGAAGGGCACGGGCTGTATCACCCCTGCGCAGAAAAATTGCAGCCTGGCCCAGCAAAAGTCTTGTATCAGTTAATTTGATTCTGCGGGCCATTTGAAAATATGAAGAAGATGCACCAATATCACCTACATAAAGACATGCAATTCCAAGAGTAAGGTAATATTCAAAGTTTTCGTCGTAAATCTCTTTTTTTGCTTCCAGCCGCTTGATTGCTGTTGCAAAATGCCGGCGCCTCATATCGAGCCAGGCAAGACTCAGTGCATCTTTTGCCATAAAGAACTACTGCCTCAAATAAGTAAGAATAGCATCCAGCTCTGCATTAAGCTGAAGCAGTTCCTGACGATTCAAAGAAGGAGAATCTTCTTCCAGAGCAGCAATGCGGTCCAGCAGAGACTGAATATATTCCGGAGTAAGCTGCTCTTTAGACATATTCTTTATATAGAAATCTACATTAGGAATTTCTGCTGGAGCAGAAGGTGCAGACTGTGCTGCAGGCAGATCAGAAACTGTTTCTGTAAGGCCGGTAAACTCTGTAACGCCAGACGGTTCTGCTGCTTCTTTTTCATCTGCAGAGAAAGGAGTTATAACTTCAAGATTACCTGCAGCCTTTACATCAGAAGTTTTCTCTTCTTTTTCAGTAAAGTCTTTGCTGTAAATATATTTTTCACCTGTTGCAGGAGTACCGTCTCCAGAAAGAGCCATATAGAAAACAACTTTGCCAGATTCTCCCGGAGCAAGTTTCATAGGCTTCCAGATTGCACAAACACCAGAGTTATTATATGAAAGAACTGTATCAAAAACCCGGTAACTAAGCATATCAGGTTCCCAGCTGTTTTTTTCAAAAGTAGAATAATTTGCAAGTGCAACAAGTTCAGGTGCCGTACAGTCTGCCCCTGTAAAGAAAAGCTGCATTGCGGCATTCATATTTTTTGAAACAAACCATTTCTGATTCTGCAGAGTTCTGTATAAAACTTCGTTCTTTACCGGAATATCTTCCCAGGTATAATAATGGAAGGCAGCCGCTTCACCAAGAACAGTATCAAGAATTGCTTTTACAGAAAATTCGTCGTTACGTTTACTGATATTCTTTACAGTAACCGTTACCTTAATCATATCTATATCTTTTTTCTTTTGAGAAGCAAGGCAGCCGAAATATGCGCTGACCTGAGCAACAGAAGGAACTTCATAATTGATAACTACGCCATCTGTTGTCTGTCTTGCACCGGTACGCACACTGCTGTCTGTTACAAGGTTATAAGTCTTCTTTGAAGTCTTAAGATAAAAAGCATTTGTAATATATTCGTTTGCTGTATTCAAAACAGGAATAGGCTTATCCTTTTCGTTAAGAACTGCAATTGTATAAGCTCCAATTCCGGATTTAACTTTCAGCTGAATCTTACCAAAACGCTCGTTTAAATTCTTTTTTGAAGATTTAATCCAGCCGGTATAGTCTTTAGATTCTGTTTCTGATTCAGGAGCAGCCTCAGTGCCGGCTTCGCCTGCTGTAACAGCAGCAGCGGCCTCCCCTTCTGCGGGTGCGGCTGTGAGTGTTTCTGCGGTCTGGGCAGCAGCCTGCTCTTCTGCAGGAGCTTCTACTGCAGTCTTGTTCTTAGCCTTTTTCTTTGCAGCTTTTTTTTCTGCTTTTGAAGTTTTACAGAAAACTGAAGCCAGAAGCAGAGTGATTATTGCTGCTGAACAAATTATCTTTTTCATTGCCCCTCCGTTCCAGAAGTAGAATTCTTCTTATCAAGCATTTTTTGTGCTTCAAGGGCCTTTTCCTTAAGAAGCTTTAACTGATATTTTCTTTCATCAAAAGGCTCCGGAGCCGGTACATCCTTTTCTCCAGCCTCTTTTAATTCCTGAATTATACGGTCAGATTCTTCCTGATTGTTTTTAAGAGCCGCAATCTGCTGTTCAAGTTCAGCAATCTGCTTTTCCAGAGTTTCGTTTCTCGCCTGGGCAGCAGAAAGCTTTTGTCTTGTAGAATCCATTGCCTCGGAATTATAAAGCCGCAGCTGACGTTCATACTCTTCCTTTGCAGAAAGATATTCTTCTCCAGTCTGCTTTAAGAGATAAAGTAGTTTTTCTTCACGGCCGCGCTGTAAAATTGTTTCAAGGCGGTACTGGGCAGCAGGTGTTTTTGGAGATTCCGGATATTCGGTTACAATACGCTCGTAAACAGCTCCTGCCTCATCATATTTATAGCCGGCAAAAAGTGATTCGCCGATATAGAAAAGTGCATGTGAGTATAATTCATCATCTGTATAAAGATGACAAAAGTCGCTGAGCACTACAATTGATTTTTCATATTCACCAAGCTGATATAAAAGCTTTCCCTTCTGGTAGTAAACTCTTGAGTAATAAAGAGAGTCAGAAAAGTTTTCCAGAAAGAAATTGCAGTCGTCGAGGGCAGCTTTATTATCGCCGTCGTAAACTTCTGCCATAATCAGCATAAAATAAGTATCCGGATTTAAATTCTCTTTATAGGAAACTGCTTTTTTCAGCATGAACTTTGCATCGGTCCAATCTCCCCTCGAATATGACTTACAGGCTTCTACAAAAGCAGAAGCTGCAGATTCTGAGGCCGATGCATACATAAAAACAGATGTACAAATCACTGCCACTGCAGTGATTTTCTTAAAAGCTTTTAACAATCTTCTCAACTCCATTTAAGGCTGCCGTTAAAAAAGCAGGAGCCGGAAACAACTATGTCTGTACCGGCGTCAATTACAGAGTTCAAAGTCTCGTTGTTAATACCGCCGTCTACAGAAAGCAGATAGTTTAATCCATGCTCTTCCCTATACTTTTTCAACTGGGCAACTTTTTCCACACAGGAAGGAATAATCTTCTGTCCGCCCCAGCCGGGATTGACAGTCATCACTAATATAATATCGGCAGAAGGCAGTATTTCCGACAGTAATGATACAGGTGTACCAGGACACACTGCAACGCCGGCCTTTTTACCCATTTCATGAATCATCTGAATTACGCGGTGAGCATGATTTGTTGCTTCCCAGTGAAAGGTTATCCAGTCTGCGCCTGCCTTTGCAAAAGATTCTACATGAAGTTCCGGTTTTTCAATCATAAGATGAACATCAAAAGGAAGCTCTGTAAGTTTTCTGATTGAACGGATTACGGGCTCACCGTATGTGATTTCGGGAACAAAAGAACCGTCCATAACGTCGATATGAACTGCCCCGCCCTTGTTGTCTTCTATTTTTTTAATCTCACTTCCCAAGTCAGCAAAGTTTGCAGAAAGAAGTGATGGTGCAAGAATTTGAGTTTTCATTTGGTATATATTTTAACAAGAAAAACTAGAATTTACAATATAATTGTAAAAATTGGACAATTCTGCAGAAAAATCTGACGGGCGGAGCAGGCAGTTTTTTTTACACCACCGAGGATTATTGTAACTTCACATCCCCTCCTTCAAAATAATCTCCAAGTAAAATTTCAAATAACACGGAAATGTAAAGTTTGACTCCGTAGTGAAAAATGATACTCGCCAACATGTGTAAGGCCGCTGGCGGCCGGTGTTCAATAGCAAAGCGTTAAAAAAATTGCGAAAGCAATTGTTAGCTTTACCACCTCCCCCGTTGGCGAGTGTCATTTTTCACGAGAGGAGGCAAACTTTAAGAATTTTCGTTACTTTTAACAGAAATTTTACTTGACAGATTAACACTTTCGCTTTATAAATATTGTCCCAATTTTAACAAAATCTCATATTTTTTATTGATTAAAAATCTTTTCTTGTATAAAATAGAATTTAGACACTATGGACTTTCAGACAGAAGCTGAACTTAAGGTTGCCCTGGGCTTTCTGCAGCAGGGAAACCCTTTAGAGGCACAAAAAATCATAAGTTCTCTCTTCGAGCATGACCTGGAAAGCACAGAGCTTATGTACACAAATAAGTGCTGCATCTTCTGGATAGATTCCATAAAGCGTCTTAAGAGTATGAACGATTCGTTCGAACGCAGCGAAAACATACTTCTGGAATGGAAAAACTTTCAGGATTATATTTCCCGCGAAAATAAACCTTACGAACCGGCTTTATTTGCCGTTCAGCAGGGCTTTTTTAAGAACGCATTGGAAGAATACAAAAAAATGCTGGATGAAAAAGATCCTCTGCAAAAAGCAGAAATCTACAAAAAAACAGGCATCTGCTACAAGAAGCTTGGAGATTTCGAAAATGCAAGGGCCTTTCTCAGAGAAGCAAACGATATATATCCGAATCTTTCTTCGGTACTTGCAGAGCTGGCAGACTGCTACTCTCTTTGCGGCGAAGACAAATTTGGAAAAGTACTGTATCGGGAAGCTTTTTTTAAAGACCCGGACAGCATTGACCTCGATTTTCTTGATTCTGAGCTCATTAAATGTCTTATAGAAAAGACAAAGAGCAAAGGTTATTCAGGAAAAGCGCTCCTCTATTGGATTCCGGTATACGGAGTTCTCGGCGGAGTTTTCAACATTAAGAGAGAGCTGACTTCTCAGGAAGTCGCCAGACTAAAAAAAGACATCTACGCAATGGAAAATGAAATCAAGGATCCTTCGTGCAACAGCGAGATTCTTATTCCGCGTATGCTGAACTGTTATTTCTGGCTTATGGATCATTATGACTTGGCAAACGAAAATCAGGCCAAGATTAATGAAGTGTTATTACGAATAAAACTTCTGGATACTTCTGTATACGAGATGTATATCAAATAGCCCAGACAAGGAGATTAAAATGGCAGATTTAATGCAGTCAATTCAGGACATGCTCAAGGAAGAGACTTGGACTCGTGCAACAATCAGTAACTACACTCAGAACAATCTTAAGGAACTTGCAGACCTCGTAGAACAGGCAAAGAGCGAAGGAATCATTAAAGAGGTTCATGAGATTTGTCAGGAACACCTCTCTCATTCTAAGGACAGTATCATCGCCCTTTACATCTGCGGTATCCTTGACCTGCAGAACAGCTCTCTAGATAACTCAAACCTTGTAACTCTCGTAGATATTTTCCAGAAGAACCACAAGGAAAACATTGTAACATATCTTTGTGAAAGCATTCTCAATGATGATGAAAATAACAAATTTGCCCTCAGAACCCTCGCAGACAACTACCTTGCAGAAGGTAACTCTAAGGTTTGGGAGCTTTACGAAAAAATCGTACGCATAGACTTTGAAGAAGCTGACCTTGCAAAGCTCCTTGCTGAGCACTACGAAAATGAAGGCGATGCAGACAACGCAATCAGCTACTACAAGAAAGCAATTCTCCGCTACATCAACGCAAACAACTACAATGCATGTAAGGAAGTATGGACAAAGCTCGTTCAGCTTATGCCGGATGAATTCGACTTCTTCCAGAACATCAGAAGAAAGATTTCTAAGCAGATGGGTGATATTAAAACTACTACCCTCATGCAGGAACTCTACAACTACTATAAAGACAACAAAAAATGGGATACTGCAATCATCATTCTTAAGCAGAATCTCGAAATTGATCCTAAAGATTCATGGGCTCGTAAAGAAATTACAGACTGTTTCCGCGGTAAATATGCTGCACACAGCCACCTCGAAGACTACATCCGCTCTTCTAACCTTTCACAGAGCTACAGAAACGTATTCGAAGCTATCAACGACTTTGAAAAGCACATCGCTTTTGACAAGGGCGGTTTTGTATTCCACAGAAACTGGGGCGTTGGTATCATCAAGAGCCTTGATAACGATACTCTTACAATCAACTTTGGTAAGGCTGCAGGCATCCACGAAATTAAGCTTTCTATGGCCGTTACAGCCCTCAAACCTCTTGCAAAAGACCACATCTGGGTACTCAAAGCCCTCAACTATGTAAAAGAAGGTGACAAGAAGGTTCCTCTTGCTGAAAAAATCAAGAAGGATAAGGAATGGACTCTTAAAACAATCATCAAGAGCTACGACAACAACTGTGACCTTAAGACAATCAAAAACGAACTTGTACACACAGTTACAGAAAAAGACGGAAAAACTAAGAAAGAACTCGGTATTCTTACTTCCGGAGAATGGACTTCATGGAATGCAGCAGCAAAAAAGATTCTCGAAACAAATCCTGTATTCGGTGTAAATCCTAACGACATCAATATGTACACTGTTCGCGAAGGAAACATTACTCCTGTAGAAAAGCTTGCAAACGAGTTCAAGGCTCAGAAAGCATTCTTTGCCCGTGTAGATATCTTTATGAAGTTCTTTAATGATGAAGATATGGACCGCACAAACGACAACTTTGCCGAAATGTACGCATACTTCACAGGCTTCCTCAAGAATATTTCTAAGATTACAGAACAGGTTATTGCTTCTTACCTTATTGCACGCTATGTAAGCGCTCAGGACTCACGCTTCCTCTACCCTGTAAAGGAAACATTCGCAGAAATCTACAGCCGCATTGAAGATCCACGTGAGCTTTTCAAGGAACTCAAGGATTCTAAGAATACTCACCTCAAGGCAGACTTCCTTGAATGCATTAAGATGCTTCCAGACTGGAACAAGGAATATATCCGCCTCTTCCCTACTGTACTCGACATGAAGCTTATCAACGAGCTTATTAATGCAGGCTTTACAGCAGATGTTCAGAAGCTGGCAAAAACAAGCTTTGAAGCATACAAAGATTACCGCGAAACTGTTCTTTTCTTCTTTGAGAAGTGTCAGAACCTCGAATGGTTCAAGAATGCTGGTATTTCTTACGAAAAACAGCTGATTACCCTCATCAACGTAATTGAACTTACATTCCGCGAAATCAACAACCACGTTAATACAACAGAAAACAAGAAGATTAACAAGAAAGCAACTGAGCTTCTTTTCGATAATGATACAATCTTTAATTACATGTTCGCTAAAGACGAAGACACTGTTAAGAAGATGTACACTCTTATTGATGATATTGCAGACATTGATCCTTCTTACAAATCAACTGCACGTAACAAGATTCTTGAAAAATACCCAGACTTCAAGTTCCGTGTATCTGAAGAAAAGCTTACACAGCCTAAGGGCATGATCGTAACTTCTAAGAAGCTTGCAGAAAAGAAGGCAGAAATCGACGACATTAAGAATGTTCAGCTCGAAAAGAACAAGGTTGAACTTGCAGATGCAAAGGCAAAGGGAGACCTTAAAGAAAACGCTGAATACCAGGCTGCTAAGGAACAGAAGCATCAGCTTGAACTTAGACTTTCTAAGCTTCAGGAAGAGCTTAACCGCGCCGTTATCTTTGACCCTACAACAAGCACAACTGCAATTGTTTCTTTTGCTACAGAAGTTACACTCCACGACAACATCGAAAACAAAGATGAAGTTTATACAATTCTTGGACCTTGGGAATCTGATCCGGATAACAACATCATTTCTTACATGTCACCATTCGGAAACGCAATTCTCGACAAGAAGGTTGGAGACAATGCTAAGTTCGTAATCAACGAGCACAGCTACGATTACACAATTAAGTCTATTAACAAGGCAAAGGATTTCTAATAAACTTGCCCGCTAAGCGGGCAGGAAAAGTCAGACAGGAGAGATTTTCAAGTGGATAACCTTACAGCAAGAATCATTGAATTGTCATCGGGTGTTTATGTAATTCCCGGTACAACAAATGTTGGTGTAGTTACAAATGAAAATCTCTCTTCTAACGGCTCCTCTGTAGATGTATATCTTATTGATTCCGGCTCTACAGAAATTGACGGAGAATACGTTTTAGACGTACTTAAAGCTTTTTTTGAACAGCTGGGACAGACCTTTAACGTAAAAGCAATTATAACAACCCATGGGCACCCAGATCACTGCGGTGCCCATAATTTTTTAAAACAGGAAACAGGCTGTCAGCTCTGGGCCGCAAAGCATGAACAGGGAGCTATGGAAACTCCAATAATACAGGGAACCGTTTTATGGGGCGGCTACCCTCCTCACGAAATGCGTACCCTCTTCTTTATGCCTTCCCCAACTTATTTAGACCACGCAATTAAGGCTGATGAAATTATCGAACTTTCAGGCGGCCGTAGACTTTCCTTTATGGAGCTTAATGGTCACAGTTACCAGACTTTCTGTGCCATTATTTCTGATAAAAATGATAAAAAAGTAATTTTCCCTGGCGACAATATTTTCCCGCGTAACGAAATAATAAATCACTGGATTCCTTTAATTTTGAATCCGGTTCAGTACATGGAGTCTCTGGATAAACTCTGCGCAATTGAAAAAGTTGAATGGTGTATTCCAAGCCACGGAGACTTCTTAAAACGTAATATTAATGAAGCAGCAGAGCTTAACAAAATTGCAATTATTTCTACAAGAACCTGCATTCTGGATTCCTTAAAAACAAAAAAACGAATGACTGTAGAAGATATTGTAAAATATGTTGCAGATAAAAATGATCTGCAGATGACCTTCAGCCAGTACGCCCTGGTTTACTCAACTGTAAAATCTTATATTGCGGTTATGCATGATGCCCGCGAAATAAAAATGGAAGTGAGCGACAATAAATTGTACTTCTCACTTCCAGTGCAGAAATAAAAAAGTGGTTTCGATACGATAGGTGCGTCAGCACCGTACTACTCCAACCACCGGTGGTTGAGTGCCGCGAAGCGGTGTATCGAAACCACCTTTCCTACTCTTAGTATTTATTATTTACCTCTTTGCTCTCGTCCCAGTTCTCAATGATTTTCGAACCGCTTGAAGTTCCGATTCTGCTGGCACCTGCTTCAAGCATGGTAATAAGGGTTCTGGCACTTCTGATTCCGCCCGAAGCCTTTACTCCCATATCAGGACCAACAGTCTCACGCATAAGCTTTACATGATGCTCGCTTGCTCCGTTAGGAAGAGGATTTCCATCGATTCCCTTTGGATTTGCAAAGCCTGTAGAAGTCTTAACAAAATCAGCACCGGCCTTTTTTGCACAAAGACAGCAGTTTACAATTGCAGCATCATCGAGAAGACAGGTTTCAAGAATTGTCTTTACTATGATATTTTTACCGAGTTTTTTTCCGGCTTCTTTACAGGCAGTAACAACATCAAGAATATCAGTTTCTACTTCTGAAAAGCGTCCATCCTTAGCAGCACCAATATTGATTACCATATCAATTTCATCTGCACCATTGGCAATTGCATTTTCAGATTCATTTACCTTATCTTTTGTAGTTGTTGCACCAAGTGGAAAGCCTACTACAGTACAAACCTTTACACCAGAACCTTCCAGTTCATTTGCTGCAGCAGAAACATAAACAGGGTTTACACAAACGGAAGCAAAACCGTAACGGCGGGCTTCCTGACACAACAAAACAATTTCTCTGATTCCAGCCTGTGGAGCCAGCAGAGTATGATCAATATATTTAGCGAGTACGTCTTTAGTCATAAGCAGATTATACTTTACAACTAAGATTTATTCAAATATCAGTTGCGATTTTTCCCCTGTTGATGTATTATTTTAACTAGATTTTAAATTTTATAGGAGCAAATATGGCATTTAAAATTACAGACCAGTGCGTAAACTGTGGAGCTTGCGAACCGGACTGCCCGGTAGGAGCAATTGCAGAAAAAGATGGCGCTCGCGCTATCGATGCTGAAAAGTGCATCAGCTGTGGTTCATGCGCAGCTTCTTGTCCAGCAGAAGCAATTGTTGAAGAATAGATTGATTTCTTTTAACTACGTAACGGGGCTTTCTAAAAGACAGCCCCGTTTTTTTAACATTTTTTTATTTAGCCTCTTTTTTCTGATTTTCTCCCCGGAGAAAGGTTCTGCGGGTTTACTTTATGCAGATGAATCAGAAGATAAAATCAACAGAATCATAATTGAAAAAGATAAACTGCCGATTATAGACAGCATTTCCCCTTCCCGCGCCAATACAGTTTTCCGCGATTATAACAGTATTGTGGAATCAAACAGAAAAGCCCTAAGCGCCGGCCGTGAACCGGAAATAATGTTCTTTCAATATAAAAACACAGAACGTTTTACCTTCCAGGGAGTAGCTGCACGTTCTACAATGAATCAGGAAACCCTGGCAACATTAAATCAGATAGAAAATGCTCAGGATGATGTAAAGGAAAAAACATTCATTCTGCCGGTTGTAGACGGACTTTTTATTGCCATGGACCGCGGAATCAACTCAATTGAAGTACTTTTGCAGGAAAATTACAGCCATCAAACCTTAACAAAAAATGTCATATATTATAATATTGAAGGGAGAGATTATATCTTCTTACGCAGCAAACGCTTTACCCCCACAGAAAGAGCATATTTTCTCGACTCTGCCCTGAGACTTCCGCTGGACAATGATTCCTATTGGGTTTCTTCGGAATTTGGAAAGAGAAAAAATCCTTTTTCCGGAGAAATGAAAAACCACAATGGAATTGATTTAGCAGCAGAAGAAGGTACTCCGGTCTACGCCATAAAAGACGGCGCTGTTTATGCGGCAATCGAAAAGGATGTCGAGTTCGGAAATTACTTAATTCTGAGTCACGACCAGGGTAAAATGACAAGTGTATATGCTCACCTTTCTAAGATATTTGTAGACAGATATCAATACGTAAAAAAAGGTGATGTAATAGGCCTTGTAGGCCAGACGGGAAAGGCGACCGGTCCTCATCTTCATTTTGAAATAAGACAGGGCGGAAAGGCCGAAGACCCAAGAAACAGACTGAATATTAAAGAGTAATGAAAAAGCTGACTTGCACTAAAACAATTCTGATTTCTCTCCTTACTGCCTGCTGGAGCCTTAATTCTCTGGTTGCAGAAAGCTTTCGCGTAAGCAAAGTTCATGAGATTTCTGTTACCCAGACAGCTGAATCTGAAGACACTGCAAAGCTTGGTATAAACGAAGCCCTTGCCATTACCCTCCCCGCAGACCAGACCTTTATAGAAGGACTTGAACTTAAATTTGATATTCCCGAGGCAGTTGCTTCCTGGATGGATTCTGTAGCCTGTTCTGTATATGCAAACATCAGCCCTACACCAAAGGCTTCGCAGATTGACTATAGCGGTACCAGAGCCTATGTAAAAACCTTACCTGGTAAACTTTCCTGGGTTCTGCAGATTCCACTTAAGAAAGACAATTCCATAAAATCAAATAACTATACAACAAAAGTAGATACTGTAATAAGCCCGTCTAAAAATGTAATTTTTGTACGTTTGCAGCCGGTTATGAAAGGCGTTCCGGAAGAAACACTCAATGCAATTATTCCAATTACAGTAAAGCCGATTCTTATGAACAAAGGCCAGCTTGTCTTTAAGCTTCTTCCTCCGGAAAAAAAACTTGAGCCATGTACTATTTTTGTAGATGACCAGATGCTTTCTGATTCAGACAATCAGAAGGTACTGCTGGATACAGGCATTCATAATATTTCGATTATTTCTGAAGCTTACCGCAACGAAGTACGTACTGTCCGCATTGACCGTGCAAAAACAACAGAGCTCTTTGTAGAAATGAAGAGTCTTGAGCCTACCCTGCTTATTACTGCACCGGAAGGTACTGAAGTTACCCTGGATGATGTAAAATGCACAAGTTTTGGCAAGGAATTTGTAATTTCCGAAGGTGAACACAAAATCAAGTTCCACATTGGTGATTATGAAATTGTGCGTTCTATTACCGCCAACAAGGGCAAAACCTACACCGCAAACTTCTCCCTCGACCTCGACATTACTGAAAACTAAGGTCTCTGCAGCGCAGCGAACGAACATCGTCATTGCGAGGAGCGAAGCGACGAAGCAATCCACAAAAAAATCTCAATTATTTTTTCATTTAGATTAAAGATTTCGGGTACTGGGGTCGATAATAAATATATCGGGAACATTTTCCCCTCCCACCCATGTTCCCGATATGCCTGATGGGCATGGCTCGGATCTATTCCGAGCCTTTTTTATTTTAAATCATTATCCCGCCCCCCCAGTGAAAAAGAGTCCCAGCCAACGGGGTGATGTTGTCTGGGACTCTTTTTCACTGGGGTGCTGGTCAAGTGTTTTGTAAAAAAGGCTCGGACTCTCTTTACACGGTGGTTGAGTAGGTCGAAGACCGTATCGAAACCACCGTTGCTACTAAGAAAACGGAACTATTCACTTTTTTGATGATTTCTACTATAATATGCAGAATATGACAAAGATTAAAAAATCTGGAATTGTGATCATCTCGCTGTTTTTTTTGGGCTCTCTTCTTCTTGGTGCTCTTTTGGGATGGTCTGTTTCTGAAACCCGCAACATAATTAATTCTGAATATATAACTGATTTTGATACTGCGCTTCCTACCAAACTTCTTGATATTAATGGTGAAATAATTACTGAATTCGCTTCTGATGAAAAGCGCGAAATCATTGCCTACAACAATCTTCCACAGCAGATGATTGATGCCCTTATTACCCGAGAGGATAACGTATTCTTTTCTCATGCAGGCTTTAATCTTAAGGCTATTATGCGAGGCGTTGTTGGTGTTATTACCCGCCGTTCACTTGGTGGCGGTTCTACACTCACACAGCAGATTGCCGGAACACTCTACTGCGACCGTACAGATAAATCTGTTTTACGAAAGCTTAAGGAATTGTGGTGGGCCATTCAGATGGAACGCCGTTATTCTAAAAACGAAATACTTGAGCTCTATCTTAATAAAATCTATTTTGGTGGCGGTACCTACGGTGTAAACGCTGCTTCAAAATATTACTTTGGCCATGATGCTACAGAAATCACCCCTGCAGAGGCTGCAATTCTTGTAATTCAGCTTTCTAACCCGGCTTTCTACAATCCTTTTGATCATCCTAACCGGGCAATGGATCGCCAGAAGTATGTTCTTGCTTCCATGGTTGACGCCGGCTTCCTTACACAGGAAGAAGCAGATGAATCTTTTGAAAATTACTGGGCAAACTTTGACTACACACGAACTTCAACATCAGCTTACATGATGCGCGATGATAAGGCTCCCTGGTTCAGTGAGTTTGTACGCCGCGAGCTTTCAAGCATGATTTACGGTTCTGATGATATTTATACTTCTGGCTTTACTGTAAACACAACCCTCAACCTTGCTCACCAGCAGATTGCCCAGGATGTAATGATTAAATATATTGAAGATGCAAACAAACGCTACAAGCGTGAGCACTCTTCTAAAACAGGTGTTGCAACAAATGTCTTTGTTCCTATGACAGAAATGCTGGCTCTTCTTTTTGATATTCCGGAATTAAAGGTAAGTGAGCAGAGAACTGAAATTGTTGCAAACAATACTTACATTAATAAAATCAATCCTGTTCTTGATGCAATTTCTCTTATGACAGGAACAGAAAAACTCAAGGTAAATATCGTAAACCGTGCAACTGCACTTGCAAAACAGAATGAAGAAAAAACAACCATCGAAGGTACAATGGTTGCCCTCGACCATTCAAACGGTTATATCGATGCCCTTGTAGGCGGAAGTAAGTTTGATTCTGACAATCAGTTTATAAGAGCTACTCAGGCAAAGGTTCAGCCGGGTTCTACTTTTAAGCCGCTTTACTACTCTGCTGCAATCGACTCACGTAAGTTTACTCCTACGACTCAGATTTCCGACTCCATGGTTGTATTCCATACTGCAGATGGTAAGCCTTATATTCCGCTTAACTTCCGTGGTGAATGGGAAGGTAATGTTTCTGTATGGTATGCCCTTACCCGCTCTATGAACGTACCTTCTCTTAAGATTCTCGACGGTATTGGTTTTGAGGCTGCTATTGACCGTGCATCCAAGCTTCTTGGAATTCCTCAGGATGAGCTCGAAAGCCGCAGCTTCCTGCCTGTATATCCGCTTGGTCTTGGTGTTTGTTCTGTACGTCCTATTGAAATGGCCCGTGCTTATGCAATTTTTGCAAACGGTGGTAAAGAAATTACACCAATGGCAATCCGCACTGTAGAAGATAAAAACGGAAACGTAATTTTGAATCCTGAACTTGATATCAGAAAGGCTCAGGCTGCCAAGGGTGAAAAGATTCAGGTTATTTCTCCTCAGACTTCATTTGTAATGATTAAGCTGCTTGAGCAGACTGTAAATAACGGCGGTACCCTGGGTGCCCAGAAGTGGCACTTTGATTATCGTGATGCAAACGGCAAACGTTATACAATGCCTGCCGGAGGTAAAACCGGTACTACCCAGAACTGGGCCGATGCCTGGACCTGTGGTATTACACCTTACTACGCTGCTGCCTTCTGGTTTGGATTTGATAAGCCTGGCCAGTCGCTTGGTCTTAATATTACTGGTGCAACTCTTGCAGGTTTTGCCTGGGGTGAATATTTTGATAAGGTTCACGCAGATCTTCCATATAAAAACTGGATTAAACCTCTGGAGGGTGTAATTGAATGTACTGTTTGTGCAGACAGTGGTATGATTCTTACAGAGTCCTGCGAGCACTCAACTACCCAGTGGTATCTGGAAGGAACTCAACCTACAGAAATCTGTCCTATTCACTCAAGTACTTCGAACTCTGTAATTTCTATCATTCGTCTTGAAAAAGAAATGTATAAATCAGGCCAGAGAATGTCTTTTGATTTTGATACTACACCGCTTAGCTTTGACCTTAATGCTCCTCTTACAGGCAGCTTCAGCGACGAAGACGATGAAGAAGATGAGGAATTTATAGATAATTCAGCATCTAAGTTTGACTACAATGCACTTATGGAGTAGACTAAAACTGTGTTAGTACAAATCAAAGACATCAAGATTAAAAAGCGGGTTCGTAAAGACCTGGGTAATCTTGAAGACTTGAAAGACAGTATGAAAATCTACGGACTTATGAATCCGATTACCCTCAACAGTAAGTATGAGCTGATTGCGGGTGAACGCCGTTTACAGTCTGCAATTCAGCTGGGCTGGACAAGTATTAATGCTAATATAATTGATAACCTTACCGAAGTAGAACAGCTGGAAATGGAAATTGAAGAAAACAACCAGCGCAAGGAATTTACAGACGCCGAACTTATGGAAGGCTACAAGAGACTTCAGCGACTCCGTAATCCAAACATCTTCTACCGGATCTACCTCTTCTTCAAGCATCTTTTTGAAAAGATTGCCGACTTCTTCCGTAACAGATAATTCTCAGGAAAACCCAAATGTCGTATATAAAAAAAATCACAGCAATTACAGCAGTTTTTATAATGCTTGTTTCAGGCCTTTCTGCAACCGGAGCCGGAATTCAAATTGGTGGAAATCCGGGTATATTTATAAATGAGGATTCTGCAAAGCTGGAAAATTTTTCTGCAACAATCACCGGAACTATGCGGCTTAACCGCCTGCCCCTAGCCTTTGGTTTTGGTTTCGAAGCAGGCTCTTATTTTTCAGTTTTTTCTTACGGCCTTACTGGTTTTGCTGATTATTATGCAATAGACATTCAGCTTAAAAACACCTGGAGTTTCTTCTCTGGTTTTGGAGCCCAGGCAAGCATTCTTACTTCGGATTTTTCAGACTGGACTTTTATTGCGGGGCCAAGATTTTTCTTTGGTGCCAACCGTACTTTTTATGATAATTATCTGGAACTTTTTGCCCAGCAGAATATTGTGCCGTCTTTTTCAAAGGAAGCTTTCTTTCTCAGCCTGCCTTTAGAAGCCGGCATCAGAATGCATTTTTAATATAATCAATTGTTTCCTGAGTATTTTCTTTAAGCATCCAGGGAGCGTTTAAAACCAGCATTCCGCTGCCGTAGAGACGGGGCGGATTTTTTCCTTCGCTTGCCCGGAATTCTTCCAGAGAAACTTCCTTATGTTCATTTTTATCAAATACCTGAAGGCGTAAATCTGCAATTTCAATATTAGCGTTCTGGGAACGAGCTTCATTTGTAATCTGATTGATCATACCCCCAATTTCACTTTGGCGGTGAGCAAGCAGAGGATACCAGAGCATTATAATTCCGTTACTCCATTTTTTATGAACTGCACAGATTGTATCGGCTGCTATTGTATAATCACTGGCCTCTTCGTAACTCGGGTCAATTAAAGCCGCTCCCCTCTTTGTTGCAGGCGGAGTAAGGGCCTTGAGCATTTCCCAGCTGTTACGATTATGAATCTGAATTTCCGGCTGCCCGTCTTCGCTCTTTTTCATATTATGGCGTAGATTTTCAATCTCCTGGGGATGAAGCTCCGAAAGAATAAGAGTATCCTGCTTTCGCATAAAGCTTCGTTCAATCTCTGGTGAACCAGGGTATAAAGAATCTTTCAAATATTTCTGAACAAAAGTAACATAGTCGGCAAAAGCCTGGGGCATATCAGCTTTATCTGCAAACTGCACAATTCCTTTTGTGGCCTCTCCAGTTTTGAGACTGCGGTTATCTTTAAGGTCATAAAGGCCGCTGGCAGCGTGTGTATCAAAAAAAGTATAAGGTTTTTCTTTTTTATTCAGAGCTTCGAGTACCTGAATTAAGACAGAATGTTTTAATAAGTCTGCATGATTTCCTGCGTGAAAAATGTGCTGATATGAAAGCATAGGAGTATATTATCATAAAATGGATTGCTTCGCTACGCTCGCAATAACATAGCCTGCGTCATTGCGAGGAGCGCAGCGACGTGGCAATCCATACATAATTTTCTTGCCCTTATTGAAAATCATTATTATTTTTTAAAAGAAGGTGATGCGTATGAATTACGAAAACTTTACTATTAAAACACAGGAAGCCATTCAGGAGGCTTCTTCAATTGCCAACAAAAACGATAACTCAGAAATAGGAACCGAACATGTTCTTCAGGCCCTGCTCGAACAGCAGGACGGACTTATTGCCCCTGTAATTGAACGTGTAGGCGTTTCTGCAATAGAACTTACGAAAAAGGTCCGCGAGCTTGTAGCTTCTAATCCAAAGGTTTCCGGCGCTGCACAGGTATACTTTTCTCCGGTAATGCAGAAGGTGCTTGCCAAGGCAGAAAACGAAATGACTGCCCTTCACGACCAGTATCTCTCAACAGAGCATATTCTTCTTGCAATGACAGAATGCGATGACCGAACCGGAGACCTTCTCCGCAAATATGGAATTAATCATAACTCAGTTTTTGAAGCCTTAAAATCTGTTCGCGGAAACCAGACAGTTGATAGCAACGACCCTGAGGCTAAAACCCGCAGTCTTGAAAAATACTGCCGCGACCTCACAGCCGCTGCCCGCCAGGATAAGATTGACCCTGTAATCGGCCGTGATGAAGAAATCCGCCGTGTAATGCAGGTACTCTGCCGCCGTACAAAAAATAATCCGGTAATTATCGGTGAACCGGGTGTTGGTAAAACAGCCATTGTAGAAGGGCTTGCCCGCCGTATAGCAAGCGGAGATGTTCCGGAAAGCCTTAAAAACAAGAGGCTTCTCGCCCTGGATTTGGGAAGTCTTGTTGCCGGTGCAAAGTTCCGCGGAGAATTTGAAGAGAGACTTAAGGCCCTCATTACAGAAGTAACAAAGAGCGAAGGCCAGATTATCCTCTTTATTGATGAACTTCATACCCTTGTGGGAGCCGGTGCAAGTGAAGGCAGCATGGACGCTTCTAACCTTTTGAAGCCTGCTCTGGCTCGAGGAGAACTCCGTGCCATTGGTGCAACAACACTTGATGAGTACCGTAAGTATATTGAAAAGGATGCCGCCCTTGAACGCCGCTTCCAGCAGGTATACTGTGCTGAGCCAAGCGTAGAAGACACAATTGCAATTCTTCGAGGCCTGCGTGAAAAATACGAGATTCATCATGGAGTTAGAATTGAAGATGAAGCTCTTGTTGCAGCCGCTACCCTTTCTAACAGATATATCACTTCCCGCTTTATGCCGGATAAGGCCATAGACCTTGTAGACGAAGCCGCAAGCCGCCTTAAAATGGAAATTGAAAGCCAGCCGACCGAACTGGATCAGGTTGAGCGAAAGATGCTGCAGCTGCAGATTGAAAAGCAGTCACTCAGTAAGGAAGATGATGAAGCAAGCAAGGAACGTCTTGAAAAGCTGGAAAAAGAGCTGGCAGAAATCACAAGCAAGCGCGATGCTATGAAGCTTCAGTGGCAGAACGAAAAGGAAAGTATAGATAAGTCCCGCAAAATCAAAGAGCAGCTGGAACAGGCCCGCTTCGAAGAAGAAAAGTTTACCCGCGAGGGCAATCTGGAAAAGGCGGCCGAAATCAAATACAGCACAATTCCAGCCCTGCAGAAAGAACTGGACGCAGCCCTGGCCGCAGAAAAGGAAAGAGCAGAAGGAGGCCGTGATTCCCTGCTCCGTCAGTCTGTAACCGAAGAAGATATTGCAAAGGTTGTTTCTGCCTGGACCGGTATTCCGGTTGCAAAAATGATGACAGGTGAAAAACAGAAATATCTGGAACTGGAAAAGGTTTTGCATAAAAGAGTTGTAGGCCAGGACGAGGCGGTAAATGTTGTAAGCGATGCAATCAGACGTAACCGCAGCGGCCTTAACGACCCTAACCGTCCGCTTGGTAGTTTTATGTTTATTGGACCTACAGGTGTTGGTAAAACTGAACTTGCAAAAACTCTTGCAGACTTCCTCTTCAACGACGAAAAGGCCCTCACCCGAATTGATATGTCGGAGTACATGGAAAAGTTCAGCGTGACCCGTCTTATTGGAGCGCCTCCGGGATACGTTGGTTACGACGAAGGAGGCCAGCTTACAGAGGCAGTTCGCCGCCGCCCTTACAGCGTTATTCTTTTTGATGAGGTTGAAAAGGCTCACCCGGATGTTTTCAATGTTCTGCTGCAGGTGCTCGATGACGGCCGCCTTACAGACGGACAGGGCCGCGTAGTAGACTTTAAGAACACCATCATCATAATGACAAGTAACCTAGGAAGCGATTTGATTCTGGAAGCAGATACTGCTGAAAAGCAGGCAGCCCTGCATGATCAGCTCAATGGCTTGCTGCGCCAGACCTTCCGCCCTGAGTTCTTGAACCGTATTGATGAAATAGTAATGTTCCAGCAGCTTGGAAAAGAACATATTGCTTCCATTATCAAACTGCAACTTGAACGTGTACAGGCCCGCCTTGCAGACCGCAAAATCACACTGGACTTTGACCAGTCTGCTATGGACTTCCTCTGCGACAAAGGCTACGACCCGACAATGGGTGCACGTCCTGTAAAGAGAGCTATTCAGAATTATGTGGAGAATACTCTGGCAAGGGAATTACTTGCGGGAACAGTATTGGATGGAGAAACTATAAAAGTTCGCTCTGAAAATGGAAAATTGATTTTCACGAAATAGTGGTTTCGATACGTCACTTCGTGACTACTCAACCACCGGTGGTTGAGTGCTTCGCGAAGCGAAGTGTATCGAAACCACCGGTCACGGAGAATTAAAACTCGCCTTCTTCGATATGACCGAACTCGCAGAAAACCTTTGCAAGGGTTGCGTGTTCGATCTGTTCGAGGGTGTTGCCAATGTGCTTGTAGAGCTTAATTTCGCCCGTACCACTTCCGCCTTCCAGAAGGTTCAGAACCTTTCTCTGGCCTTCCGGAAGCTCAATGGTACGGTTATTTAACTCACGGATTTTGCAGAAGACATCAATATCAATTACCCATTCCTTACTGTTAAGGCTGGTGCTCCAGTGCAAAAGGTTTTCTTCCGGATTTTCATTTTCCGGCATCTGGGCACAGTCCCATACAACAGAGAACTGTCGTTTTGAACCGTCTGCACAAAGTTCAATATCAATATCTTCGAATTTACCAATAAAGGAAACTCTTTCATCAAAAATACCGTTTACCGCAAATGATGATTCAAAAAGAGTTTTACCTGAAATTACACTTGTAAGATTTGCAGAAGAAAGATGGAAGTAAGGTTCTGGAACACCCTTTCCCCAGAAACGTTCAGAATAGCCGCAGCAGCGCTTTGGATCAATTGCATACTCAGTACCGTCAAAATGAATGGTACCAGAAAAGACTGTCTGAAGACCAAAAGGGAACCATCTGAGTAAATCAGATTTATAACCGTTTTTATAGTCTCTCTGAACAGTATAGTTGATTTCCCATTTTGCATAACCGGCATCGCAAAGCAGCTCCGGATGAGCGGCCTTTTCTTCTTCCGGTACATTTATAAAACCGCCTATTTTGTTTTCGTTGAAATATTTATTGTCGACTATGATTTCGAAAGGTTTATTACTGAATTTAACAAGTTTGACAGGATAGTAAGAACAAAGCTGTTTTCCTTCAACACCGAAAGTACCGACACGCACAGCACAATAAGAAGGCTGAACAATTGCTTCAGTTGAAATACTTTTTGCAGAATCTGTACCGGCCAGTGCATACTGAAGGTCTTCTGCAGAAATCTTTACGCGAGGCTTAAAACCAAGCTGGACAAGATCGTTTGATGCCCATGGATTGAGCATTTCAAACTCAATATAGAACATCTGTTCTGCACCAGTGGATGTATTAATTCCGTTAAAAACAAAACGCCAGTTGTTAATCCCGACCTTTTTTTTAGCCCCGTTTAATCCGAATTTATAATCATTTGATATCTTTGTATTCGACTTCATGCTAACAAAACCTTTTAGATTATCGGGTCAAGCCCTTCGACAAGCTCAGGAACCACCCGATAATGACATGTTTATACTTATATTGTCGGAATTTAGGAAAAAAACTTAATGCACAAACAATAAAAAAAGCCGTCTGCAGCCCTAAAGGCTCAAAACGGCATTTCCTATAAAATAAAATACTTTTTTCTTAAAACGATTTTGCAGACTTACTTAAAGAGTTTATCGATAGTCTTGTCGAGTTCTTTCTGTTCCTCTGGAAAGTTGTCGTTCAAATACTCAAAACACTCTACTGCTGCGCGCTGTGCATGCTCATACCAGATTTCATACAGTTCGTTTTTAAGTTCTCCGCCAGGAAAAGGGGCACCCTGAACGTCAGAAACAAGGTCTCTAAGCATCTTAATGCACTGTTTAGTCTTTTTATCCATAAATTATTCTCCATTATACGGATATCAATAGAAAAATTATAACGGAATTTTGATAATATTTCCACCATTTTTTTCTGATTTTTCTGTTATATCTGCTTTACTGCAGAATACAGCTTTTGAACATTTTTTTACGGCAGCCTCATACAGTCTGTCTGCAGCCTTTTCTACATCCTCTTCTGTAACTTCAAGAATGTTATCTACCCTCTTCTGCTTAAAGGACTGTGGATTACCATAGAGCATTCCTTCAAAACTGCGGGCACCACGGTCTTTAGGACAGGCAGGAACTATAGCATTACCGTAAGAAGAAACAATGGTCTTTTCAACTTCTTCCTTAGGAATTGGAGTTGAACAAAGTTCTTTAAGGGAATCAAGATAAACCTGAAGCGATTTTTCCGGAGTCGGGTCCCGGTAAGTTGTCATAACTGCAGACTTTTCAATACTATCTATCCAGCAGCTGGCACCATAAGCACCACCTGTTGTTCTGATTTTATCCCACAAGGTATGACTCGAAACCCAGGAAGCAAAAATATTTTCTGCAGCCGCTTCTTTTGTAAGATAATCAGAAGCAGGAGTAATTGCGGCGGCGTAACCAGTCTGACCTGAAACTTTCAGGAACTGAAGTTTATCTGATGCAGCCTCATCATACTGACTGATGTATGGCTTAAGTTCTTCCATTGTATAATTGTGAACAGGAAGAAGTTTTGTAAGCCCTGCTTTTTTTGCAAAGCCTTCAAGAAGAGGATGAAGCTTTTTAAGAGACTCTTCATCTGCAGTTATATGAATGATTCCGCCGGCCTTTAAGCATTCCCTGTACATATATGCAAAGGTTTCCAGCAGTTTTTTAGAATCGTGCTTTTTGAAATTTGCAACAGTATTAAGCTGGCTCACACCCCACATTATCTCATTCAGGGCAAGATTCGGGCTCCAGGCAGCACGGGCACGCTTTTGTGCATACTCGCGGCCGTTAGAAATCAAGCCGTTTTTCTTTTCTGCTTTAAGTTCGCCGATTAAGGTCTCAAGGTGTTTATGGTCTTCAAAGTCCATTTTGGTAATAATTTCTGCAAGCATGTCGAGAGCTTCTTCCGCCTTCTCGCTAAGCGCCTTACAAATAAGGCCAATCCAGTTACGGCCGCAGAAATTATATTCACGGTATTTATCGGCCTCTGCCTGGCATTGAGGAACTGAAGGAACAGAACCGCACAAGGTTCTTCCCCAGATGTCGCCCATTATACAGGATGATTCAGCCGTACACTTATCCCAGCCCTTTCCGCTCCAGCCAAGGTTTGTTATTACATCAGCCAGGAAAGGCACATATTGCAGGTACTGTGGCTGCAAATGGTCAAATGGGAATAATACATCAATATAAAAAATACCGTTTGTTTCTTCTTTGCTGACAAAAAGAGGTATGTCGCTGCCATCTGCACCCTTTACAAATTCCAAGTCAGTCTTTGGCAGGTCTATGTGACGGTCTAACTCGCTGATTTTTGTAGTCGGGATACAGGCAGTTTCTTCGGCCGTCTCAATATGCTGCTGGTAAGTGTGAAGCTCATCCAGGTCTTTTTTAAGCAGCCCGCGGTCCAGATTTTTTTCCAGCTTTGCAACAAGGGCAGTTTCAGCTTCTTCTCGTTCCTTAAAATATTTATCAGAAGGTTCAGAAACAAAACGTACCTTAACTGCTTCAGGATCCAGAAAATATTTTTTGATAAGTTTCTTTGTATAATCCGGATCTGCCTTCAAAGCTGCCTTTACCTTTTCAAAAGAAGATATTGGCGTTAGTTGAGACGAACAAGGATCCCCGTTAGACCAGCCCTTAAGAGCCTTTTCCATAATCTGAATGGAGAAAGGTCCCCAGTAGCGGTTCACTTCTCTGAGCGCAAAATCTATGCCCATTACGGCCGAATCTATATCGTCTTGCGACACTCCTTTTTCATAGATGTCCTGCAGAGTTTTTTCTACCAGGCTGAAAACTTTTTCCTCATCACCCTTTTTTACGCCCCAGAGGCCCGCTGTATAAAACTCTTCTTTAAACTGACCGAAGCTCTGGAACTGAACGTCGTCTCCAAGCTTTGAGTCTTTGAGGGCACGGGCAAGCGGCGAAGAATCATTACCGCAAAGTGCTTCGCTTAAAAAGTATTTTTCCATATTGGCAAGGCCAGAGTACCAGTTGAGGGTAACAAGGCTTCCGGTAGAGCCTGTTTCAGGTGCATAAGTTTTTATTGATGTTGACTCTTTTAAGAAGTTGAGTTTCTGTAAGTCCCGGATTTCTGCTTTCATAACAGGATTTTTTGAAGTGACATCAATATTACAGATTACGCCACCTTCCCTGCAGTCATATTTTTTTATAAGACGACCGATAAATCGCTGGTCAATAAAATCAAGCTGCTGATCTGTCGGAATATCACCATACAAAAATAAAATACAGTTATCAGGGCTGTAAAACTTCTGATGGAAATCACAAAACTCTTCATAAGTAAGTTCCGGAATATGAAGAGGATCTCCACCCGAATCAAAGGCAGGATAGCTGTCCGGGTACATGGCGCTTATGAGGTCACTAAAGGCAATCGGCTGAAAGGAAGAATAGTTTCCCTTCATCTCGTTATAAACAACACCCTGAATGCTGAGCTTTCCCTTTTCGTCCATCTCAAGCCGGTGGCCTTCCTGAATGAAGGTTGCGTGGTCAAGTTTTGGAAAGAAAACAGCGTCGCCGTAGACATCCATCATATTAAAGTAGTCTGCTTTGACCACAGAAGCGCCCGGGTAAACGGTTTTATCAGGATATGTAAGAGCATTCAAAAAAGTATTAAGGCTTGTAGAAGCCAGAGTGATAAAAGGTTCTTTCAGCGGATACTTTTCGCTTCCGCAGAGAACCGAGTGCTCCATAATGTGAGCCACACCACGCGAAGTTTTGTCCAGAGTTCGGAAGGCGTAGGCAAAAAGGTTTTCCTTGTCATCCTTGATTATATGATAAACCTCAAGGCCGGTGATTTTATGGCGGAGGTAAACGCCTGTAGCCTTGTAGTCCGGTAGGTCGTCTATTGAAATAAGAACAAAGTCCTTGTATGACTTTCCGATATTTGTTGAGTCTGTAAAATTAAACATAAACGTCGTCGTTCCTGTCTTGTATAATTAAGTGGCCCTCTTCGAAGGCACGACGAAGCTTGCTGAAAAACTCCGACGTTATGCGTTCGCAGTCTGAGCGGCGCATTGGTTTTAATATATCTTCCTGGGCTCGAACCTCGGCACGGCGGCCCGCAGAAATGTTACTTAAGATTTTCTCGCGGAAGTCATCCGGCTTTGCGGCAATCAGGTAGGCAATGTCTGTCTCTGACATTTCACGAAGCTTTTCCTGAACAAAACGGTCGTCCGACTTTACAACATCGTCCATTGTAAAAAGGCGGCTGCGCAGGTCCTGACCTAAATCAGGATCATCTTCTGAAAGATATGTAAGGATATCGTTCTCTGCACCCACATCCATCTTCTTAAGAATCTGGGCAAGAGCGTTACGGCCGTCAATATTTTCAGCCTTTTCAACAGTCTGATTAAGAGACTTTTCGTGCATAGCCTGATCAACACGGCGCAGAACATCCGGGCTTATAGGCTCCATTTTTGCAAGTCTCATTACGACTTCCTTTTTTTCTTCTGGAGTCATTAAATTGATTATTTTGGCAGCCTTTTTTGGGTCCAGATGAGAAAGCACCATGCTCTGCACACCGGGATTTTCATCTTTTATAAGAAGATATACACGCTCGTTGTCTGCATCTTTAAGATAATTGAATGGTACCTTGCCTTCCAGCGGCATGGCCTTTTTAAGAAGCTCGTCGGCACGCTTTTTTCCGTAGGCCTTTTCAAGCATTTCGCGGGCAGTTTCTACACCGCCCTGCTCGCGGGCCTTGTTTAAAAGGCCGTTAAATTCCTCAAGAATTACAGCCGCTTCTTCCTTACTTACAGTCCGGATTGAAGCAATTTCTGGAATTATTTTTTCTATCTGAGTTTCAGAAAGATGAGGTAGAATCTTAGCCGCTTCATCTTCACCAATGAGCAGAAGAAATTTTGCAACACGACGGTAAACGGAATCGCTGCCGTCGGAAGCAGTCTTTTCGACAGGAACTTTGAGAAGGCCGCCTGTTTTTAAAAAGGAAACAGAGTTTTCCAGTTCCTGAGAAGATGAAGGTGTATTTTCTGTTTTATCTTTAGCTTTTATATCTTCAGAAGAACTTGCGGGAGCAGAAGCATTTGTCTTATTTTCAGACTTGCTGCCTGCTCCGTAAGCTTTGGCGCGAAAATCATTTATATTCATATTATGATTTTACTGCTCGTTTTTAGCAGCGTCTTCTTTTTTAGCTTCTTTTTTATCTTTGATGTCTGCAGCACCAATGAAAAGGCAGATTAAGCCGATTAAAGCCGCAAGAACAGGAGCCCCTCCCTTCAAAAATGCAATTACCTCAGCGCCCCAGGCCAGCGGTCCCATAGGCAAAACTGCAAAAACAGTAAAAGCAATAAAAACTAAACCAAGAATTATTGAAACCATATTTTTTACTCCTATTTTAAAGCATAATCAAAAAAGCAATACTTTGCAAGAAAAATCAACTTTTTTCACTTTTTTTTCAGAAAAACTTCCTAAAATTGCATATCAAGGCAATATTATATATAAGGAGATATTATGGCAAATGAAATAATGATTAACAATGAAAATGACTTGCGTTCAAAGATTTATACGATTCGAGGAGTAAAGGTTATGCTGGATTTTGATCTGGCAGAAATTTATGGATATGAAACCAAAATGTTTAACCGCCAGGTGAAAAATAATATTGAACGGTTTGATAATGATTTCCGCTTTCAATTAACTCAGGAAGAATTCGATGGGATAAACTTGAGGTGCAATTTTTGCACCTCAAGTTCTGAAAAAAGAAATCAAGATTCTCAAGGCTGGGGCGGAAAAAGATATTTACCTTATGCATTTACCGAGCAAGGTATTTATATGTTAATGACAGTTTTACGAGGAGAACTTGCTATACAACAAAGTAAAGCTCTGATTCGCATCTTCAAACAAATGAAAGACATTATTGTTCAAAGTCAGAATATTCTTTCCAGTCCTGAACTTGTAAAACTTTCTTTACAGACAACAGAAAACACAAAAGAAATACAAGGTATCAAAAGGACTCTATCTGAAAAAATGGTAACTAAAGATGATTTATCGAGAGTAATGAAAGATTTTACGGATCCAAAAATAAAGCGTGATTACCTCTTTTTTAACGGTGAGACTGTAGAAGCCGATATTGCTTATTCGACAATTTATTCTTCCGCAAAAAAATCTGTTTATGTAGTTGATAATTATATTAGTTTGAAAACTCTTGTTTTACTTAAATCTGTAAAATCGCATGTTCATGTAATAATTTTTAGTGATAATGTAGGTAAAACTCTGCATAAAACAGAGTTTTCAGACTTCCAGAAAGAGTATCAAAATATTCATATTGCTTTAAGAATTACTAATGGTATTTATCACGACAGATATATTTTTGTAGATTACGGAACTAAAACCGAAAAGATTTATCACTGTGGTGGCTCTTCAAAAGATGGAGGAAGCAGAATTATGTCCATTTCTCAGGTTGAAGACACTGCAGTTTATCAGAAAATTGCTGCGGACTTATTAAAAAATCCAGCATTGGTTTTGTAATTATACACGGATTCTAAAAAGATAATGTTCTCTCTATATTAGAACTCGCGAATAATACAAGCGTGATTAGCAGTTTCTTTACTTAATTTCATCAGTCTTTTTTGATTAAACGTCATTGCTAATGCACAAGAAGCCGCATCACTACACTGTGATGAGGACCAATATGCATAATTTCCAAATTTCATACCACCTAGACTTTCAATTGCTGTATTCATAGCGAAGATATCTGCAGCTTCGCGTATTTGAATCAATTCTGCAAAACTTGGAAGATACCATCCAGTTTTAAATGGAGAAGAATCAGGTATACGACTAGTTGATTCTCCAGGTAATCTCACTGCTGAATAAGTATTTAACGCTGAAATTAGAGGATAATTCTCTAAACCTTGTCTTACAGTTACTAAAGTTCCTACTAAGCCTGTATCATCATATGAAATTTCTTCCAATTTATTTGCTATCTGTAATAAATTATCACTACCATTTTTATCCAAAGAAGTTTCAAATATATCAAATGTATAAGGATATTCAGTTTGCTCTGGCTGACATTGGATTGTATCTATATTTTCATCATGTGCATTTGCTGTTTCAACACACCATACCAAATTTTCCGATTGTATAAGCCCTACTCCAAGAGTACGCTCTGTAACATTATCATTACTACACTCAGTTCCCTTATAGAAAATCAGGGCAATAGCAGATGTTTTCAATGCAGCTTTACCATCATCATCAAGAGCAGCAAAGTCTGAATAAGCCATTGCAGAACCATCATTAAAGATAATATCACCAACAGCTTTTGCTTCTGATGGAGCTTTATTTCCAATTATGGCCGCTTTAAGTAAGCCTGTGTTTGAAATTAAATAATTATGACCGGCTTCATCAGGTCCTGTTGTAAATTTTTCATATTCAACGGAAAGGTCTGCGGTTGAGCCTGTTGCAAGGGCAATCATTGGACGATTGTTTGTATAGGCGGCAGGAGTGAGTTTTATTTTATCTGTTGAATCATGATATACAAGCGGTGAACTAAGTTTGATATGAAACTTAGTTACACCGTCTCCACTATCGTAAAGATATATATCATTTTTTTCATCTGTTCCGGCTGGGATATAAGCATCTTTTCCAAGAGTGAAATCTTTGAAGCTTGCAATTGCACCACCGCCACAATTTTCTGTTCCTGTTATATAGTTTCCGCTTATTTCACCACCAGAAACAGTCAGTTTAGAAGCGTTATAAATGCCTCCGCCAAAACATTCCGCAGTATTACCTGTTATAGTACCACCGGTTATTTCGAGAGAAGGAATTACATTAGGTGTTACAGAGGTATCTGCACCATTAACATAAATTGCCCCCCCGTTTCCGCCGTCTCCTTCTGGATTTTTTATTGCGGAGTTTCCGGTAATACTTCCGCCATTAATATTAAGGCTGCCGTTATTATAAATTGCACCCCCGCGTATCGCTGTATGGCCAGAAATAGTACCTTCAGTCATATTTACAGTTCCATTATTATAAATAGCACGGCTTCCATTATCGCTTATAAGGCCATCATTGAAATTGAATTCAGCACCTTTTCTTACAAAAATTGCGCCTGAATCTGCGAGTTGCGAAATGTTTTGACTTATTCCCCCTCCGGTCATTGTAACGCTACCACTGAAAATATAAAGGCCTTCTCCGGTCCCTGCAGTATCTCCAGAGATTACATTTATTGTTATATTTGTAGATATTATTTGTACATTTCCTGAAGAATAAATAGCACCACCGTTACGTGTAGCTTCATTATCTTTAATAATACAATTATCAATTATGAGCTTTCCAGTTCCGTTGTAATAAAGTCCGGCACCATCCTCTGCTTTACCATCGGAAATTGTAAGATTTTTTATCGTTACTTTTTTTGAAGTAGAAATTGTCAGGGCTCTGAACCGGTCGTTACCACTGATTCCATCTGCATTTACAGCTGTAAGCCCCATCAAAGTCAGAGAGTTCATTTTGTTATCGAAAGAAGAAGATATTGTATAGCCGGCAGTAGCAGCTGCATCCGGAAAAACCAAATCACTTATATGGATTTTATAATCGTTTTCGGGCAGCCCGTAATTTTCTATTTGAGTAAGAGCCCTTTCTAAAGTTGCAAAAGGAGCATTGTGAGATCCGTCGTTTGTATCGGCTGGAGTTGCAGCACCAGTTGCCCCGCTTGGACCAACATAAAAGTTAGTTGCAAGAAATTGTTTTATATTATTTTCTGTAAGAACAAAAGTGCCGTCGCTCAGAATTGGTGAAGCCGAGCTGCTTGCGGCAGCATCTTTCCATTTTGTTGTTTTTAGGCCGTAGAAAACATTTATAGACTGAAATGTTTGAAAAATGAGATCTGTTTTGGCAGAGTCTTTATAAAAGTTCAGTCTGATTTTGTAAACGCCGCTATTTAGTTTGAATACTTCGGAAGCCCCTGTTCTAATTAAAACACTTCCGTTTATATCGCCTGAACCGGGAGTTATTTCAGTAGAAATATATGCCCAGTCTGCACTATTTGAACTTATGCAGGAAATATCTATACCTTGAATTGATGACGGAATAGACATTGAAAGCTCAAGTTCTCCCTTTCCAGTTGTTGCGGGTACCGGATACAAAACAAGGGGATCTGTGTAATTTGATGATGTGTACGTTTTTGGAGTTGAAGATGCTGTAAGAAACTCTTCCTGGCTGCCGTTTTTATTTCGCATTCCGCAGGTGATTGTCCAGGTCTTTCCAAAAACAAGCGGAATACTGAAGGTCTTTGAGTTGCTGCCTTCTCCAAAACTTCCATCTACTGTATTACCATCTCCATCTGTGGCATAAACAAAATATTCAACTGTGCCAGCAGCAAATTCCGGAAGCGCCGAACGTGAATCTGCAGCATCATTATTGAAATTAAAGTCAGGCATTGCGCCATCTATCACCATACTTCCGGTCAAAACGAAGTTCTGATTTTCCGAGGTTGCAGCTGGAGTTGTAAGAGGATTCTCTGCAGCAAACTTCTTTGTATCTTCTGAAGAAAGCTGGTTTTCAAAAAGATTGCCGCAGGAAATGAAGGCAAGGCAAACAGAAATCAAAGTGAAAAATCTAACTTTAGAAAAACTCATTTTCACCATAGACACTCCATTAATTTCCCGTTACACATAATGCAGGAATCATTCCAACAGAATTAGTTTTCCACTGATTTGAACCACCGTTTGCTCGACCATCTTGATTAGAATAACGAAGATAACCTGAACCTGTATCAGGCGAACGGGTCATCCACCAGCCGCCACTGTATGCCCCAGTTTTCAGGGCATAGCCTGTAGGGGAATAATTTCGGTTTCCGTCAATTGCAGTAGGATCGGTATTAAATCCATAAGCTGCTGTAGTTATTTCCTGTAAACTTAGCAAGAAGATTTGATCATTAGTATTATCACAAGCATAAGGATTTGTGCCGCTATTAAAATAAGTTGGATTTGTATTCGGGTTTGTACTTCTTGCACTGTTATCTACTTCAACAGTCTGGATAATAGACTGCAGAGCTGCCGTAGAGAATACAGTATTCTTAAAATCACCATTTAAATATGCTCTTATGGCAGAGGTATCATATTTTGTGCTGGATGCATCATAAGGTCTGCCTTCAAGGATTTTTGTTGCAAACAAAAGTTTATATCCAGTGCCATTATAATCGCTTGTAAGAATCTTCCACTTCACCGGCTCTACCTTAAAGTAATCTGTATCAAGTTTTGCGTACCAGGCATTGTCGCTTCCAAGGTAATATGTAAGGGCGCCTATTTCTAGACTTACAGCTTCGTTTACAGTAACGCCGGAAGCCTTGGCGCTCTGCGGCCAGTCTCCAAAGTAAACAGTTCCGTCTCCATTATCAGTATAGGCAGTGGCATTAAAGGCATGTTCAACACATTCCACTGCAAAGCTGGCATCGCAAGTCACGCCCATGTAAGTTGCTGTAACATTGAGGGTATAATTATCTTCCCAAGCAAGAGCCGGAATTGTAAACTGATTTGCCGTAGTTCCGGCTGCAAGGCTTGAATATTCTGTATACGAACCGCACATGAGTGTAGCAGACCAGGTCACAGCGTTGTCGCCTCCGGCCAGAGTTTGAGTTTCAAAGACGGAATCAGTATAAAGCTTCTGATTGTCAGGATTAAAATAGAGCCTTGTCTGACTTCCATTTGCTTCCCTGCGCTTTACTGTCGGCGTAATTGTAATTACAGAATCTTCACCCTTTGTAACCTGAGACTTATCTGCCGCAAGTGTAAAGGTATAATCCATTGCGGTATAAATATTTCCGCCGCTTGGAAGAGGAGAGATTTTTCCATCGTTTGTTATTTCGTAAAGGTCTGAGTCTGTACCGGAAAGTTCAAAGAAGGCTTTTACAATTGACAAATCAACTGATGAACCAGATGCAATATCCAGAACCTTTTGTCCGGAAGAAGCAGCAAAGGTCTTTGCAAGTTTGATTTTTGCTTTATCAGAAGTAGAGTTTGTAAATCCACTGCCAAGAATAAGAGGATGAGCTTCGCTGCTATTATCAATATAGAAGCAAAGATCATCTGTAAAGTACTGGCTTCCACTTAATGTAAGGCTGCCCTTTGTATATACAGTTCCCTCTTCTATAGTTACATTACTAAGACTTGCACTTGCAGCAGAGCCCACAGAAATAATATAAGGGTCTGCAAATGTTGAATGAGGTTTTATTACTGCATTGTTGTAAGTTGCAGTAGTGATATCGGCCAAAGCATTAAGGTCTGCAGAACTGCTTATAGTGTTCATAACCATAATAGCAGGATTTGCTTTTGTATTCCTTATAAGGATTTGTTTTGCCTGTGCTACGGTTTTTACAGGAATGTCTTTGTTCCAGCCGCCGTTATCATCATCACCAGAATCCGGATCAAGGTAGACTGCAGCAAAATCAAGTAAGATGTACATATTCATGTCATCGCTTATTTCACCAGCAGCAATTGTATAAGGAATTCCATCCGTTGTTTCTGTTCCGGCTGTTACCTGTACTCCGCTGGCAGGATTTTCCATGTAAACATTACCGGTAAATATAGAAGTATTATTATTTTCCGGATCGGTAAATGGACCTGTACCTGTTCTGTTAAGAGTAAAGGTTGTTCCGTTTGAAGCATCATGATACTCCGGAACTCCTATTCTTTCCATTTCCTCACTTGAAAGTGCCATACAGGCATCTCCAACTGCATAGAACCAGGTAAGAACAGGACCAGCGGCTCCTGATAAACGAAGTTTTGCTTCTCCGGTAAGAAGAACCGCCCCAACCTCATAAGAATTATCATCTGAAGTAAATATCTGGTCTGGAGTAATTGAAGGATTTCTTAGTTTAAAGCCTGATGTAAAAGGATCTGTTTTAGGAATACCCGATCTTGTAATTCCAACTTCACTTTCTGTGCTGAGAGCGCCGGCAATGATAATATTATCAGTTGTTAGATTTAAATATACATTACTTTTTGTGTATGGAGTAGATGCGCCTTCTGTGTTGTTTTTAATTGTGATTATACTTTCTGCAGTGCTGGTGCCAAGGGTTAATACTTTTATACCGTCTGAATTTAAAAATACTCCCCCACCTATTCCATCAGAATGATTATCTGTAATTTGTACATCAGCCAGAGTAAGACTTCCAGCAAGAAGAAATACACCTCCACCTCTGGAAGTAGAAATATTGTTTATTATATTAGTATTCTTTATTACACTTACAGGACTTCCATCGGAACGACCTAAGTTTATACCTCCACCTTTTCCGCCTTTATTTTTTTCAATAATGCTATTATTAATTTCAATAGTGCCGTTATAAATATCTATACCGCCACCAAAAGTTTCAGAAGCATTTTCTCTTATCTTTGTTTTATAAATATAAACTTCGGCAGTGCCGTTACCTACTGAATAAATTCCGCCTCCATGTATAGAAGCGTAATTATATCCTATACCTCCAGTAAAAGAAGGATCTGGTGTTGATTCATCTATATAACCAGCATAAAGTTTTCCTCTATTAAATATTCCTCCACCTTTTCCTGCACTATTTGAATGTTTGTCGTTATCACTTTCTGCAGGGCTGTCTTGTGAAATATCTCCAATAACAGCATTTCCCGAAATAAACAGTTTAGCAGCACTGTCAAAAAGGAAAACGCCTCCGCCAAAAACATTTGCAGAATTATCCTTAATAAGGCCACCTTTCATTTCAAAAGTGCTTTTTATACTAACCCCACCTCCACCACAGGTGTTATCTTCTGCTGTTCCTACAGATTTATTACCAGTAATAGTTCCTGATGTCATAGTTACCGAACCATCAGAATTTATACCACCACCACGAAGCTGGGCTGTATTTTTTGAAATGATTCCATCACTAAAAGAAAGACTACCGTTAGAATAAACGTTGATTCCACCACCATAATTGACAGCAGTATTCTCACTAATAAGGGTTTGTGAACCTGTAATAGTTACGGCTTTGTCTCTTAAAAATATACCGCCACCAGAGGCTCCGGAAGAGTTTTTTATAATCGTCGTATTTATAATATCGGTTTTTGCTCTGGAATATATTCCGCCACCATTACTTTCTGTTGCAGTATTTGATTCAATGGTGCAGTTTTTTATTGTACAGTCTCCAGCATTCTCAAAAGAACAGAAACCGGCTCCACCCTTTACAGCAGTATTATGTGTTATAGTACAGTTATCTAAAGTAAGATGGCCGTTTCCGTATTTCTGAACTCCACCGCCATATCCACCATTTTCTGCAGTTACCATCATGTATCCGTGTGTAATTGTAAGATTTTGTACCGTAACATTTTTTGATGAATCAATTTTTAATGTACAGAATCTACCGTCGCCATCAAGAATATCAGTTGTGTTATTATTAAGACCTGTAATAATCAGGGAATTCATTTTACTATCGAGACCGTTAACGACAAAACCCTCTGTTGCATCTGCCGCAACCTTCTGTTCGCCGCTTATATGAATTGTATAATCATTTGTAGAAATGCCATTATTTGCAATTTGTGTTAAGGCCCGGCCAAGAGTTGCATAAGGAGCCTTGTGACTTCCGCTGTTTGTGTCGGAAGGAGCTGCGGCATTACTTGCTCCTGTTGGGCCAACATAGAAGTTAGTGGTAGCAAACTCTGCAATTTTTGCGGCAGTAACATTAAATAACCCGCTGGAATCAATTGGAGACTGGCCGCCGGAAGAAACCCACTTTTTTGTTTTAAGTCCTTTACAAACATTTATTGTCTGAATGCTTGAATACGCCAGAGAACCATCTGCTTTGTAAAATGCAAAAACTACTTCATAGGCTCCACTGCGAACGCTTTCCTTGCCGGCAACAGCAGAGTCTGTCTGAATTGTTGCAGTTGTATCAGAAACTGTAGCCTCGGTAAAAGGCCAGTAATCCTTGTTGGCTCCATAACAGGTAAGTCTGACAGAAGTAATTGTATAATCTATCGTCATGGAAAGTTCTATTTCGCCTGTGCTTGTAGCACCACCGGAAACATCCGGAGTCGGGAAAAACTGCAGAGGATTTGCAGTAGTGATACTTGCCGGATTAACAGCGGTTTTTGTCTGACTGAACAAGGTATCGCCCGTTACGCTGCCAGAGTCTCGTTTTTTTAAGCCACAGGTGATGTCCCAGGAAAGCCCTGGTATTAATAGAATAGAAAAATTAGAAGTACCGCTTGTAAAAGTTCCTTTTGCAGTTTTACTACCAGAAACCGCTGTTACAAAATATTCAACTTCAGAAGCTTCATAAGTAGAAACAGCAGCACGCGAAAGTTCTTCAGTTTGTTCAGGCTGATTTTCTCCCGCATCAGCTATTTCTTCTGGAACGGCCCCGTTTATCTGCACATGGCCGGTAACAATTATTGGCTCTGTTTCCTGATCTTCAGCTTGTGTTGCAGCAGTTGCAGCACTGGCTACTTCAGCAGCCCCACCCTGATTGTCTGCGGAAGCAATTTTTTCCTCATAAATCTCGGTAACTTCGTTTTCAAAAAAATTCTTACAGGAAGAAAAAATCAGAGCACATGAAATTACCGCATAAAAAATCAAAAGTGAAAAAGAGAAGAAAAATGACGTTCTGTTCTTTGTCTTTTTATGCGGACTCATAATTTTTTATTATATCCTCCAATTATTAATTTTACCATATAAGCTAGAATACCCGGACTGCGCGAACACTGTTTGCGTTTGATTTTTCACAATAGTCGGAATATCCACTAATGATCATTGTATAATACGCTTGGGTATTGTAAGAATTTGACTGTGATGAAGACCAGTAAGTACTTGAGCCCAATTTGGCAACATCGTCTCCACTCTCACCAATTTTTCCTATAGCATTATCTACCTTTGTTTTTACACTGTATAGCGTAGAAAACTCTTGATAGGCAGGAAGATACCAGCCATCCGAATCTCCATCTACTTCTACTCCATAGTTGACACAAAAATCAAATGCTGGATAGTTAGTAGCCGCATTTGCTGCTCCAGCCGAATCACCTGCTTGTATTACATTCCAATTGCTGCTTCCATCACTTGTACTTGTATAGAATTTTTTACTGTAGCCAGTCGTACCGCTTGGCGCCCATTTAAGATTACTTCCTTTCTTTAAACCAACGCCTTTTCTAGCCGTTGCATCAAAAATAACTGCAACTGCGGCCGTCTTCTGATCATTACTCAATTCCATGCTGGCGCTATAAGGCTCTGAACTTCCGTCACTAAATATAATATCACCAACTGTGAGAGTCTCACCAGGAGCTTTGCTTCCAATATATGAACCACTACCAGCCACACCTTCCACTGTAAAGCTTGCATCGTGAGGGTAGCCCATGTAGGTAGCCCGAACGCGGAGAGTGTATGTATCCGGATAGTCGAGTGCAGCGATAGTGAACTTATTTGCATTGCTGCCACTGCCTGCGGCGAGGTCCGGCTGTTCTTCGTCTAAGCCGCACCACAAAGCTGCTTCCCAAGTTACAGTATTGGTGCCACCGGCCGGCTGAGTAAAGGTTGAATCAAGATAAAGCTTCTGATTTGCCGGATTATAATAAAGCTGAATTTCTGAACCATCTGATTCTTTGCGCTTTACATCCGGTGTTATTGTAACCTGAGCACTGCGACCAAGCGTTACAGAGTCTTTGTTTGCAGTAAGAGTAAAGATGTAATCGGCCGGCATATATACGCCGCCGCTGGTTGAACCAAAGGCTGCCTCGCCGCCTGTGCCTGCAATGATATTGTATCCTTCATCAGATTTAAAAATTGCACTTGGCTGAATGCCACTGTTTGTGTCAGCAAAGCCGCTTGTAAATGGAGTTGAAGAGAAAGAACCTTCTCGGGTAACGCCTACTTCGCTTGTTGTTGAGAGGATGCCGGCTACTGCAATAGACTTACCAGACGGCAGATATATATTATTAGTGGCATTAGAAGTGCCTGCAGTATTATTTTTGATTTTGACAGTGCTGGTAAAGCCGGATTTTCCGAGATTGAAGACAGGAGCTCCAGAACCTGAAATACTATCCAGATATACACCGCCACCTTGCTTTATTGCTTCGTTACCGCTGATTTCACCACCGGTCATATTAAAAGTACTATACTTACCGACATAAACAGCTCCGCCATATCCGTCTGAGGTATTATAAACATCGGTTGCATGGTTTCCTTTTATATAACCACCATTCATATTAAATACAACAGTTCTATCTTCATCAAAGCCGCTCAGTTTTACCGCACCACTTCGAGCATAATGTCCAGTTATAGTGCCGCCATTCATATCAAAAGTTGCAGTTCCATTCGGGTCCTTTGTATAAAGATACATATTAACAGCAGCACCATTCCAGCCGTTCTCAAGAGTACTGGTAATAGTTCCACCATTCATTATAAAGTGACCTGGAATTCCTATTTCTACATTTGTTGTTCTATCTACATTACCATAACTATTATTAATAAGGTTATTTCTAAAATTAGATGTAATTATACCTCCATTCAGAGTAAAATCGCCCCTTATATAAAGACCGCCCCCTGAATCTGAAGAAGCATTATCTCTAATAGTTCCATTATCCATCTGGAAAGTTCCACCCTCAGCAATAAAAACACCTGCACCACAAGATTTACCATCCGGTAATACATTTGCTCCTTGTGCAAATACTGTCAGTTCATTATTTTTTATTGAAGAAGAACTTCCCTTCATTGTAAGTTTTGCGCCACTTGCAATGTAAACACCCCCACCCTGTAATGAAGCAATGTTTTCTTCAATCACGCTATTGTTTAATGTAACATCAGTATCTGTGCCGCTCAAATAAAGTCCGCCGCCATAACCATCCGGGCCTGTTGAACCTTCAGCCTTTCCGCTTGTAATTGCAAGACCTGTAATTTCTACAGGGACTGTAGTTTCAATATTGAGTACGCGGCCGGTAGTATTCGGGTTTTGGAGCACCGGCGGATTTGTTGTATTGGCCCTGCCCTTTATTATGAGCTTTGCCATATTGCCGTTAAGGCCGCTGCCAATTTCGGGAACTGTTGTCGTTTCAGAATTGTCTACAGTTCCGCAGATGTGAATTGTGTATTCTCTTGTTGTATCGGCGCCGCTGGCACCAGCAAGACTTTGAACAACAGAGAGCGCCTTATCAAAAGTAAGGAAAGGTGCCTTGTGGGAGCCGCTGTTGTCGTTGCTTGCGGGCACTGCATTTGCTGCTCCTGTATCACCTACATAAAAATTTGTAGAAGTATAGGCCTGGATTTTTGCAGCGGTAACACTAAAGACTCCGCTGGAATTGATTGGAGAATCTCCGCCCGAAGAAATCCAGGTTCGGGTTGTAAGGCCCTTGCATACGGTTATATTTTGAACACTTGCGTAAAGCAGATTATTATCTGTATCAAAAAATGACATTAAGATTTCGTAAGTGCCGACTGGTACGCTTGCGTTAATAGTGGCGGTTGTAGAGCCCGGAGTAATTGTGGCGCTGTTTAATGATGAAGGCCAGCCGGTAGAATATTCGTTATTTGGCGACAGCGAAACAGATGTAATAGAAGCATCTATGGACATAGAAAGAGCAATCTGGCCTGTAGCTGATGTATCTGTAGTATCCGGTACCGGGAAAAACTTGAGAGTTGTACCAGAAGCAATTTCTGACGGATTAACATTTGGTAAAACGGCGGTAAGAAGCCGGTCGCTTGCATCCGTAGAGTTTTTAACTTTGATTCCGCAGGTGATTGTCCAGGTTCGGCCGGGAATCAGCAGAATTGAAAAAGTACTTGCGTTTGCCGAGCCCGCAGTACCAAAGGTACCATTCATTGTTTTTGCGTTTGCGCCGGTACCAGATGTGGCAACGGCAAAGTAGTCTACTTCAGATGATGTAAAGTTTGGAATTGCGGCTCGGGAAGAATCATTGTTTTCTTCGTTAGAAATCAGTTCCTGCGGTACAGCTCCGTTAAAAATCAACTGACCAGAAATTTCAATTGGCTCCGGCTCAAGCTCAGTCTCCCCCGCCCCTGCCAGATATTCATTCTGATTTTCTTCCGGTACTTCGTTTTCAAAAAGATTATCGCAGGAAGCAAAAAGCAGCGCCGCCCCCAGCATCAAAATCAGCATGAATGAAGAAAAAATAGATTTTTTTGAAATAAACTTTTTCCGCAAAGTCATAACAATTCATTATAACGCTTTAACAAAAAAAGTGCTATGTAATAGAAGAAGATGTAATTTTACAGCCTGCAGAAGATTGCCACTCGGATTCGATTTTGTATATGAAATTCTTGATCTGGCATTCCGTGCCGTCAAGTTTATCTATGACATACTTAGCTCCCTTCACCGTAGACGGCAGAAGAAGCAAAAGTAAAAAAATAGCCCACCCTGTCTGGTCCAAACAAGCAGGATGGGCAAACGCCTAAGTAATTAGGCAACCTAACTGTGGGGCAAGACGCTTGTCACGCGGTGCCTTTTTTTTAATATATAGCATACCTTTAAAAAAGGCAAGTAATTATTTATTGCAGTACCACAGAAGATGGTCGAAGCCGTTGCGGCTGATTGTGGAGCCGGAGGCGCTTATGATTTGGTCAACTTTAGTTCTGTAGTATTTATAGTCGTCTAATTTTTTTTCATCACAATCTATTTTATATGCTTTGGCGTATTCTGGTAAGATTCCTTTTACTACGCTATCCATAATTGAATAGTTGTCGGCTTCTTTTTTGCCTTCAAAGAACCATAAACAGGCATAATGACAGAATTTGCTCGCAAAAACAGTATTACGCTTTCCACTGCCTTCTGGTTTTTCTGTTCTTCTTGCAATTTCATTGTATAAATCTAAATCAGAATTTTTCAAAGATTGTTCTACATTTTCTTTTCCAAAGTCACAAATTCGTTTTGCTATAACCTTCTGATCCTTTTCACTCATACGAGTATGATTTGTTTTATTAACAGTTTTTACGGCTTCTTGAATTATACCTAAGAGCTTTTTCTTGTCTTTTGGATCTGTTTCTCTAAATTGTATCATTAAATTTGCAAGCGAACCAGGAATTTTGGAATTCCCCTGCTTATTATAATCAGAATTATAATCTATCATTGCTTCAACTAAAACAACATTTTCAAAGCAGGGTTTTACAAGCTTTTTATTTTTTTCCAGCATGATAAATGAATATTTTTCCTTTGCACTTTTATGTTCTTTCTGAATTTGATTCATTGTGTCATCTCCTCTAATTATTTATTATATCTCATTATAAAAATAAAGCGAGTTTTTTTCATATATGATTTTTATTCAGTAGTTCGCACAACCCGAAATCCAAGTTTGTTGTTACGTGAATTCGGGGAGTAGTCGATCCGTGTTCCAATGGAATAGTTCACGTTCCAAGAGCCACCCCGGGCGACGCGTTTAGAACCGGAAGCAGGACCGGTCACTGGATAGCTCGTTGTATTGTTACCATACCAGTCCCAGCACCATTCAAATACATTACCACTCATATCGTATATGCAAAGCGAGTTTGCATTCTTTTTCTTAACTTCGTGGGACATACTACTACTATTATCTGTATACCAGGCTACATCACCTATGGTATTGCTTCCGCTGTATAATGTCTGTTCTGCTGGGATGCCACCGTCTCCACCTCTTGCTATGTACTCCCACTCTGCTTCTGTCGGCAGGCGGTAGCCGTTGGCAGTAAAGTCGCAAGTTACCGCATTCCAGGTTGAATCAGATGATGTTGGTATACTGCTATACTCAAGATTAGTCCAGTCTGTTATTCCGCTTACGGTATAGCAAGGGGTAAGAGCCTCGACAAGGCTCTTTTTGTTACAATAGGCAATTGCGGCGTACCAGTTTATATTTTCTACAGGGCGGTTCTCTTGATCTTCGCCAGTAGCCGGATTGCTAGTGAAATTACTTGGGTTAGTTCCCATAATTTCTGTAAATTCAGCCTGTGTTACCTCATGGTCACATACGTATAGGTTCGGAATTGTTACAGTGCGGTTTGTTTTGAACACAGACGACCCGCTTACTGATCCTGTCACAGTAGCACCAGTAACTGCTACAAAGCCTTCCGGTATTGTTCCACTGCCTGCTGCCTGGCACTGAATTGCAAAGTCGGCATTGTGTGTATAGCCCTGGTAAGTTGCAGTTACGTTGAGGGTGTAGGTATCTTCGAAGGTCAGAGCTGGGATGGTGAACTTGTTGGCGTTGGCGGTGCCGGTGACAGCGGTCAGGCTTTCGTATTCTGGGGAGCCGTGGCACCAGAGGGATGCGGTCCAGGTTACTTCGGTGTTGCTGCCTTCCGGCTGAGTGAAGACTGAGTCTAAGTAGAGCTTGTGGTCTGCCAGGTTATAGAAGAGCGGTGTTGGAGAACCAACCGGCTCGGTACGGGTAATATCCGGGGTTACGGTTACGGTTGCGGCTCTGCCTACAGTTACAGTACTTATGCTTGCGGCAAGAGTAAAGTGATAGTCGCCCGGCATATAAACTGTTCCACCTGCAGTTGTCATATAGAAGGCAGTCTCTCCGCCTGTACCCGCAATAACTGCATAATCCGCATCTGAAGTAAAGATTTCATCCGGTGCAGTTCCGCTGTTTGTGCCGGCATAGCCTGTTGTAAACGGATCTGTTGAGTAGGTTCTTGTAACACCAATTTCACTATCTGTAGAAAGGGCACCTGCCACGGTGATTGTCTGACCATCATTAAGATGGATATTATCAGTTTGAGCAGGACTGCCAGCAGTGTTTTCATTTATAACAATTGTACTTTCTACACCAGCCTTACCAAGAGTAAGAACAGAAGAAGAACTTGAACTAAGGGCAATTGCTCCTCCGTAGCGGTATGCAGAATTTGATGTAAAGCTTGAAGAACCACTCACGCTTACATTTCCACCTCTTATGTAAATAGCTCCACCCTGCCCATAATCACTTACTGTTCCAGTTACGCTATTATTAATAAACGATGTATTAGAAATAGCAGCATCTGAATTAGAGAAATAAAGTGCTCCTCCATAAACAGCGGCTTCATTATTATCAATAATACATGAATCAATAGTAACAAGTTGCCTTCCATCATAACAAAGTGCACCACCACTGGAAGTTGAATTTCCATTCTTCAATGTAAGATTTTTAAGGGTAAGAGGAACCTGTGCACTCATAAGAATGATAGAATCATCACCAGCACCATCACCATTAATATCACCATTTAGAATTGTTTGAGTCGCTGTGCTACTTCCCTGAATTGTAAGACTTTGAGCCACAAGTCTTGATCCGACAGATCCATCATCAATTATTATATTACAAGGAATTTCGCCGCTTACATAAATTACAGGAGCAAGAGTATCGTCATCATTAAGCGTTATTTTTTCTATTGCCTTTTCAATACTTGCATAAGGATGCTCAATACTTCCATCACCAGCTGTATCGCTACCAGCCGGGCTTGAACTCGTTGAACTTACATAATAAGAAACTCTTCGAACAAGCTGTGCTTCGCCAGAAGAATCAAGATCTACTACAAGTCCAGAGTCGCTGTGGAAATAGTCTGAAGGCTCTCCTGACTGTGTACCATAACCTGTAGTAAATACATGAGGCTCCTGAGCAAGTTTTACCCAGATTTCGCTGCCGGTAAGACTATTTCCGTTAATGAATATAGGCATAAAATTGAGTAATGAACCAGTATAACTTCCAACATAAAGATTATAAGCTTCGCTTTCTTCATTACCAGAACCATCATCCTTTAATATTTTATTACTTTTGATAACTACATTTCCTTCAAGATGAAGCGAACCATTTCCGTAATTAACCGCATTGGCCCATACGCTCGAGCTTGTATCTCTATCAATTGCCTTGTTACCTGAAATTTCACAATTCTTTAGATGGACTACACCTTCAATATTGATTGCAGAACAACCTTCTCCTGTATAGCCTTTGATTGTTGAATCTTCAAAACTAAGCCAAGATCCTCCCTTTACAGAAATACAGCCAAAACCATTTGGATTTGTATGATTTGCACTTGAAGTAATATTGATATGGCTCAATTTCATCTGCTGGGAATGATCAAGATAAATAAATGAATTACCTGAACCTACACAGACATCGAGTTCTACATCTGGATTTTCTCCTTCCTTATTCTCTCCAACAAGATTTACACACATTCCGTCCAGTGATGTATCGTTATTACCCCAAGGTACCGTGATTTTATTTGTACCTGTATAATCAGAAAGGATGTGGATTGTACTCTTATATGCAATGATATTATCATTTTCATCTCTGACTACTCCCGTAATATCATCAAAAGCCTGATAAGTAGCAAGAGTAACGGAAGAGAATGGATGAGTTTTTGTTCCGTCCGCAACTGAGTCGTCGGCTCCAGCTTCAACATAGATATCATAAACCGGCTCATGCCATTTTGCGTAGAAGGTTTTATTTTCTGCGTCTGTAACATTAAAAGTTGTTACAGGACCACTATAAATATACTTATTTGGATCTGAAGGATCTTTATCTTTTGATGTATACCAGCCTTCAAAGTAATAAAGAGATCCGCGGTCTACAAAAACATCGGAACCGATTACAGTTCCCGGCAGAGTAATTACGCCGGAAGCACCACTGTTTTTTGTATAAGATATTGGAATATTTTCTGTTGAAGTTGTATTCCAGCTGGCGCTGCCTATATCATAAGTTATTGAATAGGACTTATCGAGGCCAGTAAGAGAAATTGTTCCTGATGAATTTGCACCAGGATTTATACGCATAAATTCATTCCATGTATTTAATATTTCAGTTCCGGCGATTGTGGCAGATTCACCGCCTACACCTCCCTGTGAGAGACTGTTTTTTAGAAATGACAGAGAAATAATATAAGTTCCATTCGCGCGACTTGTTTCTCCAACAGTGAGAGTCTGTAAACCAGTTGCAGAAAAGTCTGTTCCTGAAACGTAGCGTTTTGTATAAAGAGAAGTTGGACTTGCACTTGTAAAATCTGAAAACTCGTAAAGATTTATTTCTACCTTATCTATTGAAGAGTCTGCGTTGTTAGGAAAGGTAATTGTTACATTCCAACTGCCAGGATGAGCAGCTGCAGCAGAAGACGATGTTGAAGCAGAGTCCGGAGCAAGGCTCATCTTAACTTCATTGGAACCTGGATAAACAGTCATATCTTTACTTGCCGTATATTTTTCACCCGGGGTGGATGAAGTTTTTCCAAGATAAGCTTCGAGAGTGAATGACCAACTGCCGGCTACAACCTCGATTGTCTGACCGGCCAGTTCTGAAAAACTTGCAGCAGTTTTTGAAACTGAATTACTATTATCAGAAGTATGACCTGAAAAGGTAATATCAGAAAAAAGAGAAGATGTGATGGCTGAAGTAACAGCTCGACTGGCAAGGCTTCTCTGAGATTCAACAAGATTAAAAACAATATAGGCTTTCTGACTCTCAGGAATTTCCTGTTCAGTTGTTTCAGTTTCTTCTATAAATTTATCTTCCGGCCCAAGTCCGTTTTCACAGGAGAAGAAGGCAAATAAGAAAACTGCTAAAAATGAGAAAATTATTTTTTGCAAAAGTTTCTTTTTCATTTTCCTTACCTCCTTACTCGACCTGAATCTGTACAGTTCCGCCACCGGCAGGAGTACCTGAAAGTTTTGCTATAAGTGTATACTGATAATAGCCGGCAGACCAGCCTGTTGTATCAATAATGTATGACGAAGAAGTGGCTCCTGATATTAGAGTTACAGGAACAGTATTTGAATTGTACCACTTAAAGGTATATTCCGAAGCAGTATGACCATCTGGAATTATTGCTGAAATAGTTACTTTATTCGGGTCTGTTGAATCTACTGCGAAAGTAACTCCTACTTCATCTGCTACCGGCATTGAAATTGTAATCGAGATGTTTGGCAGAGACCAGATTGCATACAAATCTGCATCACCAACACCTATAGTATAATTTGTTCCATTTGCATAGGCAACTGAACCTGTTCTGCTTCCTGACCAGCCGGCAAAGCTGTAACCGCTTCTTACAAAGCTGTTGGCTTTAAGTGGAGCAGAAACTTCATAGTAGAAGGTCTGAGTATCTATAGACTCAGAAGTTCCCGAACCGTCATTTGCATGGAATGTAAGAGTATAAGTATTTCTGTCGTAATAAACTTCCACAATTGCGCTTCCGTCTGCGGCAATTTCCTGTTCAACAATTGCTGCGGTCTGAGCGGTAAAGCCTGGAATATCAATGAGATTATTTGTGGCATCAGTGTAAGACGGAACATCCGGAGTGGATGTTGTTCCGGTCATTGCCTGCTCATCATAATAATCGTAACCGTCCATCGTTATGTTCTGAGTTTTATAAATTATCTTATAAGGTGTATCTGTTGAAGCAGTATAGCCGCCGCCGTAAAGAGTAATGGAACGAGGGCCCATATGGAAAGAGCTTATGCAGCCGTTTTCATCAAAAGTAAAGGACTTCTGCATGTCGCCGTCAAGCCCTTCTACCTTCCAGCCTATCAAATCAAACCCCGGATTCAACTGATCTACCTTTTCATCGTCGTTACCAGGAAGATCCTGCATAGTGTAATCTGCACCAATAAAGTAAGTCTTTTCAAAAGCTACCGGTGAATCTTTATCTTTTTTAAAACTGATTGTAGATGAAGTATCTGCATTTATTGATTCAAGAATGTCACCGTCAAATTCAGCTTCTGTCTTGCAGGCTGCAAAAATTGACAGTGCACAAAGTGAGAGTAAAATTGATTTATATAGATGACTAGGCTTAAAAAGTTTCATCAGAATCTTACCCCCACTTCAAGATATGGCTTAAGATAAGAAAAATTAATCTTACTGCTTAATATTCTATTATAATCTGCACCTAGTTCAATAACAAGATGTCTGAATGGTATGAACTCGAAAGAAAGTCCGGCATTTAAGGTCGGATAAGTAAAGGCCTTGATTGTTGCATCACGGTCGCGGACATATTCTGTTGTAAGAAGAATTTCTGTAAGGCCGCCGCCGGCTTTTACATTCAAAAAGATTCTCTGCGGCAAAAGGCTCAGTTGTCCAACCAGGGCTGCCTGTACATTGTTATAACAGAACTTCTGATTAAACTCCCACTCATCTTCTCCAAAGGCGGCAGAACGATTTTCGTAAACAAAGCCGCCTGCAGAAATTTCCAGGCCCGGCTTAAAACGCCAGCTAAGGTTAGGAACATAAGAAATTGAAACAAGAGGTGCTAGGGTGATATTTTCCGGCATAGCCCCTTGTGTAAGGGTATCGTAGTTCTTAAGCCCCAGGAGATCTGATTCAAAAAGATTTATAGCGGCACTGGCACCGACCTTTACTTCTATACCAAGCACCTTACGAGGAGGACGTTTTGGCTTTTCCTCCTCTTCCTCTTCAGGCTCAGGAGCTTCTGCAATTTCTATTTCCGTCTCTGATTCTTCAAAATCTTCATCCTCTTCGTCATCCTCTGCCAGAATATACATACTGTTTGTCTGAAGTTCTTTTGCGGCAATCTTTTCTTTTTCTTTCTGCTCTTTAGCAAGTCGTTCGGCTTCTTTTTGTGCTTCCTTCTCTGCAGTTTTACGTTCCGCTTCTTCACGGGCTAAGCGTTCACGCTCTTCTTTTGCCGCAAGTTCAGCCGCTTCTTTTGCAGCCTTCTCTGCTTCTCTTCTTTCTTTTTCTTTATCTACAGTTTTTACTGCAATTGCCTGAGACTCTGAAGAAAGACCACTCGGGTTTGTTACAACTAACTTCCATTCACCGGCCGCAATTTTCGGAAACTCTGCACTTGCCTTTTCAATTTCTGATTTTCCGCCGACTGCTGCACCTGCAACAGCTGAAAGCACAAGTTCACCTTTTATTTTTTCTCCGGTTTTCACATTAACCAGAGCAACGCTTGCTCCTTCGGCTACATTATCAACCTCTACAGGAAGAACAATTTTTCCAGAAGAAGAAATATCTACTTCAAAGTTTTCTTCTACATTACTAAAGGCCGGCGCATTTGCCTTAGAAATCTCAAACTTCTGCCAGGCACTTACATCCTGTTCGCGTCCCAGAAAATCGTATACTGTAACGCGGTAATCGTAAGATCCTGCCGGAAGGTTGAGGTTTACAAAATTTTCAGAGGTAGTAAAGGTATTTACAGTTTTTCCGCCGCTTCTGATTTCTACTTTATATTCAAAAGCATTTTTATCTGCACTCCATTCAAGTCTCTGCTTAAACTTACTTGATGCTGCTTCCTGGGCAGAAAGTCTGAACTGCCCTGCTCCGGCCAGAATCATAAAAAAGAGAAGAATCTGTATTTTTCTGATGCGGCAAATTAAATGGCCGCAAAGCGACATTTTCTTCACCTCATCATTCTCCATACATTGTTCCAGGATCTTCGGTTTTTACCTTTGCCGGCAGGCCGAAATCTATCTTAAATCTTGCCGTAGCAGCATTGCTCTTCTGCTCTTCATAACCGTCTTTAGCATGACTGTATGCAGTTACACGCCATTCAAATGTTCCAACATCAAATATAGAAAGATCTTTTATGCGAAGCTCTGTGCCACGAACCTTTGTCTGAGAATATATTCTCTTGTAAGTTCCGTTAGCAAGCAGCTGATAGATAGCAAAGTCGTAATCTGTAGCACCTGTAACCTTCTTCCATTTAAAACTGATATTTCTGTGGCTCTTAAGATAAGCTGCATCCATTTTAAGATTATTTGAAGGCTCACTAAGGACAGCCCCTTCCAGCAGAGGCACCGGTCTTATTACGAAAGTTTCGCTTGAAGAATCGAGTGCAATTCCTCTTTCTCCGGAAGCAGAAACATTCCAGCGGTAACGGCCTTCTGTGAGACGGCTGAGGCTTACCGTAGTTTTTGGATTTTCCATTGTACGTACTGTTCGCCAGCTGCCGTTTGAGTTCTGTTTTTGCAGAGTGAGCACAGTTCGCGTAGTTACATCGCCAGATTTCCAGGTAAGCTGTACTGGTGTTCGTAAAGCTGTTAGTCCATCATAACTCTTATTATTTACAGGAGAAAGCAGAGTTACCGGGAGCGGACGGCGTACTTCAAAAGTAACTTCAGCTTCCTCACTAAAGCGAGAAGAAGAAATTTCAGTTTCCTTTGCAAAGGCCTGAACTACAGTTCGATATTTTGTATAAATAGGAGAAGCAGACTCTGCCGGGCTTGTAGCCGCAACCGGAAGTTCAAGCTTTACTTTAGCTTCATTCACCCTTTCACTCTTAACAGTATTACCCTCTGCATCATAAACAAGAAGTCTGTAATAATCTGCTCCGGCTACAGGCTGCCATTCAAAAGAAACAGGCTCTGAGTAAGCTACAACTAACTTAGCCGCTTCTTCCGGCTTAATAACTTTAGGAGCCTGCATTGGGTTCAAAACCCTGAGTTTATTCGGTTCAGAAAAAGAACTTTCTTTTCCGTCTTTTATAACGCCGACACGCCAGTAGTAATTTCCGCTGGCGAGTGAAGCACCTGAATATTCCATTTTAGAAAGTATCTGACTTTCTAATATGTTATTAAAAGCATCTGTCTTAGAAATCTGCAGTACAGAATCTAAACCAGCAGACTTGTATTCTGAAGCAAGCTTCCAGGTAAAGTTCAGACGGGCCAGTTGACCGGCTTCAACTGAGTAGCCGTCCGGCGGCCATGAAAGTTTATTTACTCCAGGAAGGTATTTTGAAACCGTAAAGCTGCGGACAAGAGACAAAGCATGGTCATTTCCAGACTCACGGTCTTCTTCTGAATTACGGAGAACGCGCCAGTAATAAGTTCCTTCCGGCAGAGTTTTGATTGTAAAGTGTTCGCCAATTGTTGTAGCTGAAGATTTTATTGTCTGACGGATATTTGTAAAATCCGGATTATCAGCAAGCTGAATGGAATAATCTGCAGTCTTTACATCAGACTTCCAGGAGAAAATTACATTCTGCTCCGCATCGCCAAGCACAATTTTTGCTGCATCGGCAGGCAAAGAAAGAGCAGGCTCTGTAAGGGCTTCTCTCTCTTCAATTTCAAAACTGTAAACGGGAGAAGCTTCCGCATAACCAATTGAGTTTACTGTATAATAAGGAGTTACCCGCCAGTAATACTTTCCCTTATCCAGACTTGCTGTAGTATAAGAAGTTGATTTCAAACTTTCTGTTATAAGAGGAGAAACAAAATCCTGAGTGCGCGAAACTTCCATTTTATAGGATTCGGCATAATCATCATTCTTCCAGTTAAAACGAAGGCTTGGAAGCTCCTTACGATAACTGAAGACGGAATTGTCCAGAGGAGAATTAAGCTGCATCTGCGAAAGTTCAACAACTGTAATTACACCCTCTACAGACTTTTCTTCTTCATCTTCCTGATAAACCCGCCAGAACAGTTTTTCATTTTCTGCATCAGGAACCACATCTAAAGAAGAAGAGCCCTGGGCACTATACTGCTCAATAATATTTGTAAAGTCTTTATCAGTAGAAACTTCTACTTTTACTTTTACATCGGCCGGCTTTTTGCTGTCTGAAAGAGCCTTCCAGCTAAGCTTTACTGGTTCAACCTTCTCTTCGGTTTTGTAAACACGGAGATTTTTTGAAATTGAAGTTACAGTAATATTCTGACGACTAAGCTCGCCATTTTTCTCTACACTAATTGCTTCCCCATTCGAAAGCTTTTGCGTCTCTCCTGCCGCATTTGAAACTACGGCATTTCCGTCTTTTACGGTAAAGCTTGTAGCCGCTCCAGAGCCCGAATCTCCGCCACTGGCAGCAGTAATGCGGCTGCCCTTTTCCAGACTCACAGAAGAACCGTCGCCCATAGAAAGCTTAACTGATTCAGAAGTTGAGGCTGTTGTATCAACTTCAACATTACCGCCACCCACAGAAAGATTTACACTTCCGTCTTTCTCGAGCCCAATCTGAATCATTGTGTTTTCGGTCAAATCAACTTTTGTACCGTCGCTGAAAAGAATTACCGCTTCGGCACCATCAGATGTACGGATAGTATCTTTATCATAGAGAGCAGAATCCTGCTGCAGACGCTCCCATACGACACGGTCGTCAAACTTTCTCTGAGAAACCTTTCGCTTAAAATGAATTGTGGCAATTGAGTCTACGTCAGTTCGGGTGCTGCTTGAGTTCAAATCTTTCCAGAAAAACCAGAGGCTTACTGCACAAACCGAAAGGCAGACAAGCACAAGCAGAAAATCACTTACCCGAAGCTTTTGTCTTTTCTTCTGCTGCATCAAGATCTACCTCATCAAAGTTTGGTTCTGGGATTCCAAGTAATTCTCTTACCTCATGAAGATTCTTTGGTCCGTAAGGCCCAACGGCTCCAATACAATCCGGGTCTACCTCAAAGTCCGGCTCAGACTGTCTGAAGAATCCTTCAATATCAAAGCCAGGCATATTTACTACACCGTAGAAATGCTGCTTACCCTTTCCTTTTACTTCAAAGGCAACAGGAATCATTTCTACAATAACTTCATTAGCAAGATGCTCCGGGCTGATTGTATAATTATTTTCAGGACATCTTATAAAATTATATTTGAGAATATCATAGGTATCCTGAGTAATAAGAATATCTGTACCACAAGGCTTGTTAGAGCTTTCAGTTCGCGAAGCAAGGTTTACAGCATCACCAATAGAAGTAAATTCCATTTTGTGATAAGAACCCATAAAGCCTACAGTTGCACGGCCGCTGTTTAAGCCCGAACCGATTCTGATATGCGGTTTATATTTTGCGTAAGGCTCGTCTGCATGGGCCTTGGTAAATATTTCTGCCTGCTTGTTGTATTCCATAAGGGCATAGCGCATTGCAACAGTTGCCCGGATTGCGCTGAGGGCATCTGCCTGAACATGCTCTTCGTGAAGGCTTCTGTGTTCTTCTTTTTCAGGATCTCCATCAGGAAGATTTTCAAAAGAAAGATCGTCATCCCGCAGAACTCCCCAGCAGGCCATAATTGCATCGCCTTCAAACTTATCTACGTTTCCACCGGTAATGTTGATACAGTTTACCATGCGGCCCATATAGTCATTTAAAAAGCTGATGATTTCTGCAGCAGACTTTTCACCAAAGCGTTTATTAAAGCCGTCTGAAATTGCAGTAAAGCCGCGGATATCGCTGAAGAAGATTGTGATGTCTTTAAGGTGTGGTTCAAAATCAATTTCCTTTCTTACAATTGCCTGGGTTACACCACGGTTTGTGAGGGAGGTTACTGTGTTTAAGATTTCGCGTTCGTTCTTTGTACTCTGAATAAGAACTCCGATTTCGTCCTTGCGGTTACCACTTAGTTCTTCGAACTTTTCTGTATTAAAATTACCCCGGTTGATTTCATTTGCAACCTCGGTAAGAGCTTTAAGAGGAGAACTCAGAGATTTTGAGAAGAACCATATCAGAATGATTGCAAGAGAAAGAATTGAAACTGTCAGGTAGAGATTACGACGTGTAGTTGCATTTACAGCTTCAAGAACAATTTCACTTCTAACTTCAGTTACTACACCACATCCGCCAAGCCCCAGCTTACGGAAGGCCGCAATATATTCCGTACCTTCATCATCAGTATATACAAACTGCTCGTTATTATTTTTGCTGGAAAGCATTGCTGCAACAAGCTGATTTTTACTCATATCGGCTGCACTAAGAATCTGCTGAATATCCGGATCAACAAGAACAATACCTTCATCGTTTACAAGAGTTGATGAATTGATTGAAGAGTTTGCAAAGCTTTCGGACAGCTCGTCGCAGGCAAAAAGAATTACCGCTGAATCAGACTGAGTTCCAGAATAAACAGGCGTAAAGATTGCAATTGTCTGGGCTCCAAAGAATGGAGAAGCGTTAAGCAGTTTTACACTACCCTGACGGCTTTCTGCAACGGCTTCGCTTTCCTGCACAACATAGGCTTCAAAGAGGCTCTGTTCAATTTCGTTTGAAGCAAAGAACTGGCGGTTATAACTGATTGAGTCGAGATCTTTATAGCTTATAGCTGCAATAAACTTATTACGTTCATAGAAAGAGTTTACAACACGTTCCCGGCTTTCTTCCTCTGAGTCGGAAATCAGAATATCATAAAGAATACCGGCCGAAGAAATTACCGAGTTCAAACGGCTCTGGCAGTCGGAAGCGGTACGGCTGTTGATTGTAAGGTTATTATCTTCCGCGTTGATGCGGGTATCTTTTGAAATAAAGTATGAAACGAGAACTGTGATAATTCCCATTGAAAAGAGCACAAGCAGGGAAATAATGAGAATAAGTTTTACACCGATAGGACGTTTTACTTTTGAAAGAGCCACTTCATCTTCAGAAGCTGCATCGGCTGACCCGGCTGCCTGCAGATTTTCTTTATCCGGCAGAGTTCTAATTTCATTAATCTGCGGAGTCTGACTTACAGTTTCTTCAGTCTGAGGAGTTTCAATTTCAGATGCAAGGCCTGTTTCTGTTTCAACTTCAGCTGCAACTTCAGTTTCAGGCTGCAGAGTTTCATCCGCTTTTGTATGGCGAATTGCCTCTGCACGGCGAAGAAGTCCTTCTTTCTGAGGTTTAACAAAAGCTCCAAAAGCACTTAAATCATCTTCTGGAGCCTGCAATGAATCTAAATTTTCATCTAAATCAGTTTTTTTTGACGGGTCGTTTTTTACAAAGCATCCGTATTCATCTAGTTCAATATTATTCCTGGTGCGCACGTATAAATTATACTATATTATAGATGTTTATACAAATAACAATATAAATCAGGCAAAGACTCCACTCACCATCTTGGCATAGTGGCCGCCAAGTGCAATAAGCTCGTTATGATTTCCCCTTTCAACAATTTCGCCATGATCAACAAAGAAAATTACGTCTGCATTGCGGATTGTAGAAAGACGGTGAGCAATAATAAAGCTTGTGCGACCTTTTAAAAGCTCTCCAAGTCCCTGCTGCAAAGCCTTTTCTGTGTGAGTATCTACAGAAGAAGTTGCTTCGTCCAGAATAAGAATGCGTGGATCGCTCAAAAGTACGCGTGCAAAGCTTATAAGCTGCTTCTGTCCCTGGCTTAAACCGCCTCCGTTGGCAGACAAAACCTTATTATAGCCCTCCGGGAAAGCAGAAATAAACTCGTGAGCCTGTACAGCCTTGGCTGCAGCCATACATTCCTCGTCTGTAGCATCAAGTCTTCCATAGCGGATATTTTCCATGATTGTTCCGCTGAAAAGGAAGGAATCCTGAAGCATTACACCAACCTGTTTACGGATAGATTTTATCAAGAGCTCCTGAATATCAATTCCGTCGATTAAAATACGGCCCTTCTCCGCATTATAGAAGCGGCTCAAAAGATTTACGATAGTAGTTTTACCGGCACCAGTAGGTCCTACAATTGCCACTGTCATACCAGGAGTAATCGTAAAGTCCACATCCTTGAGAATCGGGTTACCAGGCTCGTAGCTGAAATCAACATGGTCAAACTGAACATGTCCGCGGATAGGAGGAAGCTCACGGGCGCCAGGCTTATCTGTAATATCATCATCTTCATCAAGAAGCTCAAAAATACGTTCGATATAGGCACCGGTTGTTACCATGGAATTGTAGAAGTTTCCAAGGTTCTGAATTGGCTGCCAGAAACGCCAGATGTAGCCGGCAAAGGCAACCAGAGTACCAATTGTAACAGTCTCACCCAGCCAGTTGATTCCGGCAAGGTAAACAAGTGTAACTCCCAAAGTTGAAAGAATATCTACAGAAGGCCAGATAATATTGTTGATGTTTACGGCATGAATCCAGACCTTTTTACACTTGCGGCAAAGCTCATCAAAGATTCCCTGATTTACTTCTTCACGTGCAAAGCTCTGAGTTACCTTCATACCGTTAAGACTTTCAGAAAGATAAGCTGTAAGGTTTGAGCGCTTGTAGCTTTCCTGCTTCCATGCTTCATGCTGCTTTTTCTTCATAGAAAAAAGGATTATAAAAAGCACCGGAAGAACAGCCATACAAACAAGAGTAAGCTTTACATCAATTGCAATCATAAAGCCTATAATTACAAGCAGTGTAAAGAGATCCGAAATCAGCTGAATGATTCCGTTAGAAAGCAGATCCGAAAGTGAGTTTACATAGTTTACAACGCGGATAAGAATTTTTCCGTGCGGACGGCTGTCAAAGTAACTGAAGGGCAGCGACTGAAGCTTTGTAAAAACATCATGACGGATATTTACAATAATCTTCTGAGCAACACGGGTCATAATCTTAAGCTTTTCTGCAAGCAAAATTCTTACAAAGAAAGTTGAAAAAAGCAGAACCGCAGAAATAATAACTAACAAACGATAGTTAGCCGTAGGAATTGCCTTATCGATTGCCATGCGGGTAAGATAAGGACTGCAAAGAGAGATTGCGGATGATACCAGCATGATTATGCAGGAAAGTACCATCCACTTTGTATAAGGCTTAATCCACTTTGAAAGTCTCAGCAGAATATGAGGATTAAACTTCTGTTCTATTTCTTCATCTGCATCAAATTTATTTCTTGCCATAATTAACCTCTCTGTCATTGCCGGACTTGATCCGGCAATCTAGATGTCCGGGTCAAGCCCGAACATGACACTTAATTGCCTGCCCGAACATGAATTTATTTACCGGTCTGTTCAGTCCAAACCTCTTTATAATAACCATCGCGGGAAATAAGCTCCTCGTGACTTCCCTTATCTACAATCTTGCCGTCCTGAACAACAAGAATCACATCACAGTTTTCAAAAGAAGAAACTCTGTGGCTGATAATAAAGGCAGTGTGTCCCTGGCTTCGGCTCTTAATAGACTGGCGGATTTTATATTCCGTATCATTATCTACAGCACTTGTAGTGTCATCCAGAATCATAACTTTAGGATCTGCAAGGAAAAGTCTTGCCAGCGCAATTCTCTGCTTCTGCCCGCCGCTTAAGCCTACTCCACGCTCACCAACGATAGTATCGTAACCATCTGTAAGGTCGCCGATAAATTCCTTTACCCTTGCAAGCTCTGCTGCTGCCTCAACCTCTTCAAAAGTAGCCTCCGGCTTAGCAAAAGCAATATTGCCTTCAACAGTATCACTAAAGAGAAAGGCTTCCTGCATTGTAATGCCCACATTGCGGCGCAGCTCCTGCAGGTTGTAATCCTTTACGTTTTTACCGTCGATCAGAACCTCTCCGGAATCTGCATCGTAGTAGCGGCACATAAGATTTGCGATTGTAGATTTACCGCTTCCTGTAGGACCAAGAATTCCAACTGTTGTTCCGGGTTCAATCACAAAGCTCATGTCTTTAATAACCGGAGTTTCGTTATATGAAAAATTAACATTTCGGAACTCTACCCTGCCGGCAATTTGAGGTGCTGCAGAAGCGTCGGCTGCAGCAGAAGTATCACTTGCAGAGCCCTCAGAGTTTTCAGGATTCTTAATTTTGCTGTCCACCTTCCAGAGCTCATAGAGTCTGTCTGCTGAAGCTGCAAAGTTCTGTGTGTTATCAACCAGCATACCAAACATATTAATTGGCTGAATAAAAGCCCACATAAGGCCGTTAAAGGTTACCAGCTGACCAATTGTCATTTCCTTTTGAATTACAAGATAACCACCAAACATAATAAGAATTACCGGAAGAATCTGACAAAGGGCATCAATCCATGGTAAAAACTTTACTCGCATATCGGCATTGGCAACCGAAACCTCTTTGTAGGCTTCGTTCTCTTTTTCAAAACGTTCTGTTTCATAGCCCTCGCGAACAAAGGCCTTTACAACACGGTTACCCTCAATATTTTCGCCAACGCGGGTATTTAAAACTGCAAACTGGTCACGAACCTTCATATGAGCCGGGCGGATATGAATTTTAAACTTACGTACAAGCAGAAGCACCGGAGGCGCAATTACCATAAAGGCAAGCGTAAGCTTCCAATTAATTGAAGCCAGAGTAATAATTGAAAAAATATATATAAGAGAGTTTTCCAGAATCTGATACAAAACCCAGGCAACAAAGTGGCGCACCTTATCAAGATCCGAAGTAAGCAAAGTCATAACATTGCCGCTTGGAGCATTATCATACCAGGAAAAATCCAGCTTCTGTATATGAGCATAGAGATCTTCTCGCATCTTCAAAATTACGTTCTGAGAACAGTGCTCAAAAATAACCTGATAGCTGTAACGGAATATAGACTTTCCCACAACAACACAGAGCATAATTGCAATCAATTTAAATAAAAGCTGGTGCTGACCGCCCTTAATTACCCTGTCAACAATATTTCCGGTAACAAGAGGGTTTACCATATTCATTGCTGCAACAACAACACTGAGACAAAGGCCTGCTGCCATACCAAAACGGTACTTACGTACATAAGACCAGACCCAGGAAAAAGCGCTCTTCTCTTTCATAAAAATCCTCGAAATGCATAATAAAAACATTTCTTTATTATGTGATTTTACTCTAGCATTAGAGGCAATTCCATGCTATAAAAAAAGAGGAATATTATTGTACGAATCTCTACAAGTTCCGGAGGAAATATGGACGATCTTTTTGAAGAAAGCGACAGCCTCAATGCTCCATTTCAGGCCTTTTCGGGTGACTGGAAATATGTAAAGCCTCACTGGCATTATTTTACAGAGATGGTTTACCTTGTAAGCGGCGTCCTTTATGCCGAAGTAGACGGCAAACAGTTTACCATGAATCCGGGCGACATGATAATCTTTCATCCAAAGCAGATTCATTCCTTCCTCGACTACCCTGTTAAAGAAGAATATCCAGAAAAACCTCTTTTTTATGTCATTAAATTTGATGATATGATTCTTTCAAACACAACTCCTGGTTCTCCAAAGCTTCCCAAATTGCTCGACAAGGCCAATTCAGATACAGAAGCAACAAATCTCCTTACAGCCCGCGACCTGCGCTTTAATCCTGTAAAAATGTATTTTGAATACTGTATGTGGGAAACAAAGAACCGCCAGTTCGGCTATGATATTAAGGTTGCTTCCATGATCAGCCTTATAATCACAGAGGTAATAAGAATATGGCTGCGTCATGGTTTTCAGTTTTCTACTAAAACAACCTTCGACCAGTTTTCTACAAAAGATTTTTCTGTCCTCGAATATATCGACAAACACTCTGCAGAAAATATCAGCATAGAAGATTTAGCAAGCAAATGCGGCATGTGCTATTCAAATTTTGCAAAGCAGTTTAAAACTCAGTTTGGAAAAACCTGTAAGGAATATATTGAATTCATAAGAATCTGTAAGGCAGACACTCTCCTTCTCTATACCGACAAAACCCTGGACTACATCAGCCAGGAAACAGGCTTTACAGATGCCAGCCACTTTATCCGCACCTACAAAAAAATCCGTGGTATTACGCCTAAGCAGCGCAGAAACTCTCAGATATAAAAAAACGGTGGTTTCGATAAATCCGCTTCGCGGACACTCAACCACCGTTCAACCGCATGCGAAGCATGTCGGCTTGGAATTATATTTCGTGTGCAGGCAAGACATTGCCTGTCACACGATTAATTGTTTTCTACAGCACGCGAAGCGTGTCTGCAGGAAAACTACTTGCTCTGTCTTTTGTAGATATCGTTTGTAAGTTTTACAATCTTTTCTACATTAAGGTTCTTACAGCTTGCAAGGTACTCATTCCAGTCTTTATTGATATCCTTCTGTCCTGTTACGAACTTAAGAGTCCATGCGTTGATGTTATCTGTAAGTGGAACAGACCAGAGAGTCAACTGCTCGCGTTCATCCTCAGTTGGTTTAGCTTTTGGATCAACTACAGCAACTGTCTTGTACTTAGCATAGCGTGCATAAAGATCCTGAACTTCTGGAGTGAATGCATCTGTTGATTCAGCTGTTGAGTGACCATAGAAGTAGTTACCACCAGCATATCCCCACTTAAGACGGATATCAACATCGCTGTCTGCTCCCGGAAGACCAAGACCACCACACTTAAAGCCAGCCTTAAGCTTCTTAATCTTTGCACCATTAGCTGCAGTAGCCCACTCCCATGTCTTTCCTTCTGGACCCCACTTACAGAGTGTATAAGCTTCCTTAGAATAGAACATCCAGTCTACGAAACGCATAAGTTTAATGAATTCTTTTTCTCCAAGTTCATCAAGAGCTCTCTGAGAAATCATAACACCACATTCAAGACGTGAAGTTTCTGCGAGGTTCTTATTTGTTCCTGAAGGATAAGCTGTTACATAACATGTAGCCTTGTCACCAAGAATCTTCTTTACACCTGCAATATCGTTAGCCATCTGTGAGCGGTTTGTAGACATGATTACTGTCTTTCCGCTGTAGAACTTGTTATGAGCTACATCATCTGACTGTGTAAATGTTTCTGGATCAAGAAGACCATCTTTTACGAAGCTGTTAGCAACAGAAATGAACTTCTTGTAATCTTCGCTGATTGAAGAAGAATAGAATTCCTTCTTCTTGTAATCATATTTAATACCACCGTTTGAACCTTCAATAGCCCATCCAGAAAGAACATTGTAAGAAGCACCCATCAATTTAAGAAGGTTACCACCCTGTCCTTTTCCAGATTCACCACACCAGAGATCAGACCAGATGTAGTCAGATTCCTTACACATTCCTTTTGAAACCATGTACTTCTTTACACCAACAAGTACATCGTGGAGGCTTTCCCAAGTCCAGTTCTTTTCGAGTTCACGAACATTGTAACCGGCAGCTGTGAAAATATCATCACGAACCATGATTGTGTAGTCCTGAAGAGCAGCCTGGTGCATACCTGGCAAGCGGTAGAATTTTCCGTCACTCTGTGTAATAGTAGCCAGATCCGGCTCCATCTTATAGTTCTTTACGAAAGCGAGGAAGTTAGGCATGTACTGAACATAATCAGAAACAGCAACTACACCGCCTCCAGAAACATACTGGTTTTCATCGTAAATCTTTGGAATGATGTAAGTAGGTTTACCAGAGTTGATTGCGAGGTTTACCTTCTGACCATAATCGCCGCTATCATAAGATGTAATGTCAAGGTGAACATTTGTTACATTTTCGATATCCTTGAATATACCTTCAGTTTTCCAGGTATCCTGCATAGCATACCATGAAGCATCACTGAAAGAAATTGAGTAAGTTACCGGCTTTTCAGAGTGGAATGTAACTTCCTCACCGAAAGTATAACCCGAAGCTGCAGCATTCTTGCCCTTTGCTTTCTTTGACCAAGGAGCAGCAAACATTGCAGCAACACACATAATTGCAACAACAGTTGTCACAACTCTTTTCATAGTTTTATCCTCCTATTTGATAAAAACTTTTATTTATGAGCCATTGTGGCTTATTCCTTAACACCACCGAGCATCATACCCTCTACGTAGTACTTCGAGATGAATGGGTAAACACAGATAATCGGCAGAGCCATGAGAACCATAGAACAAGACTTGATATTTGCGGCAATCTGCATCTTTTCTGCAGTAGCCTCTCCAGGATCAGCAGAAGTAGAAGCACCGGAAATAACAGTCTTAAGATAATAAGCAACCGGCCACATTTCCTTTTTATCAAGGTAAAGGAAGGCGTTATACCAGTTGTTCCAGTAACCAACAGCATTGAACAAAATCATTGTTGCAATAATAGGCATAGAAAGAGGAAGAACAATACGTACAAAAATTCCAATAGGACTAAGTCCGTCCAGTTCTCCGGCTTCCTCGAGCTCGTGAGGGCAATCTGCAAAGAAAGACTTCATCAAAATGATATAATAGGTACTCAAAAGCGATGGAATAATAAAGCCTGCAGTATGATTGATAAGATGCAGCTTCATCATCAAAACGTAGTTAGGAATCAAACCACCACCAAAGTACATTGTAAAGATTACAAACTTTGTAAGTACCTTATACCCCTTGAGTTCTTTCTTAGAAAGCGGATAAGCCATACAACAGCTGAAGACAAGAGAAAGGATTGTTCCTAAAACAGAATAAACCAGAGTGTTCTTATAAGAATGCATGAACTCACCCTTTGCAAGAACCGATTTATAAGTTTCAATATTAAATCCAATTGGAATCAGATTTACTTTTCCAAGTGTAATAGCTTCTTCCGAAGAAAAAGACTGTGCCACAAGATACAAAAATGGATAAAGAGTTGCAGCACACACCAGAATCATTATAATTGTATTGAACCATTTGAATACGATGTATCCTGAAGATTCCTTTACTTTTACACCAGTTTTTTCAGACATTTTTCAATTCCTCCTTACCACAATCCCGATCCTGATACTTTCTTAGAAATCTTGTTAGCTATTGTAAGCAGGGTAAGATTCAACAAAGCTTCAAACAAACCTACAGCAGTAGCGTAACTGTAGTTACCAGAACCAAGACCCATTCGGAATACGAAGGTAGAAATAATATCTGCCGTCTCATAAGTCATAGGGTTATACAAAAGGAATACCTTTTCAAAGGCACCACCCGAACCAACAAGGCCTCCGATATCAAGAATAAGCAAGGTAGTAATTGTAGGAAGGATACAAGGAATTGTTACGTGCCATACACGCTGGAAGTGATTAGCACCATCAACCTCTGCTGCTTCATAAAGAGAAGGATTGATTCCCGCAATAGCCGCAAGATACAAAATTGTACCCCATCCCAAAGCCTGCCATACACCGGAAATTACAAATATCGGATTAAAATACTGAGGGAAGGCAATGAAAGAAATCTTTTCACCGCCAAAATGTGCAACCAGCTGATTAAGAGGTCCACTTGTAGAAACAAGCTCGCGAATCATACCGGTAACGATTACCATAGAAATAAAGTGTGGAAGATAAGAAACAGTCTGAACAAACTTTTTCCACCAGAGCGCTTTAATTTCGTTCAAAAGAAGAGCAAAAATCAAAGTCAGAGGGAAGCGCACAGCCAGATACGAAACATTAAGTACAAGAGTGTTTCGGAATGCACGCCAGAAGGTCTTATCACCAATGAACTGCTTAAAGTATTTAAGTCCACTCCACTTCTGACCAAAGAGGCTTCCTCCTGCACGGTAACGGCGGAAAGCAATAACGTTTCCGGCCATAGGAATATAGCGGAAGATGATGTAGTAGAGAACCGGAATCAAAAGCAGTGCATAGAACTGCCAGTATTTGCGCATGTACTTTTTGAACTCGCCTTTTTTAGCGGCAGCAGTTAATTCAGTACCTGCAAGCTTTTCTTTTTTCTTAAACATTTTATTACCCGTTTTTCAGAATATGTGTTATAATCTAAACAAGCGCAACTTGCATACTAGTACGCTTGTATAATTAGTATGATAAAGCATAATACAAAAAAGTCAAGAAAAAAGTGTTCTTCGATAAGAAAAAAGCATTATTGACGATATGGATAAGACTGAATAAAATATTAGGATTGTTATGAAAAACACAGAAAAACTTGAAAAAGAAACAAACCGTGAATATGCCCTCCGTGTTATAAGGGCAAACATCATTAACCTTGAACTTGCTCCGGGCAGCATGATTAGTGAGCAGGATATTGCAAACGAACTGAACCTTTCACGAACACCTGTGCACGAAGCAATGCAGGAGCTTTCTTCTACTAAAATTATTGAAATTCTCCCTCAGAGAGGCAGCCATGTAAGCCTTATTGATATGGCTCATGTTGATGAAGCCGTTTTCGTTCGTGCAACAATTGAATCTGCAATTACAGAAATGGCATGTCAGCAGGCAAATGAAAAGGATATTCAGGAGCTGGAAGAAAATGTAACTCTTCAGCAGTTCTATTACGAAAAGAATAATCTGGACAAGATTATGGAACTGGATAATGCCTTCCACGAAAAGATGTATAGGATTACCAATAAAATGCAGTGTCATTATATGGTAAGACTTATGAGTATTCACTATGACAGAATCCGAGAACTCACACTTCACTCTTTTAATGCTGAAAGGATTATCAAGGAACACGAAGAAATTCTGGAAGCTTTCAAAGCTAAGGATGCTGCAGCTGCAAGAAAAGCTTTGGATAAACATCTTTCACGAAAGCATATTCAGGAAGATGAAATTAAGAAAAAGTACCCTCAGTACTTTGCATAAAAGATTTAGAAACATGAAAAATCCCGAAAAAAATCGGGATTTTTTTTATTTTTTCTATCTCAGATTATTGACACAAATCCTCGATTCGTGTAATATAACAAACATCACGCGGGCGTAGCGAAGCTGGTTATCGCGCTGGCCTGTCACGCCGGAGATCGCGGGTTCGAGCCCCGCCGCTCGCGCTAAGCCTTCCATTCATCGGAAGGCTTTTTTTTATCATCTTTTGTATTTTTTTTCGGGTATTAGCGCAGCTGGTAGCGCGCGACGTTCGGGACGTTGAGGTCGCTGGTTCGAATCCAGTATACCCGATTATTATTCTTCTTCTGTTTTTTCTCTCAGCAGATAATCCACATCTGCATCAATGATTTCCAGCATCTTGTCTGCTACTGCCGGGTCGAATTGACTTCCCTTCTGATTTTTAATTTCTGCACGAACCTGAGCCTGTGGCAAAGAACTTCGGTAACTTCGGTTTGAGGTCATTGCATCGTAGGCATCTGCTACGCTGATAATTTTTGCATATTCGGGAATAGCTGCGGCAGTAAGTCCATCCGGATATCCTGTGCCGTCAATCCGTTCATGATGCCAGCGGACACCGTTTTTAAGATTGGGAAGAATCGAAATACTTTTCAAAATCTCATATCCAATCTGGGGATGCTTTTTAATTTCTGCATATTCTTCATCAGTCAGTTTATCCTGTTTATTGATAATCCAGTCTGGAATACCAATCTTACCAATATCATGAAGCAGGGCAAAAAGATAAATTTTCTGCTGTTCTTTCTCATCCTTTCCAAGAGCAGCTGCCAGCATTTTTGAATACTCCGCTACCCTTCTGGAATGTCCGCTTGTATATTTATCTTTAGCATCAATAGTTGTAGCAAGGGCCTGGGTAAGTTCAATAAGCAGTTTTTCAGAATTATTTTTTTCTTCCTTCAGTTCCTTTGTCCGCTCTTCTACTTGCTGCTGCAGACTGTTCTGTAATTCAATCAGATTATTAAAAAGTATATTTCTATTGCTTTCAACCTTTGACAGGCGAAGCTTTATGATTATCGCGAAAATAAACTCAATCATATAAAGCAGAGGAAAACGAACCCGCATTGTATCTGAAAACTGATAACAGAAATGATAAAGGGGTGTCCAGAAGCCTAATATTACCAGAAGAATATAAACAGAGTTTACTATATAAAACACCCTTTTTTGATTAGCAAAAAAAGTAAAAAGTGAAATTATACACATCCAGAAAATACCAAAACCTTCCTGCCCACCGGTAAGCAGAAAAACAATTTCCATTACAATACTAAGAATGTATCCTAATACAAGAAAGAAGTGAGGCTTTTTGCTTATCAGAGTTACAATAAAAGAAATAAGAAAAAGAGGGCCATAAGTCAGACTGACAATAACCATTGCATGATTGCCCTCAATATGAGTGGTTATGGCCATAATAACGCCCAGCACAAACATAGTAGCCGAAACAACCTTAGCAAGCAGCAGTGTCATTTTGTCATCAGATAAAAATTTTTTTTTTAATTCGTCTGTTGTAGAAATCTCTTTAGTATCTGGCATATTGATTTAATTATAAACGATAAAACTTGACAATTCAAACAATAACGATATATTTATTTTTATGTCGGAAAAAAGAAATCTTGCACAATCTGTAGCTGCATTTACAAAAAAGTTTTCAAAGCTTAATGATGAAGATAAAGAGCTGCAACAGACTCCCCTATCTAAAGACAAAATTCTCCAGGAAGAAATAAAGCTCCGTGAAGCAGAAAGAGAAGAGAGCTTGCGTCGTCGTTTTTCTGATTTTATGGAGCCTCGCACTCAGGACATTGAACAGGACGAGGAAAATCTTTTACAGGCTTACCAGCTTTTCTGCAAACTCCAGGACCTATGTGAGGCCACTAAACAAGAAAAGTCCACTGCACGACTTCACTCCCTTAAAATTGAAAGCCCCCTCTGCAAACGTGATGATTACACTCTCAGCGAGAATATGGCATTTTTGAGACTCTGGTTTTTGCAGACAAATCCGGATGCAAATGTTGTACCGGAGTTTATACGAGACGAAAACGGACTCTTTTACCTTGAATTTACAGACAAAGAACTTTGGACTCCAAACAGTCTAGAGAAAGAGATTACCACACTGATTGGGAATTACTAACGTAATTCCATATTAAATTATATAAGATTTTGCGTTAGCAAAATCAAATCCGTGTGGTGATTAATTTTATATCAGCACACTTCTTATATTGATTAATTTTTCTTTTTATATTATATTATCTCTCACATTATTTTTTTAACGACGGAACCACCGGAAAAAGGAGGTGAATACAGTATGGCAACAATCATGGTTGATGATTCAGAAAACCTTGAAAAAGCAATCAAACGCTTTAAGCGCATGGTTGAAAAAGAAGGCATTATCCGCGAATACAAAAAGCGCGAATACTTCGAAAAACCTTCTGCTACCCTCCACCAGAAGAAGACTACTCTCGAGAGAAAGCTTCTTAACAAGAGACGTAAGACAGAGAAGAAGGACTACTAGTTTAGTTCTCTAATAACAAAGCCCGGCTTAACACCGGGCTTTATCATTTAACCATCCTATACCTTAAACAAATCTATCTGACCGCCAATCTGACCAACCGCAGCCTCAACACTGTTTGCAATTTCAGAAAGCGCATTACTTGTTTCCTTAATATCACCGGCACTCGAAGAAATCTTATCCATACTATCCCGGATTACTCCGGTAGTATTTCGCAGCTGATCAATTTCAACAAGAATAGATTTATTACCTTCGGCCATTTCGTGAGAAGCAGCCCTAACCTCACTTGTATTGTCATTCATAAGCTTAAGTGCATCACCAATCTGCTTGGAACCTTCCTGCTGTTCTTCCATAGCACCCTTAATCTGAAGCACCAGCTGCTGGGTCTGGGTAATGGAATTACTTACTTCCACGAACATATCTGTAGAAGCCTGAGAAGCACTTACTACATCATTAATAGAACCTTCAATCTTCAAAAGCTCCTCGCGGATTGTCTTAGACTGAGCACTTGAAGTTTCAGAAAGCTTACGAATTTCATCGGCAACAACAGAGAAGCCCTTTCCGGCCTCACCCGCATGAGCCGCCTCAATAGCTGCGTTCATAGCAAGAAGGTTTGTCTGGCCGGCAATATCACTGATTGTCTTATTGGCAGTCTGCAGGGCTTTAGACTGTTCTTCAATATTACGGATTCGCTGGTTTACATCATTCTGGCGCTGAATACCGGCTTCTGTATTCTGAATAAGAGCATCAAAAGACTGGGCCATATATCCGACAGAATTGTTTACACTGCTGATATTTCCAATCATCTCTTCTACGGCAGCACTTGCTTCTACTACACCACTCGACTGAGTTTCAATCATATTCTCAAGAGACTGAATGTTCTGGGCAATCTCTTCTACAGCACTTACTGTCTGAGATACGCTGTTTGCCTGATTTTCAACCTGAGATCCAATATCATTCAAGTCTCCAATGATTGCCTCTATAGACTGACCATTTTCTCCAATACGCTGCTGAAGTCCTAAGTTTACGTCTCCAAGGATTTCCTTTGAATCCTTAACCCCGCCGATAATTGTACGAAGTTTTTCCATAAAGGCATTAAAGCCGTCCCCAAGAGCACCAATTTCATTATTGCTTTTTACAACAATCTGTTGTGTAAGGTCAGCCTCTCCCGAAGCAATATCATGAATAGATTCCTGCACTATCTTAAGAGGTTTTACTGCAGCAATCATCATCAATGAACATGCGACAGAAACTATTATTCCTACAAGAATACTGATAATGAGAATGATGGTTCTCATTTTATTACCAACCGCTTCAATCTGCTTTTGAGGAATTGTCAGAATTGCAGACCAAGGTGTTCCCTGAACCGGGGCATAAGAAGCAAAGGTAAGTACACCATTCGGATCCCTGTAATAACCTTCTCCCGACTCTCCGGCACAGGCTTTTACTGCAATTGTATCAAGCCCGGAAAAGCCCGCCTTATCACTGTAAGAAAGGTCCATATATTTACTCATACCACGGATATGAGAAATAAGAACTCCGTTAGAACCGACAAGAATCGCCTTTCCTTCCTGCCCCATAGAAAGCTCACTGACCATCTTATCAATTTCATTAAGCTTAACCGCGCCGGCAAAAACACCAATCAGACTACCTGCCGCATTATAGGCTGGTCTTGCAATGTAATAGCAGACACTTCCATCGACCTGAAAATCAATATCCGAAACATAAAGCTCTTTTTTATCATTCATGATAGAACGGAAAAAAGGCTTGGAAATTACAGTCAGAATTCTTCCGTCACTTGCATAACCAACCCCATCCGGAGTACAGAACATAACATAATTAAACAAAGGATTTCTGATATTTTCATGTGATAAAAGCCATGCAATAATACGGTCTGCATTACCTGCCTTCGTAACATCATTATCAGAATAGATACGAAGATCATTTACAAGAACCTCATTCCAGTTCTGAATTTTTCCTGCATCCTCGGTAATTACCTTCTCACTGAAGTCTGAATAATCTCTCTGAGAATAGGCTTTTACACTCTTTACAATAAAGATATTCTGAAGCACAAATGACACAACCAGAATCGCAAGAATATAAAGCGAGAACTGCATAGCCAGATGAGCATATTTTCTTTTCTTAGTTTCTTCCATAAATAATTCCTCTCTTTCGCTTTATTTTGTTGTGTTTTTGTATATCTTATTGATAGCTACAGCATGGAAGGCAACGCCCTTAACATTGCTCTTAATAAGATTTGCATTACATTTCTGATAGACCGGCGAAATAGCAGCATCATCCATAATCATAATTTCTGCCTGCTTCATTGCAGCCCAGCGTTCAGCAATCTTTGTACAAAGCTCACCGTCTGTACAGCTTGCAATAAGGGCATTGTAGGCAGGATTAAAATAGTTACCCATGTTGTTTGAGTTACCGGTTACCCACATTGCAAGATAAGTCATAGGATCTGCATAGTCTGGTCCCCAGTTATTAAGTCCAAACTGGAATTGGCCGGAACTCATAATTTTTCGTCTTTCCTTCTTTTCTACAGATCTGATATTAACTTTTATTCCATTGAGATTTCTTTCAAGCTGTCGTTTCATTGATTCACAGCAGATTATCTGAGTTTCGCCATCAGCAGTAAGAAGCTCCACTTCAAGACTTTTCTTTCCAAGTTCTTTCTTGGCTTTTTCAAAATAGTCACGGGCTTTGGCAGGATTATAAGAACATACATCCGGGAACTCTACTCCGGCCGGAGTAAAGTCCTGACCAGTCTGAGAAAAAGCAAATCCTCTTGGAATTGCTCCATAAGCTGCGGCTGAACCATCTGCCATTTCTTTAGCAATCAGTTCCCGGTCTATACCATTGGCAATTGCCAGACGAAGATTTTTATTTGCAAATAAAGGATCATCAAAATTAAAGGTTAAGAAATAAAGGAAGCCTGAATCTACCGGCTTAAACTCAGGAGAGTTCTGCATCTGAACAACCGCATCACCAGAAAGTTCAACAAAATCAAGCTGACCACTCTGATATTTTTTCAGAGCCTCCTCTCCACTGTTTATAACCTCATAATGAATTCCGCCAAGCTTGATTTTTGCTGCATCATAATAGGCTGTATTTTTAATAAAGGAAATTGATGTAGCGCCAACCTTATAATCTGTAAGAAGGAAGGCACCATTAGAAAGGCAGGTCTCAGGACTTGTTGCATATTTGTCGCCGCATTTTTCTATAAAAGTCTGATTTGCCGGATAGAAAGTACAGAAGTAAAGCAACTGATCAAAGTATGAAACAGGAGTCTGAAGTTCAACTTCGAAAGTGTAATTATCTCTTGCACGAACTCCCAGCTGATTTGGCTCCATCTGCCCTGCTTGAATTGCAGTTGCATTTTTTATCTGGGCTATATCACTAATCATAAAAGCATATTCAGATTTTGTTGCCGGATCTATAGCTCTCTGCCAGCCATATACAAAGTCATGTGCTGTTACAGGCTCTCCGTTTGACCAGTAAACATCATCACGCAGCTTAAAGGTATAATGAAGGCCATCCGGAGAAACCTGCATCTCCTTTGCACAGGCATATTTTACAGAACCATCATCGGCCATCTGCATAAGACCATCAATCATATTTCCAATGAGTTCAAAAGAAGTTGCATAGACAGAAACCTGCTGATCCAGAGTATCAATTGTGGCATCCAGCGATACGTTTAAAATTGGTCCGCTCACCTTTTTTTCCGGCAAAGGACCTCTGCCCTGCTGCACCACAGGTGATTTTCCACATCCTAAAAGCAATAGAGACAAAACAATCCCTAAAGCACAACTGTTCATATGCTTCATACAATTCTCCTGCATACTTAAAAAGAGTAAATCTGATTTTTAATTGATTTTTATAATAAACGTTTAAAGGATTTTTTAATTATAACACGGTATTATACAGGTAGCAAATAATTTTCAGTTATATAAAAATATTGTAAGCAGTAAAATATAATGTCGTCAAAATAAAAGAAAAGGTTTCTTTGAACTGTTATAATTTTGTTACCACACAAAAACAATAACGGAGG
>NZ_ATWV01000002.1 GCF_000421345.1 Treponema bryantii NK4A124
CAAACTTTGTCTTTGTTACAGAGGTTTCATGTTCTATCATTCCTCTTTTTTTCTCCCTTTGAATACTTCGCCGGCTTTTATGGAAAATAGCAGCAAGTTCACCTGTGTCAGTTATCCGAGGAAAGAGATTTGTTCCCTTTAGATAAAACTCAAGAACAAGTCGTTCTTCGTATTTAAAATGGGTGAACTTTTTTTTCTTTTCTGCTATTGTTTTCATAGGTTTCTTTCCTCCGTTATTGTTTTTGTGTGGTAACAAAATTATAACAGTTCAAAGAAACCTTTTCTTTTATTTTGACGACATTATATTTTACTGCTTACAATGACGCAATAAAAATGATTGTAATACCAGTTTTGCTCTTGTAAGTTCTTTCTTCAGGCTTAACCGCATTCTGCAATATTCTTTTATGGCTTCCTCATGTTCTGTTGTTACATGAACAGAACTGTAATCTTTTGTGAACAAAGTTTTTGCTAAAAATCTTGCATCAACTTTGTCATTTTTAATTTTATGATTTGACGAATGCTTTAATGAAGTTGGAGCAATTACAACACAAATATATCCGGCTTTTATTAAATCCCTGTAGAGGCCGAATCCTGTTGGACCGGCTTCATATCCACACATTAATAAACAGTCTTCACCAAATTCTTTATTAACCGATTCCAGATATTTTAATACTCTCTTGGATTCGGCATTTACTTTCTTTTCGTAATAGAATCTGTCTTCGTCAGCTTTATAACAGCAGATTGAGTAACTGTCCTTGTGGACATCCATGCCTACATAAATTATACTTTCCATGTTGTGCTCCTTTTGCATTTTGGTAATGCTATTTATAAGATTTGTCTAACTTTATTGTAGCTGAATCCATGATTCTGCAAAAGGAAGACACAACATATTGTCTTAGCCATAAAAAAAATCCGAGGATTTTCGCTTGCGAAAACCGCAGGATTCTTTCACAAAAAAGGGAGAGCGAGCAGATTTTGCAATCGTCGTAACGGAAGCCCATTAGATTTTATAGCGAACCTTCTTTGATTTGAATTTTTTGTAATTTTGTGATATATTATAAATATATGGCAAATAAATTTAAAATAAACCAGAAGGTTGTTTACCCAAGTCAGGGTGTTGGAATTGTAAAGGAAGTTTTTGAAAAGACTTATAAAGATCAGACAACTCCTTACTATAAGATTTATATTGAAGCCTCTGACATGGTTGTGATGGTTCCTGTTGAAAATGCAGAGAACCTTGGAATCCGCCAGATTGTTTCAGCTAAGGAAGCACAGGAAGCCCTTAATCTTCTTTCAGATGATTTTGAACCAATTACTTCAGACTGGAAACTCCGCTATCAGATGAACCTCGACCTTCTTAAAAAAGGAACTGTAAAAGATATTGCGACAATTGTTCGCTGCCTTTATAACAGAAGCAAGGTAAAGGAACTCCCTATCCTTGAGCGCAAGCTTTATGATTCAGCAAAAAAACTCCTTGAAGATGAAATTGCATTTGCTCTTGGTAAATCTTCAAAAGAGGTTGAGCAGGAAATCCATACAAAGCTCGAGCCGCCTGGAGCAGCTCCAAAAATCAAACATACAATGATTCTTGATGATGATGAAGATGATGATTTGATGGATGATATTTCGGAAGGAAACAACAGACGCAGCTCAGATGATTCTGATGATGAAGATGATTCAGCTGACGATATGGGTGCGGATGAAGATTTTGACGACGAAGACGATTCTTTCTAAAATTGCAATTATTATTACTGCGGCCGGTTCTTCTACAAGAATCGGTGGCGGAATAAAAAAAGAATATCTTCCTTTTAAGAACGGCACAGTCCTTTCGGTCTGTGCCCAAGCTTTTTTAAACGCTTGTGCAGATTATGAAATAACTGATTTTATTGTGACTTGTCCGGTTGGGGGAGTTGAAGCCTGTCGTGCGGCCCTGGATGGGGTGGATTGCCACGCGCCTTCGGCGCTCGCAATGACGGAAGGTGTGCGTATTGTCGAAGGCAGCGATACCAGACAGAAGTCTGTTTACAATGGCCTGCTTGCGGTTAATGGCCAGCCAGATATAGTTTTGATTCACGACGGGGCCAGACCCTTTGTCAGCCGCCAGGTTATTATGGATGCTCTGCAGGCTGCCTGCGAGTACGGTGCTTCCGTTCCCGGAGTGACACCAACTGACACCCAGAAAGAAATTGATGCCAACGGCTTTATAAAACGCCACCTTGTAAGAAGTTCACTTACTGCGGTACAGACTCCGCAGTGTTTCCGTTTTAAGGAACTGCTGGAAGCACACGGTCGCGCTGTCGCCGACGGCCACGAGTACACAGACGACACAGAAATCTGGGGAGCCTACTGCGGCCCTGTCCGTGTTACAAAGGGCGATGTAAATAATATTAAAATAACATATCCGTCAGATCTGGAGGCACTTAAATGATTCGCGTTGGACTTGGTTATGATCTTCACCGCCTTGTAGAAGGCCGCCGCTTGATTCTTGGCGGAGTACTTTTTGATTTTGAAAAAGGGGAGGACGGCCATTCAGATGGAGACGTTCTTCTTCACGCAATAACAGATGCTCTTCTTGGAGCTGCCGGACTCGGCGATATTGGTTCATACTTTCCGCCGGAAGACGCTAAGTGGAAGGATGCAGATTCTGCCGACCTTCTTCGCGCAGTCTGGAAAGATGTTCAGGCTGCCGGCTGGTCTCTTGTGAATCTCGACTGTGTAATCAAACTTGAAAAGCCAAAGTTTCTTCCTCGCCGCGACGAAGTAATAGAGAGTATCGTGGCCATACTGGGCGTGGGAAAAAATCAGGTTTTTGTTAAAGCAAAAACCGGCGAGAAACTCCCGCCGGTTGGTACTAGTGAAGCCGTAGAGGCTCAGGTTGTTTGTTTATTGGAATCACTCCGGTAACTGCAAAATCAAATCAACTTCGTTCTCTGTAAGGTTCAAACGTTTTGCTATATCAGCAATTGTCCAGCCCTGTCTCTTAAGCTGTCTTACACTCTCGTTAATCTGAGGGTTGATTGCATTTCCTCTTTTGCTAGGAGACTTAGCTCTTTCCTGCTTTGTAATATTGTTCAAAACTTCGAACTTCTTATCTACATCACGTGAAAGTCCCTGTAAATCAAGCTCTGTTTTCTTAATACCCGTAGTTACAGAATTAAGAGCTTCAATTCTCTTGTCTGTATCAGAAATAATTGCATCAAGGCTTTCGAGTCTGCCGATTGCATCTGTAATCTTAGGACCGTTCTGGAGAATGCGGTCTACGCTGTTCTGAACTTCCTTGATTTCCTGTGGAAGAGAAACTGCCTGGCGGTTACAGTTTGTAAGTCTCTGTTCAAGATCCTTGAGTTTTTCAAACTGAGAATCAACATCAGTCTTAATACGGTTAATAACATCGTCCTTTTTCTCAAGGCGTTCATACTGCTCAGAAACATGCTGGAGGCGGTCGTTGTAATTGCGCACGGTAACTTCCATAGCCTGCAGGTCATCTGAAGTTGTGTTCAAAGACTGAATGCGTTCATCGATTGTGTTAGAAAGTGCTAACATCTTGTTGAACTGCTGCTCAAGACCAACAACGCGGTTCTTCTGGGCTTCCATTCCGGAAAGCTGACGGTTAATTTCTTCATTAATCTTAAGGATTGAGTTGTACTGGATATTCATCTTATCAGCAGCATCTGAATAACCCTTAAGCTTTGTAAATGAAGCGTTGAGTTCAGCAACATTTTCTTCCAGCTGGAGGCGCATTTTGTCTGCTTTTTCGTAGCTCTGAATATTAGCTTTTACATCCTGCAATTCCTTTTCAATTCCACCAAGGTTTGACTGAAGCAGGTTTACTGCGTTCTGCATCTTGTCGGTAAAGGCAGACTGGTTTGCAAGGTTTTTATCCTCTGCTTCCTTAATGCTTTTCTTAAAGGCGTCTGTTCTTTCTTTTGCAGCAGCATCCTGTTCTTCAAGGTGCTTCTTTGTATCTTCAACCATCTGCTTGTAGGTGCTGTTCATCTGCTTCAGAATTTCAGCAGATTTTTGTTCATATTCTTTAATTGAAGCGCCGGTCTTATTTTCAAGGTCAGAAATCTTATCATTAAGTTCATTATGCTGATTCTGAACGGCAAGAGCATAATCATTCATATTCTGAATAAGCTTCTGGCTTTCTTCCTTGATTTTATCATCAGACTGGGCTTTAAAGCTTTCGAGGTCACGGTTGAAAATAGAAGCTGAATCTTCGAACTGACTCTTAAGCTGCTGCTTCCAGGTATTGAATTCTGCAAGAGCCGCATCGATAGAAGAAGATCCATTTTCCTGTCTGACTCTGATTGTTTCTTCAAATGATTTAAGGTCATCAGAAAGTTCATCCTGAAGCTTGGCAAGAGAAGTCTGTACAAGCTGCTTGTTATTTTCGATTTCTTTCTTAAGGGCATCCTGAGAAGCCTTTGTAAGAGAATCAATAGAATTGTCTGTATCATTCTTAAAGCGGTTTACAAAATCCTGAATGTCTTTTATAGAATCCTGCATTTCCTGCTTTGTGCGTTCAATAGCTGCGGCAACCTTTGAGTACTGATCAGAAGCTCTTGTCTGCAGTCCTTCAATTCCATTCTTAAAATCTTCAAGATACTTACTCTCAACTTCCTTACGAGAATCCTCATAAGTATTGGAGATTGTTGTGAGCTTTGAATCAAGGTCGTGCTTCCATTCTGCGAGGTCAGTATCAATTTCGTTGCTCTTTGTGGAAAGAATCTGATTAAACTCAGACTCAAATTCCTGAATCTTAGCACTCATGCTGCCGGTTGCAGTTTCCTTGAGGCTGTCGAGAGAGCGGTTGATTTCGCTGATTTTCTCTTCGATTTCTGCAGAATCTTCCTTAATAGTATTGCTGAATTCTTCGTGCTTCTGCTTCTGATTTGTAGTAAAGCCTTCGAACTCACGCAGTACTCTGTTCTGAACTTCGGCCATTGCAGCTTTGAGGCTCTTTTCAAGAGTATCGATGTCGCTTTCGGAAACCTGAATCTGAGAAAGCTTGTATTCAATATCCTTTTTGTAAGCCTGAAGCTGAGAGTCAACATTCTCGAGAATGTTAAGATGCTTAACCTCACTTTCGCTAACAGCCTTGCGTACAGAATCTGTAATGATTTTGGTAAGACTCTCGAGGCGGGCATCTGTTTCGTTCTGGAAGTTATCCAGGCGGGCAGTAGTGTCACCTTTAAAGCCTTCCAGCTGACGTTCTGTCTCATTGCTAAAGGCTTCAATTTTAGCAAGAGTTTCTTTCTTGAGACTTTCGTACTGATTGTCTGAATCGCCCTGCAGAGATTTGAGAGTCTGAGCAGTTTCTTTCTGAATTGTTTCAAGCTGATTTTCTGCGGCATTCTGGAAGCTGTCGATTTTGCTTGAAGTTTCCTTCTGAATTGCTGCAATCTGGTTTTCTGCACTAGTCTGAAGAGCGCTGATTTTTTCTGAAGTTTCTTTCTGAATTGCTGCGATCTGATTTTCAGAAGAATCCTGGAAAGAGCCGATTTTTGCAGAGGTCTCTTTCTGAATTGCAGCCAGCTGATTTTCTGTAGAGCTCTGGAAGTTTTCAAGCTGAGCAGAGGTTTCTTTTGAAATTGCGGCAAACTGATTTTCTGCAGAGGTCTGCAGTATATCAATTTTTGAAGTAGTATCTTTTGTGATTTCTTCAATTTTGCTTTCTGTTGCAGACTGGAGTCTTTCGAGTTTAGAAATTGTTTCATTCTGAACGTTATCCAGACTCATGTTCATCTGGCTGATTTTTTCTTCGAGTTCCGGCTTAAGTTCTGCGGCCTTGCGTTCTGCTTCATCGCACTGCTGCTTAATTGCCTGAACAGAAGCTTCTGCATTCTGTACTGATGTAGTTGCTTCTGAAGCAACCTGCTTGAGGGTTTCAGAAAGCTTTTCCTGCATGTCTGTAATTTCAGTCTGAAGAGACATTGAACGTTCGTTGCACTGTCGCAGGCTTGTTTCCAGCTGAGTTCGCAGACCTTCAATGCGGGCTTTGTAATCTTCTTCTGTATTAGAAAGTTCTTCTATGCGGTTTCCGAATACATTTTGAAGTCCATCAATCTGCTGAGAGTATTCATCCTGTAAGCCTTCAAAGCGGCCAAGGTATTCTTCCTTGATTTTTGTATATTCAGCATTGTAGAGTTCGTTGAGGTTGTTAATCTGCTGGTCCTGACTTTCTTTAAGCTCAGAAACTTTTCTGTCATTCTCAACCTGAGAAGAATTAAGCAGCTCTGTAAAATCGTTTATAAGGCGCTGATGTTCGTCTGCAAACTTTTTATGCTCTTCAACAAAGAGAAGGTTAAAGTCGTTTACCTTTTTGTTGTTTGTTGCAGTTGCATTTTCAAAGGCTGCTGTATAAGTTTCCTGGAACTTCTTGAAGTCATCATCGAACTTTTCTGAGAGGGCAGAGTAGTTACCTTCGTTCTTCTTCTGAATGCTTTCCATCTGTTTTGTGTATTCAGCTTCGAGCTTGTTGCTGTCTTCGTTAAAGCGGGCCTGGATTTTTCCAATGATACCATCGTTTTTACCGCCAATACTTTCAAGCTGCTGGTTGTATTTTGTCTGGAGTGCATCTACCTTTTCGGCAAAGGCTCCGGAAAGCTGTTCGAGTTTTTCATTAAACTTTTCGTTTATCTTGATAAGGTTTGCCTTTGCATCTGAAAGAAGTTTGCTTTCAGATGCTTTATATGCAGAGCTTGCGGCAGCTGTCTTATCATCAAACCTCTTTGTAAGCTCTTTTGCTTTTGTTTCAAGCTCTTCGTGAATAATGCCGGTTCTGTTTGTAATATCATTTCTGATGGCAAGAGTCTGCTTTTCAAGCTCACTCTGAAGGGCAGCAGTCTGGTCTCCAAGGTCTTTAAGATACTTGTCTGTTCTCTGCTGGGCCTGCTCGCTGAGGTGAATAAAGGCTGTGTTTTCCAGCTTTTCTGCACTGGCAGCAGCCTGATTGTAAGCATCCTGAATACTCTGCTTAATTTCTCCAAGAGCCTTTTCGGCCTCGCTTTGTGAAGCTTTGATTTCTGAGGCAAGCTTCTGGGCACGGTTTTCGTAATTTTCAATGAGGGTAGTGCCAACAGCCTTAAGCTGCTCTGCATTTTTTACAGAAAATTCTTTTGAAACTTCCGGAATACGTTTTTCAATAAGGGTAATCTGCTGCTGCTGTGTAGAAAGCTTTTTGTCGAGAGTGGAGATAATGCCGCTTTCCTTGTGGAGGCGTTCCAGATTTTCTTCTACCTGAGCAGTCATATCATTAAGTTCAGTGAGAATTTTAGAGTAGGCATCAATCTGGGCTTTGATATTTTTTACAGCGTTAATACTCTGGTCAAAAGTCTGCATCTTTGAATTGAATTCATCGTTCTGCTGCTTTAAAAGCTTTACGGCTGCATTAGCCTGAGTCTGCTGCGCCTGGAATTCGGAAATAATCGTATTGAATCTGGTTTGAATTTTTCCAAAGGCTTCGTTCAACTCATTTGTTTTCTTATTTGCAAACTTGTTAATTCTTTCCAAAGGATCATCTTTTTTTCCAAGCATACGGAAGTAAAGCGATACTCCCATTGAAATGACAGTTGAAAAGAGAATTGCAATTACGATTTCCATTTTTTATCCCCACCCAATTTTTTTTTATTTATTTTTCCCCAAAGAATAATTCAGAAAGCTGGCCGTAATGCCAGAATGTAAAGTCAGCGATTTTTGATTTTTTGCCGACCCATCCCATGTGAGGAAGAATCAGCCAGGCTGTTTTCATTCCGATATTATGTGCTCCCTGAATATCGTATGCATGATTATTACCAACGTACAGGATTTGCTCTGGAGGAAGATTTAATTCCTGAGCAAGTCGTAGAAAAGGAGTTGAATCCGGCTTAAGAGCTCCTGCTTCTTCTGAGCCAAGAACTACATCACATAAATCACGGATTCCCCAGATAGAGCCTTTTTGTTCCGGCGGAAAGTCTGAGAGAAGTCCGATTTTGTAGCCTTTTTCTTTAAGCTTTTTTATAAACTCAATTGAACCCCTGCAGGGTTTGATGTTTACAAAGTATTTTTCCAGCCCTTTATAGACAACTTTTTCGAGTTTTTGCTGAGCTTCTTCAGGGCTGCAGTTTAATTTTTTTGCCATATGAGAAGCCTGAACCTTTATGAATTCATTTGTAGCTTCTGTTTTGTGCATAATGCTGCGTACAAGTCCGTATTTGAGAAAGAAAATTGAATGCGCGAGAAAATAAGGTGCAATACGCAAATTGAACTTCCATGCTCTGTAAAGAGTTCCGTCGATGTCAAATGCCACAGCCTTAATCTGTTTTAAATCAACATTATTCACCTTTCTATTATAACATAATATAGAAAAAACGTATATATAATTGTGCAAGGTATGCATTTTAAGTATAATCGTGAACTATGCCTGGTTTTTATGATTATTATGATGTTGCCGTAGTCGGCGCGGGACATGCCGGAATTGAGGCGGGACTTGCCTGTGCCCGCATGGGACTTAAAACTGTATTGATTACCCAGACTCCGGATGCCATTGCCCGCATGAGCTGTAACCCTTCTATCGGCGGAATTGCAAAAGGAAATATTGTCCGCGAAATAGACGCTCTTGGCGGCCAGATGGCCAAGCTGATAGATAAGTCTATGATTCAGTTCCGCATGCTCAACAAGAGCCGGGGCCCTGCAGTTCAGGCTCCTCGTTCCCAGGCAGATAAAATTACCTATTCAATGCTGGCCCGCAAAATCTGCGAGACAACTCCAAATCTCTATACTTTAATGGATACCGTAATTGATATCCTGACAACTGCTTCGTCTACTCCGCTGCCACCAAACAGCGACTCTGCTGCAGAAAAGGGAACTATCCCTGGCGAAAAACGTGGTGAAGCCCGCACCCAGGCGGCCCTCAGCGGAATGCGTCAGAAGGTAACCGGTGTAGTAACAGAACGCGGCCGGGTAATTCCTGTGCGCTCTGTTGTTTTGACAACAGGAACCTTCCTTGGCGGCCGTATTTTTATTGGTGAATATGATGCCCCTTGCGGACGTGTAGGGGAGCCTGCTGCTTACGGACTTACAGAAAGTCTTCACAGACTTGGCTTTACAACCGGCCGACTCAAGACCGGAACTCCACCTCGTATTCTCCGCAAGACTGTAGACTTTAGCAAACTGGACGAACAGCCGGGCGACACTGAGGTTATTCCTTTCAGTTTTGAAACAGAGAAAGTAGAACGCCCTCTTGTAAACTGCCACATTGTTTATACAAACGAAGAAACTCATAAAATCATCCGCGACAACATCGGCCGCTCTCCGCTTTACTCAGGAAAAATCAGCGGAATTGGTCCGCGTTACTGTCCAAGTATTGAAGACAAGGTTATGCGCTTTGCAGAACGTGACCGCCATCAGATTTTCGTAGAGCCGGAAGGTCTTGAAACTGATGAAATCTACCTTAACGGACTTTCTTCCAGCCTGCCGGAATGTGTGCAGGATGCCTTTATGCGCACAATGCATGGTTTTGAAAATGCCGTACAGAGCCGCCCGGGCTATGCTGTAGAATATGACTTTGTTGAACCGACACAATTGTATCCTTCTTTGGAAACTAAGCGTGTTGCAGGTCTCTTTAATGCCGGTCAGATAAACGGAACTTCCGGTTATGAGGAAGCTGCCGGCCAGGGCCTTATAGCAGGAATGAATGCCGGACTTTATGCCCGTGAGCATATAAAAGTATGCGGCCCATTGGCAGAGATTCCACACAGCCTCAACGGTGTGCCAAGCTCAATGGAAAAAGACGCCTTCCATCCTAAGGCTGATATGACAAACGAAGAAAAAGCCCGCTTTGCAGAAATCTCTGAGCGCGAAACTGCCGAACTCAACGCTTACGAGCGGGGTGTTCAGAAGGATGCAGGCTTTGATGCTTTTGACAAGATTCCGGATTTTGAGCCGGTAATTCTCGGCCGCGACGAAGGCTACATTGGAGTTCTTATTGATGACCTTGTAACTCTTGGAACAAAAGAGCCTTACCGCATGTTTACAGCCCGCGCCGAATACCGCTTAAAGCTCCGCCACGATACTGCAGACCGCCGCCTTGCAAAGTACGCCTTCCGCTGCGGTCTTAAAACTCAGGCTCAGTTTGATGCAATAAACGAAAAATATGCCCGCCTTTCCGAAATTGAAGCCCTGCTTCTTAAAAAGCCTGAAATGGAAAATCCCGGCTACCCTGAAGCAGACTGGGAAATGGCAAAGATTGACGCAAAGTATAAGTACTATATTGAAAAGCAGGACAAACGCGTTGAAAAGCTTCACAAAATGGAGAACGCCCGCATTCCTGCAGACTTTGATTACGGCAGCATTCCGTCACTTTCTGCGGAGAGCCGCAATAAGCTGGAAGCAATCAGACCTGTTACATTAGGCCAGGCTAACCGCATAAGTGGAATACGAAACAGTGATATTATGCTGTTAATGGTTTATTTGAAACGGTAGATTGCACCGGTGGTTGAGTAGGCCATAGGCCGTATCGAAACCACATTCTAGTTCTGCGATGGTTTCGATACAACGCTTCGCGTCACTCAACCATCGACTTATAATATTCCTCTAACTGTTGCCGGCACTCAATAAATATCTGGCCAATAACCGGGTCAAAATGCTGGCCCAAATCATTTTTGATAATCTCAAAAGCTTCGTCAAAGGACTTTGCTTCCTTGTAGCAGCGCTTACTTACCAGGGCGTCAAAAACATCAGCCAGGGCCATAATGCGGGCTTCAAGAGGAATTGCTTCTCCCTTAATTCCTTCCGGATATCCGCTGCCGTCCCACTTTTCGTGATGGTAGTGGGCAACGTTTACCGCAATCCGGCGGAATTCTTCATCATCGATGCCGCCCAAAACCTTATCTACTATAACGGCACCCTTGGCTGGATGCTCCTTCATCTTTTCGTATTCTTCGGGAGTGAATTTTCCAGGCTTGCGCAGGATTGCGTCATCAACGGCAATTTTTCCAAGGTCGTGCATAGGAGCAGCTTTTACCAGAAGCTTTAAGAAGGATGGCGAAAGCTTTTCAATTTCCCCGTGCTTTATAAGCTCTTCTGCAAAAATCTGAATACAGTCACTTGTGCGCAGAATATGACCGCCGGTAGAGTTGTCCCGGCTTTCTACCATTGTTGCAATTCCTCTGATGATGGAATCCTGCATGTCGGTAACCTGTTCTGTTTTTTCTTTTACCAGATGAGAGAGCTCTTTGTTAAAGGAATTCAGGCCTTTTATGTAATTCTGCTGTTCAGAATCATCCCTTAATTCAAGAAAATACCCCATCTTCATTCGGCTTGCAGAAAGCTTATGAATGGTACAGATTCCGGCCTTGTCTTCAATGTTAATCTTAAAATCTTCGTTGCAGTGCTTGTTCCAGTCCCAGTCGGGATCTGCATAATGAAGGGTTTCGATGATATTTGAAAAGTCTGCGGGAATATATGAATCGAGAGCAATTTCCTTTAGCTTTGGAAAAAAGGTAAGGGCAAAGTCGTTACAGCCCAGAAATCGTTTTTTATTGTCGAAGGCAATATAGCCGTAGCCGGTTCGGTTCTGTAAAACATTTATAAGATTGAGCTGCAAATCATAAGTATTTGTTTTAGCAGAATAGTAGAGAAAGAGTATTTCAAGAATAAGATAGATGTAAGGCATTAAGTTGAGTCTTGTTCCGGCTGCCATTGGAATAAGGTAGGCAAGAGTTCCCAGAATCAGGGCGCATAAAAGAATCTGAAGAGATTTTTTTGAAACATTCTTTTTTGTAAAGATGGAAGTTATAACTACAAGTATTGCAGAAAGATTTACTCCTCCAAGAAAGGCCATGTACATAAACATTGCCGGGCCCATTTTGAATTTTATGAGGGTGAGACCATGTTCTTTTATAATATATGGATTATCAAAGAAAAGATGTGTTTCTTTTGTTGTTGCAAGAAGAAAGCCGAGTATTGTAGCAAAAATTACAAGGCCAAAACGCAGACCAAAGTAGAAGCGTTTATGACACATGTCAACAATAACAATAAGCCCGAAGAGAATTGTAAAAATACTGCCTACATACGAAAGAAGATTTCCGGAAAGGGCACCCTCCAGGGTATCTGCATGAATGGACATTGCATAACCGAAATTTGAAATAAAGGTTGTAAGAAAAAGGGTGAGATAGTTTTTATTGAGATTATTAGAGTTTATTTCGTAGTAGACGAATAAAGCAATAAGAGAGAGAAATAAAGCTACTAAATAAAAAGGTCTCAAATCCATAAAAATAATTATATGCCTCTTTCCATTATTTCACTAGTTTTTTCGCAGTATATCTACGCAGTGACTGCCGGCTCCCACAAGCTCCGGTCTCTCACAGTTTGCAAGCTGAAAAGCGCAGAAGGCTTCGAACTCTTCCGGGCTCATTTCGTTAAGTTCCCGTCTCATATAGTCCGCGGCTCCGTCCGGTGAAATTATTTTGATTCGCTGGAGGCCGGCGGCATCATTCAGACGGTTTATGTCTTCCAGACGTACATAATCATATAAATCTTCTTCTGTGCAGATTGTGTGGAAGTCTGGAGACAGCCCGCCTTTTGCAGCAACCTCGCTCCACTTGTGTTCCTTAAAGCAGTAAGAGATTACGCTGTACTCATTCATAACGTAGGCAACAAGAATTATGCCGCCTTTCTTTGTGATTCGTTTGGCCTCGTTCAGCGCTTTGAGCTTTTCCTGGTCGCCATGAAGATGATAAAGGGGACCAAAGAGAATGGTAATGTCAAAAGTTTCGTCTTCTAAAAAGGGGAGGCTGCGGGCATCTCCCTGCCAGGTTTTTATGTTTTCGTGCTTGGAACGGAGAATCTCAAGATTGTGTTTTACAAGTTCTACGGCAGTTACATCGTAGCCGCGGTGGCAGAGCTCTACGGAGTAGCGGCCGGTGCCGGCACCTATGTCGGCGATTTTGATTGTTCCGGTGGTTGAGTAGCCCTCAGGGCGTATCGAAAACACATCAGACGTCGTTTCATAAGGTGGTTTCGATACGTTCGCTTCGCGAACACTCAACCACCGTACAGCCTCTTCGATGTAGTGCAGGGTCGTGCGGAATTCTACCTGGCCATGGCGGGTTTTGAGGCGGCCTTCTTCGTGGAATTTGTTGTAGTATTTTTCTAAATCTGCCATGCATCATCAACAGACTTAACAGCCTTTTTCTTATCGGCCTCACTCATAAAGGACTGGCGGAAACTGTTCTTAACAAGGTCTTTAATTTCGTCCATTGTAAAGTTCAGATCTTTGTGACAAATCCAGAACTCGTCGAGCAGGGTAGTCTTAAAGAAAACCGGGTCATCTGTGTTGATGTTTACAGGGAGTCCCTTGTCGTAGAAGGCGCGAACCGGATGATCCTTTGCCTTCTGAACAATTTTCTTTGTAAATGTATTTGAAGTAATACAGATTTCGATTGGAAGCTTTGTCTTTTTGATTTCTTCCATGAGTTTTTCGTCCTGAATTGCTGTAATTCCGTGGCCGATTCGCTGGGCATGGAGGAAATTAATAGAATCCCAGATTGATTCAGGGCCTACATCTTCGCCGGCATGGGCAACTGCCTTAAAGCCGTCTTTGAGAGCCTGCTCGTAAACAGGAGCATACTCTTTTGCAGGTCCCTTTGCTTCTGCACCACCAAGACCAATACCGATGATGTCTTCGCAAGGGAATTCCTTCAAAAGATTATAGTTCTTCATGGCATTTTCGCAGCCAAAGGTGCGGGAAACGTCCATAAGAAGTTTAACAGTAATTCCACGCTTTTCTTTGATTTTGCTGATTTTTTCGTGGAAGATTTTTACCATATCTTCGTATTTAAAGCCCATTTTGAGGAAGGCAGTAGGCGCAAAAAAGACTTCTGTATAGGTAATTCCGTTTTTTACAAGGTATTTTTCAAGCTCGTCAAAAACAATCTTAAAATCATTTACAGATGAGTACATTCCTTGAATCTTAAGGAAAGACTGGATAAAACCGTTTAAATCATTATATGAGAAAAGCTCCTTCTGCTCTTCTTTTGTCATTTCTTTGCCGAATTTATTCTTGTAAAGCTTTTTAATTCCGCTGATAGTGATTACTGCTTCCAGGTGGAGGTGCAGCTCTGCCTTTGGAACAGCTGATAAAAATGTTTTGAATTCCGACTTGTTCACTTTATTCGTCTCCTAACTTTTTCGCACCCATAATAATTTTATCACGGTTCTACAGATAATGCAATTAGTGCACAATTATACCTTATTAATATCGGCGGAAAGTGACGGAAACTTTAGGAAAAAGTTGAATGTCATGCTGAACATGTTTCAGCATCTTTGAATAGATTCCGAAACAAGTTCGGAATGACGGATTTATTGTTTTGAAGCGTGCTTTATCTCTTTTTCTTCGTAGAGCTTTTCGTCTGCGCGGGAGAGAAGGGCATCCAGGTTTGATTTTTCAGGCGTAAAGGCAACATGCCCGAGGCTTAATGAAAGGGTAACCGGCAGCCCTGCTTCCTGAGACAGGAGCAGATTCAGCTGTTCGATTCTGGTCCTTATGGCTGAGATGTAGCCCTTTGTAAGTCCTGTAGAAAGAATTGCAAATTCATCACCGCTCAAGCGGCCTACAATATCAGAATTACGGAAGGCTGCGCTGAGAACCCGTGCTTCTGTCTGGATTGCAAGGTCTCCGACTTTATGTCCATAGGTGTCGTTGATTTTCTTGAGTCCGTCCATATCTGCAAAGAAAACCATGCCGCTCAGGCCGTTTTTTACTGCTCTTTTGAGTTCTTTTTCGGCCTTTTCCATAAAGCCCCGGCGGTTCAGTACCTGGGTAAGCTCGTCTATGCTGTTCTGGAAGTTTAATTCCTGATTATTTCTTAAGAGCCTTTCGTTGCGGCTTGTAAGAGCCTCGTTTTTATTCAGTGCCTGTGTGTATTCCCATGCATTTGCAATGGCATTGATAATAAGCTTAAGGTAAACATGATGCATCTGAAATTTTGAATCTGTAGGCTTTACCATAAGATATCCGTATTGCTTTTCGCCTGCAAATATAGGATGTACAATATATGTACCGGTAGTTACTGAATGAAAGGCTGGCGGAATAAGATTTTTGTGAGGATTTGTTTCAATGCCTTTTTCATCGTAAGGAATAATCTGTCTGTCACCTTCTATATAAACCTTCAGATAAGCCTTGTCTGGAATTTCGATTTTGTCGCTTTTCTTAAAATAGACCGGCTCCTCATATAATACGACTGACATGGAAGCAAATTTTAATTGCCCTGCAATTGCAGTAAGAGAATTAAAAAAGTCTTCCAGCGTATGATTTTTGTGGAAGATGTCTATAAGCGTATAAATTCCATTAATGTCTTTTGAAGATTCTGTATATTCTTCTATTGTGTTGGAGTTTATATGATGATTTTCAACAATTTCGCCTGCCTGATTACGGCTTACGAAGGAAATATTACTTGATTTTACGCAGCCGCAGGACTGACGGTAGATTGGCTCTGTGGTAGTTTTTGTTTCGCGGGGCAGTTTTTCGCCGTTTAAGATTTTCCAGGCAATTTCGGCTGCTTTATAGCCCTGACCGGCAACATTCTGGTCTATTGTAGAAAGAGAAGGGCTTGTAAAGGATGCCCGAACCGAATCGTCAAAGCCGACAAACTTTACATCCTTAGGAACTTTTACTCCCAGCTCCTGAAGAGCCTTCATACAGCCTTCTGCCATAAGGTCGTTTGCAGCAAGAAAGGCATCTACCTTTACATCTTCCTTTGATTTATATTTTTCGCGGGTAATTGTATAGGCTGCCTCGCGGATAAACATTGCTTCTATAACGTTATCCGGGTTAAATATCAGATTATTATTTTCCAGGGCCTTTTTAAAGGCTGCAAGCCTTGCTATTCCTTCGGCAGAGTTTGTTTCTGCTGCAGAAAGAAAACCTATGTTTTTACAGCCGTGCTCCTTTACCAGGTGTTCAATAACCTGATTATAAGCCTGGGTACAATCACTTGTAGTGTAGTGAACATCATCAAAAGGAAGATCTGCTGCAATTGAAACTATAGGCTTTTTTGAAAAGGGCTTAAGAAAGGCTTCCAGCTCCTCTGGCGGAGTAAAGGTTTGATAGGCACTTGTGACTATTATAATCAGGTCTATATCTTCGGCCTTTAAAAGCTCTGCCGAGGTCCAGTACTGGTATTCGTAAAGTCCATGCGGGTAATTAGGCTGATTTGTCTGTGCAAGAATCAGCTTTACATCCTTGTCTGAAGTGAAAAAGGAAGCAACGCCCTGTGCTACTGAAAGAGAGTATTCTACTGTTAGGTTGTGTACAAATAATGCTACTCGCTTCATAAAAACAACACTGTCATTCTGAACTTGTTTCAGAATCTAATGCAAATGAGACCCTGAAATAAATTCAGGGTGACATATTTCTTAATTATGTAACAGTTTTTCCAAATCCGCAACGATTTTCTTGAATTCATCGCAGGCAGCCTGTACAGGCTCTGTTTTTGCCATATCTACACCGGCAACCTTAAGACTTTCGATAGGGTAGCGTGAACCGCCGCTCTTAAGGAAGGCAAAATAGTCGTCCCGCTCTGCTTCTCCACCATTTGTTACGCGTTTTGCAAGTGCAAGGGCTGCAGAAATACCTGTTGCGTACTTATAAACATAGAATGCTGAGTAGAAGTGAGGAATACGCAGACCTTCCATGTCGCTGTTAGGCTCAAAAGTCATTTCAGGACCAAAATAAAGCTCCAGAAGCTCGCGGTAGGTCTTGCGGAGCAGCTCTGCAGTAAGAGGAGTTCCATTTTCTACAAGCTCATGGGCCTTAAGTTCGAACTCTGCGAACATAGTCTGGCGGTAAAGGGTTGCAAGAATATCATCTGCCCGCATAGAAAGCAGGTATTTTTTCATCTCGTCGTCTTTTGCGTTTTTGTAAAGGTATTCGAATACAAGCTCTTCGTTGAAGGTAGAGGCTACTTCTGCTTCGAAAATTGTGTAGTCGTAGCACATAAAAGGATTATAGTGTACGGAATACCAGCTGTGCATAGAGTGTCCGCCTTCGTGTGCCATTGTAAAGACGTCGCGGATGTTGTCTTCATTGTAGTTGAGCAGAATATATGGGTCGCCTATGTAGCAGCCAGAGCTGAAGGCGCCGCTTCTTTTTCCTACATTTTCATAGCGGTCTGCCCAGCCGTTTAAAAGACCATTGCAAAGGCGGTCTGTGTATTCTGCTCCCAGAGGGGCGAGTGCGGCGCGGCAGATTTCTACAGCTTCTTCGTAAGTAGTTTTTGATTTAACAGATTTTACCAGAGGTACATATACGTCGTAATGGCGGAGTTCTCCTTTTGCAAGACCCAGAACCTCGCGGCGCAGCTTGTAATATTCGTGAAGGGCCGGCAGATTCTTATGAACGCAGTCAATCAGGTTGTGATAAACTTCTGTAGGAACCTTGTTGCCGTAGAGGGCCATTTCAAGAGAAGATTTATAGCCGCGGGCACGCATGCTGAATACATCCTGATTTACAGAACCTGCATAAAGGGCCGCAATAGTATTCTGGTGTTCTTCGTATTTAGCATAGAACTTTTTATAAGCTTCTTCGCGTACCTTGCGGTCCTGGGAATGCATGAAAACTCCCCAGGTAGTCTCTGTAAGCTGTTTTTCTTCGCCGTCTTCGGTAACTGTACCAAAGGTTTTGTTCATATCAACATTTGTAAGCACGCTGAAGGCAGTTTCTGCAGTCTGAGCAGGCTGCATGGCAAGAGAAAGAATGCGTTCTTCCTTTTCGCTTAAGATATACTGCTTAAAATGTAAAAGTTTTTCTATATATATACGGTAATCTTTAAATTCTTTGGTTGAAATCCACTTGCGGAGTATACCTTCGTTAATTGCCTGAATCTCCGGGTCAACAAAGCTGAGTTCAGCCTGCATCTGAGTATAAGCCATCATAGCGCGGCCGTCGCGGTCTGTCGCCTTAGGATCGTCTTCATCGGCCTCGTGCTGGAGAGAAGCGTAATGATATACGGTCTCCATTGTAAGATTTACTTTTTCAAGCTCTTTAAGGGCGGCAAGAAGTGTTATGGCTGATTCGCCAAGGCGGCCCTTGTAAGCGGCGGCTTTTTTTGTAAGTTCTGGAAGCGATTTTAAGGCTGCTTCCCATTCATCATCTGATTTGTATATAGAAGATAAGTCCCATTTATCCTTTGCAGGGACATCTTTTCTAGCGGGTATTGTTTTTGCGCACATATTTTTTCCTCTTTTTGATAATTACTGTCCCCCCGAATGGTAACTGTCCCCCCGAATGGTAACTGTCACCCCGAATGATGGCTGTCACCCCGAACTTGATTCGGGGTCTCTTGTTAGAAGTATATAACTTTTTTTATTTATTGTCAGTCATAAAAAAAAGACCCGGCATAATACCGGGCCTGAAAATCAATTATTCTGTCAATTATTAGTACTGAGGCTGTGTTTTATATAATCTCATTATTCTATTATTATCAAATGATACTGAATCAGCACCAAGATAACCGGCTGTAAAGTCGTCTGTTTTTGAAAGGGTTAGTGTTACAGTACCATCTGTATTTGTTATTGAATAGTTAAGGGTTATTGTTTGAGGTATATTGTGAGCAGTACGATAGGTTTCACCGTCCTGAGCTGCAGCAGGATCTCCATAGTCATATTTATATGTACCAGAGATTGTTTTTGAAGCTTCATTAAAAGAAATAAGATAAGCATAAGGATCTGCCTGTTTATTTAAATACAATAGTCCACCAAAGAAACTGATGTTACTGCTTTCACTGCCTAGTAACCAACTTGGATTTACATAATCATCTTCATCCTCGTAATAAGACTTAAAAGCATAGTAGTCATTACTATCTCCTGTCATTTTGTAAGAAAATTGGTATATAAATCCATCTTTAAGAATTTCCCTCGTATAATAAAAATCACTTTGTTCATGTGCTCCTGGAATCATTAATTCAAAACACCTTCTGATGTCACTAGTAGAACAGAGTCTCTTTGTACCGGAGCCGATGTTGTCAGGATCCATAAATAATATTGCAGTTATTTGGTAAGTTATGATATCACCGTCATACTGGTATTGATAGCGTTTCTCAGCTAACCAATCATCATCTTCTGTATTATCAGGAGTATTATTATCGTAATAGGAATATTCCGTAAAATAACTGTACTTTTCATTATCTGCATTAGTTTCAGTGTCATTATCAAATACCCATTTTCTGAGTGAAGCTAAATAATAAGTTTTTCCTAAAAAGCTTTCATCAAAAACATAACTGCTGCTGCTTCCTCCGTTGTCTTGCGTACCACCATTAGTAGTTACAGTTGTTCCAGAGTTTGTATCAGTATCAGAAGTTGAGTTAGCGTCTGAAGTTGAATTTGAATCTGTTTCTGTTTTTTTTGTGGTTGAACTACTTGAAGAAGTAGGCGAAGAACATCCAAAAAATAGAGCAATAATAAGCACTGTACCTAAAAGTTTAATAGTCTTTTTCATTAAAATCTCCTTTTGAAAAAATCCTTTCTTTCATTATAGAATACCCTATACAAAAAAAAAGTAAATCTTCTGTCTACCTGTTTAATTAAAATTAAGAGAAATATGGGAGAATATTGTCATAAAATAAGTTTGAACTAATACTGTCATTCCCGGGCTTGCCCCGTAGTTATACCAAAATCCGTCATCGCCATGTGTAGATTCATCATATTATAGTTTGAGTGTCAATTTTTTTGTATGGCAACTCTGATTCTTCGGTTTCTTCTGCAGGCGTTTCAGGCTTTTTTGGTGTGTTCGAATTTGCACAGCTGATAATAAAGCCGGAAAACAAGGCTGCTGCAAGGATTATCGTAAGATTTTTGATTTTTTTTCATAAAGAGTTATCCATTTTTTATTCAAGGAAAATATAATCTGTAAAATAAATACCGCTGATTTTTCCCAGGGCTAAATCAGCGTTAATTTCTTCCATAATAATCTGAACTATTTTTTCTTCGGTTTCGCTAAGCAGCTGATTTTTTGTTCGAGCCGAAAAGTAAGCCTGGAAGATTCCCTTGATAGCACCGCTTTTTCTGGAAAGCTCTTCAAAGAAAACTGTGTCGCCGGCAGGGTAGGCAAGCCAGGGAGAAAGAACCATGATAGAGCCGCTTTCCTCTGAGTCTGCGGCGGCGCAGGAAACGCGAATTGTACCAAGTTCAAAATAAGCCACCTCGTCGGTATCAGAAGGGGCCATGAGAGAAACTGCTTTTCCCTGAGAAATGAGAACCTCGGGAGTATTTTTCTTTTTTCCAACCAGACCGATTATTGTTCCGACTAATATCACAAGTAAGAGCCCGGCTATTATTCCAAGCAGAATTTTATTGAGCAGGTCCTGGTTGTCTTTCATTTTAATCAATTCCTTCTATATATAAGTGTTATTCTGTGATGTAAGGTGAAAGAAGTGCTGCAAGGCGGCCGGTGGCGCGGGCGGTAATGTGAACTCCGTCATCAAGCCATTCTTCCTTTTCTATGCAGCCGGCCTTTTTAAGTTCGCTGATAAGCAGGCCCTGGGTAGCCGGAAGAATATAGTCTGCAACATCTCCGTAGAGCAGCTCGTAGATCTTAGATTTAAGATCCAGAAAGCCTATTTCCTCTTTTGCACTTATAAGAATTGCATCCGGGAACTTAAGGCGCAGCTTCTGCAGGGTGTGATTATCATCTTCTGTTTTATCAACCTTGTTCAAAAGAATAAGGCGGGGATTTTTATCGGCTCCAATATCTTCTAGAACATTACAAACCGTTTCGTACTGCATTTCTGCGTCCGGGTCAGAAGAGTCCAGAACCAGCAGCAGTAAATCAGCATACACCGCTTCTTCCAGGGTAGACTTAAAGGCATCAATCAGGTGATGGGGAAGATTGCTGATGAAACCAACGGTATCTGTAATAAGAACTCCGGCACTGTCGTTAAGGGGCAGCTTACGGGTAAGAGGATCCAGAGTTGCAAAAAGCTTGTTTTCTACATAGGCATCGGCGCCGGTAAGGGCGTTGAGCAGGGATGATTTTCCGACGTTTGTATAGCCGACCAGGGCGCAGGAAGGCATTTTGTCCCGCTGCTTGCGCTGGGTCTGACGGTTAAGCTCAATTTCTGCCAGTTCTTTTTTGATTGAGCTGATTTTTTCGCGAACAAGGCGCTGATCCAGTTCAAGCTGAGTTTCTCCGGCACCCTTTGCACCAAAAGCGCCACCACGCTGTCGTGAAAAGTCTTTGTTCATGTGAGCCAGGCGGGGCAGGGAGTAGGAAAGACGGGCAAGTTCAACCTGTAAAACGGCCTCTTTTGTCTGGGCCCGCTGACCAAAAATACGGATAATTACTTCCTGGCGGTCAAAGCAGGAGATTCCTGAGAGCTCTTCCCAGTTTCTCTGCTTGCGTGGTTCAAGATTGAAGTCAAAAATGATACAGTCGGCCTCAATCTGCTTAGCCAGCTCAGCAATTTCCTGAGCCTTCCCCTTGCCGATTCCATAAGCCGGATGCACTTCCATGCGGTTTAAGGTGAGACGCTGAACTACATCCATGCCCAGAGTGAGCACAAGACCTTTGAGTTCCTGTAAATTGTTTCCAGGCTCGCCAACAAGCAAAGCGCGTGGCACAGCCGTTTCTTCCTTCTCTACGTCAATCATCGCCTTAAGTTTAACCTATTTATGGCTATTCCGCAAACTTTTTTTATTTGAATAAGCGTCATGCTGAACTTGTTTCAGCATCTTTCTAAATGAGACCCCGAAACAAGTTCGGGGTGACAGTATCTTTTCAGTGCAGAAATCAGCCCTGTATGCCGATAATCTAAGGGTAGAAATGACTTCTGGCCAGAAGATTGCTTTCAGTCTGCTAGCAGCCCTTGCGCTGTTTGCGGTTTTTGTTATGAGCTTGAATTCCAGACTATTTACGGAACTGGAAACGCGCTTTTATGCTCAGGCAAAAATCGAAGAAAACACCGGGCAGCTGGATAAGATTTCAGAAAGCTGTGATTTGTACATTTCGGAAATTCTCTCTCTAATTGAAAAAGGCGACAATGCCTGGGTAAAGAACGCCTCTGTGCGCTCCTATTACGTCCAGAATCCTTCGGAAAGTGATGTAAATACCCGCCGCCGCCTCACAGAATCCCTCTTTTCTGATATACCTGCCCTGCAAGGCATCAGAATTGTGGATAAAAACGGGCGAAACGTTCATTACAGCTCTTTTGACGATACCGACCTCTTAAAACAGAGCGGAATCACCAAGGTTTACAAAAATTACAACGACATAATTAAAGACGCGGGTGAAATACCTTTCGAAACTCTGCAGAAAATCACTTCTGAAACAAAGGCCGTGCTTTTGTGCGACGAAAGCCGCAGCCGCCTTATTATCAGCGTGCCTTTCTGCTGGGTAGACGGTATTTATTCCGGTCTTGCGCTTTTCTACCTCAACATGCACGAGATAGAAAAAACTCTCATCACCCGTGAGGTTATTTCTCTTGGCCAGAGTCTAACCCTTTATTCTGATGATGACTATAACGGCGGTCTTTTACTCAATCTTCCTCATGGAAAGAAAAATGATTTCCGCCTGCCGGTACTCAATTACTGGAAGACCAGAAGCGGTCAGCAGCCGGAAAAACTTCTTGCAATTCCGGACGGTGGTTTTTATCTTGGACTTTCAAGCAACCGCATAGGAAAAATCCGTGTAAGTGCCGTATATACAAGCGACATTTTTGAGCTTTCTACAGAGCTCCGCGTTCTCATTTATATCTGTATTTTCATTTCGATTCTCCTGATTGTCTTTTTGATTTTCAGCTTCTTCCGCGATCCTATGGTTACCCTCAAGAAGCGCATTAAAAAGATTCAGCTTGAGATTATCGAAAATTATATTGACGGCAAAGACAAGCGCGAGTGGGGTGAAGTTGCCCGCCATCTCCGTGTTCGCCGCAACGATTTAAGCGATGACATTATAAAGAGCCTCCACGTTCATTCTAAAAAGCGCCGCAAAGAGCTTTCTGATTATCTGGACAAAAACTGGGATGAGATTTTTGCTATTTTTGATACAAAGGCGGGAGAGACCTCTGGAACAGCAGCTCAGACTGGCGCGGCTGCTTCCGCTGGTGCCGCTGAATTAACAGGGGCTTCAATTGCTGAAATCCGCCGCATGCTGGAAGAAGTGCTTGCAAACAGAAATCTTGTTGCTCCGGTTGCTGCGGGTGCGGCTGTCGGTGCTACTGTGGCTGCGGCAGGTGCTGCAAGTGCGGTTAAGAAGGCCCAGCCTGCGGTTCAGGAAGAAGTTGATGATATTGATGAACTCGACGAGGTAGAAGAGCTTGCAGAAGATGTTGATGAACTTGATGAGGTAGAGGAACTCGCAGAAGACGTTGGTGAGCTTGACGACGCAGAGGAAGTCGAGGAGCTCGCAGAGGATGTTGATGAGCTTGATGACGCAGAGGAAGTAGAAGAGCTTGCAGAAGAAGAGCCTGTTGAAGAACTCGATGATGCAGAAGAAATTGAAGAGGCTGAAGAAGTCGTTGAAGAACTCACAGAGGAAGAGTCTTCTGAAGAAGCCTCTGAAGAAGCCTCTGAAGAAGAAATCGAAGACCTCTCTGATGCAGAAGAGCCTGTAGATGAACTCGACGAAGTAGAAGAGCTGAACGAAGAGGTTGAAGACCTCGATGAAGCAGTAGATGAACTCGATGAACCTGTAGAAGAACTTGAGGGAGACGATGAACTCGAAGTTCTCGAAAGTGCCGAAGATGAAATCGATGCCATGATTAAGAGTATGGCACCTCCTCCAAAAAATTACGTGCCATCGAACGAAACTTACTTCGCTACAGAAAAATTTGCCACAGTAGAAAATCTCTATGCCGAAGAGCTCAAGCTTGGAAACTTCACTTCATATTTCAAGAAAGGTGCAATGCCAATCGAAATCAAAATCTATCCACTCCCGGCATATGAAGCTGAAGAGGCAGAACCCGAAGAAGAGTTGATTGAAGATACAATTGATGATGTCGTAGAAGAGACTCCGGCTGAAACAGCGGTTGAAGAACCTCCGGTCGAGGAGCTCACAGAAGAAGTTCCTGATTATCTTCCAGAACCAGATTTCTCAATGACCAGCTTCGGCGAAAACCTTTCAGACGACCTCCCTGAACTCCAGGAAGAAAAAGTAATCGTCGAACAGGATGACGGCGTTTTCAGCATCGCCGAAGACCTCAAATACACCGACATAATCCAGGACGCCGACTTCAAGAGCCTGGTTGATTCAGTTCTATAATCTCAAATCCCACTTGCCCTAAATCAAGCATAGATTTATAATATTTTCGTTATTTTTTATTTTCAGAAGGTTTCTTATGACTTTAGAGATGCTTGATAAGGCTGTGCGCCGTGTTCCTGATTTTCCAAAACCTGGAATTCTTTTCTATGATATTACCGGAGTTCTTGTAAATCCGGATGCCCTTAAATTCTGTATTGAACAGATGATAGAAAAGTATAAGGACGTAAAGTTTGATGCGGTTGCCGGTGTTGAAAGCCGCGGTTTTATCTTTGCAGCTCCTTTTGCAGAAAAGCTTGGAATCCCTCTTGTTTTGATTCGTAAAAAAGGAAAGCTCCCTGGCGAAACTTACCAGTGCAGCTATTCTCTTGAATATGGTACTGCAACAATCGAAGTGCACAAAGCCGACATTAAAAAAGGCGGACGCTACCTTGTTGTAGATGATTTGATTGCGACTGGCGGCACGCTCGCAGCTGCCAAGAACCTGATAGAGCAGGGAGGCGGGGAAGTTACTGATTTCTTTGGCGTAATCGGTCTTCCCGCATTAAATTATAAGTCTGTTCTTGCTCCGTGTAATGTTACTACATTAATCAATTATGATGGCGAGTAGATTGCCACGTCGCTAACGCTCCTCGCAATGACGGAGCGTCGCAGAACTCCTCGCAATGACAAAAGCGTCATTGCGAGCGTAGCGAAGCAATCCATATTATTAAGAATAAGGATAAATACTATGATAAAACTACCAAGTAAATATAAAGCAATTCTCGGAACTCGTGAAACCGAGCATGCAATTGTTGCAATTAAAGATTTCTTTCAGCTGGCCTTGAGTACAGAACTCAACCTCACCCGCGTTACTGCACCTCTTTTCGTAGATGCAGGAAAAGGTATTAACGATGACCTCAACGGTGTTGAACGCCCTGTAAGCTTCCCGGTTAAAGACCTGGGTGATGCTAAAATGGAAATCGTTCAGTCTCTCGCTAAATGGAAGCGCCTTAAGATTACTTCCCTCGGACTTGAACCAGGCTTTGGTATCTATACAGATATGAATGCCCTTCGCCCGGATGAAGAACTTGATGCAATTCATTCTATTTACGTTGACCAGTGGGACTGGGAAATGGCAATTGATCCAAAGGACCGCACTGTTTTTTACCTTCACGAAATTGTTAAGAAGGTTTACCGCTGTATTCAGAGAACTGAATTCTTCCTTTATGACCGCTATCCACAGCTCAAGCCAATTCTTCCAAAGGATATCAAAATTCTTTACGCAGATGATTTACAGAGACAATATCCGAAGCTGACTCCAAAGGAGCGCGAGGATAAGGTTGCCAAAGAATACGGTGCTGTATTTATTACCGGTATCGGCGGCAAGCTGGACGATGGCACTATTCACGACGGTCGTGCTCCGGATTACGACGACTGGATTACAGAATGTGGAGATGGTCACCGCGGATTGAACGGAGATATTCTTGTATGGAACCCTGTTCTTGAACGAGCTTTTGAGCTTTCTTCTATGGGTATTCGTGTAAGCCCTGAAAGCCTTAAGGCCCAGCTGGAAGAACGCGGCTGTCCTGAGCGCGCTAAGCTTGAATTCCATTCACGCCTGCTTAAGGGTGAACTCACACAGACTCTGGGTGGCGGTATCGGTCAGTCACGTCTTTGTATGTTCCTCCTTCGCAAGGCTCACATCGGTGAAACTCAGGTTAGTGTGTGGACAGACGCAATCAAGGCCGACTGCAAAAAGCACGGTATTGAGTTACTGTAGATTGCCACGTCGCCCTGCGGGCTCCTCGCAATGACGTCATTGCGAGCGTAGCGAAGCAATCCATTGTTATAATTGATAATGAACACTGAATATAAATTCACATCGCAGGAACTTGAGTCTCAGATAGCAACCCTTTCACAGAAAGGTATTACTGAACTTTCTATTACTGATGAAAAGGTTTCTCATGACAAAAACAGGCTCCTGCGACTTATGAAACTTATCGCGCAGCATGCGTCCGAGGTGTTCGTTTCTTTTCTTGTAGATGCAAGTCTTATAGACCGCGAGGTTATTTCTGCTGCTCAGAACATTTTCTGTTCTTTTGACATTCCCCTTGAATGCAGCGAGAAGGGCGGGCATCTTCTTTTTGATAAAAAGTTTTATGCAAACAAAGCCCGCCTCTTAAACGAGTCCGGCCTTGTTTTTGGTTTTCATCTTACCTATGCAGCAACACCCGGCGACAGCTTAAAGCTCTGTTCTGAGCGCCTTGATTTTGCTGTGCAGCAGTATCCGAATCATATTGAATTTCCTCAGATAATGAACAATGAGCTGGAGCCTCCAAAGGTTAGCGGAACTTTTTCTGCCCAGGATATCCGCTGGTGCCGCGACACTGCCTTTGCCTGCCGAACCTTTTACACAGCCGGCCGCGCAGTTCCATGGTTTCTTTCGGTGCTAAAACCTCTGCGCATTTATCCTTCCCGCTTTTTTTCAGATTTTGCAGAATGGCAGCGGGTAAATAACTGCTCTTACAAAAGCGGCTTTTATCCAGAAGGTGAAAATCACAAATCAATAGAAAAAATGCAGCTGCTTTTTCTTGATGAAAAATATGAAGAAAAGCATTGCCACTCTTTAATCAGTCTTATGCATGACATTGTAAAAATAAACGGTGCAATGTCGCGCCTGGCCGGAGAGGGAGAAGAGTCAATAATAACCACTTCCTATAATCCGGATGATTTACTTAGTGAAGAAGCCTTTGATCTTACTGCCTTTGCAGAAAATGTCTGCATGGAAGAGTGTAAGGTAAAGATTTTTTCTAATGGCGAATATCCTGATTATGAGATACAATAATTTGTATGTATAACATAGCTGTTTTTGTACATAACTTTTCGGTCGAATATGCCGACCTGGTAATTCAAGGAATTTATAAGTTTTTCTCAGAACGAAAAGATGCCCGGGTTTTCTTTGTGCAGACAGCAACTCCACATATAAAAGACGGGCTCTATGAATATCAATACTGGGCTTCTACAGAATATCTCAAATCAGAAGTTATAGATGAAATAATCGTTGTTTCTAATACCTATTGTATTTATAAAAAGCAGGATGAACTTAAAGAACTCTTAGAGCCTTTTAAGGGTAAAAAAATAGTTTCCATAGGAATGAAGTTTGATGACCCTGACATTCATTATACAACGGCAAATTGTGATTCTGTTTATGATGAAATTGTGGGGCATTTAAAGAAAGTTCACGGCTGTACAAAAATCGGTTTTTTTTCTGCAAATAAGATTCAGTCTCAGGAAGGCTGGGAACGCTTTGAAGCTTTTATGAGAGCTCTTAATAAACATGGCCTCGAGTTTCATCCGGAATGGGTGCTGGACGGGGCTTTTACAAAATCATCTGCTTTTGCAGAAATGAAGCAGAAGTATCACCGAAAAGAAGATATAAAATACGAAGCTATAATTTGCGCCAACGACCTTATGGGTATGGCCGTCCTCGATTATTTTACTGAGCTTGGAATTAAGATTCCTTCAGAAATGAAAGTCTTTGGTTTTGATAATACTTCTCATTCAGTTTTGAGTGTACCGAGTCTTTCTACAATAGATCAGAATATAGAAGAGCAGGGCTATGCAGCGGCAGAGCTTGGTTTTAAGCTTTTGAAGGAAGGAAATAAAAAGAAGAATAATCAGCAGCTTACTGTAAATACAAATCTTAAAGCAGTTTACCGTCGTTCCTGTGGTTGTGAAGATTTACTTGAACGTAAAAAACGTGACGTATTTAAAGTGGCCGCTTCGCATTATGATGAACTTCGCAGAATCGGAAACCTTTTTGATGTAATGAAGGGAACTTCTAATCTTGATGATTTTGCAAAATCCTTTAAAGCAATTGTTGACAGTTCAGGCTTTTCAAAACTGGTTGTCTTTGCCCTGCGAGAACCGGTAAATGTTTTACGCGATGATGATTTTGTAATGCCGGCGGAAGCAAGACTTCTTCTTAATATCGATACGGAAAATGATATTGCAAAATATTACGAAGATAATGATTATATAGAACTAAAAAAATCTCTCTTTATTAAAAAACAGGCAGATAAGAATTCGGGCTGCTTTATTTTTCAGCCGGTAGCCCAGGGAACTCTGCAGTACGGATATTTGTTTTGTAAGGCAGAACGTACTGATTTTGGCATGAACAATATTCTGCTTAAGGTAATTACCAGTGTAATTGTACAGGCTTATGATTACACCAAAACTCTTAAACAGAAAAATCTTCTTGAGACAATGAATAAAGAGCTGAAGGAAAAGAATATTGACCTTAGCATCAGCTCTAAAACAGATGAACTTACAAAGCTTTTGAATCGCCGAGGTTTTATGGAATACGGCCAGAAGCTGATTTTCTTTTCTCAGGAAATTGACAACGACGGTGTTGTCTTTTTTGCAGATCTGGACGGCCTTAAGAGGATTAATGATAAATATGGTCACGAATATGGTGATAAGGCAATTATCGGTGTAGCAGAGGTTTTAAAAGCTGCTTTCAGAAAAATGGATATTATCGGACGGTTAAGTGGAGATGAATTTGGAATTATTGCTTCCGGAATGGATACAACACATATTGATAAGCTTAGGGAAAAAGTTGATTCTATGTGTGCTGATTATTCTGAAAAAAATAAATTTCCTTTCCTGCTTTCCGTGAGTCTTGGAGTAAGCAGTTTTGATTATATGAATAAAGATTTGAATGAACTTTTGATGGCTGCTGATCAGAGCCTTTACGAGCAGAAGAAAATACATCATGCAAGAATTAAAATTTAGTACAAGCCAGACTGAGCGGCTGGATGAGTTTTTAAGACGGGAATTGCCTGCTGCGGTGGTTGAGTGTGCGGGTTCTAAGCGGTCCCTGAGCGGAGTCGAAGGGATCGAAACCACGCAGAAAAACGAAGTTCCGGTTTTTTCAAATTCAAAAATAAGACGTCTCATATTAGCGGGGGCCGTCCAGGTAAACAGCCGCCCCGTTTTGCGCCCTGCCTTTGAGCTCCGCGGCCACAGCAATATTACGGTTCGCTTTGAAGCAGAGCGCTTTTTTTACGAAAAACAGCCCGACGACCTTGCCTTTGAAATGTCGGACCAGGCCATTTTATATGAAGATGAAAATCTCATATTTGTTAATAAACCCGCAGATTTTCCTGTTGAACAGACAATTACCGGAAACCGTGCAAATCTTCATGATGCACTTGTAGACTATTTGTGGAAAAGAAATCCGTCTCTGCGAAATCCGCCTTATGTTGGAATTATGCACCGCCTGGACCGCACGACCAGCGGAGTAATTATGTTTACAAAAACAAGGACTGTGAATAAGGAAGTGTCGGAAATCTTTCAGAGTCATAATCTTACCAAGCAGTATCTTGCTGTGGTGGAGGCCCCTCGCGGCACCGATGCCTGTCATCCTGAACGCAACTGTAATCACGAACGCAACTGTCATCCTGAACTTGATTCGGGATCTCAATTCACCGTCGAAATGTTCATGGGCCGTATCAATGGAAAATCCCAGCAGGGGAAGTGGGGCCAACTCAGCGAGGCCCGCGGCGGCCAGTATTCAAAAACAGACTTCCGTGTCCTAAAGCCGGTCACTGTTGAAGGCCGCAAGTGTCTTCTTATAGAATGCAGTCTTTACACAGGCCGTACCCATCAGATTCGCGTTCATCTGGCAAGCCGCGGCCTGCCGATTCTGGGCGATACTTTATATGGCGGAGCCCGGGCAAAACGCTTATATCTCCACGCAAATCATCTTTCTTTTACTCTGAATGATAAAAACTACGATGTTTCCGCTCCTTTGAATTTATAATAGTGTCAATATTTACCATTGATTTACGGCCTGAATCGTGTTATAATTTTTAGACTGATTTTATAATCAGATTTTAAAAACAGGATGGAAACATATATGTCATTTATCCCATTTTTGCAGGCAGGTGGAGCAGCAAGTGCTTCTACTTCTGGTTCACTTGTAGGAAGCCTTCTTCCTTTTCTGCTCATTATCGTTATTTTTTATCTCTTTTTGATTCGTCCACAGAACAAGAAACAGAAAGAAACACAGAAAATGCTCGACGCATTGAAGAAGGGCGACAAAGTAATCACCATCGGAGGAATCCACGGAACTGTATCTTCTGTTAAAGAAAATACTGTAATCGTAAAAGTTGATGATGACTGCAAGCTCGAATTCAACCGCACAGCTATTTCTTCTGTAGAGCTCACAGAAGCTGAAAAAGCAAAGCTCGCTGAAGAAGCAAAAAACAAAAAACTTTTCAAAGGTAAAAAATCTTCAGACCCTGTAGCAGCAGAAAAAGCTGCTGAAAATGCTGAAGAAAACAAATAATTGGAGTCTATAAAAAAATGAACAAAAGAACTCGTTTATTGGTTCTGCTGGCTGTTATTGCCCTTTGTTTCGTTTTCCTCTGGCCGTCAATCAGCTGGTACGGAAGAACACCAAAGGAATTGCAGCAGCTTGCTTTAGGTTCAACAGAAAACATTAAGAACTATGCTGAACTTAAGGCTGCAGAAGATGTACGTAAAATTAAGAAGCTTGATTTGTCTTCTACAATCACAGAAGATTATTCATGGCTTAAAAAAGATGTAAGCAAGAGATACAAGGCTCTTGATAAAAAGGTTCCTGCTGAACTTACATGGAAGGATGTCCTTTCTGCATACGACAGTGAACTTGATTTCCTTACTGTTTTCCAGACACGCTATCGTGAGGAAATCCTTAAAGCAAAGCATTACTACGAAAATTCCGTAAAGCTTGGTCTTGACCTTTCCGGCGGTATGAACATTATCGTTAAGGCAGACCTCGATGCAGCCCTTGAATCTATGGGTGATGCAGTTGCTACAGAAAATGCCGCTGACTTCAAAAAGGAAGCAATGGCTAATGCAATTGAAAATCTTTCAAGCCGTATCGATAAGTTTGGTCTTACTTCTCCTGTTATCCGCCAGCAGGGCGATGACAGAATCTACATTGAAATTCCTGGTGCTGCTCAGGCAGACGCAATCAATACATTGATTATGGGTAAGGGTATTTTGAACTTCCGTCTCGTAGATATGGAAGCAACAAACCAGTTCAAAGCATACTATGCTCAGAATCCTGCAACAACCTTCAACGCAATCGGCGAATTGATGGATCCTTCTATTATTCCTGAAGACTGCGAAGTTTTCGGTGAATATAGAAAAGATGAATATGGTCTTGATGAGCGCTATGACTGGGTTGTTGTAAAGAAGGAAATTGCCCTCGATGGTCAGCATGTAAAATCTGCTATCGTAGGTTCTGATGAATTTACAAATCAGCCGGAGGTTCACTTCCAGCTGGACAGCGAAGGTGCTGTAATTTTTGGTGACTTCACAGGTGCTCACGTTGGCGAAAACCTTGCAATCGTAAGCGATAACAAGGTTAAGTCTAATGCCCGCATTCAGACAGCTATCACTGGTGGTTCAGTTTCCCTTTCTGGTGGTTTCAGCTACGAAGAAGCAGACAATATCAAGAAGGTTCTCCAGACAGCATGGCTCAACGTTCCTCTCGAGGTAGAAAGCCAGCAGGTTATCGGTGCTTCTCTTGGTGAAGATGCAATCCGTGCAGGTGCCAAGGCAATTCTTCTTGGTCTCGGCCTTATCCTCATCTTCATGCTGATTTACTATAAGGCTTCTGGTATCAACGCTGTAGTTGCTCAGGTTTTGAACCTCTTTATGATGTTCTCTATCCTTTCTGCTTTCAATCTTACACTTACACTTTCTTCTATTGCCGGTATGATTCTTACAATCGGTATGGCCGTAGATGCTAACGTTTTGATTTTTGAGCGTATCAAGGAAGAGCTTCGTCAGGGTAAGAGCCGTCCAGTAGCAATCTCTATGGGATTTGATAATGCTTTCTGGGCAATTATGGACTCTAACATTACAACATTCATCGCTGCTATCTTCCTGAGTCAGCTTGGAACTGGTGCTATCCAGGGCTTCGCTGTTTCTCTTGCAATCGGTGTTGTTTCATCTGTATTTACAGCTTTGTTTGTATCACGCCTCATTTTCGACTTCGATACAGATGTACTTCATGCTAAGAAAGTAAGCATTGGTTGGGGGATTAAACAATGAAAAAGACAATAAACTTTAGTAAAGGCTTCCTTCCTGCCGCTATTTTTTCTTGTGCAATTATTGCACTTGGTATTGTTGGTTTTTGTGTAAAGGGAATTAACCTTGGCTTGGATTTCCGTCCTGGTCTTATTGAAGAGATTCGTGTAGCAGAGCCTGTTGCAGAAATTTCTTATAAGGGTGCTGCAAATGTTTCTATGGATCTTTCTGCCGGTCAGATGGATATCATCATTTCTGGTACTGGTGCTGATAACGAAACACGTTCCTTCAACTTTGCAGTTCTCAAGACTGTTGGTGAACTTGCTGCTGAAGTAAATAAGCTTGCTGATGTTACAATGACTGTAAAGAATGCTTCTTATGATTCTACAAAGCTCTTCTTGAACTCTGCCGTTACAAATCAGCTTACTTCTACACCTATTTACATTTATCCGGCTGGTACTTCTGAAATTACAACAGATGATATCCGTAACGCTCTTGGCGAGGTTGGCGGAAACATCAAACAGCTTGGTACTGGTGCAGATGCTTCTTACCAGATTCGTATGGGTGTAAGCGAAGGCGATGCTCAGAATGAGATTCAGTCTTCTATTAATGACAAGCTTTACAAGGCCTTTGGAAAAGAGAAGGTAGCTATCGTAAAGACAGACTTTATTGGTGCTGGTATGTCAAAATCAACATCTATCAAGTCTATCATCATGTTCATTGCAGTAGTTGGACTTATCTGGCTCTATGCAACAATCCGCTTCCACTGGGACTTTGCCCTTGGTTCGGTAATTGCCCTGATTCATGATACTTTGATTATGTTCACCTTCATCATCTGGACTCAGATGGAATTCTCTTCTACTGTTCTTGCTGCCGTTCTTACAATCGTAGGTTATTCTATCAACGCTACAGTCGTAATCTTGGACCGCGTCCGCTATAACCTTAAGATGATGCCGGAAGCAAAGACCTTCAACGAGATTCTGAACAAGTCTTTGAGTGATACTTTCACACGTTCTGTTTTGACAACTGTAACAACATTGTTCGCTGTAGTTTCTCTCTTTGTATTTACAAGCGGAAGCATTAAAGACTTCTCTCTTGCAATGATTGTCGGTTTGATTTGTGGTATGTATTCTTCTATCTTCATTTCAAGCGGCTTCATTTCTGCTTCAAGAAAGAACTGGAAAGCAGAGTACGGTGTACACCACTCACTCAAGCACGTTCGTGCTGACGAAGAATAGTATGTCATCCTGAACCTTCGCAGCATAGCTGCTCGGAGACTCGCTAAAAATAGTCCACTGGACTATTTTTGCCCTGCTTTGCAGTGCCGCTCCCTATGTTTCAGGATCTTTCTAAAAGATGCTTTGTTTACACAAGGCATCTTTTTTTTTATACTAACGGAATGGAAATTATTAGAGCTTCGGTGCTGGGGTTTTGTTTTGGTGTAAGACGCGCCGTTGAGCTGGCAGAAAAAGCCCTTGCCGAAAATCCGGGCAAAAAAGTTTATTCTCTGGGGCCTTTGATTCATAACGAAAATGCCTTGCGTGCTCTTGAAGCAAAGGGACTTCATATTTTAGAAGAAACAGAAATCTCCGCTCTCAAAGAGGGCAGTGTAGTAATAATCCGTGCACACGGAGTTGCCCCGAGCGTAACAGATGCCCTGGAAAAACGAAGCTGTCAGATAATTGACGCAACCTGCCCGCGCGTAAAAGCCAGCCAGAAAATGGTTGAGCGGTATTCCTCGGAAAATGATTATGTTGTGCTTACCGGCGACCGTAACCACGGCGAGGTAATTGGAATTGCAGGTTATGCTGGTGAAAACTTCAGTCAGATTCAGGATTTTGAAGAGGCAGAAAAGTTTGATATTCCCCGCAGCGAAGAAAAAAATATAATTCTTTTGAGTCAGACAACCTACAGCCCAAAAGAGTTTGAGAAAATAGAAGGCCTCTTCCGCCAGAAATTTCATAACCTTGCAGTAATGAATACAATCTGCCCGGCTACAAACGAACGCCAGCAGGCTTTGCTTGAGCTTTGTTCTAAGGTAGATGGTGTGCTCGTAGTAGGCGGTAAGAACTCAGCAAACACCAAACGCCTTTATCAAACCGCCGTCGCAAACTGCAAACAGGCAGCCCACATCCAGTCCGCCGCCGACATCCCTCAAGAGTTCTTTAATCTAAAAACAATCGGCATAACAGCCGGCGCATCAACCCCAGACGAAATCATCGAAGAAGTAGAAAATGGATTGCTTCGCTCCGCTCGCAATGACGTGTAGCAGTCTATATATTGAAAAGACTTCCTACTTCCTATATAATAATAAAATTATGAGTAGATGTTTTACAATGTTAAAGCCAGGTGTAGTTAATCGCCGCCTGGTAGGCGAAGTTATTGAGCGCCTCGAAAAAAAAGGTTTTAAACTTGTTGGTATGAAGATGATGCATGTAACTCCTGAACTTGCAGGAAAACACTATGCAGAACATGATGGTAAACCATTTTATAATGACCTCGTAGACTATGTTACTTCTGGTCCTGTAATTGCAATGGTATGGCAGGCTGATGACTGTGTAACTCTTATGCGCAAAGTTGTTGGTGCTACAAAGCCTACAGAAGCAGTTCCTGGAACAATCCGTGGAGATTATTGTATCCACACAGACAGAAATATTATCCACGCTTCTGACAGTGACGAAAGTGCTGAGCGCGAAATCAACCTCTGGTTTAAGCCTGAAGAGCTTTATGACTGGAAGGATTGTGAGGACGGATGGTTTTAATTTCCATCTGTTGAGGGGATAAATCATGTCTGAAAAAACAGTAGGCGTTATTGGTGGTGGTGCCTGGGGAACTGGACTTGCTCAGGCTCTTGCACGCGGTGGACATAAGGTTCAGATCTGGGCTTTGGAAGATGAAGTTGTTAATTCAATCAATAACGAACATGAGAATAAGAAATTTCTTCCAGGTTATATACTAAGTGAAAAAATTACCTGCTCAAAGGATATTATTGAAGTTGCAACTGGAAAAGAATTTCTGATTATTGCATCTCCATCTCTTTATCTTGCTTCTACACTTAAAAAGATTATTGATGTTCCGAACATTGCGGACGGTTCTACTGTTATTACAGCCATAACTAAGGGCTTTGTTCCTTCTGATAAGGGACCAAAATTGATTCTTGAAACTATGGAATCAATTTTGCCTGAAGTTTATAAGGACTGCACTGTTTATGTTGCAGGTCCTAGTCATGCCGAAGAAGTTGCAATGGGTAAGCTTACTGGTCTTGTTGCAGCTTCTTTGAATCCTAAAAACTCTATCCGCGTACGCGAGCTTTTGCGTGTGCCAGGTCTGATGGTATTCTCAAGCTTTGATGTTGTAGGTGTTCAGATCTGTGCCGCTGCTAAAAACGTTATTGCCTGTGTTTATGGTGCACTCGACGCAATTGCCGAAGATTCAACTGTATTTGGTGATAACGCAGAAAGCCTTCTTCTCGCTGCCGGTCTTAATGAAATCCAGACAATTGGTTTTGCTATGGGTGCAACTCATGCTGAAACCTTTACTTCAATTTCCGGAGTAGGTGACCTCGACGTTACCTGTAAATCTAAATATGGACGCAACCGCCGCTTTGGTCAGGATTTAATCAAAACTGATATGCTTTCAAAATTCAAGGATATTGACGATTTAATTGCTAACGTTTCAAAAATCGGATATCTTCCGGAAGGTGCAATTGCCTGCAAATATGTTCACGAAATTGCAGAGAAAAAGGATTTGAAGCTTCCACTTTGCGACGGACTTTATAAAATCTTAAATAAAGAAACAACTATAGAAAACACTTTGTATCAGTTGATGCACCTTTAATAGATTCCGAAACAAGTTCGGAATGACACCGGGGTAAACATGTTAGAAAAAATTACAAGTACCTTCAGTGGCATTGTAAAAACACTGAGCGGTAAATCAACAATCACCGAGAAAAATATTGAAGACGCCGTTGAAGAAATCAAAATGGCTCTTCTCGAGGCCGACGTAAACCTTCGCGTTGTACGCCGCTTTGTTAATTCTACTATAGAAGAAGCTAAGGGTGAAAAGGTTCTTAAGTCTGTAGACCCGGGCCAGCAGTTTACAAAAATCATCTACGACAAGATGGTTTCGATGCTGGGAGATACCAAGGTTGATTTACACCTTAAAGGTCCAGATACTCAGTCTGTGATTTTGATGCTTGGTCTTCAGGGTGCCGGTAAAACTACTGCGGCCCACAAGCTTGCCGCCCGCCTCAAGAAGGAGGGTAGAAAACCGCTTCTTGCTGCCTGTGACCTTGTACGTCCGGCTGCCGTAGAACAGCTCAGCCAGCTGGGTGAGAAAATCGGTGTTCCTGTTTACAAAGAAGATTCTAAAAATGCCGTTCGTAATGCTGAGGATTCTATCAGCTTTGCCCGCAAGAACGGCTACGATACAATCATCATAGATACTGCCGGTCGTCTTCAGATTGATGAAGAGATGATGGCAGAGCTTGTAAAAATCAAAAAGGCAACCGGTCCTGTTGAAGTGCTGCTCGTTGCCGATGCAATGACCGGTCAGAATGCAGTTGATATTGCCAAGACTTTTGATGAACAGCTTGGCCTTACCGGTGTTATCCTTACAAAGTTTGACTCAGATGCCCGCGGTGGTGCGGCTCTTTCTCTTAAAACAATCACAGGAAAGCCAATTCTCTTTATCGGTACCGGTGAAAAAACGGAAGACTTTGAAGTTTTCCATCCTGAACGAATTGCCAGCCGTATTCTTGGTATGGGTGATGTTGTTTCTCTTGTTGAAAAAGCCCAGGAGACAATGGACGCCGAAGCCGCCCTCAAAATGCAGAAAAAGCTTCAGAGAAACGAGTTTACCCTGCAGGACTATCTTGAGCAGTTCCAGCAGGTTAAGAAGATGGGCAATATGCAGTCTATCATCGACATGATTCCTGGAATGAGCGGAATGGATGCTTCTCAGATGGATTTTTCAAGCCTGAAAAAGAACGAAGCAATTATTCAGAGTATGACATATAAAGAGCGCCTTAATCACTTGATTATCGGTCCTAGCCGCCGCAAGAGAATTGCAAAGGGTAGTGGAACATCAGTTGCGGACGTAAACAAGCTTTTGAAGCAGTTTGAAAAGACTAAGCTTATGATGAAGAAGGTTAGCCGAAACCGCGGAATGCAGGGCCGTATGATGAATCAGCTGGGACTTGATCCTTCTATGATGGGTGGCATGGGCGGTGCAGCTGGTCTTGGTGGTGCTCCAGGAGCCGGCGGACTTCCTGGCGGCTTAGATCCAAGTGCCCTCAAAGGCATGGACATGAAAAAGCTGATGGAAATGGCTAAGAAGTTCCGCTAACGTACCGTCAATACACTGGCACTTCGGCCGTCGTTTGTGTAAATCTTCTGAGGATTTGTGTTGTCGAGAACCGGTGTAAGTCCAATATAATAATTGTAATAGTATTTTCCGGCCGGGAGGGGCAGCTCAAGCTCATAAAGTCCCGGCGAAGTTTCTACCATTTCGTAAATCCATGGGTCCCAGTTTGTAAAGGTTCCTGCAAGATTTATTTTCTGGCCGGATTCTCCCTTGTAAATAAAGTGGGCATAATCGTTGCGCGGAGATTCTGTATAAACATTTATGCTTCCAAGATTATCCAGCTTTGAAAAATAGAGATTTACATTCTGGTCGTATTCTTTGTTAGGATTTAAAGGATCCGTTGTCCATAAGCCGTCAAAAACAAGACGGTAACGCAGCTCTGTGAACTTATGCTCCCGTTTGTAAACGTAAAACATATGCTTACGGCTTACTTTTTCTTCATCATCCTTCTGGGTAAGAATCTGGAAGGGGTGAATAACCTTGTATTCTTCAAAATCAAAAGCAATACCAACAAAACGGTGCCTTGTATCCGCAGTGAAAATAATATAATCGTCGGTAACTATAGGAGCCCCCGGCTTGTCAATCCCATGCAAAAGTGTATCAAGCTCAAAATTCTGATAGTTAGTCTGTTCTGCGGCAAAGAGCGGTGCCCCCAAAAGCCCCACACCCGCAATCAAGAGTAAAATAAGCTTTTTCATACTTTGATTATCGGACTTCTGTTTCGAGAGTTTAGTGAAAGTAAATACAAGTATAATATACTTGTCGGGTATGTAATAATGACTTAAGAAAAAAAACTATGATTATAATTTAATATGCGAGAACGGAGATGTATGATTTAATGGACGGGAGCAGAGGCAGAAGCGAAACGCACTCTTGAAGTTTTTGGCGCTTAGCCATAAAAAGAATCCGAGGATTTTCGCTTGCGAAAACCGCAGGATTCTAACCCAAAAAACTGAAAGCCGCGCGGTTTCGCTTATGCCGCCGCGGTAGTCCATTAAATCATAAGATTCGCAGTGGAAGCATATTAAATTATAAGATCTCTTATATTATATATATTTCTCTTAAGTCATTATTAAAATCATCCGTTCATATAATAAGTATATTATACTTGTAATTTACAAGGGTTGTGGGGTAAAATTAAAGTAGTATGCCAGGATTAAGTCAGCTTAAAAAATTCAGCAGCGATCTTCTCTCGCTCGGTGATGAAACAAATCTCCGTGCGGCACGAGGAGAAAAGCCTGTAAAAGTAGAAATTCCAAAAGAAATTGAAGATAAAAACGACTCAGAAGACTTTGTTCTTGGTATGCCTCAGATTGAGGCCGAGGTTGAAGATAACTCAGCCGAAGAAGACCTTTCTGATTTAACTGCCCTTGTTAATCCTGGAGCCGCTGAGAAAAAAGACGGCGGCGAAGCAGAGCCTGCCCCAAGCTTTGAAGCTCCAGATATGTCTGCTCTTTTGAATCCGGTTGCTCCTCCTGCAGATGATGATGCCGGAATGCCGGATCTTTCAATGTTTGATGAACCGGAAGAAGAGCCTGAAGAAATCGTTGAAGAAGAACCGGAAGAAGTTTCAATTGCCGATATGGGCCTTGATGCCCTTCTTGCTGGCGGTGGTTTTGATGAACCTCAGAAAGAAGAGGAAGAAGAAACTGAGGAAGCTTCAGATGCAGATATTGATTTAGACGATTTTGAAGATATTCCTGATTTAGATGATATCGGTTCAGAGCCTGCTGCGCCAGAAGCAGCTTCAGACTCTATCGATGATATAGAGCCACTTGATGAAGCGGAACCTTTAGACGAACCTTCTCCTTTAGAAGAAGCTGCTCCTTTAGATGAACCTGCAGCAATGGACGATCTTCCGTCATTAGATGACATGGCTTCTTTAGATGAGCCTGCGCCTTTGGATGATGCAGACGCACTTGAAGAACCTGCTCCTTTAGACGATTTTGCGGCTCCGGAGGATGCAGCTCCTTTGGATGACTTTGCCGTCCCTGGTGATGCAGCACCTCTGGATGACTTTACAGCTCCAGGTGACGCAGCTCCTTTAGACGACTTTGATTTTGACATACCTGCAGATACAGGCACCGATACTGCTTCTGCAGAAACTCTTGAAGATTTAGGCAACCTTGATTTTGATGCACCTGAGGCAGCTGAAGTTCCAGAGACCACAGAGGCTCCTGAGTCTACAGAGTCTACAGAGTCTACAGAGTCTACAGATGCAGCCCTCGATGATTTTGATTCTTTACCTCCAGATAATTTTGATGAAGATGAGCCTGAAAGTGCGATTCCTTCTGAAACTGAAGCTCCTGCCGAAAGCGAAGATGTGGCTGAAACCGAAGATGCAGCAGAAGCATTTGAAGCTGCCGAACCAGCTGCTGAATCAACTGGTGACTCATTCGGACTTGAAGAATTAGGTAATTTAGATTTTGATGCACCGGATGCTGCAGCAGATTTTTCAAATGCAGAAGCAGCTCCTGCAGCCGACGCTGAATCATCAGAAGAAGACGGCGGAATTCCAGCCGGTCTTTTTGATGCCGGTGATGTAGAAACTCCTGAAACTCCAGAGTTCTCTGCAGAAGATGAAATTCCTGATTTTGATGATACAGCCGGACTGGATGATATTGGTGGAAGTGACGATGCCGGCGGAGAAGAAGGCGATGAAAATGCACCTCTTGAGGTATTTGATACTTCTGAGATGGAGGGCATGGACTTTGGCATTCAGGATACAGACTCGCAGTTGAGTGGTGGCGGAGACGGAGACTTTGAATTCGGCTCACACGACGACTTTGCAATGGAAGGTGAGTTTGAGATTCCGGGCTTCTCAGACGTTACAACTGCAAAAGAAGAAAAATCAGCAAAACCAAAGCTTGCCACAGGAAAAGATAAAAAAGCCAAAGGAAAGGGTAAGAAGGCAAAAGAACTTGATGAGCCGGACTTTAGCGCTGCAGCAGAATCAGAAGAACTGCCTCCAAATACACTTTCTGATGAGCAGTATAAAATCTTCCTTGCTAATCTTGCAGAATATCCGCTGAACGTACGACTTGCTTTTGAAGACTTTATTGTTCAGGATGAATTTACAGATGACGCTGAATTTGAAATCATAGAAAAAATCCTCAACAAAGCACCTGCCCGCCAGGTTGCCGGTATGCTGGAAAAGATGCTCGATACATCTATTCCAATTCCTCGCGACTTTGAACACAGAACTGCGGCAGAATACGAGGCTTATAAAAAGTCTCTTTCATATCAGCTTAGAAATAAAATCATTCCAGGTGTTCTGCTTGGACTTCTGCTTACAATTGTTGGCTGGGGACTTGTTAAATTTACGGACTACTGCATTTACAGACCACTTAAAGCTAATTCCCTCTATAAACAGGGCTACGCTTTACTGCAGGCAGATGAATATCCTCAGGCAGAAATGCGCTTTGAAGAAGCAGTTAAAAAGCGCATAAATAAAAAATGGTTCTTCAGATATGCCCGTGGCTATCGTGAACATAAACAATATCAGCGGGCTGGAAAAATGTACCAGAATATTCTGCGCTACTTTAAGCACGATAAGATGGCTGGTCTTGAGTATGCAGATATGGAGCTTAATGATCTTGCAAATTATGAACGCGCAGAAGAAATAGTCCGCCGTGAGATACTTGATTATCATATAAATGACGCAGATGGAATCCTCAAACTTGGAGATGTATTCCTGGAGTGGGGTACAGAAAAAGATCCGTCTAAGCTTGAGCTTGCCCGTGAACAGTACGCAACACTTATTCAGCTTTACAAACCTACAGATCTTTATCTGTCCAGAATGATGCGTTACTTTATCCGTACAGACAATTTACGCGAAGTAATTCAGATGCAGAAAACCTTTGAGCCTCGCGAAAAATCTCTCAGTTCAGAAGACTGGGCCGAACTCAGCGGTTATCTGCTGGATAAATATTATGGTGCTCTGGCTCCATCAGAAGAATATCTGCGCTACGAAATTGAAGGTCTTCGCGGACTGCTTTTACGTGCTGTTAAGACTAATCCTGATAATCCTATTGCTCAGTATAATCTTGCCAAGTACTTCCTCAAGACAAATGAAACTTCTTCAATTGAAGCAACTCTTCAGCGTGCTATTGAAAAGTTTAATACTGTTCCTTCTATGAAGAAGCGTGATCTTTACAAGTATATTGATTCTTACCGCCTGCTTGGTGAACATTATATTGAAACAACAGATTACCTCCAGGCTCAGGAACAGTTTGCAGAAGGTATTTCTCTCTTTACTACAGAACGCGACAATGCCGGCTTCCAGGGAACTCCTGCGATTGGTAAGCTTTATGAGGATATGGGAGATATCAAGTATTCAATTTCCGGAGACTATGATGATGCTCTCTTTAATTACAAATATTCGGTAGAACTCGAAAACGACAGTCCTTCAATCCGCTACCGCATCGGCTACATCCAGTATAAGAAAAAGAATTATATGGAAGCTCTTGGTGCCTTTATGAAGTCTGGTGATGGAAATATTAAGGAACGAAATCTTATGCTGGCAATGGGTAACACTCTCTTCCTTCGTGGTGATGAATATGCAGCTCAAGGCTATTATGATCAGCTGATTGATGAACTTGACGATAAGATTGCAGAAAATGGTCTTGTGCTTCCACAGGCAAATGTAAAGGATTATGACCTGATTAATACATATCTTTATGCTTCGAATAACTACGGTGTAACTTTGTATAAGCTTGCAAAGCGTACTGGTAACTCTGCCCTTAATGCTCAGGCTATGGTTCAGTTGAGCCAGTCTGTTCGTGCCTGGGATGCTCTTACCCGTAATCAGGAAACTATGATGAGACTTGAAGGCAGCAATCTTGCAGAACAGAATATCAAATATATTACACATCCTATTCCAGAGTTTGAGCCTTCTATTTATACTGATATTTCTAAAACTCTGCTCGACAATGAGCGTTTATAAAATATGGAAGAAAAAAGTATGCCTGGCCAGAGAAATCCGGTTTACGGAATTGTTCAAAGACAGCGACTCAATGCGATTTTTAAGGAACTTTTTCGTAAATCAATTCATATATGTTCAAGCTTTATTCCTTTTTTCCTCAAGCTTGCTTATTGGCCAGTAATCGGTCTTCTTGTTTTTGCCCTTATTATTTATTCTGTCAGTGAAATTCTTCGTTCAAAAAATATTGAGATTCCCCTGATTTCTAAGGTTACTGAAATTGCTGCCCGTAAACGTGATGAGAACCGCTTTGTACTGGGGCCTGTTACTCTTGTCTGCGGAATTATTGCGGCAGCCCTTCTTTTACCATTGGATTGTGCAAGAGTAGGTATTTTTGCTCTTGCTTTTGGAGATGGACTTGCAAGCCTTATGGGCAAGTTGTTTGGTAAAATTACAATTCCGGGTGCTCATGGTAAAACTGCAGCCGGAAGTCTTACCTGTTTTTTTGCGGTTTTCATTACAACCTTCTGCTGCTGCCAGAACACTTTAATTTCTCTGATAGTTGCTTTATGCGCAATGTTTATAGAAATTCTTCCGCTTGCAGATTTTGATAATCTTATTATTCCGCCGGCAATCGGATTGTTATTTTCCCTTTTGTCAGCAGGCACACTTGTAAGCGGCTAGTCAATCCAGAGATAGTGCTTGTGAACCTCATTCAGATAAAGGTAAGAACCTGTTCCAAGTAAAAGAGTTCCTGCAAAAAGTGTCAGAATATTGAAGTTGAAGAAAATCAGAGAATAACCAAAACAAAGAAGTATAAAGCCGATAGTCATTGTCTGACGGTAATCATTTTTATTGTTTGTGCGGAAAAGCGAGATAGCACTCATTGAACAGGTTAGAAAACAAAAGCTTCTGATAGCCTTTTCATATCCATAGGAAATACAGAAATTGGGCATGATTACAGAGGTGTTCAAAGGAATCATTTCAGCGAAGAACATAGAAATAATAACAATTATGATGCTGTTTCTGTCGGTGTTCTGTTTGAAATCTTCTGTGCTTAAAACTGTTGTGCCCATAAGTGCAAGAGGGGCAAGCAGACGGGCAAAGAGATGAAGGTTGCCTACTTTCAGAAGAAAAAGAGAAAAACTTCCGGAAAGGTGGAAAGCAGGAACTAAAAGTCTTGATGTATCGCAAAGACAGGCAAAGAGAAAGAGCAGAAAGAAAACAATATCCGGGGCCTGTGTCTTTTCAAAACTATGATAAATAATCATTGTACTAATGCAGATGTAAATTAAAAGAATGAAAATGCCTGCATAAACACAAAGAGGATGATATTTGAGCAGAAACTTCTGTGAAAGATTGCGGCTGTAAACTTCTGGTAAAACGATTCCGCCGGAAAAGAACTGATAAAGTGTAAAGAAGGTGCCCAGCATCAGGCAGGAAATTGCAATTATAAAGAAGATAAGCGTCATTCTGTTTCTGAATCTGATTGTCATAATTTAAAGATACAGTGAAGACAAATAATAGTAAAGAGTTTATTTTTTCTTCCGAAAATTTAATAGAGAAATCTTGGGAGGATTCGAAAATGAAAAAGACTCTTGTTTGCACTCTTGTAATGGTTCTTGGACTTTCTGCTCTTTGTGCGGGCGATGTTGCAACCTTTGTAGATAAAGGTTTTTCGGAGGACGGAAAATATTACGTGTTTGGTCAGTATGGTAAGACCGACAAAAAATTCCAGGGCTGGGCAGAGCTTTACCAGGTAGATATTGCCGCTAACGATTATACAGATAACGGAGTTTTCAAAACAAAGCCTTCTGCAGTAACTGCCGGCAAAAACGGCCGCGATGTTTTTGAAGCGCTTGAAGGAAAAAGCTTTTATTATTTCAAGGATTTAAAGTGTGAAACAGCAAATATGGATCACGTTCTTTATATTCTTGATGATGTAAATAAAACCGGAACTGATGAAATTGTTTTCAAGGATTTTAGAAGTGCAGATCTGGAAAATGCTGATCTTTATAACATCAGACTTTATCCAACTGTAAATGGAAGCGGAAAAAATGCCCGTTCTTCTTTCTACATCATGCTGGAAAAGAAAAATGCTGAAGGCGAAATTATCATGAGCCGCAAAATTGGAAATCCTGATATCAGCCGTAAGGGCGTAACAAATTATAAGATTGAAAGAATCTTCTGTGATAAATCTGAAAAGAATCTCATTTTCGTAATTGAAAAGATGATGGAAGATGATACAGGAACTTCAATCAGATATATGATTGAAGCTGCAAAATTCTAAAAAAATATTTGTAAAAACTTCCTGAAATGAACAAGTAAGGTCTATATTATATATAGATAATATAAATGAACTTATGAAACACGGCTTTTGAAGGCCGTGTTTTTTTTATTTCTCTGGAGGCTTTTATGAAAAAAAATAATAAAAATATTCATGGCGGCGGAGCCCTGATTTTGCTTGTTCAGACTTTTCTGCTTACAGCCATAACTCTTTTTTGTGTAATTCCTTTTTCCTGCAGGGTTTCAGAAGAAGGAATTATTTTTGTCGGCGGAGATTATAATTCTCCGGTTCTGGAAGATGTAAATGTGCTGGATGAAAAAACTGTGCAGATTACCTTTTCTGAAAAAGTAAAATTACGAAATTATACGGTTTCACAAGTTATTAAGGAAATATCTGATTCGTCTGAACATTCGGAAACAATTGAATTATCACCGGCCTTAAAAGCTGCAAGCGGGGCTTACGGTAAAGTAGAAGCAGACTGTTCGCTTTCTGAAGATGGCTGTGTATTAACATATAGTGTCGCAGACAGATATGAGGTTGGTAAAGCCTATGAAATATTCAGCACTGTAGAAGACCGGGCGGGGAACTCTCTTACCTTTTGTGTTCCTTTTTGCGGCTACAATGCCTGTATTCCAAAACTTATAATGACCGAGCTTCTTGTAAAGCATGATAAAAATACTTCTAAAAATGAGTTTATAGAAATACTTGCCCTGACTTCCGGGAATCTTGCAGGGCTCGAACTTGTGAGCGGTTCTGACGGCGAAAAGAAAAAGTTTGTAATGCCGCCGGTGGAAGTAGAGACAGGCGAGATTCTTCTTATTCATCTTCGCAGCCTTGGTGAGGGCTGTCTGACCGAAACTGATAATCTTGATGAAGCAACAGCTGCTTATGCACAGCCTGGTATTCGTGATATATGGGCAGAGAATGAAGGTTCTGCATTGAGTGATACAAGTGATGTAATCATATTACGGAAGGGAACTGAAGGAGAAATTCTGGATGCCTTTATGTATAACGACAAAAAGGCTGAAGACTGGAAGAAACCGAAGCCTTATGCAGAAAAAGTTTATGAGTCAGGTATTTACGATTCTGTGGCTGTAGAGCAGGCCTTTCCAAGCAGCGGGGCTTCGTCAACAAAATCATTTCAAAGAACGAATGCGGCAGACCTGAGAGCTGCTGCGCTGAATGGCGTTATCGAAGAGTATCCTGTAAAGTATGATGATGAAAACTGGGCTTTACTGAAAGCGACGGCGGGAACGCTTTAATAAAGCGTAATTTTATGATACATTTTCCCCTATGGTAGAATTATTAGCTCCTGCGGGAAATATTGAATCGCTCGACGCCGCTATTGGCGAAGGCGCGGATGCTGTTTATCTTGGTTTGCGCAGTTTTAATGCGCGAATGCGAACAACAAACTTTGCATGGAATCAGTTTGAGGCAGCAGTTGAAAGCCTTCATAAAAAGCAGAAGAAGGTTTATGTAACTGTAAACACTGTCTGCGAAGAGCGCGAAACAGAACGTCTTTATCGTTTTCTCTCTTATCTGAACGAAGTAGGGCCGGATGGTCTTATTGTGCAGGACTATGCTGTTATGCGTATGGCTCAGGAATTCTTCCCGAATCTTGAGCTTCATGCTTCTACCCAGATGAATGTAGAAAGCAGCAATGCTGTTCGTCTTTTGCAGGGCTGCGGTGTTAAGCGCATGGTGCTTGCCCGCGAGCTTGGTCTTGAAGAAATCAAAAAGGTAAAAGCAGAAACTGGTGCTGAACTCGAAGTTTTTGTTCATGGAGCCTTGTGTGTAAGTGAAAGCGGTCTTTGTTTATTCTCAAGCTTCCTTGGAGGTAAATCTGCTAACCGCGGTATGTGTACTCAGGCCTGCCGTCGTTTCTATACTGCAGAGGTTCCAGGTGGAGTTCGCCAGGGCTACTATTTTTCTCCTTGTGACCTTGAACTCATCGAAAAGATTCCGGATTTAATTGAAGCCGGTGTAGATTCCTTTAAAATTGAAGGCCGCATGAAGAGTGCCGAGTATGTAGGAAGCGTAGTTTCTGCCTACCGTTATGTCATTGATCATTACAAAGAAGATAAAAAAGGCGCAATCGCTGCCGGTAAACGTATGCTTGCTTCAGATTTTGCCCGAAGTAAAACTTCTTACTGGTATGGCTTTAAGTCTCTTGAAGATGGTGTAAATAATGCCGCTTCTGCAATTTTGAATCCGGACCAGGCTGGTGGAACAGGTATTTACCTTGGAAAGATTTCTGCAACAAAAGCGGCTCCTAAAGAACTGGTTGCTGCAATTACTGAAAATATGAGCGATGACGTACCGCCAGAACAGCGTCATATTCAGATGGCCCTGCTCAAGGGTGGTTCCTACGATCCTGACCCGGGTGACTCAATCCGTCTGCATAAAAAAGACGATACAGGACGCGTAAGTCATAAGGTGCATTCTGTAGAAGTTGAAGATAATGGAGACCGCTGGCTTGATATTCCGGGCGGCTTTAATACCGGAGACGAAGTATATCTTCTTCAGATTAAAGCAGGTTCTAAACGCTACAACCGTGTACTTCCAAACGACCTTGGCCGTTTCAGAAAACAGCCTAAGGATGAACGTCTCCCTATTCTCGACCTTACTCCTGTTGCTAATAAGGAACTCGTATATTTCCCTGAAGGAATCTATGCACAGGTTTCTTCTGTACAGGACATTTTTGCAGTTCAGGGACTCAAGCCTGTTCGTGTAATTCTTGAATACAACAGCGAAACTTCTTACGACCTGCTTAACCACAAAACTGTTCTGCCTTTCTCTAAAAAGCAGACTTATATTTCGCTTGATCCATTCTGTTCTGCTGCCCAGGAAGACAAACTCAAGGAAGAACTGGACCGCCTTATTGCAGACGGATATTTAAATTTTGTTGCAAATAACATTGCCCACCTGCAGATGCTTAAGGGCTGCAAGGTAAACATTATTGCGGGACCTTATCTCTATACCTTTAACCGCTGGGCTGTGAGCTGGCTGGAAAATCAGAACGTTGGTGCCTTTATTATGCCTTATGAAAATTCAAGACGTAATCTTGAGGCAACCTTTGAGCAGAATGTGCGTGAGCGTGTACTCGTACCTGTATTTGCATATCCGGCACTTTTCCGCATGCGCTTTAAGCTTCCATCTGACTACGACTTTACTTATTTTGAAGACAAGGAAGATTCTGTGTTCAAAGTGAACTCTACTGCCGATGGCTCTTTTGTTATGCCGGAAGAACCTTTTGCAATTACCGACAAAACAGATTTCATTACTTCATCGGGTTTTAAACGTCTCCTTGTAGATTTCTCCAAAACAAAGGTATCACGCAGTCAGATAAAAGCTATTACAACCTCCATGATTAAGGGACAGCCGCTCCCTGGCGTTTCCCGCTTTAACTGGAAGGACGGATTCTATTCTCCTCAGCAGATGGAAGAATACCGCCTTTCCAACGAAAGAGCAGCAGAACGCAAGGCAGCAGCCGGCCGTAAGTCTCCACGCGGTGGTTTCGACAAGCTCAACCACCGTGGTGGACGCAAGCGCCGTTAGTTTTAGAATACTGCCTCCTCTGCAGGAACCTTGACTTCTTCGGCCTTTGCTTCAACAGAGGCTTGAGGAGGAGTTGCTGCTGGTGTCTCTGTACTTTCTCCGGCCTGGGCTTCTGTCTTTTTCATAGGCTTGTATTCAATGTGCTCTGCAACAACGTAGATTCTGCTTGCAGTCTTACCGCTTTCGTCTTTCCAGGTGTCCTGCTTGAGTCTGCCTACAACGCGTACTCCGCGTCCCTTTGTTGCCTTTTTTCCGCACCATTCTGCAACCTGATTATAGGCTTCTACATCAAAAAAGGATGCTTCATTAACATCTTCATTTTTTCTGTTTTTGTAGTAGCGGCTAACACCCATAGTAAAATTACATTTCTTAAAACCTGGTGCCGGCTCCGAAAGTACAGCGTCGCGCACAAGATTTCCTTCCAAAATCAAAGAATTCAACTGGTTCATACTTCAACCTCTTTTAATAAAATTTTAAAATGATGTCCGGCCGGGGCAATCATCATACGGGCTCTAAATCCGTACACATATATAATTGCCCTGATATGTCATTTTTGACACTTTTTGAGAAAAAAAGTTTAAAAAAAGTGAAAAAAAGTCTAGATTCCCCGGTCAAGCCGGGGAATGACAGGTTTTTTACTGGAAATTGCTTACCAGACGCAGCATGTAAAGAATTACGTACTCTGTAAGAGCCTTGTCTTCCTTGATTTTCTGCATGTTAGGTGTGTTTACAAGAGTCTTAGCAAGGTTTTCTACACGCTCCTTTGTGAAGGACGTTGCAGAAAGAGTTTTTACGACACGTCTTGTATAATCTCGGATAAGAGAGTTTACATCCTCGGTAAGATTGTTGTAAGCCTCTTTAGAAATCATTTTGTTCCACTGCTTTGTAAGATAGTTTAATTCGCGGTCAATGGTTGAACCTTCCGGAACAAGGTCTTTTGCAATAGCCTTTGCATTAGATGCAAGTGCCTGAGTTTTAGACTGCTTTGGCGCTGAATCTGCTTTTTTCTCTTCTTCTTCAAAAGGATTTTTTTCAAGGGCAGCAGTGGTTTTAGAGGTTGCCCGTTTTTTGTCTTTGCTTCTTCCGTTGAAAAGGCTGATAATCCATGAAATAACAGGAAGGGTGTAGTAGAAAGGAAGACGGGATTTTGCATTTGCCAGAATTTTTGAATTCTTAAGCATGAGAAGATCGCTGTAAGGTAAAAGCTTTCCGTCTACAAAGAGTCTGAAGCCTTCGAGACTGTCTTCATCATGCTCATAAGAAAGAATTGTCATAAAGTTTGCATTCAAAAGTGCATAAAGAATAGGAGAGTTCTTTTCTACAAGCTCATGAAGACAGGCTTCGAACTCAGAAGCATTGGACATTTCCGGCAGACGTTCATAATCCATCATTACATCATACCAGTGGTCTTCCAGCTGCTTTTCGATAGAGTCATGGGCTTCGTTACAAAGACGCACAACAACCTGGCTTACCTTTTTCTTGTAAACGTAATAGCGGGTGCCTGATTCAACCTTAAATACCAGCAGCTGAGGAAGTTCGTTTGCTTCGCCGTCTGTTGTCATTTTCTGCAGGAACTCTTTAAGGTCGTCTTCGGTATACTGACCGTAGAGAAGGCGGCCGTTCTGATCCTGAAATTTGAGAATCTGAGGCATAGAGAAAAAGTAGGGAGACTTAGCCAGAGCGGATTCCAGTTCCTTTATTGCCTCTGAACGTTTGTGCTCGTTCTGGAATTTTTCTTTAAGATAAGAAGAGTGAGTTTCGAGAATCTGAACAGCCTGTAGAATATTTGTATCTTCTACAGTGCGGTCCTGGATTTTTTCGAAGTCCTGGCGGATATAGTAGAGCGCCTGATTCCAGATGTAATAATCTTCTCCATCCTGAAATTCAGCAAACTGATAGTTTTCTGTATCAACAAAGTGAGTGTAAAAATTCTTGATTGAAATCTCTTTTGTAGGGTTTGTACTTCTAAGCTTTTTTAAGAAGTAATCGTGGAATTCATCTTTCTTAAGAATCTTTCTAACCTTCTGCTGAGCTGTATCGAGCAGGACCTTAATTGGAACGCAGGCCGGAATAAGCATGGAAGGCAGGTCTCTTGCAAAATCCAGAATATAAAGCAGAGGCGATTTTGAATTGTCCTTTTCAATTATTGATGGAATGTACTGGCTGATAACCTTATGTTCAAGCACCTGATTTGGAAACTGTTTAGGCAAATCTGTAACCTGCGGATAAGGGGTAGATTCATTCTTCATCATATCTTTATAAAGATTTGCATATTTTGAAGAAAGAAAAGTTATGGAAACGATAGTCTTTTTATTGTTTGCATTAATTATAGCAACAAGGTGCTTTTCAGAAAGGCCCTGTAACTCTGCAACAACAGTGCCGGAAGGATCTCCAAGATATTTTACGAGCTCACTCTGCTCTTCTACATGGTGCTCTGCATATTTTTTTACATATGCACAGAACTCCTTGAGATCGATAAAAGGTGATTTTTGTTTCTCCGCATAATATCTGATTATTGCACTTAAATTAGATGTTGTTGCCATAGGAGTATTTTATACCATATGTGCGTTTTTTTAAAGGGATTTCCTTGACAGTAAATAAAATCTGCGTTATATTTTACTACGACAGACGTAGTACGACAGTCGTTGCAACGTCACATGAAGTAATTTGATTATTCAGTGGCCTGCCGGCTCAGCCTGTACTGCAGGAGGTTGTATGACAGCAATCAGTAGTGATGTTATACGCGGTTATAACGATACGATGATTTTGTTCTTACTCCACAAAAAGCCTTCCTACGGCTATGAAATTTCCAAGGATATTAAGGCCTTATCCCGGGAAAAATACATCATAAAGGAAACAACCCTTTATTCAGCCTTTACCCGTATGGAAGCAAACGGTTATGTAGAATCCTATTCGCAGGAAGCGGAAAATGGTAAGCGAAGAACCTACTACCGCATAACCGATAAAGGGCGGAGTTATTACAAGGAAAAGTGTGAAGAGTGGAACCTCACAAAAGAGGTTATTGAAAATTTTATAAGTAGAGATAATTAGAGGAGACAGTAATGGAAACAATTAAGAATTATCTGGAATCAATGTTCCGGGGCTTACCGCTTACAGATAAAGTAATGAAGGCAAAGTCAGAGCTTCTTCAGATGATGGAAGACAAATATACCGAGCTTATTCGCAGTGGTAAAACAGAAAATGAGGCTGTTGGAGAGGTTATTCAGAATTTTGGAAACCTTGAAGATTTAGCTGATGATCTTGGCATTCAGGATATTCTGCATCAGACAAAAAATCCGGAAATAAGCCGCAGAAAGCTTTCTTTTGAAGAAATCACAGAATATATTACAGCAAAAAAACGTGTAATTTTATTGAGAGCAGCAGGAATCTTTTTGTGCATCAACTGTGTAATATTCCCTATTCTTACAGATGCAATGCATATTAATGATATTATTGGCGTAGTTCTTATGTTTGTTGCAATTGGATTAGGCGTTGTTCTTATATGCTTTAGCTCAAGTGCCCTTGAACAGTGGCGTTATATCAAGAGTGAACCATGCAGTATAGATGCAGTTTCTATTGATTATCTGAAAAATAAAATCAGAGATTTTACACCTACTTACAGCGTGCTTTCTTCTGTTGGTGTTTTGTTGTGTATCCTCTGTTTTATTCCTGCAGTAATTTTTGATGAACTTGGCGGAAGGTTTATGGATGAGCTTGGCGGTGCATTGCTCTTTATTTTTGTAGGAAGCGGAGTATTTATGATGGTCTATGCAAAGCAGATAAAGAAAACTTACCACAGACTTTTGAATATTAATAATCAGATTGACTTTGAAATGGATGAAAAGAAGTCTATTGAAAAGATTCAAAACAAAAAGGTGCGTGCAATAATGAGTGCTTACTGGGCTGTAGTTACATGTATCTATCTGTGTGTAAGCTTCCTTACTTTCCGCTGGGAAATCACATGGCTTATCTGGCCAATCGCTGCTGCTGTGAACACAATCATCAGAGCTCTCTATACAGTAAATGATGGAGCAAAGAGAAATGAAAAAGCTTTTGAAAAAGAAACTGGAAAGAACGTAGAAAGAATTTATGAAGACTAGAGGTGAGTAAAATGAAAAAAACTGTATTATTAATCATTCTTTGTGTTATTACTGTATTTTGTATAATTATCGGGACAATCAGGAATGTTGGCAGGGGATTTAACCTTTTCAATAATTCTGTCATTAGTCTTGGAGAGGATGAACCTGAAGTTAATTTTAAATGGCATTGGCATTCTGACAATGATGGAAATAAAGAAAGTAATTTCTCTATCAATCAGAGTCTGGATAAGTTCTCTGCAATCAGAATTGATGGAAGTGTTATGGAGATTAGAGTTGAAGAAGGGGATAAATTTTATTTTGACAGTACCTTTACAAGAGACTGGCTGCGACCAAATGTTTCTGTGGAAAACGATACTCTTGTAATTAAGCAGGGAAGACAGAAGAACGGCTTTAAAGGTGGAAATAATAACTGCAGAATTGTTATTACACTTCCCAGTGGCACTAAGCTTTCTGATATTGTTATTGATTCCAATGTTGGTGATATAAAGCTCAGAAATCTTTTTGCAGAAAGGATTGATATCCAGACAAATGTTGGTGAAGTTTCTGTTCGTGATGTAAGCTTTGATAAACTTGAAGTTAATTCTAATGTCGGCGAAATTTCTATTGCCCCGGTTTACAGCATAGATGAATATTCAATTTCTGCTTCAACAGATGTAGGTGAAGTTCGCGTAGACGGTAAAAAGTACAAGCGTAACTACAATTCATCAGGCAGTACTGGCAAGAGAATTAAGCTCTCTGCAAATGTTGGTGAGGTTAATATAAAGTAGTTACGTTATTAAAGAAGCGTTGGAATTGAAATAAACCCGATAAAGGGTTAAAATGGATGTATGATAACTTCAAGTCGTGTAAAAAATCTACATCCATACGTTCCGGGCGAACAGCCTAAGGATCGTGTCTATATAAAGCTTAATGCTAATGAAAATCCATACGCGCCTTCTCCAAAAGTGCAGGAGGCCGTACTGGATTTCGTAAAAAATAATCCAGAAAAACTTGGTTTATATCCTGACCCGGATTCACTCGAGCTTCATGCAGCAATTGCAGATATGCTCAATAAGTGCGGCGGAGTTCTCTGCCGTGCACAGGTTCAGGGTGGCGAGGTACAGCCTGCCCCGGAAGATAAAATCCCATTCACAGTAACTCCTGATATGATTTACACAGGAAACGGAAGTGACGAGGTTTTGTCTTTTGTTTTCTATGCCTTTTTTGATTCTTCTAAAAAATTTGTAATGCCTCAGTTTACCTACAGTTTTTATCCGGTATATGCAGGCTACTATAATATTCCAATGGATCAGGTTCCGCTTAAGGAAGACTGGTCGCTTGATGTTGATGAAATGCTGACTCGTGCCGGCCGTAACGGTGGCGGAATAATTTTTGCAAATCCTAATGCACCAACCTCGCTTGGTTTGACTCGAGATGAAGTGCGCCAGATGATTAAAAAGTCTAGCCCAGACGAGATTTTTATTGTGGACGAAGCTTATGTTGATTTTGGCGGCGAGTCCTGCATTCCTCTCTTAGCTGAGTTTAAGAATCTTGTGATTGTAAGAACCTTCTCTAAGAGCCTTTGCGGCGCGGGGCAGAGACTCGGTTACATTGTTGCGAATCCGGAGCTGGTAAATATTGTTACAACTGTAAAGAACAGCGTAAATCATTTTCCGCTTGATGCAGTAGCACAGGTGAGTGGAACTGCTGCCTGCAGAGATGTGGCTTATTATGTGGAGACTTCAAGAAAGGTTGTCCAGACCCGTGATGATTTTTATAACTTTTTGCGCGATAAAGGGTTTTACGTATTAAAGAGCCAGACAAACTTTTTGTTTGCAAAACATCCGTCTATTGCTGGGGATGAATTGTATCAGAAAGTAAAGGCTCAGGGCCTTTTGATAAGACACTTTAACACACCGGGAATTGAAGATTTTGTGAGAATCACAGTTGGAACTGCTGAGCAGATGGAAGAACTGAAAAACTGTTTTAACAAGATAATATAACAATGTGGTTTCGATACGGCTTACAGCCTACTCAACCACCAGATAAACTGAATAATTACGGTGATTGAGTGATGCGCAGCATCGTATCGAAATCACCAGGAGACTAAAATTATGAAACTTTTAGTAATTAGTGACTTACATGCACACAACGATGTGCTGGATAAAATGGACGAGATTTTCAAGCAGGCTGATGCCGTAGTTTTTGGCGGCGACTTTGCTGAATGTTTTAAACCTGAAACTGGTAAGGAAGCCCTTGAGAGACTCTGCAAAAAGCACGATTCAATTTTTGCCGTTCTTGGTAACTGCGATAACGAAGATTTTCTTGAAGATCTGGAAGATGCCGACATCAGCGTAGAAAAGGCACTTGTGTTCCATGAAGGACTTGCATTTGCGGGAAGCGGCGGCGGAACAAAGTTTACCGGTAAAACTGAGTTTGAGCGCGAGGAAGATGAATGCCTTGCAGATTTTGATATTGTAAAAAACTCTGTAGAGCAGAGCGGGGATGGCAGCCTGTGGAAGAGTCTGATTCTTGTTAGTCATAATCCTCCGGTTGGAGAAAAGATTGACTCTTTTGACGGCGAACATCATGCGGGAAGCCAGAAGTTTACAGACTTCATTAAAGAGAATAAGCCGCTTGCTGTAGTTTGCGGTCATATTCACGAAGGTACAAATATTGAAAAAATTGGTGACACTGTAGTGATTAACCCCGGCAGCCTTGGTGAGGCCGGAACTTATGCCTGGCTGGAAGTAGAAAAAGACGGCGAGGGCTGGAAGGTAAAGAATACAGAGTTGTGTAAATTATAAGTCATTGCGAGGAGCAAGACGGAAGGAGGCGATGGTGAGAAAGAACTGTAAAAAAGCGATTTTTGTTTTATCCTCAATTTTGATGATGGCAGGCGGTTTTGCACAGTCTTCTTCTTTTTCACACATCAGCCTTGTTACCTTTAGAAATAATCTTACCTACACAATAGGAGAAGACACTCAGGCCTATACTGCCGAACGTGAGCTTGCTCCTTTTTCAATAAATAAATTCGAAACAACTTATACCCTCTGGCATTCGGTTCGCCTTAAGGCTGAAAAAATCGGTTACAATTTTGCAAACCCAGGACAGGGCGGTTCTAACGGCAAACGTGGTGCTGCTCCTACGGACGATAATTATGCGCAGCCGGTTACTATGATTAACTGGTATGATGCGGTGGTCTGGTGTAACGCTTTGAGTGAGCTGCGCGGGAGAACTCCATGTTATACATACAACGGAGAAGTAATCCGCGATTCTGCCGACACAGCGGCCTGCGATTTGTGTGAGTGCGACTGGGAAGGTAACGGCTACCGTTTGCCTAGTGAGGCAGAATGGGAGTATGCAGCCAGAAAGACACGCGTGGGCTTTCAGCGCGGCGACTTAGTGAGTGGTCAGGTTTCTGATGATGCCGAAGAAGGTTTACTCTATGCCTGGACCAGTGAGAATTCGGACAGCTCACATAACGTTGGAACTGCCGGTCTTCCTTTTGAACCTGGAGAACAAACTTACCCGGCCAGCGGTAATGCAAACGCTGCAGGCCTTTACGATATGAGCGGAAATGTAATTGAGTTCTGCTGGGACTGGTTTGAAGATTATACCTCTGATAATCCGCATGGACCTAAGGTTGGCTTTGAACGCGTTAGCCGCGGCGGCAGCTGGAGCGAGTACACAATGTTCCTCTATGCCGGCGACCGCTACAGCTACGATCCTAACGAATGCTACAACTATATGGGCTTTAGAATCTGCTGCAGTGCACGATAAGTGGTTTCGATACGCCCTGCGGGCTACTCAACCACCGGTGGTTGAGTGCCGCGAAGCGGTGTATCGAAACCACATTATTTAAGCTTCTTCTCTAACTTATGTAATTTCTTTGTCTCTGCGCGGACCGTGCGTTGCTGCTTGCGGTTCATTTTTTTTGCCTTACGGATGGCGCCTACAGTTTCACGGTTAAAATTGAGCATCCAGCTGCAGAGGAAAACTGAAACAAGACAGATTATAGTTGCAATGAGAACCGGCACGTAGCCCGGCAAATCATCAAACGGCAGTTTAAAGTTCATTCCAAAGAAGCTTGTTACAAAGGTTGGCGCCATCATTACCAGGTTGATGATTGCAAGCTTTTTCATTACAACGTTCAGGTTGTTTGAGATAACCGAAGAGTAAGCATCCATTACGCCAAAGAGAATGTTTGCGTAAGTGTCGGCCATTTCAATAGCCTGTCTGTTATCAATTGTAACGCCTTCAACAAAATCAAGGTCATCTTCATCAAACTTAATAAGACGGGTACTCTTCATTTTCATAAGGAGAAGAGAATTACTTTTAAGTGAAGTAGTAAAGTAAACCAGAGATTTTTCGAGTCCCAGCATGAGGATAATTTCTTTGTTTTCAACCTCAAGTCTCATTTCATTCTGAATGCTGGTAGAACGGCGGTTTATTTCCTTAAGGTAACGGAGGAAGTTTAAGTTTGCCCGGTTGATAATCTGTACGATGAATGAAGGGAAGTCGTTTAGTCTTACATTTCGTACTCGGTTTGAACCAAAGTCCTTGAGTACTTCGCAGTCTGTCCAGCAGATGGTGATGATGGTTTTTCCCTTGATGAGAATACCAACCGGTCCTGTGAAATATGGAGTTTCTGCGGACGGGTCATAAAAAGGAACTCGTACAATTGTAAGAATGTAGCCCGAGTCGCCGTCTTCGATACGCGAAAGCTCATCCGGGTCGAGAATGTCGAGAATGTGGTCCTGTTCTATCTGATATTCTTCCTGAAGAAAGGTTGTTTCATCTCTCGTAACACTGCGGGCATCTACCCAGAGCGGAAGCTTTGAGTTTATTTCTTCTTTTTTGGTCTTTGTAAACTGGCCGTCAATCTGCTGCCAATATGTAATCATGATTAACCTCTCATACTTTTGAGGCCTCTATGACTTTTGCGCGGGTAAATATTTTTAGAAGTGCTGAGTCAGGAGGCTGATTTTATTGATTAGAAAACGTATGGGGTAACTCGATCCACCGTCCATAAAGGCGCCTCCTGAATTAAAAGATGTTTATATTTTACTGCATTTTTTTAGAGCATTCAAGTGCGGGGGCTTTTTCAAAGAAATTTGCACTTTTTTTTAAATTTTTTTCCAAAATTTTGTCAAAAATGACATATCAAATCTACTTTATAGGTGGAGGTTAAAGATCTTGAGACGGACGGTTATGGGAGTGAAAAAGCAAATCAAGAGGGCTCTGATGATTCTCGGGGGTGCACTGGTTTTCTGTCATTTTGCGGTGGCGCAGGGGGCGGTGTACAGCTGGGATTTTTCGGATTGTGAGATTAAGGATATTTTGTTTGCGGTGTCGGTGGACACTGGGATTTCGATTGTGCCCGATGACACTGTCAGTGGTAAGGGTGATTTGAAGTTTGCAGGCGGGAACTTTGATCTGGCTTTTGAGGCTTTTTTGAAAACTAACAGATTGTTTGTGAAGCGCGAAGGCAGTGTTTGGACTGTGAGCAGGTGTAGTGTGTCTGTAGAAAATGGTTTGTATTTTCTTGAGGCTTATGATTTGCTTCCGGTGCAGATTGTGGAAAAACTGTCTGGTGTGATGAATAAGGTGGTGACATATGAGTCTCTGCCGGCGCAGAAAATTTCGGTTTGTTTCAGAGGTGTTAGTGAAGCAGCTCTGGTGGAGTGTCTGGCGAAAAGGTTTGGTGGTATTAACTTTGAGCAGGATGCGACTGGATATCATTTTGTGAAAAATAATTATCTGCAGAAAGGGAGTGATTTTAATAACCTTCGTGGTGAAAGTTTTTCGGGAATGGTAAAAATCGAAGTTCTGGAGAGTGGTTGTTTTTCTGTGGATGTGGAAGATTGCAGATTGTCGGCTGTTCTGGATAATCTGGGACATAAGGCGGGAAAAGAATTTTGTCTGCTGTCTGATGCGCAGTGTAAACTGCAGAGGTCTGTTTTTGTCGGTTCGGATTTCGAAGATACTCTGGAGATTCTTTGCGCTCAGTGTGGATTTGATTTTCTTGTTGAAAACGGAATCTATTACATCTTTGAAAATGCACAGGTTCGAAATGAGCTTGTGAGTGGAAAACGAAGCTGGCGTAAATTCACCCTGTGTTTTACAAAGTCTCAGGATTTTTTAACCTTCATTTTTAAGAGACTGGGTAAGCTGGAAACTATTTTACTTCCTGATGAGTATTCATTTTTGTGTTTTGCAAGTGAGAAGGAAGCTTCTGTGGTTGAGGATTTAATTTGCGAAGCAGACATAAAACAGTCTGTTTATATTGTGAATCTTAAGTATCTTAAACCTTCAGAATTTCTTGAACATTTGCCTCCTTCTGTTGACAGAACTGCTCTTTTTGTGGCAGATGATTCTTCACGTCTTTATTTCAGAGGAACTGAGGATGCTTACAAAAATCTTTGTCAGCAGATTGAAATATGCGACAGACCTGAAATCCGTTTAAGTTACGATCTCTTGATTTTGCAGTATGACGAAACTTTGCAAAATGACTGGGCATCCTCATTCGGGGTAAAGAGACTGGCTTTGGGAGACCGGAATGAAGTGTCTGCCATTCTGGGCTCTGTGATGGGACTCAATCTGAATGTTGTCAGCTCTTTTGGTTTGACCTTTGCAGCAGATTTACAGGCATCTATTGAAGAGAGTAAAACCAGGGTTTATGCAGATACAACTTTGCACGGTATTTCTGGCAGGGAGATTCATTTTCAAAATACAAATACCTATCGCTACAGAGATAACAATGTTGATCCTGAAACCGGAAAGCCTGTATATTCCGGGGTTACCAGGGAAATCGCTTCGGGAATTAAGCTTGATGTTTTGGGCTGGGTAAGCGGGGACGGGATGATAACCAGCAAGGTAACGGCCTCTGTTTCCCGTCAGGGGAATGATACTTCTGCTTCAACAGGTAATCCCCCTCCTACATCTGAAAAAATTGTTACAACAGAAGTCAGGGGGAAAAGCGGTGAGCCTCTTGTTTTGAGCGGGCTTGTTCAAACTGCTCATAGTGAACAGGAAAAAAGAAGTCCCTTAATTTCGAAAATTCCGGTGCTTGGAAATCTCTTCAAATCAAAAAATAAAACAGAAGAAAAAATGCAGATGGTGATTTATCTGGTGCCTCATGTTCAGGGAGAAAAGGCTGAAGAAATAAGCAGCACGTGTAGTAATGAAGATTACAAACGGCTTGAAGAAGGTTTATGGAATTTGTATTCGCATTATGAAAAAGAGGAGGTTTTGTATGAAGAGTAAATATGATTTTACGCTTACTCCAGCTTATTGTCTGTTTAATGGGGCTGCGGTTCTGGAGCAGGATGGAGCATATATAAAATTTCTTATTGAAAATAAAAATGATTCTTTGCTTTGTGGAAGACTTTCCAGGGCTTTTGAAAATCATGTATGGAATATAAGGCGTTTTAAGGATTGCCCTGAAGTATACAGGCGGCTTATAAAAATTGATTTTGAGAAAGCAAGCAGGGCTCAAATAAAAAACTGTATTCTTTCTCTTTATAAGGCTGATTCTGAAAAAAATAGTAGATCTGATAAAGTTGAATCCGCACAGACTGAACGTGAGGCTGCAGCTGTTCTTTTGCTTGATTCTATATTAAATGAAGCCCGGCTGCGAAAGGCAAGTGATATTCATATAGAAAATGCCAGTGTCAAACTGAGGGTCAATGGCGGCCTGGTAAAGCTGATGGAACTTCAAAGCGAAAAAAGCAGGGAATTGATTCAGAGAATAAAACTTCTTGCCGGATTAAATGTAATTGAAAAGAAAAAATGTCAGGATGGTAATTTCGTATACGGAAATAAGAATCCATTTTTTATACGGGTTTCTACTATGTCCGCAATAGGTGAGGTCAGGGAAAAATCCAGTGGCCTTATATCTTCTGTTGAGTCTCTTGTTATGAGAATTCTTGATACTTCAAGGATTCCGCTGGCACTTGGAGAACTCGGATTTAATAATCTTCAGCTGGAAAAAATCGGAGGAAATAAGGGTTTGTGTTCTCTCGCAAATGGTCTTCTTCTGGTGTGCGGACCTACCGGGGCTGGTAAATCTACAACTGCTGCGGCAATGCTGGTTGAAATGAGTAAACTAACTAACGGTAGTATGAAAATTTTAAGTCTGGAAGATCCTCCTGAATATGTTATTCCTGGTGTAACTCAAATAAAAATTGATGATGATAACAGTTTTACAGATGCCTTGAATCATATTTTTCGTCAGGATCCGGATGTAATTATGATAGGGGAGATTCGTGATGAAGAAAGTGCAGCTGCTGCATTAAGAGCCTCTTTGACCGGACATCTGGTGTTAGCAACCCTGCACTGCGGATCTGCTTCGGAGGCTTTCTTTCGTCTGGAAAACCTGGGAGTTGATAAAAGACTCTTGAGTCAGGTGCTTAAGGGAGTTATCTGTCAAAATCTGAATCCAATGGGTGGAAAAATGCGTCTTTATGCTGATGTTGCTCTTGCAGATGATTCATTCGGTGAAAAAGCATTTAAAGCCCTGTCTGGAGATCAGATAGAAAGTCTTTTGGAGCATTATACAAATTACAGCGAAATACTGAAGGAAACAATTGTTGAACTTAAGCATAGAAAGCAACTTCCATTTTATAACAGGAGGCGTGAAAATGCTGGAATTCACAAAGATGTTATATGAGCTTTTTGTTATTCAGGGAATTAATCTTTCAAAAAGCCTTTTGATAATGAGTTCAAAACCCAGGAAAAATGCCGTCAGCAGAACAGCAGGGTATATTTATTCTGCACTTGAGAATGGTTCATATTTTTCAAATGCATTAAAAAGTTGCAGTGAAATTAACTTTGATGATGTTTATGTTTCATTTATAAGTATTGCTGAAAAAAATGGAGATTTAAAAACTGCACTTTCGTATTTAAAAGAAAAAATCGAGCGTGAAAAAGAATGCAGAAAGAAGATTGCAGAAGCATCTGTTTATCCTTTTTTTGTAATTATTCTGGCAGTTACAGCAAGCATCTTTATAGGCCTTTATACAAGTACTGCAGATCTCTGGCTTTTAGCAAAATATGTATCAGCTTTAATTTTCATCAGTATTTTTATGTATCTGGCAGTTATAAAGATATTAAGTGAAAACACTCTTTATGAAGCTTTTTCGGCTGTTGATTTTCTTGTGACTCATGGAGTTGAGCTTTCTGAGGCAGTAGGCTGTGCTATTCAGATTGCAGGACCTTCAACAAAAACTGGAAAACTTTTTGAAAATGCAAGAGTAAATCTTTCTTATGGGATGGATTTACAAAGGGCTTTTAGTTGCAGAAATAAAGTCGGGGCACAGCTTTCTGAAGCTTTTTATTATGCAGATCTTGGTGGCAGTAAAAATGATTTGTTCGGAAAAATCGCTGCATATTTGAAATTAGAAAAAGATAAAAAAAGGATGATTTGTTTTTCCTTAATGGAACCTGTTTTTATTGTGATTACAGGTCTATTCATTCTTTCCATCATGATTACTTTTTTTATGCCACTGATAAATGAAATTGGATTTATATAAATCAAAAAACTATAAGGGGGAAATATGAATAAGCCAAAAAAAATCAGGAGGATTTGTTATGGTAACAAAAAACGAAAGGAAGCGGAAGGTTTTACCTATGTCGAAACTGTGGCTGTCATTGCGATCGGAGCCTTGCTTACGGCAGGGAGTGTATTCTCGGCATCAAAAGTTATTTCCGCCGCGCGAAAGACTGCTGCAAAAACACAGATTGAGCAGTACAGCAGCGCACTGCAAACTTACTTCCTTGACTGCGGACGCTTTCCAACAAGCGAACAGGGACTCAATGCTTTATGGGAAAAACCAGTTTTATATCCGATTCCGGAAAACTGGGATGGACCATACCTTGACCGTGAGCCCGGCAATGATCCGTGGGGAACCGATTATAAGTATCTCAGCTCTGAAAGTTCCATTATGCCGTCAGAGGTTCCTGAGAAACTGCCCTTTGTACTTATCTCATACGGACCAGATGGAAAAGAAGGCTTTGGCGAAAAAGGAGATTCAGATGACATCTGCTCATGGAAATAAAGTTCTGGTTGGGGCCGTTTGTATTTGTCTGGTTTCGTTAATGATTTTGTCGGCGAAAATCCTTTCATCCAGAAAAACAAAACTGCAATTATATGAAAAAAAATATTCAAATGCAGTGTATGCGCTGGAAGTTAAAAATCAGGAAGCAAAAAAATGAGACTGGTCCATATCATCTGTTATGCTTCTCTGCTTGCTTTATCTGCTTCTTTGTTCAGCACCGGCTTTTTTGAAACCAGGGAAATTGACAGGAGAATAGAAAAACTTTGTAAAAAAACTGATTCATTAATTTTTATTTCCAGAAGTTTTTGCAATTCCTGTGAAGGTAAGGGTTTTGAAAATCTGGATGAATGGAAGCAGGTTTGCTGCAGTATGTGGAATTTAACTGATATTAACTGGATTTATTTAGAAGATGAAGACAATGGACTTTTTTATGGGAACTGGAAAGGTCCTTATGGGAGTGGTGAAGTTTATGCAAAAAAGCAATGTGATAAAGAAAACTGATTTTGAGAAGTATGAACTTGTAATTCCTTTTATAAGTTTAACGGGAAAAAAATACAATCATTTTATTTGTTCAGAACTTGAAAAAAGGCATCCCTGTTTTTCTGATGAATTTGCTTTTGATTCCTTTGTAAAGAAAGTTACCAGAAAGGGGCTGACAGAAGAGGTTTATGTAATGAATAAATACAAGCTTGCAGAATATGAAAGCCGCAGGACTTTTCCGGGTCTTGGTTTTTATCTGGAAAATTTAAAACACAGGCGCAGATTTTTTGTTGAAAGAAAATGGAAACTGACTTTCTGGACCTTTTTTTTCTGTTTGTGTCTTGGACTTTCCGGGGCTATTGCTGGAAAGATTAAGGGGCAGAAAATTGCCGAAAAGACAGAAAATGATTCCTTAATTTCTCTTAGTGATTCTTCAGAAGGAGAAATTAAGGAAAAGGAAATGCTAACCCCTTTTTCAAAAACATTTTTTTCAGATGTAAATCAGGTTGATGGAAAAATAAGCAGATACGAATGGAGACTGGAAGAAAAAAAAGGCAATTGGTTTGAAACTGTTACGGCATCTCTTAAAGGGGTTTTTCCGGAAAATTTAAGCGGATATTCTGGCGGAGCTGTAAGTTATTCAAACGGACTTCCTGTTATGGAAATCTCTGTGGTAGAGAAAATCGGGGGACATGATTCAGAAAATCAGATTGTTTCAATTAATAATGACAAAATGCCTAACGCAGATTTTAATCAATTGCTAAGGAAAATAATTTCTGAAAATGAAGCTGTTCTGCTTAATGAAAAAGCTCCTCCCTATCATATTGAATTTCTTTGCAGTACTCAAAAAGAAAATCTGATACACAGAATTCTAAATGAAAGTGCTCTGCTTATTTCAAAAGACTTCCGAATGATTTCCAGCGTAAAAATTCAACAGACAGAAGAAGATAAAATTTTAATTGGCTTTTCAATAGAAGAAGATTCATCTTTATTTCCTGCTGATATGGTTTATATAAATCTTAATTCCATATCTGAATATCTGAAATTATTCATTGAAGAAAGTAAAAAAACAGTTCCTTTACAAACAAAGCAGGAGAAGGAAAATGAGTTTTCTTATAAAGAGCAGAAAGAAAAAGATAAAAAAATTGGAGAAATACGAAGACCGGATAATACGGCCAGTCTTTTTTTCAAAACAGAAGAAGGAAAAATAAAAACTGTAAATGCAATTCTTAAGGAGGATTTATGAAATTAAACATTGGTAAGTTGTGTCTGTTTTTCACAGGCGCTTTTATTTTCTTTTTATTATCATGTGCGTCAAAACCTCATTTTGAGGGGCAGGGTGATTTGTGTGGAATAATAATTGATGAAAATAATAAACCGGTAAAAGATTTTATTGTCTATTGTAAGGTTTCTGATAAAAAAGTTCCTGCAAAAAATCCCGGTCCTGTAAAAACAAATGAAAGTGGGCTCTTTGTAATTTATGGTGTTCCATCTGGTGACTACCTGCTCTCCGGCTCTAAAAATAATTATTTAAGTATAGATCCCGTTTTATATTCTTTTGAAGATCGGACAAGAATTATTTGTCTTCAAACGAGAAGTTATAAGTCTGCAATTTTAAGGGCAGAGGAACTTATTGGAATGGGACAGATAAAAGAAGCTGAGTCTTTAATCGCTAAAATTAACTGCGAGAAAGATTCCAGAGAAGAACTTTACATAAAGTTTTATCAGTTTCTTTTATCAGAAGATAAAGACAACAGAGTATCAATATTCAAAAATTTGAGAAAGAGTAATTTTCCAAATGATTCATTTTTTATGGATTTTACAAATAAACTTGAGGAGATGTTGAAATGAAAATTGTAAGAAGAAAAATATATCGAATTTTGCTTTTCATGATGTTTCTGATTCTTTTTGGAACTGGTTGTAAAACATATTCTCTTGAAAAAATACCTTATGTAATGACAGGTGATTTTGTAATGGAAGAAAGTTCAGCTGATTATTCAATTTGTGGTGTCGATTTTTTTCTATTAAATAAAAGTGAAAAAGAAATCAAAAGCCTTACTGTAGTTTTCTTTTTATTTGATAAAGATGGAGAGCCGGCTTTTGAGTGCCGGAGCAAAATATCAGCTCAAATAGAAAAAGATATATCTGCAGGAGAGGATTGCTCTTTTTGTATGAGTCTGGACAACTTTATGAATTCAATTCCTTCTGAATATCTGATAGTTGATTATCTTTATCTTTCAAAAATCGAATATCAGGATGGAAGTGTATGGGAGGATCCTTATGGGCTTGTCGCATTCAGATAAGAAAAATAATAAACATACATTCCTGGTCTTTATACTCTGTCTTATGTGTTTTTTCTCTGCTTGTTCTTTTAGTGATGATCCGGTCCTGATTACAGATCAGAAGGGAAATAAAAAAATGACTCTTATGATTTATATGGCAGCAGATAATGATCTCGAAAGTTATGCTCTGGCAAACTTGAAAGAAATTGAAAAGACGCTTATTCAGGAAGTAAATGTTCTGGTTTTACTCGACCGTTCCGAAGGTTACGATGAAACTTGTGGAAACTGGACTGATACCAGACTTTACGAAGTACTTCATGATGATGGTGGAAGCAGCTCAATTAATTCCAGAAGACTTGAATGTCCTGCTTTAGATTTGTCTTCTTCTGAAGCAACAGAGCTGGATATGTCAAATTCTTCTGTTCTTCAAAAGTTTATAGAGTTTGGAAAGTCTAAATACAAGTCTGAAAAATATGCTCTTATAATCTGGGGGCACGGTGGCGGCTGGAAGGCATTTGCAATCGATGACAGAAGTAAATCCTATATGAGTGTGAAGGAACTTGGAAATGCTGTTCGGAATCAGGGGCTTGATGTAATTGGCTTTGACACCTGTTTCGGAGGTGTTATTGAAAATATTTATGAACTTAAAGATTGCGCAGAGTTTACAGTAGGTTGTCCTGGAGTTAGTCCGAATAACGGATGGGATTATAAAAGTTTTTTTGAAATGCTTTCAGAAGGAGATTATTCTTCCAATAGTATTGCTTTTGCCATGAGCAAAAGTTCAAGAGCAGCAGCTTCTGTTTTTGAAAATAAAAAGGTATCAGAGCTTATGGCTTTATTTGAAAACTTTTGTAAGGAACTTTCGCTAAGCATTCAGAATGAAAATGACAGAAGACAAATTCTGGACTCTCTATTCGCATCAAAATCATACAGTTACACTCAGTATCCCTGCGATATGTTTCTTGACATAAGGGCAATGGCAGGTCTTTATACTTCCAGTGAAAATACTTTGCTCTCAGCAGCGGCGGTAAGACTTTCAACTGTTGCAAGTGATATATCCGCGACAGGTATAAGTCTTCATTTTATTCCGCTGGATTCTGCAAATATTATGGCTGTAAGGCATTCGGAAGATTATGTCAGGAATGAAAACAAAACAGATCAGTGTGCATTCATAAAAGAGAGCAGATGGTGGGTGCCAAGCCTTTCCGGAGATTCAGGAAGCCTACTTGATAAATTATTTTATACGATTTTTTAAGGGAGGAAACATAAATGAAAAAGATATTTATTTCTATACTTTCCATATTTTTATTATTCAACTTCGCTCTTTATTCGGAGGCAATGGTGCCAGGAGAGTTTCTTCCGGAAAGCAGCAAAGAAGAGGATCCGCCGCCGCCACCACCTCCTCCATCTTATAAAAATGATATTGATAGCGAAGAAGGAAAAACTGCTGCGGTAGAAAAGAGTGACGGTGAGGTTGGTGATGCCGGAGATGCGTCTGGCGAAACAAATGAAACTGTAGCGGGAATAAATGCTAATCAGCAAGAAATAGCTGAAGAAGAAGCAGAGGGTGAAAAAGAACAGCAGAAAAATCTTGTCGAAGTAAATGACAAAAAAGATAAGAAAAATTCTGAAAAAAAGGGTGATCCTGTGAGAATAAGCAGCGGTTACTATGAACAGACGGAAACAGATTTTTCATGCGGAAATGGAGTATCGTTTGAGCTGAAAAGGCAGTATGAATCAGATAATAAAATTGTATCCAGCTTCGGCTATGGCTGGAAAACAAATCTTGATGAAAGGATAATCCTTGGAATTGATGCGAATGTGGCAGATATAGAACAGAAGCTTGTTGATTACTGCCAGAGTATATTGAATGGTATATCTCACCTCGAAGCAAAGTATGCGGAAATTTACGGAGTAAGCAGTATTTATTCAGCAAAGACAGAACTTGATTCAAGAATCTCAAGCTGTGCCAGTAACTACAGTGATGCAGATGGAATTGTTACAAGGCTTACAACTCTTGAGCCAAGTGTAGCAATCGATACAGAAAAAAAACAGATATCAAATGCAATAAGCAATGCTAAAACTGTCCGTAGTAAAATAAGCAGTAAGAAGGGCAGACTGGAAGCAGCAAAGAACAGTGTGGATGGAAACCTTGCAGTAATTGCAGACTTGAGAAACCGTTATGATGCGGCTGTAAAGGCACTGGAAGAATTCAGAAAAAAGATAGAAGAAATAAAGGTGCGTAAAAAGCGTAATGCAAAGGCAATGTTCTCCGGCATGGAAAAGGCCTTTGAAGAAACCGGTCTTAATACAGTCATTGTGATTGATGCAGAAGGTTTTCCTCATATTCTTTATGAAAATAAAGATAAAACAGGGTGGAGCAGTTCTTCAGAAAACAATTATATAAAATGTATGCCTTATGGTAACGGCCTACGACTTTATGAAGCTGACGGGCATGTAAAAGATTTTGATAGTCTTGGTTTTCTTGTAAAAATTACAGATAGAAATGGAAACAATCTTGTTATTCATCGTGATGAAAGTGAGCAGATTGAAAGTGCAGAAAGTTCTTATGGTGAACATTTTAATTTTGAGTATAAGAATGGATTTATAAGCAAAGTTGTAAATATTCGCTCGCCGAATCAGAAATCAGAATATACTTACAACGGAAAACGGCTGGTTTCTGTAACGGACATAGATGGCGATACTGTCAGTATGGAATATAACGAAGGCGGTAGACTTACGGCCTTGAATAAGTGTGACGGCAGCAGTGTAAGTTTTTCGTATAATGAGCAGACTTCTGATGGAAAAATTCTTGCAACCGCTACTACAAATGAAGAAGGTTTCAGTGAATATTTTGAATATAATATAAGCAGCAGACATACAATTTACATAGATCATGACGGAAACAAAACTTCTTACTGGTATGATGACAGACACAGAACAGTAAGGGAAGAGTGTCCGGATGGTAGTGTGATTAAATATGAATATGCAGATGATTCAAATCCAGTCAGTATAAGTGAAAATGGAAACCTTGTACGCTACGGTTATGATGGTCGGGGAAATCTGATTTGGGCTTCATACGAAGATGGTAGCCGCGAATACTGGACTTACGACACTTTTGGACTTGTAACGTCATATACAGACAGAGACGGAGTTCAGGAAGAATGTCTCCGCGATGAAAAGGGAAATGAGATTGAATATCGCAGGGGAGGGGAGACTGTTTACAGTCGCAGCTACGATTTAAAGGGGCAGGTAATAAGGCAGACAATTTACAGCGGAAATCCTGTTGTTACAGATTATGAATATGATGATTTTGGAAATGTTCGTGTTGAAAATTGCGGTGGAGTAAAAAAAGAATATGAATATGATGAACAAAATCGAGTTACTGAAATAAAAGTTTCTGGAAAAACTTTGACGGAATATGAATATGACAAACATAAAATTATTCAGAAGAAATATAATGGCTTGGAATCTGTTTACTTTACAAATGGACGAAAAGACCTTGTGAAGATAACACAGAAAGACTCTGTTACGGGTGTAGTTCACGAGACTCGTCTTGAATATGACAGACGCCATCTTCCTGTCAGATTTTATATCGGAGACGGTGAGACAGAAGAACTTGTTCGCTCATATTCGTATACTCAGGAAGGAAAACTGCACTCAGAAATAATGCATGGTGAAGAAAGCTGGATAAAAGTCTACGAATATAAAAACGGGCAGATAAGCGAATACAAATTATTTAAAACTGCAACAGACCTTACGGTGGTTGAGTCCGTGCAAAGCGCAGGTATCGAGAGCACCGCTAAACACGCTAATATTTATATCCAGAAGATAAATTATTCACATGACTCCCACAACCGAAAGAAACTCACAGTTACAGATGCTCTTGGAATCCAGAATCTGTTTGAATACGACAGTTATGGTAATCTTATAAAGGTTACAGACGGCATCGGCGAAGTGTGTCAAAAGTCTTATACCAGGGCAGGACGCCTTAGTGGTGAGCAGTCTTCCTATGGTGGCTGGTATGAATATGTCTGGGGAAATAATGGTCTGAATTCACAGGCGGGTGAAAAGAATAAGGCAGCGCTTAGTGTGGAATATTTTCCAGATGGAAGTAAAAAGGTACAGACTGACCGTTATGGAAAAACAGTTTATTACACTTATGATTTTCGGGGCCGGCTTGAATCTGAGAAGGGGGATGTATGCAAAGTCTGGTATCAGTATGATGATTTTGACAGACTTGAGAGACAGGTTGTTGGTGAAAGTCAGTCTGTGTCGGGGGCAGTTTATTATGTACAATTTGATTATTCAGAAGATGGAAGAAGTGTTACTGTAACTGAAGGCGGAAAATACAAAACTGTTTATGAACTGGATGCTTTTGGAAATATTATAAAGCAAATAAACGATAATACAAACGAACGTTCGTTAGTATATGATGCACAGAATCAACTTATTGAATCTTATGATGGATATGGAAACAAAAGCTCATACGAATATAATGCACTGGGGCAGGTGAGCAGACAGATATTAGCAGATGGAGCCGAAATAAAATATCATTACAATTATATGGGTTTGCCTGTTAGCGTAACAGACTCTTATGGAATTGTTTACGAAGCGTCTTATGATAAAGCAGGTCGTCTGATAAAAGAACGTAACCGTGCTGACGTTGAGAAATCGTATGAATACGATAAGGCGGGACGCGTTACCCGAATTCTCTGCGGTGGTGAAGTTTTAGAATCTTACACCTACTCAGCAAACTCAAGGACAGTCATTGTAAAAGATGGAAGGGGTGAAAACTATATCTATAACTATGATGATTTCGGAAGGCTTACTAATGAGAGAAACCGTAACTCTCTGGAACAGAATTATTTTTATGACGATGACGGAAAACTAAAATCAAAACAGACTTTCGACGGCTCTACCATAACAATCAACTGGTCAGGCGATAGAACTATCTATACAATATATTATGACGATGGTAGTGAAAATCGCTTCGTTTACGATATGCTTGGAAATATTCTGGAATCCGAAAATTGCTATGGTAAAAGCATCTACCGATATGATCAGGGGGGTAGACTTGTTTATCAGAAAGAATTAAGTACAGATGAAGAAATTAGTTTTGATTATGATCAGGCCGGAAATAGAATAAAGTTATCCAGTACAAATATGGAAACAAAATATGTATATGGAAAAAATAATGAAATAAAAGAAATTTTTGACAATAAGCAGCGTATAAGTATAAAATTAGAATACGATAAAAACGGAAGGGAAGTATTGAGAAGATTCGGAAACGGAACATACGAAGAAACTCTTTATGATAAAGCAGGCCGTGTCACTGTAAAAATGCAGAAATCGGCACGAGGTGATCTGCTCTGGGGAGAGGGCTATGCTTACGCTGAAGATGGAAAACGTATGGCGACTGTTGATAATCAATGCAGAATAACCTTCTATGAATATAACAAAACAGGTCGACTTGAAACTGTTTATTATCCATATACACAGGATTTGGAAGATTGTCAAAAAAAAGAAGCGGAAATTAACGGACTTATAACAGGTACTGCTTCCAGAGAAAATCGATTTATTAGCAGCGAAGAAAAATCAATCTTCAGTCAGCTGCTAAATTCAATGCAATATGGACTTTCTTATCATCTGCCTTCCCTGCATATTTTATTAAAAGAATCATATAAGTACGATAAAAACGGAAACCGTGTGGAAAAACAAATTCCATATGGAAAAATTGAATACACTTATGACAAAGAAAACTGCCTGCTGACAAGCGGTTCAAATGGACAAGCTTTTATTACATATTCATATGATTCCCTTGGCAATCTTATTAAGGAAGAAAGTAAAGAAAAAACTGTCAGATATGCGTATAACTCCCAAAGCAGAATGATTTTCTGCGAGGTAGCAGATAAATCTAAAAAAGAATATGTTCAGACAATTTTTGCCTATGATGCATTTGGACGTCGTGTTAGTGTAAAGGATAAAGATCAGGTTGCAGTCGGAACTCTTTATGATGGACTTACTTTTGATGTGATAAAGCAGAGTCCTGTTTTTGAAAACGGAGTCTTTACCGACTCAAAAGAAAGCGGTATTAAGTTTGAAAAAACAGGCAGACCAACAGGCGATCGTTACCGTTTTATCAGTGATAATGATTTGCACGATGGAAACCGGTATCTGTATTTAGATGAAAGTGCAGATAAAACCGTAAACTCTCGTTACCGGGGAGAGAGACTTTTCTTTTCTGCAAATGGAAGTCTCGGCGCACAGGTAACCACAGATTTCGGAAGCGAATATTTTTCAACTGATCTTCTAGGCAGCATCTCCTGCATCACAGACTCTTACGGGGATTCAAAATCTCAATACACTTACGATGTCTTTGGTAATCTTATCCAGGGTAATTTCACCGCCTCCGCAGATTTCGGTTACCTCAGCAAGCAGCACGACTCCACCGCCAGCCTCTACAACTACGGCTACCGCGACTATCAGCCCCAAACCTCCCGCTTCACCACCCCCGACCCAATCCGCGACGGAAGTAACTGGTTTGCTTATTGTAATGGAGATCCGGTAAATTTTATAGATCCTGATGGATTCTTCTATTATACCGCAAATGGTCAAAAATCAATCAATGATTATAAGCGGACAACTGTAACTATATTGCGTAACGATGATGGATTAGGAAATGAATTTAATTCTATTCGAATTATAAAAAAGACTGATGCGTATGGGAATTCTGAGTATTATACAGATGTTGTTGGGGCAAACTGTAGAGATAAGTATTATAAAGAAAACTTTAATACTACAACGCCTGATGGTGTTTATTATTTAACTTCAAAGAATCTGATTAAACAGGATGATGGTACTTATGATTCAAAAAATTATAAAAATGTTCTTGCACTGGCTACTAGTGATAAAAGTCTTACAAAGCAACAAAGAGATACTGTGAATATAGGAGACCGTTATTTTCATGCAAATCAGAAAAAAGATAGTGCTATTTATACAGATAATAAAACACCCGAAAGTGCTGGCTGTATAATTGGAGAAGGGGGGCAAGAGCATCATGATGAAATGATGGAATTCTTATTGGATAGTGTTGAAAATCCAGAATCAATTACAGTAATTATCAAGTCAATTTCAAATATTGAGGATGTGAAAAATGAAAAAAAAGATTTTTAATGTGATTTTTCTAGTTGTCGGAAGCTTATTGTATGGACAGAATTATACCTTGAATGGAGAGTATCGTTTTACAGTATATTCAGGCTTAGCTAGGATAGACATCGCAGATAAGAATATAATGTATGTACCTTTAGATGATGATAAAGAAAATGTCCAAGATATTTTTAAGATTACTCATATATCTCAAATGCCTTTCATTCAATTAAATAATTCCTTTCCTAAAGAGTATACAAAGGATTATATTTATAATGAAAAGAATGATCTAATAACAGATAATAAAATTCTTTTTCTTTCTGGAAAAACAAAAATAAATGGATATGATAATATAATTCTGCTTACCACAACAAAAGGGTTTGATAAAGAATCGTCTTGTACAGAGTCTTTGATAAGTGAAAAGGTTCAGATCTATAAAGATTGTTCTTCATACTTGAAGGAAAAGAATGTAGATTATCCAGTTACCAATTTATGTGAGTTAGCTATTGATTCTCCATGGGTAGAAGCTGTACAAGGAGATGGTAAAGGTGAAGGTTTTACATTAGTTAATAGTTGGGGAGTTATTTATTCGTATATTTTGTTAATGAATGGCTATATTTCCTACAATAAACCATATCTTTACAAGCAAAATAATCGTATAAAGAAAATCAAAGTAACAGGCCTAAAATCAGGAAAATCACAAATCCTTGATGTTCTCGATACTCCACATCCTCAGACCGTAGACATATCTTTTATTACCGAAGCTGAAGATGTTCGTGTAGAAATTGCAGATGTATATAAAGGAACTAAATACGATGATACTTGTCTGCATTATTGTATAACTTTTAATGAGCCTGTCATTCCGTATGAAGACTCAATAGAAAAATGATATCTTGACTATCAAATTTCTTTTTTCTAAATTTTGTTTGTGAGGTAATAATGCTTTTTCTAACAATTCCCTATGAAATTCAAACAGTAATAAAAAATGAATCTTATCTTACAGGAAAGCCTGCTCGTCAGATTCTAATAGAAAAACTTCGTGGTGAGACTGTTGAAAAAGAATTTTCTCCAGAGCTTAAAAATAATATGTTGAAACTTGATGAAATAAAATCACTTAAAAGAAACTGGAATGGAAACCATGCAAAAAGTATTTCTGGTAAAATTGTAAAAAAAACAAAATCACTTATTATCAATCTTGATAAACAACCACAGATTTTTCCAACAGCTAATGACTCAATCCAAATTGAATACGATGGGGAAAATGATTCATATCTTGAATTACAGATTACGAAAGGAAAAGAATTGTCGTATTATAAAGTAGATAAATCTGGAAAAGAAATAACAGGTACAATTCCATGCTCTTCTTTTGCATTAAATGCTTTAGTGGAGGATTTTTATGAATAAAAACTTTAGTGATAATGAATCCTTGTATAGAGCTGTTTATCCTCCCGAAGTTAGTCATATGTTTTGGAAAGATGAAAATCATATTTCATCTGCAGTCTTTCTTGATAAGAAAGGTGTATCTGTAGAACGTGGAAATTTCCGTTTGGATGAAAATGTTGTATTAGAAATGAAAAAGTTCTTTATTGGTAAAATTGTTGCAATCACAGCTGGCATTTGCCATGAAGTCAATGCAAAAGTTTTATATAAACCTACAAAAAGAAGTGTTTATCATAGTGAGATTCATGGTGGAGAAAAACAGATTGTTTTGACTCCATCACAAAGACACTTTTTAGCTGCTAATTCTAGACTTCTCGAATCTGAGGCCTAAAAACAACACCGGCCCATAAGAGGCCGGTGTTGTTAAGACTATTAATCCAGACAAGCATCCAGGTTTTTGCAGATTTCTTCCTTGTTCAGGTGGCGGCCGATTATGACCAGTTTAATCATGCGGTCGCCGACTTTTTCGTCCCAGTCTTTTTTCATTTCTGGTTCTTCGGCAAGTACGCGTTTCTGTTCTGCAGGAGGGCAGGAAGCAAGCCAGTTTCCTGAGTAGCCTGCCTGAATCTGGCGGCCTGAAGTTTCAAGAACGTAAGCCATATCATCTTCATCGCTGAACCAGATTACGCCCTTAGAACGGATAATGTTGCGTGGCCACTTTGAAGCAAACTCATCCAGTTTCTGGCGGTTGAATGGACGACGGCGGTAGTATACAAATGAACCGATTCCGTATTCGTCTTCACTCTCGCCCTCATGCTTGTGCTCGTGGTGATGGTGATGTCCTTCATGCTCTTCATGATCGTGGTCGCCATGCTCATGATGCTCGTCATGCTCGTCGTGATCATCATCATCATCTTCTGCATCGTGCTCTTCCAGAGCTTTTACCCAGCCGGCACTTGCATAAACCGTTTCAAAATCAAAGCGGTCTGTACCAATAATTTCTTCTACAGGTACATCACATCTTGTAGTTTCAATTACCTTTACAGTAGGCTGAATCTTGTTGATTACGGCACGAACCATTTTCATCTGCTCGTCTGTAACAAGGTCTCTCTTGTTTACGATAAGAGTAGAGCAGAACTCAATCTGCTGAATAAGAAGAGACTCGATATCCTCTTCGTCAATTCCTTCCTTCAGCAGAGCCTTTCCTTCGTCAAATTCATCAACAAGGCGGCTTGCATCAACAACACCAACAACGTTATCAAGCTTACCAATTTCAATCTGTTCAATAGCCTGAGCAATAGGCATAGGCTCGCAGACACCGCTGGCTTCAATCATAATATAGTCGAACTTTCCGGTCTTCATCAGGTTTTCAATCTGATTTACCATGTCGCTCTTGAGAGTACAGCAGATACAACCGTTTGTAAGAGGAACGAGGCTGCTTGAATCCTCAATTTTTGCTTCTTTAGAAATAAGGCGTTCGTCTACGTTTACTTCACCAATATCATTAACGATAACAGCTACCTTGTAGCCCTTCTGATTTGTAAGAACGCGGTTAAGCAGGGTAGTTTTTCCTGCACCAAGATAACCGCACAAAAGTGTAATAGGGATTTTTTTATCAGACATGATTTATACCTCACAATATATTATAAAATATAATAAAAAAAACGCTAAAAGTACATAAAATTTCCTATATTACCCCCTCAGAAAATATGTTATAATTCTAATAATGAAGCGAAAGAGAATCTGTCTTGTAACAATTTCTCCAGAAACCGAATATTCTCGTCGTGTAATAGCGGGTGTTTGTGCTCAATGTAAAAAATACGGCTATGATGTAGTAGTTATTTCGGCACTTGTTTCTATCTGCAATTATTATAAGAATTATCTCAACGGTGAATTAAACATTTACAATCTGATTAATTTTGATCTTTTTGACGGCTTTATAATTACGCCTGTTCCAATGACAGAAGATAACAATAACTTTCTCTATGAAAAACTTCTCGAACAATTCAAAAACTGTCCCAAACCGGTAGTCACCTTAGACAAAGTTTTTGCTGAATATCCTGTTATTTATACTGATGATAAAACTCCTTTTAAGCGCATTACCGAACATCTTATAAAAAAACATAACTGCCGCACTTTTGATATCCTTAGCGGGCCTGATGCATCTGAACTTACAAGCATGCGCATAAACGGAATTATCGAAGCACTTTCAGATAATAGTATCCCTATCGATAACGATCATATTTTCAAAGGCGACTACTGGTATTTTAGCGGCGAACGTCTGGCAAACCGCTATATCTCAGGTGAACTTGAACTCCCGGATGCAGTAATCTGTCTTTCAGATCATATGGCACTTGGCCTGATAAACAGACTCAAAAAAAATAATATCAATGTTCCTGAAGACCTTATAGTTACCGGATTCGGCGCAGTTCGAGAGGCTGCAATAAATACACCGCCGCTCACTTCCTATGTTCCAAGTCAGGCAAAAACCGGAGCTGAGGCGGTTAATTATCTTCGTACAATTATAGATCCTGCTGCTTCAATTATGGACTATGAAGAAAACTTAAATGACACCCTTAAGCTTGGCAGGTCCTGTGGCTGCGAAGAAGATTTTTCTTATACTCGTGCATATTTAAAAGAACAGTTTGGTACAAAATATAATTATGATGATTCCTCTATCTGGGATAATATCAATATGACTATGCTGCAGGAAAGCTATATGGCAGAAACTCTCACTGGAGCAGAAACCCCGGAAGTTTGTCTAGGAAAAATCTATGAATCAAAATATCTCCTCAAGCCTTACAAACGTTTTTACATCTGTCTTAATGAAAACTGGCTGAACACGGATGTAACAATTACTCAGGGCTATACAGATTCAATTCTTCTTGCAATTTCTGCCGAAGCTAACTCAAAACTGCATGGTAAGTATAATCATGTTTTTATAGGCGAGGGTAGAGAACGGCTTTTTAATAAAGCAGAAATGCTTCCTGCCTTTACAGAAGATTTAAAAGAAGCCTTTAAAGAGCCTCAGATTTTTTATTTTGCTCCGCTTCATTTTGGTGATGTTAGCCTTGGCTACGCAGTATTACAAAATGATTTATCTAATCCCGGATTTATAGGAGAAGTTTTCAGAAACTATCTTCGAAACATAAATAATGCTCTGGAAATGAGCCGCACAAAATATCGTTCAATTTATCTTTCCGAACACGATTCTATGACCGGCCTTAAGAATCGTCGTGGTCTGGAATTTTTTATTCAGCAAAAAATACAGAACGCAGCCAGCGATGCAAAAATATTTGCCATTGTAATTGATATGGATGGCCTTAAAAAACGAAACGACACTTATGGTCACGCAGAAGGTGACAAGGGAATTATGGTCGTTGCAAAGGCAGTGCAAAGTATAACTGAAGCTGGAGAAGCCTGTGCCCGGGATGGTGGTGATGAATTTGTAATTCTTGGTGTCGGCGGCTATACTGATTCTCAGATGAGGGAAAAGCTTTCCCGCTTTCATGGTTACCTTGAAACTGCAAATGAAACAATGTCTATTCCTGTAGAAGCAAGTATTGGTTATAGCCTTCAGCCTGTTGATAAAAAAGAAGGTTTTCAGCTGGTACTTGATAAAGCTGATGCAAAGATGTATGAAGATAAAAACTCAAAAAAATCAGCAGCATCAGAAAAGGTAAAAAAATGAAACGCATAATTACAGTTCAGGATATTTCTTGTGTTGGTAAGTGTTCCCTAACAGTTGCACTTCCTGTTATTTCAGCAATGGGCGTAGAAGCCTGTGTTCTCCCAACGGCAGTTCTTTCTACTCATACAGCTTTTAAAGGATTTACATTCCGTGACCTTACCGGCGACCTGCCCGCAATTACCCGTCACTGGCAGGAAGAAAAAATAAATTTTGATGCCATTTACACCGGCTACCTCGGTTCCCTCGAGCAGATAAATCTCATGCATCAGCTTATAAAAGATTTTGGTGCCGGCTCTACACGTGTAATAGTAGACCCCTGCATGGCAGATAATGGTTCCCTTTATTCCGGCTTTACTCCGGAGTTTGCAAAAGCAATGGCGGGGCTCTGTGCAAAGGCAGATGTAATAGTTCCAAATCTTACAGAAGCAAGCTTCTTGTTAGGTCAGCCTTACGTTGCAAGCGGATATAATAAAGATTATATTGAAGAGCTCATTAAAAAACTTGCCGGCCTGGGTGCCCGCCGTGTAGTATTAAAAGGAATTTCTTTTGATGAAAAAAAAATCGGCATCGCAAGCTACGATTCCGATTCTCAAAAAATCAACTGGTATTTTCACGAAAAAATGCCGCAGAACTTCCACGGTACAGGTGACATATTTGCCAGCGTGCTTACAGGAGCCCTGGTCCGCGACTTCAGCTTAGATAAAGCCTGCCGCCTGGCAGCAGATTTTGTCGTAGAATCAATCCGAGCTACACTTTCACACAAAGACTACAACTGGTACGGCGTCGACTTCGAATCTGTACTGCACATGCTCACGGTGGTTGAGTAGGCCGAAGGCCGTATCGAAACCACCGCAGGGCTCAATCATGTGGTTTCGATACGACGCTGCGCGTCTACTCAACCACCGGGTCTACTTTGCCGCCTTCTGGTAGCTGGCGCGAATACCATCTGCAAATAACTTGTTCTGATCTTTGCGCTCTGGTACAGAGAACTGAGGTTTTCCATCAGAATCAGAAACACGCCAGATATGCATAGGGTCGGTAGTATATGCAGGACTGCCCGGGTTGTTAATCCACCAGTCAAGAACAGCCACAAAACACAAAGTATACTTCAAAAGATTTGCATTATTTGCAGTTGTGTTGGCAGTTTTATTCTGGGCACCAAGCAGAACATCCAGACGTTTAGAAACTTCGTTAGGAATATCAAACTTATAGTGTTCCCAAGGATTTTCAATTAAAGAACAGGTTGCCTTAGTTGGAGCCTTCTGATCACACTCATTAATAACCAGAGTCAAAAACTTTCTTGCATAGTCAGTGCGGTGGAATAAAGGTCTGTACTTGCTCTCATCACTAGGGTGCTCAAGCAGAAGCTGCTCAAACTTAAAGTTTGGCATGTAGTGATATGTTGTCTGCCAGAGCAGGGAAGTAATCATCTTTTTACCGATATGAGACTTATCAAAATCAGGCTGAGAATAAACAGAATTTACAAGGTCGCAGAGAGGCTCACAGTAGAGCTGTTCAAAAGTATCTTCACGGTAAGCAGACCAGTCATCCATAACAGCATAAATCGAATCTGCACCTTTTTTCTGTTCACCAGGCTCAGGGAACTTAATGTTTCGGCAGCCCTGGAAGCAGTCTTCAATGATATGCTGCAGAACACAGATAACCTGAATAGGATTTTCCGGAGAAAGAATATTAAATCCATCCTTAAAATTGAAAAGAGGCTGGAAGTAAGGATACATATCCGGATGTTCATCAAGGCGGTCAAAGCCTGCATCAGGGAACATCTGGTTCAAAAGCTTAAGACCGGTAATTACAGTAGAATCTTTAATTCCCTTTTCCGGAGGTGCAGCCTTTGGCTTCTTTTCTTCTGGAGCCGGCTCTTTTGGTTTTTCCGGAAGCAGCAGATCAAATTTATGCAAGCCAACAAACTTCAAAATCTCACCAACCTTTGCATTAAAAAAGTTTGGATAAGATTCGTAAGTGTCGGAACACATGCGCATTAAAAGAGGGTAGAGCTTTTTGATTACTTCAGTTTCAATGTAAAGCCATTCAGTAATAGCCTGCTTTGCATATAAAGAAAGCTTGTCTTTTGGAGAATCCGGATAAGCTGCCTCATCAGAATAAATCTCTTTAATCAGCTTTGGAATTTTTGTGTTACCGAAATAGTAAACTGTAATGAGAGGCTTGTAGATAGCCCTTACTAAAGGAATTAAATCAGCAACAAGAATTTCATTCATTCCCTGAAGGTTTACATATTCAACCTTAATCGGCTGCATAGCCCAGCCCGCAACGTCTCTCAAGAATTTGAATTTAGATTCAGTTCCGCTTGCAATTTTTCCTTTGTAAGTAGAAGGGGCAATCTGAATCAAAGTTTTGATTACAGTAATAAAGCCTTCCATGTGCTCTGTTGCCTGCTTCATTGTATAGAGGTAAAAATCCGGAATGATTTTTTCCATACCGTTTTTCTGGAAGGAGCGGATAAAATTAAACATTCCATAATTTGGTTTGATTTTATATTCAGCAGACATCATGAGCTTGTCCATAATGCTGGCTGCTTTTTTAGAAATAACAGGAAGATCTTCGCGTCTGCGTCTGGCTGCAGAAGCACCACCCATACCGGCAGCTCCAGAGCCTCCTGCTCCACCAGCACCTCCCCGGCTACCGGCTGCTCCAGCCCCTCCCGGAGCCTGACGTACAATTCTTCCGGCCTTGCTGGCTCCACCTGCGGCACCACCACCGGCAGTAGTTCTTTCGTACAAAACTTCACCGCCAAGTTTTTTTGCCATCACAGCAGCATCTTTATCGCTAATTTCACCAATATTCTTTCTTGTTTTGTCCAGAGTACCCGGAGCCCAGTCCGCAGTTCCGTTAATTTTTTCAGCCATATATATCCTCCAGAAATCAGCCTAAAGCCTGAGCATTCCTTTATGAAGCAGGCCAGGAAAATTTTTAAGAATTATTTTATCACCATTAGAATCAAGAAGAACGCCTTCAAAGGTTCCATACATAGTATAATAGTTTGTTCGCAAAGCAATAAGATTCAGCGTGCGTGAATTTACAGAAAGTGGAGTAAAAGTTAAATCCACCATGCTTTCAGTGTCCTGAATAATCCAGTTTTTGTCTATGCCAAAAGGATGAGTCATATAAACCGGAGGCAGGGCAGTCTGCTTTCCATCAACTACAAGTACATTACTGTTATAGGAATCGGAATCAGCTGCATCCATATTTGATGTATTTATATAGAAGATAATATCTTTTCCGCGTACATTTCCAATGCCGTATACACTGGAAGATTTTGAGTGGAACTTATAATAGGCCCGGTTCAAAATCTGCATGCCAAGCCCTTCAGAATCCTGGGCAGGCTCTCCGTTTATGGCAATATGTCCCATAACCTTCATAGAAGAAAACCAGGTAGCAGAACATCGTGAAGAAGCTGGAGAAGGGCAGACAAAAAGAGAATCAGTATGCATATTATCCTGCAGGGGAGAAAAAACATAACCTTCTGCATTCGGGCGGGCACTGTCTCCGCGAACCTTAAAAGTAAGGGCGTGGTGCTTATGCTGCCTTCCCCAGGAAATCTTTATAAAGCGGGCTTTGCGGTAACAGGCACAAATACCACGGGTAGTAAGAACAGGGACAAAACGCCTGCGTGAAGGCATAATTGTATGGTAAACATATTTTTTGCCGGATTCTTTATTCCAGAAGATGATTTCACCAAGACCAATTACCTTAAAATCATAAAACTGTGAAAGGCCAATAAAATCCTTAAGTGAAAAAACATATTCCAGCCGGCTTTTAATTCTGAGGTTTGATATTATAGAAGGAACCGGAATTCCTGCGTAAGGCGCTCTCATTCCCCTGATGTCAGTTTTTGGAGAAACTCCGTCAAAAGAGCCAAAATGCGCCTTTCCGTTTTGAACCAGAAACTCTGGCGGTTCAATAAACTGCCGCGAATACATTCTTTTATTATAAACTAATTATGGAGAAAATACAAATTAACCTTATTGCATAGTTATTCCTGACACTTTTCTAAGAAAAAAGTTATAAAAAGTTAATATTCCTAAGAGATTAACCTTATAAATCTAAATTAAAAGAGATAAAAAATAATATTTTTCTTGACTTCACTATTGCGCCGTGGTAGAATTATAAAAAAAAGAGGATTTTACGCAAAGAACCGTTGGTTTGTAAAATCCACAAATAAAAAGGAGGATTTTTTCAAATGAAAAAAATCGTTGGAATTTTCGCAGCAGCAGCTATGGTTGCTTCTGTATTTGCAGTAGACTTCACTGCTGGTATGCAGATTAAGGGAAGCTTGTTCAACTACGACGGAGCATCTAAAGGCGTTTCTGCTATGAAACTTTGGAGCGCAAACGGTCCAGATGACAAGCCATTCATTTTCTCTGCTTCAGATGATAGAGCTGGTGCAACAATTAAGATTTATGATGCAAAGGCTACAAAAGTTAATGCTGAAGAATTGGCAAAAATGGGAGAAGAAGACTTTGATGAAACAAAGGCATTCTCAACATTCTCTTACATGGAAGCTAACAAGTGGAACATCTGGTTCAAGCCATTCGATATGTTGAAGATTGACTTGGGTACAGTAGATACAAAACTTAACTGCGAAACAATCACTTACTGGAAGGGTAAGGTTCTTGGTGGTGCTGACTGGGCTTACAAAGCAACTGTTAATGTTGATGCAATCACATTCGCTGTAGCACTTGCTACTGGTGGAAATGACGATGGAAAAGCATGGTTCACATTGCCAGATGGTGGAGATGCAGCTCTCGGTGAAACAGATATCTATTTTGCTTACTCAGCTGACTTCGGAACAATCTCTGCTTTGTTCGTAGGAAAAGATACATTCAAGGACATCAGCGTAGGTGCTGGTTACAAGAACACATTCGGTGATCTTTCAATCTTCGCTGATGCTGCATTCTTCCACACAGATGCTGCTAACGGTCTCAAAGTTGATGCTGATGTAAAATATGCTAAGGATGCTCTTACAGCAGAAGCATATGCACAGCTCGGAGCTACAAGCCTCGATGCATTCGCTGATACAATGTCTATCGCTACATATGCTAAGGTTTCATACGCTCTCGACTTCGGTACAGTATATGCTAAGTTCCTTGATGACAACCTCAAGGCTGACCCAGCTGCTCTCGAATTCGAAGCTGGTCTCGACGGAAGCGTTGGAGCTATGTCTTACGAGCTCGCAGCTAACGTTACTTTGAAGGACGAGAAGGTTAACTTCGGTATCCCATTCTGGACACGCTTCAGCTTCTAATCTGAGCTAATTCCAAAATGAAAAAGAAGCTCGCCGTATGGTGAGCTTCTTTTTTTTTATAACCTCTTCCTTTTTATTTTGTTATATAGTTAAAGAATACATAAAAACTGGAGTATAAAGTGAAAAAGACAATTATTTATTCATGTTTATTAGTAGTATCTGCAATCTTAATTTCCTGTGGTACTACTAAAGAGGTACAGAGCACACCTGATTCTTACGTTGCAGAAGGTGAGACTCTTCCTGCAATAGAAGAAAATGCAGATGTTGCTGCAACACCTCAGCAGGCAAAAAAAGCTAAAAAGAAAAAGAATGCAATTGAAGATTTCTTTACCTTTGGAAATAAAGACGACTATATTATTTATGATAACACAACCGTTTTTGCAAAAGAAATAACCGGTATGAAAGAAAAGAATGCAAAAATGGCAATCCGTTATGATAACTACATGGCAGGTTTTGGTTCTTATAATTCAGGACTCTTCTATTTTGTACAGTTCGATAAAGAAAACCGTAAAACTCTCGCTACAGCAATCGAATCTTATTTATCAGATTTTGAAAACAAACGCCTTCAGCGTAAAGGAAAACATACAGAAAGAGCCTATGGAAAAATCAATTACCGCATAGACTGGGGTACAATCTCTTCTTCTACTCCAAATAACGGCCAGGGCGAAGGCTACTGCGGCTATGAATTCTATAAAGGTTCTCCTTATTTTGTAATTTCAAATTATCCTTTCGAAAATAACTACTATGAGCGCTCAGGCGGAGCAGCAAATAGAGAATCTGCATCTTTACAATACTACTTCACCCGTTCACAGTTAAAACAGCTGACAGACCTGCTGGCAGAAGATGTTATCACTAAACACATTGCCGAAAACGACTACGAATTCGCCGCCGGCCCGGCAACAATCGATGAATACTAAAACAAAAGGCTACCCGCAGGTAGCCTTCATTATTTAATAAGGATGGAAATTAACTAAGATTTACATTCAATCAAAATGTAAATAGTTCGTTTTGTAAAATCTTTTCCTGCTCTTTTGTCTGAAATATTTTATCAGTCACAATTTCATTATTTCGTATTACATAAAAATGCTTTCCAAGATTTAGCATTTCATTTATATTGTTTTGAGTTCCCTTACTTAGCCCATCCCAAATCATAAGACCGAAATCTGAATCAGATGCCATTCTCAAATCTTTTAATGTATACTTTGCACGTCCCTGCAGGTTACCGGAAGGAACGTTTTCGGTAGTCCAGTGGCCAATATTATTTCTTATACAATTTCCGGCATAATAAACAACAACATTATTGTAATGGTTATCAGAAAGATATTCCTGTACGATTTTATCAATTCCATTTGCATCACCAACAAGAACGGTAAGATTATTATTCATAATATTGTTTAATTTTTGTTTAGCAATTAATGGGAGCGATTTAATACTTATTGAACCAGAAACAAATACTTTCATTAGTCATTTATCCTTGTATGAGTTAGCGCAAATGCATATAAGTTTTTATAACCATTTTGCTGCAATAAATCAGCTACTACATTCATTGTACTACCACTATCATAAACGTCATCAAAAATAATTATTTTAGATTCTTTATTTACAGAAAGATTTTCAGAATAACTATAACTGCTTTTTAATATATCAATTTTTTTTGCTTTTTCAACCTGTTTAATTTCTACATGGTTATCAGCTTCAATCATATTTTTTATTATTTTTATATTAAATTCTTTTCCAATTGCATCTGCAACAACTTCAACAGGCTGAAACTTTCTGTTTTTGTTTGTCGCAGGAACCATGATAACGAAATCTTTATTTATATATTCAAGAAAAGTATTATCTGATTTTAGCAGTTTTATGATTTCAGGTAGAACTGAAATATTCTGCTTATATTTTAATTGATAAACTAATTCACCCATTGGAGAACGTTTTGTATCAAACTGAGGGTGTCCATATTCATTTTCACCTGTGTAAATACTGTAAATAGTATGAACAGAAAATGCATATCCTTCAATCCACTTGTCTGAAAAAAGATGAACCATAAAAACCTCATCAATTATTATACACTAAAATAAAATATAATATAACAAAAAAAATGCTTTATTATAAAAAAATCAGGCATACCTCCTTTTGAAAAAAAAGGAGGATTTTTTCAAATGAAAAAAATCGTTGGAATTTTCGCAGCAGCAGCAGTTCTTGCTACTTCTGTATTTGCAGCAGATGTTTCTGCTTCAACAAAGATTGGTGGTAAATTGTTCCATTATGATGCTGACAAAACATTTGGTTTGTTGACAGAAAACAATGACAGCCATGACTATGCAAACCCAAATATCACTTTCAGTGCATCTGATGAAAAAGCTGGTGCTACTGTAAAGCTTACTACTGATGGTGGTGACAAAGCTGTAAAGATGACTACACAGACAATCTGGTTCAAGCCATTTGATGCATTGAAACTTACAGTTGGTAACTTCGATGTTGCATTGAACAAGGAACAGATTGACTGGACAGAATCAGTTACTGCTCTTGGTGGAAACGGTTTCTTGGCAACAGTTGATGTTAGCGGATTCACATTAGATGTAGGATTCGAAGCAAATGGTGCTGATTGGATGAACAAGAAAGACGGTGAAGATCCAGTACTCAGCAAGTTCTTCGTAAAGGGTGCTTACTCAGCTGACTTCGGAACAATTGGTGCATATGTAAAGCTCAACGGATCTAAGGCTCCAGATGTAAAAGATCTTCTCAGTGATGATGAAGAAAAAGCTAAGAAAGCTAAAAAAGCTCTTGAAGATTTCTATGCAGCTCCATACAAGTTCGTAATTGCTGAAAAGAGCGGTGCTGTTCAGACTGTTGAATTCGGTGCTGGTTACAAGAACACATTCGATCCAATCACATTGTTCGTAAATGTTGTTGGATTTATGGATGACAAGTTCGAATGGGTACGCCCAGAAGTATATGCTTCAGGTAACTTTGATGCATTTGGATTCCAGGCATTTGCTGCACCTGCTATCGTAATCGACAGCGATGCTAAAGATGCATTGGATGCAATGGACATCAACCCAATCTTCTTCGAAGTACTTGCTAAAGTTACATACCAGATGGACCCATGTACTCTTTATGCATACTTCAAAGATGCTAACCTCTTGGCTAAAGACTTCGCTTGTACACTTAAGTTCGGTGCAACAGGAAGCCTTGGTGCTATGGGATGGGATGCTTGGGCACAGGTTGATGTAGCTGATAAGGTTGGATTCTCAGTTCCATTCGCTTTGACATACAACTTCTAATCTGAGTTAATTCCAGAATAAAAAAGAAGCTCGCCATATGGTGAGCTTCTTTTTTTTATCACCTATTCATTTTCTTTTATAAATAATAAAAGAATGGAGTAATAATGAAAAAAACAATTATTTATTCATGTTTATTAGCTGTTATAACAATTTTTATTTCTTGTGGTACAACAAAAGAAGTGCAAAGTACCCCAGATTCTTATATAAATGAAGATGAAATAACACCTGCTTTAGAAGAAAACGCAGAGTCTTCAACAGGCACAAAAAAAACAAATGCTGGAAGAAAGAAAAAAAATGCAATCGAAGATTTTTTTACACTCGGCAACAAAGATGACTATATAATTTACGATGATACAACTGTTTTTTCAAAAGAACTGTCAGGAATGAAAGAAAAAAAGGCAAAAATGGTTATTCGTTATGATAATCATATGGCAGGTTTTGGGAGCTTTAATTCTGGAGTTTTTTACTATGTACAATTTGATGCTGAAAATCGAAAAAAGTTTGCAAATGCAGTAAATAAATATTTTGATGATTTTGAAAATAAACGTCTTCAGCGTAATGGAAGACATACAGAAAGAACATATGGAAAAATTAATTACATGATAAATTGGGGACAAATCAGTTCCTTAACCCCTGCAAATGGGACTGGAGAAGGCTATTGCGGGTATGAATTCGAAAAAGGTTCTCCATATTTTACAATTTCTAATTTTCCATTCAAAAACGACTACTATGAACGAGCTGGAGATGCAACATCAAGGGAATCTCCATCATTAAAGTATTACTTTACCCGATCTCAGTTAAAAAAATTGCTCGAATTAATGTCAGAAGAAACAATTGCTAAACAGATTGCGGAAAATGATTTTGATTATTCCTCAATTTCAACTGAGGCCGACGAGTATTAAAACCAATCCAAAATAAAGAAGGCTGCCCGTTTGGACAGCCATTTCTGTTTTTTGAGTAATTACTTAATACTCATCGACCTCGGTTGGGGCCCGCATGTAGCCGTTATCAACGAGCTGGGCATTGATTTTGTCTTCGGAGAGAAGTTCTACCAGCTGTTTTATCTGAGCTTTTGTAAAATAATAATGAAGCTGATGAGATTCTCTAGTTACGGAATCGCCAATGATGTCGAAGGCATCGTTGTAGAATGGATAGTTACTTATAGTGAAATATGGAGAACCCTTTATGAATTCATAACCAACGTAACCAGAACCTTCTCCGTGATTAGGAGTAGAAGAGCTTAATGTTCCCCAGTCCAGACGATAGCTGATTTTACCGTAAGCACGTTCTGTATGATTACCCTTTCGCTGCAGATTCTTGTTTTCAAAATCCTGCAGATATGCTTCCATAGCTTCTGCAAGTTTTTTTCGGTTTGTTTCATCAAACTGAACGATATAATAAACTGTTCCATAATAGCAGCCATAACCTGCTTTTTTATCATTTGGGCGAACTAAAATAGTAGCTCTCTTTTCTTTTAATCCAAATTCTTTTACAAAAACAGATGATTCATCATATTTAATGTAATCATCACGGTTTCCGTAAGTAAAAAATTCTTCTAAAGCATTCTTTTTCTTTGGTGTTACTGGTGTATTTGAAGCAGCAGGAGATGAGGTTACTTCTTCTCCCTCTGCATTTATTTCTAAATCAGGTGAATCGTTATAAGTATCGCTTGCAGTTACGTTATTTTTTGAACTCTGACAAGCAGAAAATATAATTGAGGTTGAAAGTAATGAAATTAAAAAGACTTTGTTTTTTTTCATAATTAATCCTGTTTGATAGATTGTCGGGTCAAGCCCGACAATGACACATTATAAAAAAAGGGCTGTCCGTTGAAGGGCAGCCCTTTATGTTAGACTAAAAGTCTATTAGAAGTTAACCTTGAAATTAACTGGTACAGAGATATCAACTTTCTTAGCAATATCGAACTTTACTGCAATTTCGTAGTCCATGATAGATACCTTGCTTGTGAAACCAGGTTTGATTGTGCAAGAGAAATCATCTGCCATCAAGTCAGCATCTTTGAAGTAGAGATATACAGTTCCTGCATCGAGTGTATAAGAAACCTTAGCAAGTGCGAGAAGGTCCATTGTTCCTTTTTCAATTTTCTCAAGATTATTTGCCTTCCACTGTACATATGCCTGAGCGTTCAATGCATCCTGAGCGAATACTACGTCTGCATCAACACCAAGACCGTTTACATCGTCTGCACCTTTGTAGAATGCTACATCAGCGAAGATTGTAAGAGGGTCGAATGTGTTCTTGTAACCAGCACCGATAGCGAGGTCTTTGAATGTGTTCTTAGCATCGAACATAGCAGAGATTGTTCCGAAGTCAGCTGAGTACTGAGCGTAAAAATTGAATTCACCAACTGATGCATCTGGATCAGCAGCACCATTAACAGCTGCTTCTGCCTTTTTACCAGCTTCCTCAATTTCAGCCTTTGATTTATACTCTTCTTTTGCCTTTGCTTCAGCCTCTTCTTTTGCCTTTTTAGCAGCAGCTGCCTTCAAAGTTTTTCCGTCCTGGAACCAGTATGTACCATTTCCAGAAACTACAGAGAATGTCATTGAGAATGCGTCAACATTTACATCCAAAGATGCACCGAAGCTATCATAGTTGATAAGGCGTCCACCGTAATCAATTGTTTCAACGTTCATTGACTTATCAATTGTACCGAGGTTTACCTTAAGCATATCCATTGGCTTGAACCAGATTGCCCACTTGCCAGTTTCGAATGCATTGCTTTCGTTATCTGTGAACTTGAAAGTTCCACCAGCTCTGTCATCAGAAATTGTCAAAGTAAGTGGTGCCTGCCAGAAGTGATTTGCGTTCTTAAGCATAAGAGCCTTAGCACTTTCTGAAGTGCCGTTGTAGTTAAACAAATCTCCTTCAAGTCTTACACCAGCTGTGAGATCTGCTGCAAATACAGAAGTAGCAAGAACTGCTGCTGCTGCGAAAATTCCAACGATTTTTTTCATTTGAAAAAATCCTCCCTTTTTTTCGAAGGGAGGTGTTTCACGCAGAATGTTTCACGGGGGGACGGTGGTTTCGATACATTTGCTTCGCAAACACTCAACCACCGTATGTGAATGTTTGCTTCGCAAAGGCTCAACCACCGTATTTCTTTTATAAATGAATATTTTTTTTCTTCAGGTAGAGGTAGAGCGTAGAAGGGGAGACGTTTAGCTGTTTGCTGATGAGGGTTTTGGGGTAGCCTTCGTGCAGCATCATTCTGATTTTGTATTCGCAGCCGGAAAGTTTGTAGTGGGAGTTGAGTTTGCCTTTTGGGCGGCCGAGTTTTACGCCTTCTGCCTTTTTGCGTTGAAGAGCCTCTTTTGTGCGCTGGGAAATGAGGGATCGTTCAATTTCTGCAGAAATGGAGAAGGCAAAGGCGAGGACCTTGCTGGTAAGGTCTTCGCCAAGTTTGTAGCGCTCTTTAACTGTGTAAATGATTACGCCGCTTTCCATGAGAATGTTGAGAATGGACATTATCATAAACATATTGCGGCCCAGACGGGAAAGTTCGGAGCAGATGATTATGTCGCCTTTTCTGGTTTTGCTGATAAGTTTGCCGAGGTTGCGCTTGTTTGGAGCTACAGTGCCGCTTATTGTTTCTTCAATCCAGGACTCAACGTGGAGTTTACTTTTTTTAATAAATCGATTGATTTCGAATCTCTGGTTTTCTACAGTCTGTTTGTCTGTACTTACTCTGATGTATCCGTAAATCATAAAGCCTCCTTGGGATAATCACTATGTCATGCTGAACTTGTTTCAGCATCTTTACATAGATTCCGAAACAAGTTCGGAATGACGGTCTGTGTTTATCCCCAAAGCTTTATTGTGGATTTATTATTTTTTAGAATCAACCGAGTAGATTCTGGACGGTGCGATTACAGGGAAGTATTCCATTATTTCAAGATAATCCTGAGCAGTAGCGGTCTGAATATAATTGTATTCGGTCAGGTACCATTGAGGGGCTGCCTGATTTGTAAAAACTTCCAGTCCTTTTTGCATAAGAAGGGCAGTGCCGGTGTTTGAAGAGGTTTGAGCCATTTCTTTTTGAATCCAGGTGTTTTTGATTTCGCGGATTATTGTTTCATTTGCCTGGAGGCGGAGCATCTGGTCTTTTGTGCTCTGAATAAGGCTTTTATATTGTGCATCCAGTTCACGGGTATGGGCTACATTTTGAATGGTGATAGAACTGAAATTTAATGAATTTCGTGGAAACCGAAGAGTTACCGGATTATTTTTTTCGAGTTTTGCTCCAAGATAGCACAAAAGTGCGTTATAAAGGGCTGCCTGCCTGCTGCCTGGAGCTGGAGCCTTATTTACATAGATTACCGGGTCTAAAAATTCTGTTGTTGGAATGAGAACTGCCGGCTGGGGACCTGCTTTTTCGGCTGGAATATCGGTTAAGAAGGTGTGGCGGAGTTGAACTGTCAGATTTTTTGCGGAATTGAAGTCTGCTTCAGCTGATGTGACAGATCCTTCAGTTTTTTCTGTATTTTTTTCTGATTTTTGTGCTGCAAGCTGGCCAAGGTTTTCTTCCAGAAGACTTTGAAGATTTTCATGAAGGGCTCCGCAGACTATAACTGAATAGCGTGAAGCATTGAGCATTGCAGGGTAGGCTGCAAGAATCTTTGTGTAGTCTGTTTCCAGTAAGATTTCCTTTTCTGCGTCGAATACAGAATCTATGCTGCCTTTTCCATAAGCTTTCCGGATAAAAGCACTGTAGAGCTGGTTTGAAGCCGTACCGTTTTCCAGTCGTTTTCTGTATTTTCGTGCAGAAACTGCTCTGTCTGCATCAGCTGGAGCAATTTCGCCGTATACTATTGCCTGATAAACTGATTGTAAAACGGCATTTGTGTCTTCTTCATCAAATTCTATAATTATTTTGCCTGTAGAGAGGTCTGTTTCGGAACTTACATAAAAAGCACCGGTTATAAGACCTTCAGACTGGGCGCTCCTGAGCTTTTTTTGAATAAGGGTGGCAGTAAGATTTACCATTACCTCTTCAAAACCATTGTCGTCTGCAGAATTGAATTTTCCACCGGCAATGGAAAGAATCATAGAGGTCTGTTCTGAAAGTGGATTTTGTTTTGTATAAACACGGATTCCGTTTGAAAGGGTGAAGTTAGACATAGAATCCAGATTTTTCTGATAGTAGCTGTTGTCGTCGGCAATCGACTGGGTGGTGTAGAGTTTTTGAACATTTTGTGTCTGTGCTTCGGTCAGGGAATCTTTATAAATCTGCTGTACATACCAGGATGCGTTTTTTTCTGTGATTTCTTCGAAGCCTGCTGCGGCGTAGGCCTTTTTGTTTGCTTTATAGTCTTTGCTGTTTATGATTACAAAAACAAAAGGTTCTTCGCTCTGGAGTTGAGAAAGACTTTCGCTTAATGTACTGGCATGAAGTTTTTCTGGCCGGCTCATAAGCTGTGCCGCAGTCATTGAATTAAAGCCTTCTGGCTCGGTTTCTTCATTTTGAGCATAAGGCTGAACAGCCCAGAATTCCGCCAGGGTATGCATGAGTTCAGAAGGAAGATTTGCCGTACGATTGAGACTGTAGACCAGCTGGTTTTTTGCATATTCGTACTCCTGCGGGTCTACAAGCTGGGGAATCAAAGAAATCTGCTTTAAGAAAAGTTCAGCCTGTTTAAAGGAGTTAGTAGCTGCTGCCTTTTTCTTATCTTCCGGAGTCTGTAAAAGAGTTTGAATGATAAGGCGGGAAGAGTCTTTTTTGTGGGCGGCTGAAACATTTATGTATTCATCGCCGGGAATATTGAGCTCTTCAAAACTCAAGACCTGCTGCTTAAAAAGGGAACCTTCGTAGCCAAGGGCAAGGGCCATTAAATCAGCCTGCTCCATATCCAGCATTGTATATTGAATTACAAGCTGGGTAAGCTCCGGAGAAATCTCGCTGGAGTGGAGAACGTATTTTCTATGATGATTTACAGGCAGGGCAGGCTTTTCTACGGGAGTTCTGAAGTTAGAATAAAAACGGCCAAAGCTGTTTCGCAGCATGAGCAGGGTGTGTTCTGTATTAATGTTACCGCAGATAAAAATGGCGCTGTTTTTTGGGGTATACCACTGTTCGCTTATTTCTTTTATAACCGTGCGGGCTGTTTTTTCGCTGGTTTTGCGGAAAACAGGAGGGTAAATGCCAGAATCGTGTTTCCACGGTGCTGCTGAAAAAACACGGGAATCAATTGCGGCGTTTATACAAACCGACATGGAGTCTTTATTGTCGTTTACTTCTTTTTTGAGGGCGTTAAGCTGACTTCGTAAAAGTTCATCGGTAAAATCCGGATTAAAAAGGGCTTCTGAAAGATTAAAAAGAATGTCGCTTACCTGCGAAGGACTTGCTTCTATATAATAGCGGGAAGAATCGGCATTGCACTGAACATCTGCAAAGTTTATAGAAGGATTTGCAGCCTGAATCAGGCGGGTAAAAAGCTTAAAAAAGCCATTTGTGGTCTGAGTTTGCGAAGAAAAACCTGCCCGGCAGCTGTATTCGATATGTACCTGGGCGTCTGTGGAATCTTCCAGAAGAAAAACCTGCATGCCGTTTTCGAGGGTGTATTCCTGCACCTGATTTACCGGGGAAGAGAAAAGGGGTACGGCGAGGAGAAAGGGTAATAATATCAAAATTCTTCGCATATTTAATCCGGTGGTTGAGTAGACACGTAGTGTCGTATCGAAACCACATTGTAGAGTGCTCTTTTATGGTGGTTTCGATACGCCCTTTGGGCTACTCAACCACCGTTATCATTATTTGAATTTATTCTATCATATAAATATTTTACTTTCCACTTTTTGCAATATAGGTTAAACTGAATTATTATGGTTAAAATTGAAAAGCCTGCAGATTATTCTAAAGTTGTAGTTCCTGCAGAATTATTACAAAATAAACGCCGTCTCACACCAGCCGAAATAGAAATCCTGGAAAAAAATCTGAATCATAATGACGATCCAAGCTGGAGTAATTTTTACGTAGACGATTCAGAAGATGGCTTTGATCCTTCATTAATTCATCTTTCATTCTTTTCGGGTTATGTTGTTCTTGGAAAACTTCAGAATCTTGTTCTCAAATATAACGACCTTAGACTTCAGTGTGGTATCCGCCGTTCTAAGGTAAGTAATACAGTTACCGGTGACTTCTGTGTAATCCGTAATGTATTTTATCTGGATAATTACCGTCTTGGTAACAGGGTAATCCTTTTTAATATCAACGAAATGAGCTGTACCAACCATGCAAAGTTTGGTAACGGTATTTTGAAGAAGGGGGAACCGGAAGAGCACCGCGTATGGATTGGTGTTGCAAACGAAAACGAAGGCCGTAAAATTCTTCCTTTTGAAGATTTGATTCCGGCAGATGCCTATCTCTGGTCTCATTACCGCGATGATGCCGAGCTCTTAAAGCGTTTTGTTGAGCTTACAGAATCCGGAGTTTCTCATGAGCTTGATACCTACGGAATTGTTGCCGATGACGCTGTAATCAAAAATGTAAGCATTATTAAGGATGCAAAAATCGGTCAGGCAGCCTATATCAAAGGTGCCTTTAAGCTTAAAAATATTACCGTTCTTTCTTCCGAAGAAGAAGCTTCGCAGATTGGCGAAGGTGTAGAAATGGTAAACGGTATTATGGGCTATGGCTGTAAGGTCTTTTATCAGGCAATTGCCGTGCGCTTTGTCCTTGGCCGCAATTGTCAGGTAAAGTACGGTGCCCGTGTTCTGAACTCTGTGCTCGGAGATAACTCAACCGTTTCCTGCTGCGAAATCTTAAATAATCTTATTTATCCTTTCCATGAACAGCATCATAACTCTTCATTCCTGATTGCTACAACTGTAATGGGACAGAGTAATATTGCGGCCGGTGCTACAATCGGTAGTAACCATAACAGCCGTTCGCCTGATGGTGAGATTTTTGCAAAACGCGGTTTCTGGCCGGGACTTTGCAGTGACTTTAAACATAATTCCCGCTTTGCTTCCTTCGTACTTGTTTCTAAGGGCAGCTATCAGTATGAGCTGGATATTCCTTATCCTTTTGCTCTGGTTGCTCCGGGAAATAACGGCTCTCCTAAAATCTCTATTATTCCTGCCTGGTGGTTTATGTATGATATGTTTGCCATCACCAGAAATAAAGATAAATTCCTTAAACGAGACAAACGTAAGAAGAAGGTACAGATAATAGAAACAGATCCTCTTGCTCCGGATACAATGCAGGAGATAATGACCGCACTTGACCGTATAATTGGCCTTACAGCCGGCTATTTAAAATCAATTAATGATGAATATATGGAAGGAAAGCTTACTGCAGAAGAACAGTATCAGGCTGCCAAGGACTACCTTCATCAGAATACAGAAGCAGATTTTACACTTGAAGATTCAATCTGTCAGAAAAAATATGGTGCAGTAATTTATAAACCGGTTCAAGCTTACAAGATGTATCGCAAAACTGTAAAGTATTTTGCTACCCGTACCCTTATGGATTTCTGCCAGGACTTGAATCAGGAAATGCTTACACATGAACTGGTTGACCGGATTCGTAAGCTGCCTCTTTACACCGAATGGGAAAATGTGGGTGGCCAGATTATTCCGTCAGAAAAAATCCGTGAGCTTTTTGAAAATATCAAAAATGGCAGCATAAATAACTGGGAATCGGTTCATCAGTTCTATAATCTTTGTAACTGTGCTTATGAGCAGTACAAGGTTCGTTATGCCCTTTATCTTCTTGAGCAGCTTTATTCCCGCCCGATTGAAGAATTCTCTGTAGATTTATACCGCAATATTACAGATGACGTTTCTATTGTGGCTTATGATATTTACAATGCTTCTTTGAAATCTCGCGAAAAGGATTATACCGATTATTACCGCAATATGGTTTACCGCAGCGAAAAAGAAATGGATGAAGTTATCGGCCCTCTGGAAGATAATTCCTTCCTGCTTAAACTTCGTAAAGACACTGCAGATTTTACAACAAAAATCAGGGAAATGTTTGTCGGTTTGACTAAGTAGGGGATAACCGTTAAAATCTATTGTATGAGTGAAAAGACTTTACTGCCGATAAGGCTTGGTATAGATGTTGGTTCCACAACTGTTAAGGTTGCGGTTCTTGATGATGATGACAAACTGATTTATGGTGACTATCAGCGTCACCGTGCAGATATTCGCAGCACAATTATTGCTGTAGTAAATAAAGCGCTTGATTTTTTGGAGCAGAATGTAGAGGGAGGTTCGGCTCGTACAATTACCGCAAAGGTAACCGGTTCGGGCGGTCTTTCTGTTTCTCAGTGGCTGAATATTCCTTTTATTCAGGAAGTTATTGCGGCTACTACTTCTGTAAAAAAGCTGATTCCTCAGACTGATGTTGTAATTGAGCTTGGCGGTGAAGACGCTAAGATTACTTATTTCCGTGGCGGTGTAGAGCAGCGTATGAACGGTACCTGTGCCGGTGGTACTGGTGCCTTTATTGACCAGATGGCAGCCCTGCTCGAAACCGATGCAATGGGACTGAATGAGCTTGCAAAGGGTATGCAGCAGATTTACCCGATTGCGGCCCGCTGTGGTGTATTTGCCAAAACTGATATTCAGCCTTTAATTAACGAAGGCGCCCGCCGCGAGGATATTGCGGCTTCTATTTTTCAGGCTGTTGTGTCGCAGACTATTTCCGGCCTTGCCTGTGGTAAGCCGATTCGCGGTCACGTTGCCTTCCTTGGCGGACCTTTGCACTTTTTGGATCAGCTGCGCCAGCGCTTTATTGAAACTCTTAAGCTTAAAGATGATGAGATAATCGTTCCTGAGGATAGCCAGCTTTTTGTGGCTTCGGGTTGTGCTTTTGGTGCCGAGCGTAAGTTTAATACGGTGGTTGAGCCTGTCGAAACCACCAGTGATTCGAATTCTGGGGTGGTTTCGATACGGCCTGCGGCCTACTCAACCACCGGTGACTTCCATTTCCCTACAATCACCGAGTTCCGCGATAATCTTAAAAATCTTGTAGGTGCTGAGCTTAGCGAAGTTCAGCGTCTTGAGCCGCTCTTCAAAAATCAGGCAGAGCTTGACGAGTTTGAAGTTCGCCACAGCGAGCAGAAGGCTAAGCGCGGAGACTTGAAAAAGACTCACGGACCTGTTTTCCTTGGTCTGGACTCTGGTTCTACAACAACTAAGGCTTGTTTGATAGACAAAGACGGCCGCATTATCTGGGACTTCTACGCTCACAATCAGGGTAATCCGGTTGAGCTTGCAGTTCAGGTTCTTAAAGACTTATATGCTCAGCTTCCTGAAGATGTATATATTGCCCGTGCAGTTTCTACCGGTTATGGTGAAGCTCTTTTCCAGGCAGCACTTGGCGTAGACTCCGGTGAGGTTGAAACAATCACACACTTCCGTGCCGCTAACTTCTTTGTTCCTGGCGTTGAGTTCTTACTGGATATCGGTGGTCAGGATATGAAGTGTCTCCGCATGAAGGACGGTGCAATCGTAAGTATCCAGCTGAACGAAGCATGTTCTTCTGGTTGTGGTTCCTTCCTTGACAACTTTGCCAACACCATGGGCATGGACGTAAAAGAGTTCGGTAAGATTGCTTTGATGGCCCAGAAGCCTGTAGACCTTGGTTCCCGCTGTACTGTATTTATGAACAGCCGCGTTAAGCAGGCTCAGAAGGAAGGTGCTTCTGTTGCAGATATCGCTGCAGGTCTTTCTTATTCTGTAATCAAAAATGCCCTCTTCAAAGTAATCAAACTTCGCAAGGCAAGCGACATAGGTGAAAAGGTAGTAGTTCAGGGTGGTACCTTCTTTAATGATGCCATTCTCCGTGCCTTTGAAAAAATTGCAGGTGTTCAGGTTTATCGCCCGGATGTTGCCGGCCTTATGGGTGCTTATGGTTCTGCCCTTATTGCTTACGACCAGTGGCAGGATCTTATGATGCCAAAGCCTGGCGAGCCGGAAGATACAGTTCATGATGTTCGTTCTGGCATTGCAACTCTTGAGCAGCTGGAAAACTTCCACGTAGACCTTGAGCTCCGCCGCTGCGGTAAGTGCCAGAATAACTGTCTTCTTACAATTAATACCTTCTCAACCGGAGACGAAAAACGAACCTTCATTACAGGTAACCGCTGCGAAAAGGGTGCTGAGCTTGAAGGTAATGTAATTGACGCAAGCAACAAAAAGAATACCGGACTTGATGACGATGACGCAGGTCCATTACCAAATCTTTTTGAATGGAAATACAAGAGACTTTTCAACTACGTGCCTCGTAAGCCGGAAGATGCTCCAATGGGAGACGTTGGTATTCCGCGAGTTCTCAATATGTATGAGAACTACCCGATGTGGTTTACTTTCTTTAACGAGCTTGGCTTCCGCGTAATTTTGAGCCAGCGTTCAAGCCGTAATGTTTACGAAAAAGGTCTTGAAACAATTCCTTCTGAATCTGTCTGCTACCCTGGAAAAATCAGCCATGGACATGTGGTTTCACTTTTGCAGCGTGGCGTTAAATTTATTTTCTATCCTTGTGCACCTTATGAGCACCAGGAAGATGCGGGTGCCGGTAACCACTATAACTGTCCTATCGTAACAAGTTATCCGGAAGTTCTGCGCAACAACGTAGACGAGCTTCGCCAGGATCCGACAGTTACTTATATGGATCCATTCCTTCCTATTTATGATAAGAAAGCACTTGCAGAACGCCTTTGCGAAGAGATGCAGAAAAAGTTCCCGAGTCTTACCCGAGATGCAATTTTTGCCGCTGTAGACAAGGCCTGGGCAGAGCAGGAAAAATTCCGTGAGGAAGTGCGCCAGAAGGGTGAAGAGGCTCTCGAAGAAATCATTACAAAGGGCGGAAGCGGTATTGTACTTGCCGGACGTCCTTATCACCTGGACCCGGAAATTAACCATGGTATTCCTGAGATGATTAACGGGCTTGGACTTGCCGTTCTTACAGAAGACTCTGTTGCTCACCTTGGAAATATTGAACGCCCTCTGCGTATTATTGACCAGTGGGTTTACCATAACCGTCTTTACCGTGCCGCTCAGTTTGTAAGCGAGATGCCGTCGCTTGAACTCGTGCAGCTCACTAGCTTCGGCTGCGGTCTCGACGCCGTAACTGCAGACCAGGTAGACGAAATCCTTCGTGCCAAGAGCCGCATGTACACTCTTATCAAAATTGATGAGGGAAGTAACCTGGGCGCGGTTCGTATCCGTATCCGCTCTCTTATTGCAGCAGTAAAAGAACGACGCCGCAACAAGACTAAGCCTGTAATCAAATCTTCAGCTTATAACCGCGTAATCTTTACAGAAGAGATGCGCAAGAACTATACAATCATCGGCCCTCAGATGTCGCCGATTCACTTCAGAATTCTGGAAAAGGCCTTTGCTGCCTGCGGCTACAACTTTGTTGTTCTCGATGCCGTAGACCCTAAGGCTGTAGAAGCCGGACTTAAGTATGTAAATAACGACGCTTGTTATCCGTCACTGCTGGTAGCCGGTCAGATGATTTCTGCCCTGGAAAGCGGTAAGTATGACTTAGACAGAACTGCCCTTATTATCACACAGACCGGTGGCGGCTGCCGTGCAACTAACTACATCGGCTTTATCCGCCGTGCCTTAAACGATGCGGGCTGGGGACACATTCCTGTTCTGTCACTTTCTGCCCAGGGCTTTGAAAAGAATCCTGGCTTTAAGATTAATTTCCCTCTGATTGATAATCTTGTTAAATCAATTATGGTGGGCGATGTGTTTATGCGCGTGCTTTACCGTACCCGCCCTTATGAGGCAGTGCCGGGCAGCGCAAATCAGCTTTACGAAAAATGGAATGCCCGTGCAGAAGCACTTTTCTCAAAGCGAGTTTCTAACCATGACTACAATAAACTGATTAAGGGAATCATCCAGGATTTTGATAAGCTTCCTCTTAAGCCTATTAAAAAGCCACGCGTTGGTGTAGTTGGAGAAATCCTTGTAAAGTTCCATCCGACTGCAAACAATCAGATTGTTGAAACAATTGAACGCGAGGGTGCTGAGTGTGTAATGCCAGACCTTGCAGACTTCTTCTTCTATTCATTCTCTGATGATATTATCCGTCACAGAGATTTGAAGTTCACAAAGAAATCTGCTCTTATTGCAAGACTTCTTGTATGGGGCCTGGACCTCTACCGCAAGAAGATGATTAAGTACTTAAAGCGCAGCCGTCGTTTTGAAGCTCCTTCTTCGATTTACGAATTGATGAAGGGAGTTGATGATATCGTACAGCTTGGTAACATGACCGGAGAAGGCTGGTTCCTTACTGCCGAAATGGTAGAGCTGATTCACGAGGGTGCTCCAAGCATTGCCTGCGTTCAGCCTTTTGCCTGCCTTCCAAATCACGTTACCGGAAAGGGGATGATTAAGGAATTGCGCCGCCGCTTCCCGGAAGCAAATATCAGCGCAATCGACTACGATCCGGGCAGCTCTGAGGTAAATCAGCTTAACCGTCTTAAGCTTTTGCTTTCTAATGCGCCGGTTGGAAAACATCCGGATGAAGTTGAGAATAATATGATTCGTATGCCGGACGGAAGTCTTGTAAAAGCAGAAATCCGTCTTGCTGCCGGGGCAACAGACACTGACCCTGCCGGAGAGGCAATGAAGGCTTAGCTGCAGGGGTTGGGGGAGGAAAAATTGAAAAAACTGATTTGTCTGATTACTGCGTTATTTGCGCTGCTTCCGCTTTTTGCAGCTTATAACAGACTTGGAATTCCAGATTCTTCAGAAATCCGAGCAGGGCTTGAGGAAGTGTGGTTTACTGCACCTTTGAGTCAGGTTCGAATGAATGCCCCTGAAATCCGTGCGAATAACAACGGTGAAAAATTTCAGATTCGTCTGGAAGAAAATGAAACTACCTTTAATGTTTTTGTTTCTCCTAGAGCCCTCATAAAAGTAAATGTATTTTCCGACAAGGGAATGTATACCGAAGAGCAGGAGCTTTATCCTGGAGATGCGGCCGGCAGCTGGGTATTAATCCGCGATAAAAGAAACGGAAAGCCTTTGCGCATCCGCTACTACTTTTTGAAAAACAGCGAAGTATTTATTCAGTTTACTCCTCAGGGAAAAATTGCCCTGGCTGATCTTGTGATTTTTGGTCACTATGCAGCCCGAGGAGTTCCTACCGGAATGCCTTTTGAAAAATTCTATTCTGCTTCTTTTGAAGATGTAATGAATATTACAGAAACAAAGCTTCCATGGAATTATGTGCTCGCAGATCCTCAGCAATACAATGGAATAAAACAGATGATTGCTGTAATCCGTGAAAAACTGCCTTCAATAACAATTGCCCCGGATGCTATGTACGATGAATCCGGCGACCTGGTTCATATTTCGAATGGAAAAAAGTTTGAAAAAGCTGAAAGGGCTGACCTGCCGGAAAATAATATTATTCTTTCGTCTGCCGGCTTTGTAAAATGGATTGCAGATGGACTTGTTGAACCTATGTCTGGCGGCCTTTTAAAAAGAGATCCGCTTATCAAAGAAACCGTTGAGGTAAAGGACAACGGAAGACAGGGGGTTCTTTCTCAAAAGTATGATCTTTTCTTTTCTCTGAACTGGGTTAGAAACCTTGCTTCTGCGGTTGTTTCTGTTTATTCCGGAAAAAACTATATGTTTAATCAGTCTGGAGTTGATGTAACTGTAAATCCTTTTGCATCATCAATTACAGACAAGGGTGTTGCAAATACAGTTACCTTTGTTGAAAATTCCGGACATACAGTTGCAGTGCTTCCATCGCTGCTTTATGTGCTTGCCTCTACAGAGCCTGGTACACTTTACTTTGGAGCAATAAGAGGTACAGACAGAACTGTTTCGCCTGAAATTATGGCCTTTAATGAGTGTGTTGCCTTATTCCCTTACTTTACAGAGGACGGAGCTTTTGCCTGCTCTGTATTTATGAATGGCCGCGAAATGACACTTGAAAATTTCTGTTACTATTATGCAGATGACTTTGTTTATCTTACAAGGGTAAAATCGTCGGAGAGATTTTTCCCAAAATAGAATTGCTTTTGGTGGTTGAGTAGGCGAAGCCGTATCGAAACCACCGGTGTCTAAAATATGAAACGATTACTTACAACTTTACTACTTCTTACGGCTTCTGCCTTCTGCTTTGCGCAGGCAGAAACGGATGTGCAGCTTTTTAACGAAATAAAGCAGTCTTTTGATAATGGATTTTATCCTGGTGCAGTAACTGCGGCAGATAAACTTCAAAGCAGCTATCCCGAATCATCTTTTTTTCATTCAGCCTTAGCATATAAAGGCCAGGCTCTGATTTATATGGAAAATTATGATGAAGCCATAAGCTCTCTGGAGCAGGCTCTTTCCCGCATGCATTCCGGTTCTCCGGAAATTACCCGCTGTAATTATCTTTTGGGCCGTGCTTTTTTTGCTAAGAAAAAATATCCTGCAGCGCTTGAAAAATTTCATCTTGCCTGCAGCCTTGCCCTTACAAATAAAGATATGGAGTATTATGCTCCCTCTATTTTGTATTCGGGCCGTGCATTTTACGAGCTTGAAAAATGGAAGGAAGCAGCAGGGCCTTTTGAATATGTGACTGCCAATGGAAAACTTTTTGATTCAGCTGATTATGGCGAGGCAGTTCAAAAACTTTTTATCTCTTATAACAAAAGCGGAAATGCAGCAAAAACTGCTGCTCTTTTTAAGAAGTTACCGGAAGAGGGCTTTGAGCCGGCCGTTTATCTTTCTCTCTGTTTTTATTATGGAGATGCCTGCGCTGCATTAAAAAATAATGATGAAGCTTACAAGGCCTACAGCCGGGTTCTGGACAGCAGCAGTAAGAATATTCCCGGCATAAACAGCTTTTTGCTCAGGGTAGCAGTTGATGAATTTAATGCCGGAAATTATGAAAAAGCAGAAACTTATCTTTCTAAAATTGAGATTGAGGAAGATGGTGGAAATACAGAATTAAAGCTTTTCCGAAATCTTTACAAGGCAAAAATTCTTCTTGAGCAGGGGCAGGTTGCAGCCGCAGAAAAAGAACTCTCAGGTCTTGAGTCTCTGGCTAAAAAATCAGAAACTTCGGGTGCGGCAGATTCATATTATTCAACTCTTTTACAGTGTAAAATCCAGAGTGAAAAATGGGAAGAGATTCCGGGCCTTTATGGAAAAATAAAAAATCCGGGGCGCTCTGACCGTCTGGCAATATCATCATATTATTATAAAAAGAGCCAATTCGAAAAAGTGGACCCTATAAGCGGCGAGCTTTATGCTTCTGCCTTGTGTAAGCAGGGAAAGTATAAAGAGGCTTGTGACGAGTATAAAAAATTGATTGACGCGCAGGCTTCTCTGCAAGCCCCGTCTTTTGATTACGCACTTGCTCTCTTCCATTGCGGCCGCTATGACGAGGCTTTGAAAATTGCTGATGCAGCTGAATCTAATCAGAAGGATTATCTTTGCGGCCTTTGCCTGATAAATCAGAAAGTCTGGAAGTCTGCAGCAGACCGTTTTGCTTCTTACATCCGACTGCTTTCTGGAAAGTCCGAACTCAATAAGCTTGCCTATTATTATAAGGGCTATGCTGAATATAATCAGGCTCAATTCAAGGATTCGTATTCGTCTTTTGTAAGATACTGTATGGAAGAGGGGGGAGGTTCACAGACTGGCAGCTCCGCAGGTGCCGGCCTTGCCAGCCCATACATTCTCCGCAGCTACGAGTATGCTGTAAAATCAGCCCTGCAAACCGGCGACTTTAAAAACGCTTCGGTGCAGGCTGCAAATCTCGTACGTTATTCACCGGCCGGCCAGGCCCAGCAAAAAGCTGTGGTCCTCAGTGCCGAAATATTTACCGACTACGAAAACTACGATGCGGCAATAGAACTGCTTGCGCCATATACCAGTGGCCGCGACGATTTTGCGGCCCAAAGCATTTTCATGACTGCAAAAATCTATGAGCGTCAGAATAAGCTTGAGCGAGCAGACGAGCTTTACCGCCGCATTTATGAAGGCCTGCCGCGTTCTTCTTATGCGGAGGAGGCTATGTACCGGGCCGGCGAACTCTATTATACACACGGCGAATATTCACAGGCTTTCTCAAGATTTAATTCTTATATTTATAAGTACGCTAACGGCCGCTTCAGCGATGCGGCACTCTTTTACAGCGGAGAATGTGCCCTGCGTCTTGGAGAAAACGACCGTTGCGTAATGTTGAATAAGACTATGCTGCAGAAGTGGCCGCAAAGTGTTTATGCTTACGGCGCAAATAAAAATCTGCTCGAGGCTTATTATAAACAGGAAGATTATTCTCAGGCGTTGAGTATTGCCCGGGGAATGCTGCGAGATTTTGCCAAGCAGGCGGCAGATGATGAAATTGGAAAACGCGCAAGGGAGCTCGAGAAAATCGTTGGCGGTGTAGACCGCCGCGTTGCAGAAAAAGAGAGTGCTTTTGCTGCGGCCGGGGAGGCTGGCACTGTTGAAGGGCGCAGAGTGGGAACTGAGCTTGTGCGCCTGTATGCGGAAAGTCTTTCTACTCAGCGAGAAGCTTTTGAACTGGCGGAGCGTCTTTTTGCAAAACAGACCGGGGCCGGGGAGAGGGCGGATGCGGCTTACAACGCAGAGTTTATTGCGGAATATAGTCGAAAAAATGGAGAAAATAAAAAGGCTGCCCAGACCTATCTAAAGGCAGCTGAATATTATAGAAGCGTAAAAAATGAGGGTGGGGCGGCAGCAGCCCTTTATGGTGCGGCAGAAGCTTTTGCTGCAGAAGGACTCGCCGGCGATGCCCGTGAGACAGCTGCTCTTCTCAAAGAGCTTTATCCTCAGAGTATTCAGGCAGAGCGTGTTGACCGGGTAACCGGCCAGGCTCGTAACTAGAACGCAACTAGGACGCAAGCAGGAGATTTTTATGAAGTGTAATAAAAAATCAGTAATTATATTATCATCAGTTTTGATTGCCCTTGGAGGCGTAAATACAAATCTCTGGGCTCAGAATATTGAGCTGCCCGAAGTTACTACAGTTATTTCGGGAGATACAGAAAAGGCCGGTGCAGATGCACTTCCAGATTTTAGTGATGTTCTGAAACTACCGGTCGGTAGTGGAGACTTGCAGCCACAATTACCTCAGGAAGATTCAAGCGATAATACAGATATCGCTGCCGGTAAAGCTAAGCCTGTAGAAAAATCTGTTTATGCTGAAGGATTAATCGGCGGCGGATACCCTGCTTTCTTTACAGGAAATATTTCTGTTGCAAGAACAATTGGTGCAAGTCCTTTTAAGTTCAGCTTTGAACATGATGCAGCTTCAGGTTATGCAAAACATTCATTAACAGATGGCTTCAGTGACAGAACTACAAAACTTGCTCTTGAAAAGCAGTACAAAAAAAATCATCTTGAGTGGGGAGCATCCGGGTCTTATAAATCTGCTTCAGACGGTTTGCAGGGAAATCTTATTTTTGATGATTCTAAAATCGGACTCTTAAACCGCGATTTGTATAATGCCGGAGGAAATATTGCTTATTCTTTTGATAACGGTTTTTCTCTTGGAAGTGCTGCCACTGCAGATTTTTATAATCGCTATGCAGATATCGAATGTTCTCAGATTAAAACCGTAAGATACTTTTCTCTAGCTCCTTCTGTATTTTTCCGCTGGCAGGGCTATGGTTTTGATACCGGCTTTACAACAGATTATGATTTTGATAATGAGCTTACTGAAAATATTCTTTTCCCGAAAAGTCATCGTGCAAAATTTACAATTGATTTGCAGTGGAAAAATGACATTATCAGACTTTATGGTAATGCAGCTGCTGTAGTTGGAAAAAATATTATGGAGAATTCTGTTATTGTTCCATTCACTGTAGGTGTGGAATCTTCATTCCCTGTATATTTTGCTAACCGCCGGGTTTCAATTTCTGCAGAAGGTGGAATTGATTCTTATAAGCCTAAAAGCTTGGAGCTGGAAGAAAAATACAAGTTTACAAATCTGAACTGGAATCCTTCAGAAGTTTCAGAATGGTACGGTAAGTTTAATCTGAGTATTCCGCTTAAAGATTCCTTTACAGGAACTGCTGGTATTGAATACAGGCAGACTGCTTATGGCAATGGCAGATGGCAGCCGGCTTATGACGAAACTGCTGCAATCTATGGGTATAGTATAGATGATTATAAGGGACTTTCAACAGACTTTGGGCTTTCTTATCATCAGGGAATATTCGGAGTAAGCGGAAGCTGGCACTCAAACTGGATGGATGTAGCAGTCGGCGAAAATATTCAGACTGTAAAGCTTGATGTTAATGTTCAGGATGAAAATTCAAAATGGGGAGTTGATGTGAATTGTACTCTTCCGATTAATAAAGAAATGGAGACACCGCTTGTGAATGCAGAAGGCTTTGTTCGTGTGACACAGTCGGTGAGAGCAGTTCTTAGTCTTAATGATTTAATCAATCTGTATAAGGGCGAAACAAGAACTTATGCAGGAATATATGAGGGCAGGGGTGGTTCTGCTGCCTTGCTTTTAAAATTCGTATTTTAAGAGATTCCCCGGTCGAGCCGGGGAATGACATGGAGGATATATGTTTCAGACATTAAAATCAGGTGGACCGTTGATGATTCCAATTATCATCTGCGGAATTATTGCAACTTTTATTATTATTGAACGATGCATTTATTTTTTTAATATCAATAAGCGTGATGTGAAATTGATGAGTGATTTAGACGGTTCTCTTGCAGCCGGAAATTATGAGGCCTGCGCCGTTGCCTGTGCTCAGGCAGACACACCTCTTTCTCAGGTTGTTAAAAAGGCTATGGACTGCCGCCGTTATGAAGAGCATGATTTGCGTGAGGCTGTTGAAGCCGAGATGGACTTTGTTGTTCCCCGCCTTGAACATCTTTTAACTCCTCTTGGAACAATTGCAAATATTGCAACTTTGCTCGGTCTTCTGGGAACTGTAACCGGTAACATTAAAGCCTTTGGAGTTCTTGGTGCCGGCGGTTCAATGGGAGATCCTTCGCTGCTTGCAGGCGCAATCGCCGAGGCCCTTGTAACTACCGTTGCAGGTTTGTGTGTTTCAATTCCATCAGTTATTTTCCATAACTATTTCGTTTCGCGCGTAAACCGCCGTCTTGTTGAAATGGAAGCAAGAGTTACTTCTGTACTTTTGCGTCTCACAGGCCGTGTCCGATAGGAGCTGCTTATGAAACTTAAAACAAAGAGGGAAGGTATCCGCTCTAACGTGGATATGACCCCGATGATTGATATTGTATTTCAGCTGATTCTCTTCTTTCTGGTTTCTACAACCTTTGCAACCCTGCCGGGAATCAAACTGAATCTTCCCCAGAGTCATACTGCCGAGTCAACAAGTCTTATGGGAATTACGATTACGGCAGATAGTAACGGGGCTCTGTATTTTAATGATAAGGAAGTTTCCATGACCGGTCTTGGCGAAGAGCTTTTGACTTTTGATACCGGTACTACAAAGAAAGAAGAATTTCCTGTCTCGCTCGAAGCTGATTCAGAAGTAACAAACGGAACCATCGTAAAGATTTTTGATGTGATTCGTGAAAGCGGTTACTGTGTCATTAATTTAAGGACTACTGCAGAAAAATGATAAACTATAGAGGTAAGCCGCTTTTTGGCGAAGACAGTTCAGTTTCCAACACCAGCGAGTTTTTCGCAATTGCCGGCACCATACTCTTCTGGCTGCTTTTTTTGATTTTCTCTTTTGTGATTAAGCCGCAGCCGAAGAAGCAGTACAAGGAAGTGCAGATTGTGCTTTCTTCTACGCCTGTCGTGCAAAAAACTGAAGAAGCTCCGGCCCCGGCAGAAGCGGCGAGTGCGAGCGCAAGTGAGGCGAGCGTACAGAGTGAGCCTGCACAGGTTCAGCCGGTTATCGAAAATCCACCTGCACCAGCCGTAAAGGAAACTCCAAAGCCAGCTCCCAAAAAAGTTGAGACTCCAAAACCTAAGACCCAGCCGAAAAAAGAGCTTGCTCCCGCACCTCAAAAAACTGTCAGTGAACCGATTGAATATGCAGTAGACCCGATGGAAGCCTTTGCAAATCAAACAAAACAACAGCCTAAGAAAAATGTTGATTGGGATGCAATGTTTGCAGATGACGAACCTGAAGAAATTAATGAAAGTGCACAGACTCGTACAGTTCAGAATAATGCACCTGCCTTCTCAGGTTCGGCAGGAACTGCGGCTGCATCAGATTCTTCTAAAATAACAAGTACAAACTCGAATACCGGCAGTAAATCAAATACTGCATCAAGTTCAACTTCAAGTGCGCTTGAGGGAATTAAAAACTCTACTTTCAAAGGCAATGCTGCAAACGGAGTTCAGTCAGAAACATCAGCTAAAGCAAAAACAAGCGGCTCTGGCAAAGTAGAAATGGAAATGTCCAATGGTCGTTCCCGCGCACTTATAAGCCCTGCGAGCCCGGTAATCAATCTTACAGCTCCAGCTGCTGCTACAATCGATGCTTCTATAACAGTTTCTATTTCTTTCAGGGTAAATGAAAAAGGAAATGTTTCCGGTGTAACAATTAGTCCTTCCTCTGCTTTCAAGGATATTGTAAAGCAGGAAATTACAGGTCAGTTACTCGACTGGCTTTTTGAACCTGCAGACTATTCTGCAACTGCTACCTTTGAGTACAAGATTGTTAAAAAGTAAAAGTTAGCCAACAATTTTAAAGTTGACCATAATGTTTTCTCGTGCTATAATCCTTACAGAAAATTAGAAAAGAGGTAAAGCTAAAAAATTGCTGCATCGCAATTTTTTTTAACGCTTTGCTATTGAACACCGGCTGCTCTGACCGGCAGCCTTACACAGGAGGTATCTATGTGCAGAACTTCTATTTATGAGGCGCGCAATAATTTTTCGGCTCTGGTAAAAACGGCCGAAGAGGGCGAGGTTGTTGAGCTTACCCGCTATGATAAGCCTGTGGCGGTGATTATGAGTTATTCTGAATATGAGGACAGAAAAGCAAATAAAATTGACTGGCTTACTAAATGGCGTAATGAGCATAAAGGTGAACTCGATGATATGGGCTTTGATTTTACACCGTCAAGAGAATGTCCTGACTATTCAAAAGATCCATGGGCTTAGGGTAGAGGAGGTAATGAAATGAAAAAGACTTATTTATTGGATACGAATATAGTATCAGAGTTTGTTAAAGAAAGACCTGATGAACAGGTAATTGATTTTTACAATGCAAGAAGAGACTTATGTGCAATATCGGCTGTTACCTGGCAGGAAATAATTCGTGGAATAACACGAATGCCAGAAGGTAAAAGAAAGAAAACATTGTTAAGCTTTTTGAGTGATTTAGATTCGAATATGGATGTAATTTCCTACGACAAATTTGCTTCTCAAATCTGTGGTGAAATTCAGGCTGCTGCAGAAAAAGACGGTAAAAAAGTTCCTTTTTATGATTCTCAGATTGCGGCTACTGCCATTTCTAACGGAATGGTGCTGGTAACACACAATACTTCAGACTTTGAGCAGTTTAAGGAAAAATCATTTCTGCGTCTGGAAGACTGGTTTACAGCGTAAATAATCTTCTGTGGTAAAAGCGGTCGGATTCGGCCGCTATTTTTTTTAGGGATATTTCCTCATTTTTAATATTGTTATACTAGTATGCAAGTATTTTAGTTGATAAATCGATTGACTAATGTTATACTGAAAATACTAGGAGTATATTTTTATGGAAATGACTTTGCGCTGGTATGGAACCGGCTTTGATTCAGTTACTTTGCAGCAGATTAGACAGGTGCCGGGAGTTCACGGTGTTATCACCACTTTGTACGATTCTGTTCCTGGTGATGCCTGGGAACTTGCTGCTATTCAGAAAATCAAAAAGGAAGTTCAGGACGCTGGTCTTAAGATTGCCGGAATTGAAAGCGTAAATATTCACGACGATATTAAAATTGGTGGCGGCGACCGCGATAAATACATCGAAAACTACATTAAGACATTGGAGCGCCTTGGTCAGGAAGATATCCACATGGTTTGCTACAACTTTATGCCTGTTTTCGACTGGACCCGCAGCGAGCTTGCCCGCGTTTGCGAAGATGGTTCTACTGTTCTTGCCTACAACTCTAAGGCAATTGATGGTGTTAAGCCTGAGGAAATGTTTGCTTCTATTGATAAGGATTCAAACGGCTTTATTCTTCCTGGCTGGGAACCAGAGCGCATGGCCCGCGTAAAAGAGCTTTTTGAAATGTACAAGAGTGTAGACGAGGAAAAGCTTTTCAATAATCTCGTTTATTTCCTTAAGGCAATTATGCCTGTCTGCGATAAATACAATATTGATATGGCAATTCATCCGGATGATCCGGCCTGGCCTGTATTTGGTCTGCCACGCATCATCACAAGTCAGGATAAGGTTTGCCGCATGCTCAAGGCTGTAGACAACCCTCACAATGGTTTGACCTTCTGTACAGGAAGCTACGGTACTAACCGCAAGAATGATCTTTGTGAGTTTATTAAGGCTGCTCAGGGACGCATTCACTTTGCACATGTTCGTAACCTTAAGTTCAACACTGCAATTGATGATCCTGTCCTGGACTTCCAGGAATCTGCTCACCTTTCGAGCACAGGTTCTTTTGATATGTTCAAGATTGTAAAGACTTTGTACGAAACAGGCTTCGACGGAGTTATCCGCCCGGATCACGGACGTATGATCTGGGGTGAAAAGGCAATGCCAGGCTATGGTCTTTACGACCGCGCTCTTGGTGCTACATATCTCCAGGGCCTCTGGGAAGCCTGCGAAAAGACAATTGACCGCAGCAATGTAAAACTTTATAGATAGAAGGCACATTATGAAATTAACTATCGAAGGAATAAAAAATACTGCGGAATGGGAAGCAAAAGGTTATTCCCTTCCAAAATTTGACCGTGCAGCTGTTGAAGCTGCCACTAAGGCAAATCCTTTCTGGATTCATTTTGGTGCAGGAAATATTTTCCGCGCCTTCCAGGCTAACGTTGTTCAGGAGCTTTTGAACAAGGGAGTTCTTGACCGCGGTCTTGTTGTAGCAGAAGGCTACGACTACGAAATCATTGAAAAGATGTATCGTCCACACGACAACATCGGCGCTCTTGTTACTTTGAAGTCCAGCGGTTCAGTTGAAAAAACTGTAGTCGGCTCTATTATGGAAGCCCTTGCCGCAGACAGCGAAAACGAAAAAGACTGGGCCCGCCTTTGTGAGATTTTCCGTAATCCATCCCTTCAGATGGTTACTTTTACAATTACAGAAAAGGGCTACCTTCTTCGCAATGCAGCAGGCGTTTCAATGCCTGGTGTTGAAGACGACTTTGCGGCAGGCCCAGTTCTTCCAAAATCATACATTGGTAAGGTAGTAACTCTTCTTCACGAACGCTATGTAAATGGCGAGCTTCCAATCGCTATGGTCAGCATGGATAACTGTTCTCACAACGGTGACAAACTTTATGCTGCTGTAAACGAGTTTGCAAAGGAATGGGAAAACCGCGGTGTATGTAAGCCTGGCTTCCTCGACTATGTAAACAACAATTCTAAGGTCAGCTTCCCTTGGACAATGATTGATAAAATCACTCCTCGCCCTGACGCAAAAATTGAAAAGATTCTGGCTGATGATGGAATTGAGCAGCTTGAGCCGGTTATCACAAGTAAGAAAACTTACGTTGCTCCTTTTGTAAACGCAGAGGAGTGCCAGTATCTTGTTATTGAAGATAATTTCCCTAACGGCCGCCCTGAACTCGAAAAGGCAGGTCTTTACTTTACAGACCGCGCAACTGTAGACAAGGTAGAAAAGATGAAGGTTTGTACATGTCTCAATCCTCTTCATACCTTCCTTGCTGTTAGTGGTTGCTTACTCGGTTACACTTTGATTGCTGATGAAATGAAAGATCCTGATTTGCTGCGTCTTGTTAAGAGACTCGGTTACGACGAAGGACTGCCTGTTGTAGTTGATCCTGGAATCATTAAGCCTCGCGACTTTATTGACGAGGTTGTAAATATCCGTATTCCAAATCCATTTATGCCTGATACACCACAGCGCATTGCCTGCGATACTTCTCAGAAACTCAGCATCCGTTTTGGTGAGACTATAAAGGGATACCTTGGTCGCAGCGACCTCCACGTTGCAGACCTCAAGGTTATTCCTCTTGTATTTGCCCTCTGGCTGCGCTACCTTACAGGAATCGGTGATGACGGAAAAGCTTTTGAACTCAGTCCGGATCCTCTGCTGGATGAATGCAAGAAGTATGTTCCTGACGACATTGATTCACTTCTTCACCGCAAGGAAATTTTTGGCGTAGACTTGTTTGAAGCAGGTCTTGCTGATATAGTGAAAGAGTACTTTGCAAAACTTTCTGCCGGAAAGGGCTCAGTTCGCGAAGTGCTTAAGTCACTATGAAAAAACTTTTCTTTATAATCTTCTTTTTTTCACAATTCTTTGCAATTGCTTTTGCTCAGGAAGAGACACAGCCTCAGCCTGAGCGGGCAGTGCAAAGTCCAAAAAATCTTTTTATTCCAAATCTCACTTTTAAAATGCTTCAGATTGATGAAAAGGACTTTGTCTTTTCACCTTCTGCAAATCTTCAGTACGCCAGAATAAAAGGGCAGAATACTGAAGCTAAAGGACCGGACATGATTATGACTGGTCTCAGTTATTCTCAGGATTATTTTACGCAGGGACTGGGGCCAGATGAAGTAAAGCGGATTCATGGCTGCAGTGCCATGCTGAATATTACGGCCGGAAAAAATGGTTTTATGGGAATGCTGGCTTCTAATGGGGAGGTACCTTTTTCAAGTCTTAAGACTCTGACAGGAGCCTTGCTCTATACCCGCCAGTTTATCAAGACGGAGAATAAAAATCTTACCGGTGGCATTGGACTTATTGTGGGCGACTTTGATGTTAGTTTTAAGGGCATGGATATTTATTTTTTTCTGCTTCCTGTTTTCTCCTTTAATTATAAGAATGATATTTTGTCTGCCTCGATTTCAATGATGGGACCTCCTTCTGTAAAGTTTACTCTGTTTCCCAGGTCAATGTTCCGTTTCAGAGGCAGCCTTGGTCTGATTGGTTTTAAGTCCATAAGAGATTTAGGTTTTGACTGTGCAATTATGTGCTATCCTTTTGTTAATACCAGGGCAAAAGATTTAATTTATTTTGCTGTCGGAGTCATGAATAAAAATTCCAGCTTTGTTCTTAAGGATAAAACAAAATACAGCTTTCAGTATTATTCTTTTTATGGAGAAATTAATGCTTCTTTTGCTTCCCTGCAGTGTGGTTATAATTTTGATGGAAAAAGAATGATAGAAAAAGAAATTGCAGGAGATTTGTATAAAGGACTCTTTGCTTCTCTTAACCTAATGTTTATGTTGTGATATACTAGTATTCGAGGTAAAAACATGAAAACTTTTCTTGATGAAGATTTTATTTTGCAGAGCGAAGCAGCTCAGACTTTATATCATAAATATGCAGAAAATCAGCCGATTTTCGATTTTCATAATCATTTGAGCCCTCTGGAAATTTTTGAAAACAAACCTCTTGGAAATCTTGCAAATGCCTGGCTGGATCATGACCACTACAAATGGCGGGCAATGCGTGCAGCTGGAGTTGATGAAAAGCTGATTACCGGCCATCTCAATAAAGATGGTTCGGTGAAGCCGGTGGTTGAGTGTCCGCAAAGCGGACGTATCGAAACCGCCGAGTACGATTACAACAGATATCTTGCCTTTGTCCGCACTCTTCAGCTCTGTCCGGGAAATCCTTTGTATCACTGGAGTCATCTTGAGCTCAAGCGCTATTTTGGAATTGATGTTCCTGTGACAGAAAAAAATGCCCGCGAAATCTGGGACAAGTGTAATGCCCTTCTTGCAAAAGCAGAATATAGCCCACGCGGCCTGCTCGAAAAAATGAATGTCCGCGAGCTTTGCACAACCGACGACCCTCTGGACACTCTTGAATGGCATAAAAAAATTGCCGGCGATTGGAAGAACTGCAAGGTTCGTCCTTCCTTCCGCCCGGACATCCCTCTGTCTCCTGAAAATCCGGCATATCCGGCATATATCAGCCGCCTGCAGGAAATGGACGGTACAAGATTTACTTCTATAAATGATATGATTGCAGCCCTTGGCCGCCGCATGGACTTTTTTAAGACTAACGGCTCTGTTGTTAGTGACCACTCACTCGAAGGGGATTTTTATCTTCCAACAAAATTTGATGATGTAAACTACATTTTCGAAAAAGCCTGGATTGGTAAAAAACTCCGTCCAGATGAAATTGCACAGTATAAGGGCTGGGTGCTCACAGAACTCGGCAAGCTTTATGCTCAGAAAGGCTTTGTAATGCAGATTCATATCGGAGCCCTTCGCGACAACAACTTTGCAATGCTTTCTGCAGCCGGAAAAAATATCGGCGAAGACAGCCTTAATGATTTTAATTTTGCTCCTCAGCTTGGCGCAGTTCTCAACGCAATTTACAGCGCATTTGGTGGTTTCGATAAACCTGCTTCGCAGGCACTCAACCACCGTGGTCCACGCACAATTCTTTACAATCTCAATCCAAAAGATAACGAAGCTCTTGCTACAATGGCCGCAAACTTCCGCAACTGTCAGTTTGGTCCGGCCTGGTGGTTCAATGATCACAAAGACGGAATCGAAGAACAGCTTCGTGTGTATGCCCGCACAGCTCCCCTGGGCTCTTATGTGGGTATGCTTACAGACAGCCGCAGCTTCCTTTCTTATCCTCGCCACGAATACTTCCGCCGCATTCTCTGCAATTTTGTCGGCAACTTAGTAGAGCAGGGCGAGTTCCCCTGGGATGAAGAAAATCTGGGCGAACTGGTAAAGCGCATTTGCTATGAAAATTCAATTGAGTTCTTTAAGCAATAATATTGCCACACGGATTCGGAATTACTAACGTAATTCCATTATATTTTGTTTATGATTTTGCGTTAGCAAAATCCAATCCGTGTGGTTATATTCTCCACTTGCAAAACACTTATATTTCTTCCATAATCAGACTATGAAGAAAATTGAGATTCTTGATTCGACATTACGAGACGGTGCTCAGGGCGAGGGTATAAGCTTTTCTGTTCAGGACAAGCTTCACATCTGCCGTGAGCTCGACGAGCTTGGTGTTACCTATATTGAAGCGGGGAACCCGGGGTCGAATCCTAAGGATATGGAGTTTTTCAAAGCGGTAGCGGATGTTAAATTTAAGAACGCACAGGTTTGTGCCTTTGGTTCTACCCGCCGTAAAAATTGCCGCTGCGAAGATGATGCAAATCTCAAGAGTCTTCTTGCTGCCAATACAAAAACAGTTGTAATCTTTGGTAAGTCCTGGACTTTCCAGGTAACAGATATTCTCAAAACTACTCCTGAAGAAAATCTCAAAATGATACGCGAGTCCTGCGAGTATCTTGTAAAAAACGGTCGCAAGGTAATCTACGACGCAGAACATTTTTTCACTGCCTACGAAGAAGACAAGGCCTATGCCCTTGAATCTCTCAAGGCAGCTGTAGAAGGCGGTGCCAGTGTACTTTGTCTCTGCGAAACAAAGGGCGGCTTTATGATTGATGAATGCCGACGAGCTGTTGCTGAGGTAGTTAAACTTTACGGCAAAAAGGTTACCGTTGGAATCCACACTCATAATGACTGCGGCTTAGCCGTGGCTAACTCACTTGTTGCGGTAAAAGAAGGCGCTACTCATGTTCAGGGTGTTCTCCTTGGTTTTGGCGAGCGCACCGGTAACGCAAATCTTTCAACAATCATTCCTAATCTTCAGATAAAAATGGGCTATCAGGTTATTCCCCAAGAGAGCCTTAAAAATCTTACTTCTAGCTGCAAGCGTGTTGCGGAGCTCACAAATATCCGGGTAAATCCTCAGTCTCCTTATGTCGGTAAAGATGCCTTTGCCCACAAGGCCGGAATGCATATTGATGCTGTACTCAAAAATCCTTTTGCCTACGAGCATATAGAGCCGGAATCTGTAGGCAACAGCCGCGTTTTCCTTATGAGTGAAGTCGCAGGCCGTTCCACAATTCTCGAAAAAATCCGCCGCTTTGCCCCGGAAGTAAAACGCAACGACCCGATTGTAAGCGACCTTATGGCTAAGGTAAAAGAACTCGAGTCTGCAGGCTATCAGTTTGAAGGTGCCGACGGTTCTTTTGAGCTTCTGGTTCGCAAAATGCTTGGCCAGTATAAGCCTTTCTTTAAGCTTCACTACTATCAGACAACCGGTTCTAATCCGCGGCCGGAAGAGGGCGTTTGCTGCTGTGCCCAGATTAAGGTTGAAGTAGACGGTAACTTTGAAATTACAGCGGGTGAGGGAGACGGTCCTGTCAACGCGCTCGATATTGCCCTTCGTAAGGCTCTGGAAAAGTTTTATCCGGTTGTTTCTAACTTCCGGCTTGTGGACTATAAGGTACGTGTTCTCGACTCTAAGTCTGCAACTGCGGCCCGCGTTCGTGTAATCATTGAATCTACAGACGGCCAGACCAGCTGGACTACCGTGGGCGTTTCTTCCGACGTAATTGAAGCCTCATGGATAGCCCTGGTAGATTCATTTGAATTAAAGCTTAGTAAATAGATTGCTACAAAATCCGTGTGACAAATTCTCTTTCCTATGGTAAAATAGACAAAACTGTTTTTAAGGAAAGTTTATGAGCTCTTATATCAAAAAAAACGGACTTATTTATTCTGAAGATTTACACACTGTTCTTGGTGTTGATGATACAGTTCCAGATTTTACCGGCCGTATTCCTTTTGGCGCCCATATAATTGATGACGAAGTTTTTACAGAATGCCCTTATGAATCAATCTCATTGCCGGATTCTGTAACAAAACTTGGTAATGCTCTTTTTGCAGATTCAAAGGCTCTCGAAAAGGTAAAGCTTCCTTCCGGTCTTACAGAGCTGCCTGATAATCTTTTTGCGGGATGTTCGGCTCTTACTAAAGTTACAATGCCTAATGCAGTTTCAGCTTTTTCTAAAGGGCTTTTTAAAAACTGCGAATCTCTTCCAGAAATTCCTTTCCGTGCAGGAATTACTACTTTACCGGAAAGTGTTTTTGAAGGCTGTAAATCAATTAAATCTCTTGTAATTCCACCAACAGTTCGCCGTATTGAGTCTCGTGCTGTTGCAGATTGTACTTCGCTCGAAAGTGTAGTTTTCCCTACAAGTCTTGAGTATGTAGCCCCAGATGCCTTTGAAGGCTGTACAGCTCTCCGCAATCTTCGTGTAGATGGTGATACAGGTCTTTTCTACATTGGTGAAAATGACGGCTGTTTGTATGAAGCCGCAGACGAAGGAGACAGAATTGTTCTTCGTGTAAACGGTGCTGCAGGTCAGTCAGTTTCTTTCTATAAGGATAATGCTGATGATATTTCTGCCGGTTTTGCAGAAGTTGATGATGAAGATTTCGAAGAGGATGATACCTTCAGCGCAGAAATTGGTGCCTCTGCAGAAGAAGCAGAATTTATGCAGGTAAAGGAGCAGTCAGAAGCATCTGGTCCAGCTGCCTTTGCCGATGAAGGAAAATTTGAGAATAATCCTCCTGAGCCGGTATTTGAAAAGCCTCAGGTTAATGAAGATAGAGCAGTTGATTCTATGCTGGCTGATATTATGGGCGAAGAAAAAGAGCGTTCTGCTGCCACTGAAGATGTAGCTGTAAGTGAAGAAGAAAGTCAGGTGCTTTCACATACTATGTCTGTTATGTCTGATTCTTCACTTTCAACTGAGCCTGCTGTTTCTAATGATGAACTTGAAAAGCTTTTTGCTAAAAACGAAGAGGCTGAACTTGCTACTCACAATGCTGATAATCCAGATGTTCTCGACAGCAAAGCCCAGATTCTCACCGATTCTGTCGGCTTAAGTAAGATAATAGAGTGCCAGCCAAAGGGCCAGCTTCCAGATGATCCTGAATTATTTGTAATTGCTGAAAAGCTTGTTAAAGATGAAAATGGAAAAGATAACTTCTCATCTAAGCTTATAGCCTGCTGTAATTATTTTGCAAAGATTCAGGATTACAAGCGAATCATTATGCTTTATGGACTCCCACTTGATAATGATGAATTTGCAGAGTTCTTCAGACATTTTATTTCTAAAAAGAATGTTATACTTGCCTGTGAGGCAGAATCTCCTTCGACACTTTCTGATTTTGGAAAAACAATCTGCGATTACGCCCGAATCAGTTTGAAAAAAGAAGAGCTTGCCCAGCAGCGACACTCTGCTCTTGAAAAAACAAAAACACTCGTAAAACTTGTCATTAGAGATAAATACGAGTAAAATCACCACGAGGAAAAAAATATGAAAAGTGATAACGCAAAAAAAGGTGTTGCCCGTGCGCCACACCGCTCATTGTTTTACGCAATGGGATATACTGATGAAGAATTAGATCGCCCTCTCGTTGGCGTTTGTTGTGCAAAGAACGAGATTATTCCCGGCCATATTGAACTTGACCGCATTGCCGAGGCTGTAAAAGCCGGCATCCGTATGGCTGGTGGTACTCCTGTAGAGTTCCCTGCAATCGGTGTCTGCGACGGAATTGCCATGGGCCACGAAGGAATGAAGTATTCCCTTGTTACCCGCGAACTCATTGCAGACTCAATTGAATGTATGACAAAGGCTCATCAGTTTGATGCCCTCGTTATGATTCCTAACTGCGACAAAATTGTTCCCGGTATGCTGATGGCCGCAGCCCGCCTGGATCTTCCTACAGTTTTCTGTTCCGGTGGACCTATGATGCCAGGTCACCTGCCTGGAAAGGATGAGTCGAACCCATACAGCGGCCGTAATTTGTCGCTTACTGATATGTTTGAAGCCGTTGGCGCTGTTGCCAGCGGACGTATAAATGAAGACCAGCTTCGCGAAATGGAAACTGTTGCCTGTCCTGGCTGTGGTGCCTGCTCGGGAATGTTTACCGCAAACTCTATGAACTGCCTTACAGAATCTATTGGCCTTGGCCTGCCTGGAAACGGAACAATTCCTGCTGTAAGTGGCCGCCGTATAGCTCTTGCAAAGCACGCCGGTATGAAGGTTATGGAAATGTTTGAAAAGGGGATTACAGCCCGCAAGATGCTCACAATGAAAAACTTTGAGAATGCCCTTGCTGCAGATATGGCTCTGGGCTGTTCTTCGAATACAATGCTGCACCTGCCTGCAATCGCCCACGAAGCAGGCTTAAGCATTGACCTTCACATGGTAAATGAAATCTCTAACAGAACTCCAAATCTCTGTCACCTGGCTCCTGCCGGTCACACCTTTATGTGCGAGCTCGATGATGCTGGTGGTGTACAGGCTGTTCTTGCAGAGCTTGCTAAGAAAAATCTGATTGATACAAGTCTTATGACTGTAACCGGCCACACAGTCGCAGAAAATATCGCCGGAGTTCGCAACCGCAACCCGGAGGTTCTCCGCCCAATTGAAAATCCATTCAGTGACAACGGTGGACTCGCTATTTTGTTTGGAAATCTTGCTCCAAACGGAACTGTTGTAAAACGTTCTGCCTGTGCAAAAGAGCTTATGAAGCACACAGGACCAGCCCGCGTTTTCAACGACGAAAGCGAAGCAATGGATGCAGTACAGAACCGCCAGATTAAGAGCGGGGACGTTGTTGTTATCCGTTACGAAGGACCAAAGGGCGGCCCTGGTATGAGAGAAATGCTTGCTGTAACTGCCGCACTTGCCGGCCAGGGACTGGACAAGGAAGTTGCCCTCATTACAGACGGCCGCTTCTCAGGTGCTACCCGAGGTGCTTCTCTTGGTCACTGTTCTCCTGAAGCTGCCGTAGGCGGTCCAATTGCTCTGGTTCAAGAGGGTGATATGATTACTCTCGACATCAATAACTACAAGATTACCCTTGAAGTAAGCGATGAAGAGCTTGAACGCCGCCGTGCTGCCTGGAAAGCACCGGAACCTAAAGTAAAGTCAGGATATCTGGCACGTTACGCTAAGCTTGTCTCTTCTGCCGATAAAGGTGCTATTCTTGAATAAATAGACAATTTCCAGATTTCTCTATATAATGTAATGATATGAAAAAGCATGTAATTTCATTTTGCGCACTTTTTATTTCTACAGTTTTATTTGCACAGAACATAACAACTGCCAGCGCATATTTTAAGACTATTTCTGAATATTACGGCACAATTAAAGATTACGAAGTAGATTTTGAAATCAAAATAGAAAAGAACGAGTCTCGAGGAAAGCTTTCTTTTAAGGCACCTAATCTTTTGAGAATGGACTACACAAATCCTGAAGAACAGGTAATCTGCTTCAACGGAGATATGCTCACCATCTACATCAAAGAGCCGGCAGAAGCAGTTCTTCAGCAGCAGGTAACTCCAGGTTCTGCCGGTAATGCAACAAATCTTTCAACACCTCAGGGGCTCTCTCTCATGTCCCGCTATTATACTGTCGCTTATGAGACTGGCCAGAACCCGGAACCTCTCGAAGAAGGTTCTGACGAAATGGTTGTAAAACTGATTCTTACAAGAAAGAGTGCTTCAGAAGCCTTCCGTTATATAAAACTTGCAATTAACAATGAAACAAAGCTTATTCGTCGTATAGAAGCAGTTACTCCTAAAGGGGAGGAATTTGTTTTTGACTTCTTTGATTATGTGCTGAATCAGGATCTTTCTGAACAGCGTTTTGTTTACGATGCTCCATCTTCGGCAAACAATTACAATAACTTCCTCTTTACGGAGTAGTGTGGTATGGAAAGCTACGGCGAACTTTTAAGAACAACACGCGAATCAAAGCAGCTTGACCTGGACCGTGCAAGCCGCGAAATCTCAATAGAAAAAAGATATCTTGCAGGACTTGAAGAAGAAGACAATTCTGTTTTCCCTGGCGATGCCTATATGGTGGGCTTTCTTAAGAATTATGCAGATTACCTTGAACTTGATTCTGAATTCATACTTAAGCTTTACCGCAACAAACAGATTCAGGAATCGCCGCTGCCTCAGGGGCTTTACGAGCCTCACCGCCCGCGCTACTTTTTACCGGCAATCATAATTCCTTCTGTTCTTCTTGTAGCAGTTGTCGTAACTGTTCTTATTCTTATCAACGTTAAAAAGAAAAATAAGACAGATGATGGTGTAGTTGTTGCCAGCGGTATGAAAAGCCGTCAGTACGAACTTTCTGATAAAAAGTTTACCCAGCGTGTTTATAAGGGAGATCAGCTTTTTATTCCTACAGAAAACGATGGAAAAATCATTCTTACAGTACGCGATACTCTTTCTGCCTTTGGAATTGATACTCCTTCCGGAGTTTACTATATCGAACTTGCAGAAGAATCTGAACTTGATATAAACGGCGATAATGCGTCGGACATGATTGTTTATGTTTCGGACATTTCTTCAACTGATGAAAGCCGTGGTGCCGAAGTAAGCATTCTTCTCCGCCATGGTGTTGCAGTTGAGCCAACTTCTGTTGTTGCGGCAGAAGAAATTCCATTTGCTTCAGAGGTTAAGTCTTCACATCCATATAAGGTTATTCACGAAGATAACCGTGCATATCCGTTTACGGTTAATGCAAGCTTCCGTGGTCCTTGTCTCTTCCGCGACCGTGTTGATAATTCTCACTCTGTAGAGTCTTACTTTGCCCGTGGCGATCTCTTTACTGCAACTCCACGTAACGGTATCCGCCTCTGGATGTCTAACTTCAACACTGTAAAAATCACAATCATTGCAGATTCCAAGTCTTTCGATCTTGATATTGGTGCTGCAGGTCAGATTTTCGTTGAAGATATCAAGTGGATTAAAGATACAGACGGCAAGTATAAGCTTGTTGTAATCGAACTCGACTAATCATCCCCAGGGAACAATATGAAATTTTTTATAGACCAGCACGGTTGTGCCAAAAACCAGACCGACGGAGAACTCATTGCGGGCTTTTTGATGGAGCGCGGCTATGAGTTTACCCTCAATGCCGATGAAGCAGATTTTATTCTCGTTAATTCCTGCGGCTTTATTCAATCAGCTAAAAAAGAATCAATTGATGCTGTTTGTAATATCAAACAGGCATATCCAAATGCAAAGCTTGTACTTACCGGCTGCCTGGCCGAGCGTTATGCAGACCAGCTTATAGAACAGATGCCCGAACTAGACGGTGTTTTTGGCAACGGCGACCTCTCTAAAATAGCTGATTTTATGGACAGCATAAAAAAGCAGCGTGGAGCAGAAACTTTCCCCCAGAAGGGTGTTTGCGGTGGTGACCGCCCTGTAATTTTCAACTTCCCGGGCTCTGCCTTTGTTAAAATCACAGAAGGCTGTTCAAATCACTGTTCATTCTGTGCAATTCCTCTTATCCGCGGTGAGCTTAGAAGCCGAAAAGAAACAGAAATTCTCCGTGAAATAAAAAAACTTGTAAAAGACGGTGTTTACGAAATCAATCTGATAGGGCAGGATCTTGCTGCTTATGGTAGTGATACAAAGACTTCACTGGCCGAGCTGCTCAAAAAAATCACCGAAATTCCGGGCGACTTTATTGTACGTCCTCTTTACATCCACCCGGATCATTTCTCTGATGATATTATTGAAGCAATTAAGGCCGGAAAAGGCCGCCTGCTTCCATATTTTGATATTCCTTTTCAGAGCGGCGATGACGGAATAATTCTTGCAATGAACCGCACCGGTTCTTTTAAGGAGTATACCGCTCTTGTAAAGAAAATCCGCCGCCAGTTACCGGGAGCTGTCCTCCGCACAACCTTCCTTACAGGCTTTCCCGGCGAATCAGACGAGGCGGCCGAAAATACAGCCCGCTTCCTCGAAGAAATTCAGCCGGACTGGTCTGGCTGCTTCCCTTACAGCCGCGAGGAGGATACTCCTGCCTACAGTATGAAGGGCCGTGTGCCTGCTAAAACCGCCAAAGCCCGTGCAGCACGGCTTGAAGAGCTTCAGACAGCCATTACTGCAGACCACCTGCAGCGCTATGTAGGAAAAGAACTCGAAGTTCTGGTTGAAGAACTTGTGACAGGCGGCGAGAGCCAGGAAAACTCAGAAAATGTGGAAGAAGAAGGCCTCGCAATCGGTCGTGCCTGGTTCCAGGCTCCGGAAGTAGACGGTTCTGTTGTAATCCGCTACGACCTGGATGATAAAGAGGCCCTTACATCCCTAAAAGCCGGCTCGGTAGTAACTGTAAAAGTGCTTGCCAGCACAGGTGTGGACCTGGATTCCAGATTTATCAAAATTTCTCGAAAAAAGAGCGAAAAAAACGAGCGAAAATTTGTTTTCTAGTGTATAATGGTAAAATCGGACTAGAAAAATGAAAGTTATTGCAGTTTTAATTCCGACATTTAATATTGAATACAGCCTTGATGTTTTAAGTGGTATTTCTGATTATTTTCATGACAAAGAAGCTAAGGTAGTAATCATTCAAACACGAATTCCCGGTATAAATACAGGTGCATTTGATTACCAGTACTGTACCGGCTTTGAATATGCAAAATCAAAGGAAGTAGATGCAATAATCTGTGTAAGCGGACTTTATGCTTCCCAAATGAAGGAAGACCGCCTCCGCGAAATGTTCAAAGAATTTGAACCAAAACCTATAATTTCCATTGCTCTGGACCCGCTCACAAAAAACGGCTATGTCATTCAGGCAGACTGCCGCAAAAGCATAAAAGACATTGTAAATCATCTGAAACGTGAGCATGACTGCAAAAAAATTGCCTTCTTTTCTGCAAACGAAACAAAATCCAAAGAAGCCCTTGAGCGCTACGACGCTTTTACAGCAGCTCTTGATGCCTGTAAGCTTACTTTCTATCCGGATATGGTTTATGACGGTAATTTTACAGACTTTAAGGCTCATGATGAAATAATTGCCCGCTTTAAATCAAAAAATGACATTCCTTTTGATGCTGTTGTCTGTGCAAACGACATGATGGCTTCCGGCTGTATCCGAGCCTTTGAAGAAATAGGGGTAAGGGTTCCTCAGGATGTTAAGGTTATTGGATTTGATGATGCCATTGTTGCAAGCATGATGACTCCAAAACTTTCAACAATCAATCAGGATATTTACAGCCAGGGCTATGAAGCAGCGGAAATTGCAGACCGTGTTTTGAACGGCGAAAAAATGAAAAAGATTCTTTTGAATCCTCTGGTTCCAAAGTTCCGTCAGTCCTGTGGCTGCATAGGTATGGACCGTTCAATGCCTATCTACAAAAATGTTGATGGCGAAATCTGTTCTGATTTGAACGAAAAGAATGACGGCGTAATGCAGTTTGTAAATGCTCTGAATGAAAAAAATACAATTGTAACCCTTATGGATACAATCCGGGGCTTTAATACCCTTAAGCAGATGTTCTTCAGCTTAAAGTATATTACAAGTGAGTGTGCTATGAGCGGTCTTGCAATTCACTTTTTTAAGGAAGTTCAGCTTATAGATTCAGAAAAGGAATTTGTTTTGCCGGATAAGGCAGAACTTCATATGTTCTATACTGAATTAAATAAAACAGAAGTTTTCAGACCAGGGCTTACATCAGATCCACATGAAAAGATTTTCCCTGCCAGAACAATGGAAGACATAAGCGGAGTATTTCTTCTTAATCCGATTTTCCTTGGAGAAGCAAACTATGGATACATGATATGCCGCATAAAAGAAAAAAAGTTTGCTGATTATAACGTGTATCTTAAAATCATTATGAATGCTGTTGCTCAGGCTTATGAATATACAAGTAAGATTCAGGAAGGCCGCAATCTTGAACGGGAAAATTCTGATCTTGCACTGCAGTCTCGTATGGATGAGCTTACCGGTATTCTTAACCGCCGCGGCTTTATAGAGCAGGGCCAGGCTGCCCTTGACCTTTTGCAGGAAACCGATACTTCTGGTGTAATCTTTTTTGCAGATATGGACGGCCTCAAAAAAATCAACGATACTTACGGACACGAAATGGGTGACAAGGCAATTATGCTTCAGGCTCGTGTTCTTAAAGATATTTTCCGTTCTTCTGATGTTATTGGCCGTCTGAGTGGAGATGAGTTTGGTATTGTTGCTCTGGGTATGAAAATTGGTTATGTAGAACATACAAAGCTGAAAATTGATATGCTCTGCAAAAAAGTTTCAATAGAAAATCAACTGCCATTTACACTTTCAATAAGTCTTGGTGCGGTTGATTTACAGAAGTCCAGTGTTTTGAAACAGTTACTCAGCGAAGCAGATAAAGATCTTTATAAAGAAAAAAAGAAAAAGCATGCAAGACAATAATTATCTCGATTCACTTAATGAAGAGCAGAGGGCGGCCGTAGTTCACGAAGGTTCGCCCCTTTTAATTCTTGCGGGTGCCGGTTCCGGCAAGACCCGTGTAATTACAACTAAAATTGCCTATCTCATAAAAGAAAAGAATATAGATCCCTGGTCTATCCTTTCGGTAACCTTTACAAAAAAGGCAGCCAACGAAATGCGCGAGCGTGCCGTTGCAATTGATGAACGTGCTTCTGATGCAAAGATTCAGACTTTCCACTCCTTTGGTTCCTGGTTTCTGCGAAAGTTTGCAGAGCATGGTGGGGTAGAGCCAACCTTTTCTGTTTATGATGATGATGATATGGCAACTCTGATAAAAAAGGCAGAACCGTCTCTTTCTGCAAAAGAAGTCCGCCTTGCAGCTCATCAGATTTCTCTTTGTAAGGATTATTGTCTTACACCGGAAGATGACCTTGGAATTATAGGCAGTGAGTTTGATTTAAACGATATCTATTCAAAATATCAGAAGCGGCTTCGGGCAACCGGTAATGCTGATTTTGGTGATTTAATTATGCTGCCGGTACAGATTCTCGAGTCTTACAGTGAAATTGCAGACTACATTCACAATCTTTTTAAAGTGATTATGGTGGATGAGTATCAGGACTCTAACATTGCTCAGTACCGTCTGCTTCAGAACCTTTCCGGGGTAAAGCAGGGCAGCGGAACTTACGTCTGCGTTGTTGGTGATGATGACCAGTCTATTTACAAATTCCGTGGCGCAGAAGTAGAAAATATTCTTACCTTCCCGGAAAAGTTCCCGGGTACTGAAATCATAAAACTTGAGCGAAACTACCGTTCTACTGCAAGTATTCTTAATGCGGCAGGCCTTGTCGTAAAAAAGAACCATCACGGTAGCCTTGAAAAAACTCTGGTTGCCGACCGGGGTGAGGGTGGAAAGCCTGTTCTTGCATTTTTACCTGACCAGAATGCAGAGGCAAAGTTTACGGCAGACCTTGTGTTGAAATCTCTTGAGGGGGAAGGGGGCCGGCCTAAGGCTAAATATTCGGATTGGGCAATTCTTTACCGTACCAATGCTCAGTCTCTCGGCTTTGAAAAAGAATTTCTGCACAGAAAGATTCCTTATGTTGTTGTTGGTTCCCTTAAGTTCTATGAACGCGAAGAAATCAAAGATACTCTTGCCTATATTTCCTTCTGTGCAAACCACAAGGACGAAATTTCCTTCCGTCGAATAATAAATAAACCGCCGAGGGGAATAGGCGAAAAAACACAGGACAAGCTGATGGAAACGGCCTTCACACTTAATCCGGAAGGAGTGCCTGTATATTCTGATTTGCTTGAAAACCTTAAAAACCATAAGGATGGACTTTCCAAAAAGGCAGGCGAGGGGGCCGGTACTTTTATAAAGCTTTTTGAAACTCTTGCCGGCTGCTTTGATGAAAATAAGAATCTTTCTGATTTTGTCGAAAGGGTTATCCGCGATTCCGGCCTGGATGAATACCATAAAGCCGGAGACGAGATTGAAGGAACAACCCGGGTACAGAACCTTCAGGAACTGGTTAATACTGCAGTTCCGTATAAGTGTACAATGGATGGTCTCTTGCAATTCCTTGATGCTATCAACCTGGACCGAACTCTTGATGCAGAAAATCAGGCTGTTGGCGACGATGCAGTTACTCTTATCACACTGCATAATACCAAGGGTCTGGAATATAACCGGGTAATCATAACCGGCCTTGAAGAAGGTGTTTTTCCCCGTATGGAAAAGGTTGGTGCAGAACTGGAAGAAGAACGCCGCCTCTTTTACGTAGGAATTACCCGAGCCCGCGATGAACTGTACGTTACATCAACTGCAAAGCGCTGTCTTTACGGCCGCTGGGATTTTATGCGGCCAAGTCCTTTTATAAAAGAAGCCGCAGAAGCCTTTACGGTGATTGGCCAGGCTCCTTTTGGCTTCTCGACCCGAAAATCTTCTCCTTACGGACAGTTTGGCCGCGATGCCTCTGCTTTTGCTGCTGCAGGTTCTGCTCCTGGGGATTCTGGACTGGCTTCTAAGTGGAAAAAAGGCCTGCACGTTTACCACGATGACTATGGAGACGGTGCAATTGTGAATGCTTACAATAATTCCGGCGAATTTGTAATAGAAGTGCAGTTTTCTACCGGTACAAAAAAGAAATTCCTGCCCCAATATCAGGCCAAATCGCTCGAAATTATAAAGGATTAACTATAATAATTTTTTATAATGACAAACCCATATTTTTCATTTATAATTAACTTAGCCCATAAAGTTAACAATAATTTATTTAAAAATATTTATTTAAAATTTTAATGATTGGTATGAGAGTATGCGAATAGGGCTTATAATCGATTATGTAGTTTCTGAATACGCGGAAAGAATAATCCGTGGTGTCTCGCTTGCGTGTCAGGAAAAAAATGCAGAGCTTATTGTCTTTTCAATAGGACGAATTCAAGATTTAAGCGGTGCATTTGACTATCAGAATGCAGCAGTATCTTCCTTTGTTTCTTCAAAGAATCTTGACGGAGCAATTTTTATTTCCGGTTCAATAATGCATTCTTTTAATAAAACAGAAGCTGCATCTTATATAAAATCCTTTAAACCTCTTCCTATTGCTAACATTTCAATGGAAATACAGGGAATTCCTTCTGTAATTGTAGAAAATGAAGAGGCTTATCAATCAATTATTGATGAACTTATAAAAAGACAGCACTGTCATAAATTCGGTATTCTTGGAGTTCGAGGAAATTTACCGGAAATAAAGAACCGTATTAAAAACATTAAGGCAATTCTTACAGAGCACAATATTGATGAAGATGATATTGTGGTATGGAAATCGGAATTGAGTTATGGTCCGACAATAGAGGATCTCCGTTCTTTTTACAGGGTTACAAGCAACTTTGATTTTGATGCAATTATATGTATGAATGATGAAATGGCCTTTGCCGCAATGGACTTCTGTAATGAAATCGGTAAAAAGGTTCCTGATGATGTTGTAGTTGTTGGTTTTGATAATCTTTACAATGCAGATACCTGTATACCAACTCTTACAACAATAAAGCAGAATTTTGAAGGCCAGGGCTACCTTGCTGCCTTAAATCTTATGAAAGAAATTGAAGGTAAACCCTGCGATAAGCTTACTGTTATGACTGCAATTCCTGTAATGAGGGAATCTACAAGGCGTGTAGCTTACGACAAAACTGCTCCTCATGCAAGAAATTTTGAATTTGAATCTGATGCAGAAAAGCCTTATTTAAGAACAAGCTCTGGCACTGAATGGTATAGAAAAAAGGGCGAGTTCTATCAGACTACAGCCTTTTATACAGAAATGCAGTCAGATATGACTTATGACCAGTTGTGCAAAAGAATAAATGATGATGTTCGTTCTTTTGGAATAAGTGCCTGTGCAATTGTTCTTTATGAAAAGCCTATAGAAATGGCTACTCCTTTTGATTATTTTCATCTTCCAAAGCAGGCTCATCTTTTTTCGGGTTTTGATGATACAACAGGCTTTGATTCAAATCTTGAAAAGAAAGAGATAAAATGTAATCCAAAAGAAATGATGCTTCCGGAAGGGGTAATGAAAATTACATCGGAAGGCGTTATTGTTTTTTCAATCTATCATTCTACCCTGCAGTATGGCTATATCGTTATAAGGCCAGGAAATTATGACAGTATTATTTATGATCTCTTTGTAAGGCTTTTATCTTCCACAATTGCTTCAGTTTATTCTTTCTCACTGGCTCACAGCGAAACTTCCCGTGTTCGTAAAAAGATTGATGAGCTGGATCTTATTGCTTCTACAGATGAGCTCACAGGCCTTTATAACAGACGTGGTCTCTTTTCTTTTGGTGAAACTACGCTTAAATTTGCAAAAGCAATGGGACAGAGCGGTATGGTAATTTACTGCGATATGGATGGTCTCAAAAAAATAAACGACCTTTATGGTCATGAAGCCGGCGACCGTGCAATACTTGCAGAATCAATTATCTTAAAGAGTAACTTCCGTTCTAACGATATTATTTCCCGTATTGGTGGTGATGAATTTGCAATTATAAGCCCGGGCCTTACAAAAAAAGCCTTGAAAAAAATCCGGGAGCAGATAGATGAAGACTGCAGAATCTGGTCGGGAGGAAATGAACAGGGCTTTACTCTTTCTATAAGTATGGGCTTTGTTCCTTATCCATCTACAAAAATGGGCTATAAAATAACCCCGCTTTTAAGCGAGGCTGATGCATTAATGTATATGGAAAAAAGAGCTAAGAAAAAGAAGTCTTAGTTCCAGTCGCGCTGAATGTAAGTGGCACGCGGGCGGGCAATAATACGAACGCGGCGGTTCTGGGCGCGGCCGGCTTCTGTATCATTATCAGCAACAGGCATAGTACCGCCAAAACCCTTATAGGTGAAAATCTTTTCGTCCAGTCCTTCTTTTATAAGGGCATTCATAACTGTGCGGGTTCTTTCAATTGAAAGGTTTAGCTGTCCAACCGGTTTACCTACATCTGCAGTGTGTCCTTCTATCAGAATGGAATATCCTTCATCTTCCAGAATATCCATAAGTTTTTCTGCAATGAGCTCAATGCGGCCTTTTTCTTCAGGTAAGAGCTCTGGAGAATCTGGATAAAAACGCAGGTTCACATCAAACATATAACCAAGACTGGTATCAGAAATTGTAACTCCAGGAATCTTATTTTCATAGAAGTACTGCTTTACGGCATTATATTTTACGTAATAAGCAGGTGTTTTTTCCGGAACACTGATATCATAAATCAGGTTTTTCTTATCCAGGAGAATTACAACCTTGCCTTCCTGCAAAAGCTTAATGTTTTCTGGTACAGTAAGGATTTTAAGTGCATCGCGGTGCTTAATTACCGGGTCTGTGCGGTTGCGGCCGTAAACCTGAGAGGCCTTTATATAAAGCGGGTCTGAACCAACACGGTCTTCGTATTCTGCAACATCATCAGAATAATGATAACCGGCGAGGCCTTTTTCTGTAACAATCGAAGGTGTTACTATATTTTTTTCATAAATGCTGTTCATCTGGTCATCCCAGATTTGAGGGAAGAAGCAGGCATAAACTTCACTTTTTACATATTCACCGTGAACGGGAAAGGCTCCGCGGGCATCAATGATAATTCCGCTGAAGGCTCTTGAAGGAACCGACTCAATTGGTTTCTGCGGATTAAACGGATAGTTGTGTCTTACAAGCTGCTTTCCGATATCATTTATATTTGTCGTATTAGTAGTATTTAAATAATTGAGGTCTTTAGAAAAAACATCCGGTGTTTTGTGGCCGCTCATAATAAAGCTGTAAACCTGGTCTAAAGTAAGGTCTTCGTTTATTACTGCTTCAGAAAGGTCGTTTTCTGAATTCTCAAAAAGTGAAAGCAGGGGAGGCTGAATCAGGGGAAGCATTTTAGATTTGATGTATGCAGAAGCAACCTTTTTTCCAGATGGCATCTGAATATTTGCCTTGTTTGCATCCAGGGAAATATTTGTAACAAATTCCTTAGTAATCCAGTTGATTGAACTGATTGCTTCTATTTTAGTGTCATAATTTTGACTTGCCTGAGCAAAAAGTGGAACAATTGAAAAAACTGCCAGTGCTGCAGCAAGGGCAAGATGTCGTTTGAACATAATGGTTTTCCTCTTCTTCTACAATCGGCTTATTTTGAAGGAATATAAAGTATTTTTCCAATTTTGAGGATTGCGTTTTCCTTTATGCCGTTGAGCTCGCAGATGGCACTTACGCTGGTTTTGTACTTGCGGGAAATAGACCAGAGGGAATCTCCTGCAACAACCGTATACTTAAAAGGAAATTCTACCGGTGTCAGGTTTGCAAGGGCGTCTTCGGCAGACTGTTTCATACCCAGGGGCAGTCGGATTTCGCTTGCTTTAGACGGATGGGTCATGCCCATTGTATAAGAAGGATTAAGGCGTTTGAGTGTTGCTGCATCCATGCGCATTTCCTGGGCCAGCTGATTGATGGAGTAGGCCTTGTGCACTGTAAGATAATCGAAGTTTCCGTTTTTTTCATTTTCCAGAAGCTCATATTCTTCCTTGTGGTTTGGAATGTCTATGCCGTAATACTCACTGTTGATTGCAAGGTCTGCAATGGCAATAAGCTTTGGAACATATTCGGCGGTTTGCTTTGAAAGATAGCCGTTTTCTGCCAGATACCAGAAATCTTTTACCCCGCCGGCTCTTTTAATGGCGCGGTTCATAGCACCAACTCCGCAGTTGTAGGCACCTATTGCAAGCAGCCAGTCATTAAAGATATTGTAGTTATCTGTAAGTTTTCGCAGTGCTGCATCTGTAGACTTCCATGGGTCAAGGCGTTCGTCTACAAAATCGTTGAGTGTAAGGAAGGGCCAGACGCTGTTTGCCATAAACTGCCACATGCCGATTGCACCTGAGCGGCTTTTTGCGCTTGTTTTGTAATTGGATTCTACTACCGGAAGGTATTCCAGCATTTCCGGCATCTGGCGGTCGCTTACTGCCTTTCGTACAAAAAGACGGTATTCCATTGCGCTTTCAAGGTAGCCTCTAAGCAGGGCAGACCATTTTGGGGACAGGTACATTTTTCGAAAGCGCTCAACTTCGGGTTTTGCAATTTCTTCATCAGAAATAAAGGATATGGCTATGTGCTCCGGAGGGGCTCCGTTTTCCTTATCCAGGGGATGCAGTTCTGGAAGGAGGGCGGTTTTTAAAAGCTCAAGAAAAGCTTCGTCTTCTACAACCTCTTCTTCCATAGGTTCTTCGGTAAAGGAGAGGGGAGCTGCGTCATCACTTGCAAGAGGTTCTGCGGCCGAGCTACCGGTGGTTTCGAGGGCCTCAACCACCGCATCTTCAGCAAACATGGAGGCAGAAATAATCAGTGCAGCAAAAATGGTGAAGATTTTTTTCATTACAGCTTATTTCCAAGGTAAATACCGGCCCATTCCCAGTTACCGTGAATATCCGGATCAAGCGGGAAATCAACCTTGCGGAAATACAGGTACCATACAGGAACATAAGAGTTCCAGCCCCAGGTTCTGAGGTATGCTTCGTTAGGGTTAGAGGCTTCGTCCAGACTGTCGTTATAGCGGATTCTCTTTCCACGCATCCATGAGTACATAGAAAACTCTTCCTGGGCATTGGCATCGTTTTCATCCTGCTTCCAGGACATAGAGAAAAAGTTTACCTTAGCCTTATATTTATCCAGAGAACGCCAGTCGTAATTGCGGATAGCCTTTTTAACGGCTTCTTCAAGGGCAGAAAGGCTTTCAAAGGTCCAGTCTTTAGAAGAATTATTAAAATCTACCAGGTGGCGGGCATTTTTGTAAGCATCCGGCTCGCCAGGAATCTGAATTGTAGTTGCATCAGGCTGTTCAAGGAAGAGAGAGTAGGTTTTGAGGGCCTGAGACCACTGGCTGTCGTTCTGATATTCCAGGGCAAGGCGCAGGTAAAGCTCTGTTGTGTTTACATTCTGAGGAAAACGGCTTATCAGTTCATTAAAATACTTAATTCTGTGAGAAGGTGTTTTACTTATCTGAATAAGCTTTTGCAGACAGATAAAGTGAGCCGAATTGCCTTTTATTAAAAGGTCGGGACACTGCTGTAAAATGCGGTCAAAATAGTATTCAGCAACCGGCTCTGCTCCCTGGGCAAGGTAGGCGTCTGCAGTCATCAAAAGCCAGTAGGAGTTGTACATATCATCCGGATTTTTATCTACCCAGTCTGTTAAAAAAAGAATGAGTCCCTGATAGTCCTTTTCGCTGCGAAGGGTATCTGCAATCTGTTTTATGAGGGAATATTTCTGTTTTCCATTAAATGTCTGTGATTCCAGCAGATTCTGCAGTTCCTGCTGGTGGTTTTGTAAAGCTTCTGTTTTCTGGGGATTTTTACTTGTTTTAGTGTTTTTACAGGCCGAAAATAATGTAAGTGGAATAAATAATGATATATATAGAAGATTAGTAATAATTCTTTTTAATTTCATATTTTTGAATTTATCATAGTGAATTGTTATTGTAAAGATTATTTTTTACTAGTATTATAGAAAAATAGGATACAAGCGCATTTCGATTGTAATTGAGTGTTATATTTATAGGGGAGCTGACCTATATGGATACTGAGAAAAATATAAAATCAATTTATGTCCTTTTAGTTTTTGGCATTCTTTTTGCATTTGGTTGTGCTGCCATTGCTCTGGTACAACCAGTCTCTACTTCTGCAAATATCTTAAATATAATTTTCATTGTTGCCCAGGCAGGAATTGGTCTTGCAACTCTTCTTATCGCAAAAAAAGTTACTAAAAAGTTTTTTCACTTTTTCATGGGACTTTTATATTTAAGCTGGAGTTTAATTTATCTTATTACATATATCTTTTTTTCATTTGCACTTCACGAAATGTGGCCTCTTTTAGGTGTTTCTGCAGGCCTTTTATGGTTTGTTGCCGGTAAATGGAAGTATAAGGTTTTAAAATTCGGTTATCTTATTCCTTCCATTACATTGTTTGGTATGGGCTGCTGGTATTCCTTTTTTTCTTTCGGCCTTATTAAACTTTCTTTCAGAACTGTTGCAATTACTCTGGGACCGCTCTTTATGCTCTTAATAGCTGTTTTTTTAATTTGTTTCTTCTTTTTGCAACAAAAGCACAAGGAACTTGTTTTCTCTGATGAGGAGACTGGAGTTTTTGCAGATGAAGAGGCATCTTTTAAGGCAGACGAAGACGACGAATAATCAGGAATAGAAGTTGGAAAAAACTTTTTGGGAAAAATCTATAATTCTCATTGCGCTGGCTGCTTTTGTTTTAAGCAGTCCGGCTTTTTCTGCTTCAAAAAAGAAAAAGAAATCAAAAGAAAAAGATACTGAACTTGTAAAAACAGAAACAACAGAAAATGTAGACGATACTTCTTATTCAATTAAACTTCCTGTAGAAAAAAATAAGAGGGAATATTTTTCTAAAGTTGATCCTGCAGTTTTAACAAATGTTTATAACGGCAGTCCGGATTCATTGCGCGAAGGAATGGCCCTTATGCGTAAGAAGACTACAGAATTTGATGAAAGTGAAAAGGTTCTTGCAGTTGTTTCTGCAGAAATAATGAAGCTTGTCTGGCCTTCGGAAAAAATTACCTGGGATATTCCTGTAGTAACAGAAGACAATCCATATACCGGAGCAATCTCTTCTGTAAAACAGGGTGTATTTGATTCCAGTACCGGTAATGTAGACTTTCTTACAACAATATTACCTGCCCTGGTAATAATGAATAATAATTCTGATATTTCAATTTATGAGCCTTGTGAAAATGCTCTTATGGCAGCCCTGCAGATTCAGGGTGATTCGGTTCTTGCAAATTATCTTTTATCAAAGGTATATGAGAAGAAACGAGGTTTTGAAAATGCAGAAAAATATATTTCACAGGCTTATGCGGCATCGCCAAAAACAAGCGAAATTAATCTTGCCTACTCAAGAATCTTGAGGGCAAACGGTAAACTTGCAGAGGCATCTCAGGTTCTTAATTCAATTGATAATACTGTAAATGATATAGCAGTTCTTAAACAGAATGCCTATATTTCTTTTGATGCAGGAGACTATGATTCTGCAGAAATGTATGTTGCAAGAGTTTTGCAGCAGACTCCAAATGATCTGGAGTTCCTCCTTTTCCGTGCAAAAATTCTTGTAGAAAAGAAAGATTACATACATGCAGTTTCTTTGCTTGATGTTTATGCCCGACAGGATTCTTCTTCTATTGATTATCTTGTTTTACGTGCAAAGGTTCAGCTGGACTGGAGTAAAAATACTGCTGCTGCCTCTGAAACTGTAGAAAAGGCCCTGCAGATGTACCCGGATAATGTGGATGCCCTTATGTTTGCAGCCCGCATTTCTTCTGAAACTGATTCACCTGTGGCAGGAAAATATGCAGATGAACTTGCAGCAAGGGTTCTGGAAAGAAGACCGGGTAATCAGGAAGCAATGACATATGCCTTAGACGGACTTATTCAGAGGGAAAACTGGCAGGAAGCTTATACTGCAAGCCGTAATCTTATTACTTACGGTAATGTCAGTCCTGCTGTTGTAGAAAAGTATGTAAAGGTTTGTCTTAAACTTGGTAAAAACAACGAAGCCTATGAATATGCAAAAACAAGATACGAAGCAAATACTTCAGATGAACTTCTTCTGGAATCCTATATTCTTGCCTATAGCAGGGTAGGTAACAGGGATGCAGTTTTAAAGTATATTGATTCTCTTATGGGGACAGCATCTCCAAAGGTAAAAAGTAATCTTTATTATAGAAGAAGTTATCTTCAGTTGACCGAAGAAAAGGCTCTGGCAGACCTGCGTTCAAGCCTTATCTCAAATCCTCGTAACAGTGATGCACTTTTCCGTCTTTACGAGCTTTATTATGCAAAACAGGACTACCGCAAGGCTCAGTATTACCTGCGCCAGGTAGTTGCCATAAATCCTAACGATTCTTCCTTCAAAAAACTCAACGAAGCCCTTACCAAGCTGATTCAGTAGTTTATAGAGAACGTCATTGCGAGGAGCGCAGCGACGAAGCAATCTATAAAATTCAAAAAAAAATCAAAAAAATATTGACGATTAACCCTCAAAATTAGTAATTTTAACTATAGAATATAATTTTCATGGTGGAAAAGAATGGCTGAAGAAAAAACAGAACAGACTGACCAGACAGAAGAAAAGGCAACTTCACAGAAAACTGCTGATTCACAGGCTGCAGACGGAGCTGAAAAGGCTGCCGAGACTGCTGCAGAAGGTGAAAAAAAGGAACTTACTCCGGAAGAGAAGATTGCTGCTCTTGAAAAAGAGAATGCTGACCTTAAAGATCAGCTCTTGCGCCGTGCAGCGGACTTTGACAACTACCGCAAGCGCATGATGAAAGAAAAGCAGGACACTTACGATTATGCTAACGCAGGACTTTTGGGCGACCTGCTTGATAGTTTGGATAATTTTGACCGTACAATTGATGCTGCAAAGGACGCAAAGGATGCAAAAGCAATTGCCGACGGTATCAAGATGATTAACAAGAATCTTGTAAAGATGCTCGAAGATAAATACGGTCTTACAGGCTACGGCAAGGAAGGAGATGAATTTAATCCTGACGAGCACGAAGCAATCGGCCGTATGGAAGATGAAAAAGCCAAGAAAGAAACTCTGGCTCAGGTTTATCTTAAGGGATATAAACTTAAAGATAAGGTAATTCGCCATGCGAAAGTTATGGTGAAGGTACCGAAGCAGTAATCACGTAAATAATATAGCGAGGTATATAAAATGGGAAAAATTATTGGTATTGACTTAGGAACAACAAACTCTTGTGTTGCCGTAATGGAAAACGGTGAACCAGTAGTAATTCAGAACTCAGAAGGTGGACGTACAACTCCATCTATCGTTGGTTTTACAGCTAAGGGAGACCGCATTGTTGGTGCACCTGCTAAAAACCAGATGGTAACAAATCCAAAGAACACAGTTTACTCTGTAAAGCGTCTTATCGGACACCGCTACAGTGAACTTCAGGGCGAAGCAACAAAGCTTCCATATACAATCATCGATAACGGTTCAGACTGCCGTGTAGAAGTAGAAGAGGGTGGAGCTAAAAAGCGCTACTCACCTCAGGAAATTTCTGCTTTCATTCTTCAGAAAATGAAGAAAACTGCTGAGGATTACCTTGGAACAGAAGTTACAGACGCTGTAATTACAGTACCTGCTTACTTCAACGACTCTCAGCGCCAGGCTACAAAGGATGCCGGTAAGATTGCAGGTTTGAACGTTCAGCGTATTATCAACGAGCCTACAGCCGCTTCTCTTGCTTTCGGTTTCAAACAGGATCAGGACAAGGAAAAGACAATCGCTGTATACGACCTTGGTGGTGGTACATTCGATATTTCTATTCTCGAACTTGCAGACGGCGTATTCGAAGTAAAATCTACAAACGGTGATACACACCTTGGTGGTGATGACTGGGACCGTGTTATTGTAAACTGGCTGATCGACGGCTTTAAGGCTGACACTGGCATTGACCTTTCTAAAGATCCAATGGCTATGCAGCGTCTTCGTGAAGCAGCTGAAAATGCAAAGATTCAGCTTTCTTCTCAGACTTCAACTGATATCAACCTTCCATTTATTACTGCTGATGCAACAGGTCCAAAGCACTTGCAGAAGTCTTTGACACGTGCTCAGTTTGAACAGATGACAGATGACCTTTACGAACGCACAAAGGAACCTTGCCGCAAGGCTCTCCAGGATGCCGGCATCACAGCAGACAAGATTGACGAGGTTCTCCTTGTTGGTGGTTCATCTCGTATGCCAAAGGTACAGGAAGTTGTTAAGGCAATCTTCGGAAAGGAAGGAAGCCGTGCTGTAAACCCAGATGAAGCAGTTGCTGTTGGTGCTGCAATTCAGGGTGGTGTACTCCAGGGTGATGTAAAGGATGTTCTTCTTCTTGATGTAACTCCTCTTTCACTTGGTATTGAAACAATGGGTGGCGTATTCACAAAGCTTATCCCAAGAAATACAACAATTCCTACAAAGAAGAGCCAGATCTTCTCTACAGCAGCTGATGGACAGACTGCAGTATCAATTCACGTACTTCAGGGTGAGCGTGAAATGGCTGATCAGAACCGTACACTTGGCCGCTTCGACCTCGTTGGTATTCCAGCCGCTCCTCGTGGTGTTCCACAGATTGAAGTTACCTTCGATATCGATGCTAACGGTATTGTTCACGTATCTGCTAAGGATCTTGGAACCGGTAAGGAACAGCACATTCAGATTACTTCTTCTTCAGGTTTGAGCGACGAAGAAATCGAAAAGATGGTTAAAGATGCAGAAGCAAATGCAGCTGCAGATAAGGCAAAGCGTGAAGGTGTTGATGCCCGCAACGAAGCAGACAGCCTGATTTATGCTACAGAAAAGACACTTAAGGATCTTGGAGACAAGGTTGACGGTGGCGAAAAGCAGAAGATTGAAGATGCAATGGCAGCCCTTAAGCAGGCTATGCAGGGCGACAATGTAGAAGATATCAAGGCTAAGACAGAAGCCCTCAAACAGGCTTCATACAAGATTGCTGAAGAACTCTATAAGCAGCAGGCCGCAGCCGGACAGGCAGGAGCAGGTGCTCAGGGCGCTGAAGGTGCCGCAGGTGCCGATGCCGGAGCTGATGCAGGTGCTGCAGGTGCTGAAAACAAGAGCGGCTTTGACAAAGGCTCAGCCGACGACGTTGAATACGAAGTTAAAGACGAAGACAAATAAAAAAATGGATTGCCACGTCGCTGCGCTCCTCGCAATGACGTCATTGCGAGCGTAGCGAAGCAATCCATGTATCAGGATAAATCAAAATGGCAAAACGCGATTATTACGAAGTATTAGGTGTAGACAAATCTGCTGATCAGGAAGCTATCAAAAAAGCTTACCGTAAGCTTGCTGTAAAATATCACCCGGACAGAAACCCGGGCGATAAAACTGCCGAGGAAAAATTCCGTGAGGCAACAGAAGCATACGAAGTTCTTTCTGATGCAGAAAAGCGACCTATTTACGACCAGTACGGTTTTGCCGGTCTTGACGGTATGGGAGCCGGAGGCGGTGGTGGAGCACAGTATTCACACGCCTTCCACGACTTCTCAGACCTCTTTGGAGGAGCCGGCGGCGGCTTCTCCGATATTTTTGACTCTATTTTTGGCGGCGGCTTTGGCGGCGGTTCAAGAAGCTCTCGCAGTTCTGGACCTGCAGCCGGTGCAAGTCTCCGCTATGACCTTCATATTCAGTTTAAGGATGCAGTTTACGGAACAACTGCAGACATTCATTTTAAGCACAACGAAGCCTGCGAAGCTTGTAAGGGTAGCGGTGCTGCTGCCGGCGCTTCTAAAAAGACTTGTCCTACCTGTAATGGTATGGGTCAGGTTCGCCAGGGTAACGGCTTCTTTACAATTCAGCAGACTTGTCCTAAGTGCGGTGGCCGCGGTACAACAATTGATAAGCCTTGTCCAAGTTGCCGTGGAACTGGTATTCAGGAAAAATCTAAGCAGATGTCTCTTAAGATTCCAGCTGGAGTTGATAACGGAAAACGTATCGTAATCCGCGGAATGGGAGATGCCGGTGAAAACGGTGGACCTGCAGGAGACCTTGTTGTTGTATTACACGTAGAACAGCATCCATTCTTTGAGCGCGATGGTGCAGATCTTTACTGCGCTGTTCCAATCTCTATTGCTCAGGCTGCTCTTGGCTGTGAAATCACAATTACAGCCCTTGATGGTAAGAAACTTGCCATCAAAATCCCTGATGGAACTGCAAACGGAAAACTTTTGCGCATAAAAGGCGAGGGTGTACCGCTTTCTGGTTCTTCACGCAAGGGTGATTTGTACGTAAAGATTATGGTTCAGGTACCAACACGCCTTTCAAGCAAACAGAAAGAGCTGCTTAAGGCCTATATGGACCTGGAAAATCCTCCTAAGGAACCAAACTTGCTGAATCTGTCTAAGCTCGGCGATTAATACGCACTTTTCCTTATTTATTGAACTTTTTTCCCAATTTTTCCGATAATATGATAGAATAGTATTATTCTATTTAAAATATTTGTTTAGGAATCAGGGGTAATCATGTACAAAACAAGGAAAAGAGCCGTCTTAATCTCTATAAATGTTTTGACAATCATATGCTTTATCGGGGCTTGCCTTCTGCTTTTACCGCAGAAAACCTCAGAAGGTTTTTCATGGATAACGCTGCTTGTTGCGTTTATAGTCTTTTTTGCTACCGTTTTCTGGGGAAACAGATTCCGTTCCTTCCTCATGGCCAAGGTTCGCAAAGACACTCTCGAAACCGGTGAAACAGTTATTCTCAACGACTTTATTGACAGACTTCGTTTCTGTTATTCCCTTGATGATTTTTATGTTGTAATTGGAGATGTTCTTGAAAAGCAGGGTGACTGTTCTGTTCTGCTTATTGACCGTACTAAAAATTACATCCTTTATAACAGTCCTAACCGTACTTCAACCTCTGAAACTGTAAGAAATAAACTGGACCAGCACTTTACAGAAAGCTGGCCTGAAGGTTTTTATTTCTTTGACCGCCATATTGGTGTAACAACAAACTATCGCAAAGCCCGCGGTTTCTTTATGTGCTGCGACGGCTATCATCTTTATGTATTCTGCCGCTATACAAGACTTTTCGACCTGGATGTATATAAGAGACTTTACGAAGAGTATAAGCGTTTTGTAAGCCGTTCAAGAACTATTACAACTCTTTCTGAAATTTCTGCTACAACAAAGGAATGGGAACAGCTTGCCGAAACCCAGCAGTCCTTCCTTCCTCAGAAGATTCCTAATATTCCAAAGCTTAAGATCGCAACTTATTACCGACCTCTCGTAAACGTATCGGGAGACTACTTCTCAATTCTTCCTATTGATTCTTCAAAGACACTGCTCATGCTTGGAGACGTATCAGGTAAGGGACTTCCTGCCGCACTTATCATGGGTCTGGTAATGAACACTGTAAAGATTATCGAAGACAAGGAAGATCTTGTTGGTGTACTTCATGCTATTGATAAGGCTATTAAGGGAATGCACCTTCAGGATAAATATACCGTATTGTTCCTGAGTATTGTTGATACAGAAAAAATGCGTATCCGTTATATCAATGCTTCCATGTCAGACCCTATCATTCTTTCACCTTCTCCAGACGGTTACCGAATCAAGCCTCTTACATCAAATGCTTCTCTTATCGGTATTCTTGATGTAGGTGATGTTACTGTTGCAGAAAAGCGCCTCTTCCGCGGAGACACCATTCTGATGGCAACCGACGGTGTATCTGAAGTTATGGATGATAGTGGAGTAGAGCTTGGTGATACTGATATCTATAAGAAGACACTTATGGCTGGTGCTGCAAAAGAGCCTCAGCAGATGGTTGATGATATTGTAGACCTTATTATGAAATACAACGGTGATAAAAAACTTCATGATGACGTTACAATGATGATTGCCAAGGTAGGTTACTAATATGATTTATATAATTCTTAATATAGTTTGTGCTTTGTTTATAGTCTTCTTTACTCATCTTATTGATAGTAAAGCAAAATCAGATAACCTGGGAGTTTCATCTTTCTCTGTAGCGATGCTCGTTGCAACAATCGAGTCAATTCTTTTTGTACTTGTGCTTATAATGCGTTTCACTAACTTTGAGTCGCTTATAGTTCCTGTAATGAGAATCTGTCTTTCTCTTGATGGAATTTCCTTTGTAATTGTAGGATTTGGTATTTTTGAAATTGGAAGACCTAAAAAACTTTTGATTACTTCGATTTTAAAATATGGTCTCATCATCTTTGCAGTATTCATTTCATTCTTTAAGTTTACAACAATTGATGTTTCCTTTGAACACGGAATCGTAATCGCTTCAGAATATCTTATTCCGGCACCTGCCCGTGAATTCTTCCCGCTTACCTGGACAGCTCTCTTTACATATCTTTACCGTTATGTAATTCCTGTTACAGGACTTCTCTTCCTTGTTATTTTGCAGGAAGATAAGAATGCAACCCAGCTTGAAAAATACCAGACTTCAGTAATGACAGAAGGTGTTCTTTTGATGTGGGCTATCAATCTTGCAATTAAGTATATCTCTGCATCGGCACCAGCCTTCTCACTGCTGTTTATGTTCTCATATCTCTTTATGTACGTTGTATTCTTTATGGCGCTCACAAAGATTTCGGTTCCTTCCGGCAAGGCTATGTTCGTTACTATGTTTAAGACTGTAGTATCATATATCGTGCCGGCTGCCGCAGTAGGTTTCCTTTCTATGATTCTTCAGCCTCTTGGTGGCGCCTATACATCAACCTTTATTGCAGAATTTGTAATTTATTCAATAGTAGCAGTTCTCTTCTCTCTCTGGATTTCTTCTGTGCTTTCTTCTTCTTCAAAACTTTATACTGCAGATTATGAAGCCTCACTCGAAAAGGAACTTGCACGTATTGATTACCGCGAAGCAGAAATGGACCAGATTACTGCTAAGATGTTTGAAATCATGCGCCGCAACGTAGAATCTTCTTCTATGACAGTTTACATTCTTACTGGTCAGAACGAACTTGATGTAGCATATTCTTCAAATAAAATGGAAAATAAGATTCCTTTGAATAACCCGATGTTCGATACTCTTCTTAATATTGGTAAGAGTATTGTCATTAAGAGTCAGATTGAAAAGGAACATGATATTTCTTCAGTTCAGAAGGAACTTACAGCTTTCTTTGAACAGACAAAATCAGATGCCTTCTTTATCTTAAATGAAGGTCACAACATCTTTGGTATCATCACTCTTGGTAAAAAGGCCTCTGGCGACCACTATAAGGAATATGACTACAACGTATTTGTAAAGCTCTATTCTTACTTCTTCGTATTCGGTTACTACATGCGTAACATTTCTAACAAAGATGTATTGAGTGTCGTAAACCGCGAAATTAAGATGTCTTCTCAGATCATTACTTCCATTCAGGAAAACATTGATCATGTTAAGTCTCCAAAGGTTGATATCGGCTATATGATGGTTCCTGCTCACAACATTGGTGGTGAGTTTATTGATATGATTCGTCTTACAGAAAATCGTCACCTCTTTGTAGTAGGCGACCTTTCAGGAAAGGGTATTGCGGCTTCTATGAACATGGTCATCTTAAAGTCCATCATTCGTTCTTATCTTGCAGAAGTTCATGACTTTAAGCAGCTGGTTGTAAAGCTTAATACCTTTGTAAGAGATTCTTTGCCAAAGGGAACAATCTTTGCCGGACTTTTTGCCCTTATTGATTTTGAAACTGATACAATGTACTACATCAACTGTGGTGTTCCAGCCCTCATGATGTATACCCAGGTTTATAACAACGTAATCGAGATTCAGGGTTCGGGCCATGTTCTCGGATTCGTAAAAGACCTTACACCTTATGTTTCTGTAAAAACTACAAAGCTTAACCATGGTGATATCATCATGGCTTGTACAGATGGTTTGATTCAGTCTCACTCACTTCGTGGTGAACAGTTTGGTAAGGAACGCGTTCAGCAGGCTGTTCTTGATAACTCTACTTATCCGGCTCAGCGTATGGCCCAGTTTACTTTTGAAGGACTGTTAAAGTTCATGTCAAAGGAAATGGAAGACGACGTTTCTATTCTCGTAATCAAATACGAAGGTCTGCCGGAAGAGAAGAAGGAAGAAGTGGCTGACGCTCCTGCTGAGGGCGAAAATGTTGCAGCAGAAGCAGGTGAAAATGCGGAAGCTGAATCGGCTGCTTCTGAAGAGGCTCCGGTTGAAGCACCTGTAGATTCTCAGATGGAAGCTGTAGCAGATGAAACTGTAACTCCAGAATCTGCACAGGCAGAAATGGAAGCAGCAGCTGCAGAAGAAACTGCTGCTCCAGAGCCAGAACCTGAAGCTCCTGCAGAAGAAAAAAAGGAAATACCTGTTGATGATATGACAATGCCGGAAGGCTTTGAAATGCCAGATTTAAGCGATCTTGATGCAATGATGAAGGAGGCTGGTTTATAATATGGAACAGTTATCAATTGTAGAAAAAGACGGTGCAAACTATCACTTATATGAACTCGAAGGCGCTTTGAACGCCTATACAATCGGTGAATTTCAGAACACTTTGTATGAGGCTGTTCACAAGAACAACATCGTACTTGATATGTCAAAGCTCGTAGAACTTGATCCTGCAGGAATCGGCTTTTTGATGGCAGCCTTCAACGACAGCGAAGATGTTGGAAATAAATTGTATTTTATGTCGATGTCAAACGAAGCAGAAAAAGCAATTTCTGCGACGGGGTTTAAATACTTATTCAACCTGATAAACTCGGTGACAGAAGTTAATTAACCGGCTCATATAAAAAAATTCCCCGGCTTGCCCGGGGAATAATTATTTAACTTGCCGTCATTGCGAGGAGCGCAGCGACGTGGCAATCTACTTAACTACGATGTTAACCAGTTTGTCCTTAACAACAATACATTTTACTATCTCATGACCATCAGTGAACTTCTTTACACCGTCACGAGCAAATGCAATTTCCTTAAGGCTATCATCAGATGAACCAGGTGCTGCTTCAAATGTATCGCGTTTCTTACCATTAACCATTACAACGATTGTCTTTACATCATCCTTTGCAAAGTCTTCGTTAATCTTTGGCCAAGCCACGTAAGCGATAGTTTCCTTGTTTCCAAGTTTCTCCCAGAGTTCTTCGCCGAGGTGTGGTGCATATGGTGAAAGTACTTTTACGAAGTCGCTCCACATTGCCTTTGGAACTTCAGGAAGCTTTGAGAGCTCGTTGATGAAAATCATCATCTGGCTGATTGCTGTGTTGAAGTTCAAGGTTGCGGTATCATCAGTTACCTTTTTGATTGTCTGGGCAAAAGTCTTGCGGGCAGAAATCAAAGCTTTGTCTTCGAGTTTGCCTGTGATGTCGATGTCGCTCATTGGTTTTTCAGAAACTGACCAAACCTTTTCAAGGAAGCGGTGAATACCAACAATACCCTGAGTAGCCCATGGCTTAGACATTGTAAGAGGTCCCATGAACATTTCGTACATACGTACAGAGTCTGCACCGTAAGCTTTAATTTCATCATCAGGATTTACTACGTTTTTCAAAGATTTAGACATCTTAGCAACAATCTGCTCGAGTTCTTCGCCGGTTGCTTTTTCGTAGTATTTTCCATCATCCTTCTGTTCAACTTCATCAACTGGAACCAGAGTCTTGTTCTTTCTCTGGAAGGCGAATGAAGTAATCATACCCTGGTTTACAAGGCGCTGGAAAGGTTCTTTTGTGCTTACTACACCAATATCATAAAGTACCTTGTGCCAGAAGCGGGCATAGAGAAGGTGAAGAACGGCGTGCTCAGCACCACCAATGTAGAGGTCTACAGGCATCCAGTACTTTTCTTTTTCTGGAGCACAGAAAGCCTTGTCGTTGTGTGGGTCCAGGTAGCGCAGGTAGTACCAGCAGCTTCCTCCCCACTGAGGCATTGTGTTTGTTTCTCGCTTAGCAGGTTTACCGCACTTTGGACACTTGCAGTTTACCCATGAATCAATAGCAGCAAGAGGAGACTCACCGGTTCCTGTAGGCTGATATGATTTTACCTCAGGAAGCTTCAATGGGAGCTCTTCTTCCGGAACCGGAACTGTTCCACAGTCTGGACAGTGTACCAGAGGAATTGGTTCACCCCAGTAGCGCTGGCGGCTGTAAACCCAGTCGCGGAGTTTATAGTTGATAGCCTTGCGGCCGATTTTCTTTTCTTCGAGGAATTCCAGCATCTTTGCAATTGCGTCTGCCTTGTTGAGGCCGTCGAGAAATTCTGAGTTTACGTGGATTCCGTCCTGTGTCCAGGCCTGCTGCTGTACATCAACTTCAGATTTGAGAACTTCGATGATAGGAAGATTGAACTTCTTAGCAAATTCCCAGTCACGGTCATCGTGAGCAGGTACAGCCATAATTGCACCAGTACCGTAAGAAATCAAAACGTAGTCTGCAATCCAGATTGGAATGAGTTTTCCATTTACAGGGTTGATTGCGTAGCTTCCAGAGAATACACCGGTCTTGTCCTTTGCAAGGTCTGTACGCTCAAGATCAGACTTCTTTGCTGCAGCTTCCTGATAAGCCTTAACAGCGTCTGCCTGCTCAGCAGTTGTGATTTCAGGAATAATTTTGTGTTCCGGTGAAACTACCATGTAAGTAGCTCCGAACAATGTGTCGCAGCGGGTAGTGTAAACTGTAAGCTTGTTATCAGTTGGCTTTCCGTCTTTATCTGCTACAGTAAAGGTAACTTCGGCACCTGTTGATTTTCCAATCCAGTTGTGCTGCATTGCCTTTACGCTTTCCGGCCAGTCAAGGCCTTCAAGGTCTGCATCCAGGCGGTCTGCATAATCAGTAATTTTCAAAATCCACTGGCGGATTGTTTTGTGAGTTACTTCTGCACCACAGCGGTCGCACTTTCCGTCTTTTACTTCCTCGTTTGCAAGACCAGTCATACAAGAAGGACACCAGTTGATTGGAGTCTGTGCTTCGTAAGCCAATCCCTTCTTGTAGAGCTGGAGGAAAATCCACTGTGTCCATTTGTAGTAGTCCGGCTCACAGGTAGATACACAGCGGTCCCAGTCGTAGCTGAAGCCGAGCGACTTAATCTGCTGTGTAAAGTGTTCGATATTTGCGTTAGTTGTTGTCTTTGGATGAGTTCCAGTCTTAATTGCATAGTTTTCTGCAGGAAGACCAAAAGCGTCGTATCCCATAGGATGGAGTACGTTATATCCATTCATGCGCAGGTAGCGGCAGTAAATATCTGTTGCAGTGTAGCCTTCCGGATGACCTACATGTAGTCCGGCTGCACTTGGATAAGGGAACATATCAAGGACATACATGCGTTTGTCTGCAGGATACTTTTCGTCCTCTGTTACCTTAAAAGTTTTGTGTTCGTCCCAATACTTCTGCCATTTAGGCTCGATTGATTCAAATGGATACTTGCTCATACACGCCTCACAATTTATTTAAAATGATTGAAATATTATAGTAAAATTTAAGAGGTCTGTGAAGAACTTAAAACTCAACAGAGCTGGCGTCTAGATAATTGTAGGTAATTCCATCATTTTCAATGAGCTTGTAAATGCCGGTTACGGTGATGTCCTGTCCAGGTTCTGGAAAATCGTCCGGATATTTATGATTTCCAGGCCATACGAACTCCAGTCCCTGCTGGCAGCAGGCTGTAGCATCCGGGACAACTACGGCATAGTAGAGTTCACCTGTCTGTGGATCTGTGTAAGTTTCGAACCAGCCTGAAACCTTTATGTTTTTTTCGACATAATCTTCCGGCATTACCAGCATGTCGAACATTGTTGAGTAAATCATTGTTGCGGACATTTTTGTCAGGTCCAGATCGATTTTTGATGGATCGGAGCTGGCGGTGGAGCTGGTTCCGTGAGCCTCAGCCACCGAAGTTTTTGCGGCTGCAGCAGCCTGGAGCCCAGAGTTATCGGTTTTGTCTTTTGCTTTACATGAGAGCAAAGTTAAGCATGTCAGTAAAATCAGAATCTTTTTCATTTTATAAAAACTCCCACAGCTGTAAAGAGCAGGAAGGCTGCAAGGTCAACGGCAACAATTGTGCTTCCAACCGGAGTGCCTGCGAGAACTGAAATCAAAAGACCTGTTACCGAACATACAACAGAAACCACTGCCGAACACACTGTTACAGAACGGAAGCTTTTGAAAACTCTCATTGCAGAGAGGGCGGGGAAAATTACCAGTGCAGAAATCAAAAGGGAACCAACAAGGTTCATTGCAAGCACAATAATCACCGCAATAATAATTGCAATTACAAGATTATAAATCTGAGCATGAGTTCCTACTGCGGTTGCAAAATTTTCATCGAAGGTTACGCAGAAGATTTTGTTATAGAAGATAATGAAGGCAATTATTACTGCCACCGAGAGCCCTGTACAAAGCCATACTTCACCAATGGTGAGCGTTAGGATTGAGGTTGAGCCGAAGAGGGTGCTGCATACGTCGCCGGTGATGTTTGATGAAGTTGAAAAAATATTCATCAAAAGATAACCGATTGCAAGGGATGCTACAGAAATCATGGCAACTGCGGCGTCTCCCTGAATTTTTGTGTTACGGCCGGTACGAAGCAATAGTACGGCACATAAAATTGTAAGAGGGAGAACTATGTACATATCATTAGGAATCTTAATGAAGGTGCCTAAAACAGTTGCAAGACAGATTCCGCCAAAAGCTACGTGAGAAAGTCCGTCGCCTATAAATGAAAAGCGTTTGAGTACCAGGGTAACGCCCAGCAGGGAAGAGCAGAGGGAAATTAAAACTCCTACTATGAAGGCGTAGCGTACAAAGGCAAAACTAAAGTATGTTGCTAAGGTGTCTATCATATTCTTTTACGTCTCCAAAAAAACTTGCGCCGCCACTTCCGATGTGAAGCACATGGCTGGCATATTTTAGCGCGGCATCTGTATCGTGGGAAATCATTATGATTGTGATTCCGTCTTTATTTAACTGTTCTATAAGGTCGTACATTTCCTGGGTGGCTGCAGGGTCAAGACCGGTTACAGGTTCGTCGAGTAAAAGCATTTTCTGGGCGGCGCAGAGGGCACGGGCAAGCAGGGTTCTCTGCTGCTGACCACCGGAAAGTTCACGGTAGCATTTTTTTGCCAGGTGGGTAATACCAAGTTTTTCCATTGCGGCCAGGGCAAGTTCTTTTTCTTCTTTTATATAAAAGGGGCGGCGGCCGCATCGAGACTGACATCCGGAAAGAACAATTTCTCTGACACTGGCCGGGAAGTCTCTCTGCACATCTGTCTGCTGAGGCAGGTAGCTGATTTCATCGGGGAGAAGACCATCGCCGGTTTCAATAGTTCCTGCGAGTGGTTTTAGAAGCCGCAAAATAGTCTTCATCAGCGTGGTTTTTCCAGAGCCGTTTTCGCCCACTATGCAGAGATAGTCGCCCTTGTTTACGCTGAAGGAGAGATTTTCTATTACTGTTTTTGTACCATACCCCAGGGTAAGGTTCTTACATTCTAGTTGAGACATTAAAAAGTCCTGTCACCCCGAACTTGATTCGGGGTCTCAAGTTATAGATGCTGAATCAAGTTCAGCATGACGATTAAAATTGATAATGATTATCAAATTATACATATATTTTATTATTTTACAATATGTATTTTCTATAATATAATTATACAATTATGACAGTATTTGCTACTTTTGTTATAGTATTATTTGCAGTCACTTATGCAAGTGTACTGACATTGAGATGGTTTGCCCTTGAGTTTATTTACAATGATGTTGCCGCCATGTGGGGAGGTACTCTTCCTAATATCATGGTTGCATCTTTGCTTTTGTTTATTGCCGTTGCCATAGGGTATTTTATATCAAAGCCTTTTGATCAGATAGTTAAAAAGATTCAGACGGAAGGGCGAAAAGCCACTAAGGATGAAATTGCAGCCTGCCTTAAAAGCTACAGGGGAATCATTCTTCTTATTATTGCTGCAAACGTAATCGGATTTTTTATCGGTCAGATTATCATTGTGTATATCGGAATTGCAAACGGATCAAACGTGTATTATTTTTCGCGCGTTTTCCTGGTTGTAGCACAGGCTATGGGCTTTGGAGGTATTTCTGCAATTACAGCAATTAAGATTGTAGATTATCTTCTTATCAAAAAGCGTGAGATGCTGGAGATGGGGTCTATTGTCGAATTCAGAAGCCGCTCTTCAAAAATCTCTATTTCAATTGGTCTGGTTTTCTTCCTTTCGCTATACTTCCTGGGTATCAACATGCTTACTGTTCCTTATGGAATTCTTCTGGAATCACACAATGGAACTTTCCAGGGGGATCTGCTGATAGCCTTTTTTAAGAAGGGTGCACTCTGTATCATTCTTTCTACTGTTATTGGTGCAGTTCCATTTCTTACCGTTCTTCACGGCCTTTCACAGCGAATCAAACTTACATCAAGACTTCTTGATGATATTGCAAACAACGGTGACCTTACCTGCCGAATCAATATCAATATGATTGATGACTTTGGTGTTCTTATTTCTTCTGTAAATACTTTGATTGAAAAGCTTTCTTCTATGATTAAGGACTTTAAGGCAGAGACAAATGCCGTAACTGAGTCGGCCGGAATTATTTCAAAATCTGCACGTTATGCTACCGGTGCTATCGGCGTTATGAATCATTCACTTCAACATATTGATGAAAACTCTAAAAAGCAGGATGAGCTTGTTTCTGTTACCGGTGAAAATCTTGTAATGCTTGCAGATTCTATTGATACTGTAAAACTACACGTTACTCAGCAGACAGAAGCAGTTCAGAGTATTTCTACTGCTATTTCTAAGATGACCGACAGTATTTCCAGCGTTGCTAATACTGCTAAGCAGGCCCAGGAGGTTTCTCAGGGGCTTTCTGAACGTTCTGATATTGGTAACACTGCTGTTGAACATGCTGTAAGTACAATGAAAGAGATTCAGACTGTATCAGAAGAAGTTAGAAAGCTTTTGAAGGTTATTCAGGGTATTGCGGCTCAGACAAATCTCCTTTCTATGAACGCTGCAATTGAGGCGGCACATGCAGGTGAATTTGGTGCGGGCTTTGCGGTTGTTGCAGACGAGGTTCGTTCTCTGGCTTCTTCTTCATCTTCAAGTGCCCGCAATATTCAGGTTAAGATTAAAGAGATGATGGAAAAGACTACGGCCGGTGTAGAGGCTATTACTTCTGCCGGTACAGCCTTCCAGGGAATCCGTGATAATGTAATTGAAAATGCGGCTCTCGTAAAGAATATTTATGATGCTATGATTGAGCAGAATCAGGGCGCAGCCGATACTAAGCAGGCTGCCGATGACCTTGTAGAAGCCATTCATGCTATTCGTGATCTGGCGGAAGAGGAAACAGAAGAGGCGGGTAAGCTGCGCGAGTCTATGGATGCGGTAGTTGCGGCTTCTAAGTCTACTGTAGCTGCGGTTCAGGAAAGTATGGAAGCTACGGCTAATATGAAAATGACTGTTGAAAAGGTTGATTCATCTGCAGCCGGCAACGTAGAGTCGGTAGAAAAGATTCACAACCATGTTGAACAGTTTATCGTTTAGAGAAACTGATGTTTGTCTGGTAGTACAATGAACTATTGGACAGACGGATATAAAAGAATAAAGGCTGTGGGATACACTCATTCCTCGTGTAGACCATAGCCTTTCTTCTTTTATGTGTTTTTGTTTAATTAAAAGATCTTTTTAAACTCACCAAGCAAAATGTCTGTTTCGATAGATGCATCGAGGTCGGTAATCTTGCCCTTGTTCTTGTAGTAGTTGATGAGCGGTTCTGTCTGCTCGCGGTAAACGTCCATACGGTGGAGGATAGATTCCTGCTTATCGTCATCGCGCTGATAGAGTTCGCCGCCACACTTGTCGCAAACGCCTTCTACTTTTGGTGGAAGAGTTTTGATGTTGTAGTTAGCTCCACAAGCCTTACAAACACGGCGTGTAGAAAGACGGCCGATTACGATATCATCTGAAATCTGGAAGTTTACAACCTTGAGGTCTGCAACAAGTCCGTCCAGCATTTCTGCCTGTGGAATTGTACGTGGGAAACCGTCAAGAATGTATCCGTTTTTGCAGTCGTCCTGAGCAAGGCGGTCTTTTACAAGTTCAAATGTGAGTTCGTCGCTTACGAGAGAACCTGAATCGATAATTGCCTTTACCTTTACTCCAAGTGGAGTCTGTGCCTTAATATTTGCACGGAAAATATCACCAGTTGAAATGTGTGGGATTTTGTAGTCTTCTGCTACCTTTACTGCGAGAGAACCTTTTCCAGCTCCCGGTGGTCCCAAAAATACGAAATTGTTCATCTATTATCTCCATTAAATTGATTTCTTCTATTTTATTATGAAAGTGACTTTCGGGCAAGGGATTTTTTTTCCACACGGATTGGATTTTGCTAACGCAAAATTTTTATATAATATGGAATTACGTGAGTAATTCCGAATCCGTGTGGAAATTTTAATTGACTATATTACAATTCATTTATAAATTTAAAGTAATGTCATGCTGAACTTGTTTCAGCATCTTGTAATGGATCCCGAATCAAGTTCGGGATGACGGTAGGAGGATTTTTAATGAAAAAGATTTCGAAGGGGCTGATTGCTCTTATTATTGTGCTTGTTTGTGTGCTTGGAGTTTTTTCTTTCTATAAGAATACTTACAACTCGCTGGTTACTATGGATGAAGGCGTTTCGGCTTCCTGGGCTGAGGTGCAGAACCAGTATCAGCGTCGTCTGGACCTGATTCCAAACCTGGTTTCTACAGTAAAAGGTTATGCTAAGCATGAAAGCGATGTATTTACTCAGGTTTCTGAGGCCCGTTCTAAGGCAGGCGGACAAATCAATATCAGTGATGAGGTTTTGAATGATCCTGAGGCTTTTGCCCGCTATCAGCAGATTCAGGATAACTTGGGTGCCAGTCTGCAGCGCCTTTTGATGGTTACAGAGCAGTATCCGGAATTAAAAGCAGACCAGAATTTTATGGCCCTGCAGGATCAGCTGGAAGGAACTGAAAACCGCATTACAGTTGCCCGCAACCGCTTTAATGAAACTGCAAAGACCTATAATACAAAGATCCGCCAGTTCCCTGCAAATATCATTGCAAATATGAGCGGCTTTGAAAAGAAGTCTTACTTTACAGCAAGTGAAGCTGCGCAGTCTGCGCCTAAGGTTGAGTTTTAGATTGCCCGGTCAAGCCGGGCAATGACAATTGTGTCATTCTCGGGCTTGACCCGGGAATCTATACAGGAAGGATAATGTGAAATATAAGACTTTAATTAAAAAACTTAAGCTTAAAGATGAAGATTTCAAATCTATAAAAGATGCTGTTGCAGCGGCCGAGGCTAAGACTACCGGTGAAATTGCAGTAGCAGTTACTCCGGAATCTGCCCGCTACTGCTTCTGGGAATTGCTGGCTGCAGACTTTTTCGGTGCTCTGGTGCTCGTTTGTATGCTTCCTTTTTCGGAAAAGATTCTTGCTCTCTACCACAGGCTTTACTGGCAGAATGAGCCCGGCTGGATTTTACCGCTCTTCTTTGTAATTTCCTGTCTGGCAGCAGTCGTTGTAGGATTTTACATCTGTAATATTCCGGCAATAGACCGTCTGGTAATTCCGCCTTCTGTACGCAGGGCCTGTGTAACAAACCGTGCCTTCCGCTATTTTACAGAAAGCGGAGTTTACGATACAGCAGAGCATTCTGGTATTTTGATTTTTGTTTCATATATGGAACGCCAGGTTCGCATTGTTGCTGATTCCGGTATTTCAAAGCATATTTCTCAGGACTTGTGGAATCTGATTGCAGACGAGCTGGCTGAAAATCTACGCAAAGGCCAGGCTGCTACAGCCTTTACTACAGCTATAGAAAAATGTGGCGAACTTCTTGCAGAACATTTCCCGCCTCATGAAGAGAATCCAAACGAGCTTCCTGATGGCCTTGTAATTCTGGAGGATGCAGAATGGTAAAGAAAAGATTTTTTTCAGCTGCTCTTACAGCTATTTTGATTTCCTCTTCAATTTTTGCCGCAAATGTGCCAACTCTCAAAGGCCGTGTAAACGATTATGCAAAAATAATCCGGGACAGCGACGAGCGTGAAATAGAAGAATACCTTGCTGGAGTAGAGCAGGCTTGTGGTGCTCAGATTGCAGTTCTTACAATGCCTTCTCTGGATGGAGAAGATATTTCTTCTTTTGGAATCAGGGTTGCAGATAAATGGCAGCTTGGTGATAAGGAAAAAGATAACGGCGCAATTCTGATTGTTGCCTATGCAGAGCATGATTTACGCATTGAAACAGGTGATGGACTTGAAGGTTCTCTTACCGATGCAAAGTGCGGCCTGATTTTACGAAACGTAATAGTTCCCGAATTCCGTGACGGAAATTATTCCAAAGGTATTCTTGAAGGCGTTAAAAATATGGGTGCCATTGCGACTGGTGATGAAAGTGCACTTTCCCGTTCTGTAAAAGAAGGAGAAGATAAAAGCTCTAATGACCTTGTTCCAGTTTTTGCAATGCTTATATGGCTGATATTTGTCGTAAGCATGATCAGCGCAAATGCAAGACGTGGTCGCCGCCGTGGCCGCTATTATCATAACGGAAATACTATTGCCTGGATTGCAGCCGATGCAGCACTCCGCTCTATGATGGGTAGTGGCGGACATTCAGGAAGTCATTCATCCGGTGGTTTCGGCGGCTTTAGCGGAGGAGGCGGTCACTTTAGTGGTGGCGGCGCCTCGGCACACTGGTAGGAAGTATACGGTGGTTTCGATACGGCTGCGCCTACTCAACCACCGTGCTTAGATGTGAGTGTTCATTATTTCCATAAGCTCTCTGGCAACTCTTACAGTGCTGTCTGCAAGTTTTGCCAGATTCAGGGCTTCCCGACCCAGGTTTTCTGTGAAGGCTGAAATACCGCTGCTGGCATCGTTTACAGCCTGAGAAGCCTGACAGAGTTCCTGCATATTATTCATTACGCTGGCAGCAAACTTATCCTGGCTTATAATTTCATTCTTCATATGAGCCGCACTTGTTGCAAGGCTTGATACATCTTTTTCAATTGCGTTTCCGGCATTCTGCTGGGCTTTCATTCCTTCCCAGGCAGCATTTACACGTTCAGCACTCTTTACAGAGCCATCTTCAATCTGCAGGAGTGCCTGGTTAACCTTAGAAGTAAGGTCAGCACTGCTATCGATTGAGCTGATAATGGAAGTGATAATTTCTGCAATCTTACCTGACCACTGAGAGGTCTGTGATGCAAGGTCTTTAATTTCGTGGGCAATTACGGCAAATCCTTTTCCTGCTTCTCCCGAATGTGCCGCTTCGATACTTGCGTTCATAGAAAGCAAGTCGATTTTATGGGCAAAGGTAGAAAGTGTACTTGCAACGCCTAAGATTTCTGTTGAGGAGTCCTGAATCTCTTTCATAACAGACATGAGCTTCTTCATGTCGTCACTTCCGGCCTGAGTAAGTTTTGAAAGGGAAGATGTAAACTGGGCTGCAGTAGAAATACCTTCGCCTACAGTTGAAATACCATCAATAATATCCTGAGTACCCTTTGTGGTATCCTGAATCATTATTGTTTCGTTTTCAAATTCCTTTGAAATTGATTTTAAGAAGTTTGTAAGATTATCAATTGCAGTTGCAGTTTCTTCGCGGATGCGGTTCTGTTCGGAAATTGCTTTATTAATATCAGCTACCTTATCTTGAGTCTCTGATGAAGATTCAATCATGGAATCTACAGATTTGTTAAGCTTTTCAGCAACAGAGTTAGAATCTTCTGCCATCAGCTGGGCCTTGGCAACAACGTTAGAAAGCTTATCCTTCTGAGCCTGAGTTTCTTTTGCAAGTCGCTGAACTTCTTTTTTGATGTTTGATTCGCGGATTGCAAGGGTGATAAATACAGAAAGGTCTACAAAGAAGAAGGCAAAGCCCTGGGTCCACATAAAGGGAACTATGCCCGCAACCTGGCAGACAATATCATGAAGGGCACAGCAGGAACCAACAAAGAAACCGACAAAGACAGGAATGGAATCATACTGCTTATGCTTTATACCCTGAACGGTAACAATAAAACCATAAACAATTACAGCCACGGTAGGAAGCATTGCAATTAAGAATAAGTTATCAACTGCAATATCATTTCCTGTGCAGGCCAGGAAAGCAGCAAAGAAAATTACTGTTATAGAAAAGGCAATTATCAGAGTAAGCTTTGTTTTTTTTCTGTTATAGAATCGGTGCAGGAATAACATCAGGAACATCATACTTGACGGTAAACAGGCTCTTGCAAAAGCTCTCTGAAAATTATAATTGAGGACTGTGTTTTCTGAACCCATGTCATAAAAGTAGATAATGATAAAGAGAAGACAGCCTACAAAATACAGGAAGGCTGTGTTTTTTCTATCCATGCAAAACTGCAATAATGAATAAAAGAGAATGAAGGCACACAAAACTCCAATACAAAGGAATATCTTCTGATTGAAAATGTTTTTGATTTTATTCATGAAGTAGCCCTGGGTATCATCATCAATAGAAGGACAGATATCCTTTGCTGTATTACCAGGAGCGTAAACTCTTAAGGCAATTTCTACACTGCCGTCTTTAATGCAGTTTGAAGGAATTAATACATCTGTATTCTGTTCGATTTTTACGCTGACATTAGGCGGGAAGCTTCCGCGGGTACCAACATAAACGCCATCTGCATATACTTCAATGGCACAGTTTGTTTTCTGAAATCCTAACCATATATTAGAGGTCTGGAAGGCTGCTGGTATATTTACCTTTTTTCTAAGCCAGAAATAATGCTGATTATTTTGCATTGCAATGAGCCCGCTGGCATTTGAGTTCTGCCAGGAAGAGTCGTCAAAATCTGCAGCAGCATAGTTTTTGTTATCTCCAAACTTAATTTTCCAGTCTTCGTATATAGGCTGGCTTTTTCCCATTTTCATGGAACATGATGTGAAAAGGATTGTAAAAACAAAAAGTGAATAAAGTGATTTCTTAAAATTTTTCATAATTATTCTCTCGGATTTGAATTAATAGAATAATTATAACATAGGTATTGAGAATTTACGAAGAAAAATTAAGAGTCTATTTTCTTTTGCTTACTGCGATTCTGTCGCCGATTTCATAAAAAGTTGTTTCAAACTCCTGATTTGTGCGAAGGAATTCTGCATACTTCTGGATTTTTTTTACCAGCTTTTTGGTGGAGTAATTATGGGTGAGGGAAAGGTCGTCTACCATACCGTGAAAGGAGAGGTTGTCACTTATGATTACTCCGCCAGGAGCCAGATTTGCCTTGTATTTTTCGAAGAACTTTATGTACTGGGCTTTTGCGGCGTCTATAAAAATCAGGTCAAAACTACCTTCAAGGGGGCAGGTGAGGGCGTCTGCGTGGATTGCGGTGATGCGGTCTGAAAGTTCTGCTGCCTTAAAGTTTTCTACAGCCTTGAGGTGACGGTCTATGTCGAGCTCGATTGTTGTGACCTTTATGTCGTCAGCAAGGCTTGCAAAGCGGATGGAAGAATAGCCGATGGCAGTTCCAATTTCGAGGATATTTTTGCAGCTGTGTTCCTTGATGTAATCGCAGATAAAGTCACAGCCTTCGTCCTGCATGATGGGAACTGCCTCGCGGCTTGCGTATGCTTTTATTGAAAGTAAGTTGTCCATAAGTTCCTTAGATTATCGGGTCAAGCCCGATAATGACACTAACGTTGCATGGCGATTCGTTTCTGGCGAACGTCTGCGAGTAATGATTGTAGCCCATTTGCGTCCTGAGTTTCAATCAGTTTTTTCAGATTATCCAACTGGCTTTCAAAGTTTTCTATATGGGCAACAAGTTTTTCCCGGTTAGCAAGAAAGAGCTCTGTCCAGAGGGGTGCGTTAATCATTGCAATTCTGGTGAGGTCTTCAAAAGAGCCGCCACCGAAGCTTGTGATTTCCGGGTCGCCGGCACTTTCTACCATGGCACTTGCTACAACGTGACAAAGCTGAGAGGTAAAGCCAATCTTGTTGTCGTGGGTATCGGCATCTACTTCGGTGATTCTGGTAAAGCCCATGCCGCGGATAATCTTACGGAAGATTTCTACTGCAGCTTCGTCCTCGTAGCCGCCTTTTGGCTTGATCAGAATATAATTGTGGTTCAAAAAGTATTCGCCTTTTGATGCGGCAAAGCCTTCTTTTTCACCGCCTGCCATTGGGTGGCCTAAAATCAGATGGGCATTTGCCGGCCGGATTTCGTCCTTGTCCAGGGCTGCTGCCAGGTCATGCTTTACACCACTTATGTCGGTGATGATTGCGCCGTCCTTAAAATCTCCCTTGTGCTCCCGTAAAAAATCCAGGGTTGCAGCAGGGTAGAGGCAGATAAAAATCATGTCAGCCTGGCCTAACAAATCTTTTGTTTCGCTTGGCGTAAAGGCGCGGTCGATGATTCCCGAGGTGAGGGCGGCAAAGAGCGACTCATTGTTTTTGTCGAGTGCAAAGATTTTGCCGTCCGGGTCTTCATGTCCGATAATGTTTGAGCGGATTGCCTTTGCGACAGAACCGCCCATTATTCCAAGTCCTATGATTGCGTAAATCATACGTTGCGTCCGTTGATTGCGGCAATCTGAGGAAGAATCTTCATAAGTGAAGCAAACTCTGTTGGGTGCAGAGACTGTTCACCATCGCAAAGTGCTTTTTCAGGATTGTTGTGAACTTCGATGATAAGTCCGTCTGTGTTGCAGGCAACTGCTGCCTTTGCAAGCTCAGGTACCATCCAGCGCTGACCGCAGGCATGGCTTGGGTCAATGATAATTGGAAGATGGCTTACCTTGTGAAGGTATGGAACGATGCTTACATCAAGACAGTTTCTTGTGTAGTTATCGAAAGTGCGGACACCGCGTTCACAAAGAATTACGTCTTCGTTTCCGCTTGCCATAATGTATTCTGCAGACATCAAAAGTTCTTTTACAGTTGCAGCCATACCGCGCTTAAGCAAAATAGGTTTTCCAACCTTTCCCATCTCTTTAAGAAGGTCAAAGTTCTGCATGTTGCGGGCTCCAATCTGGATAACATCAACATCATCAAAATATTTAAGCTGGCGGATATCCATAAGCTCAGTTACGATTGGAAGTCCTGTTTCTTTTTTAGCTGCTACGAGGAACTGAAGTCCTTTTTCACCAAGTCCCTGGAAGCTGTATGGAGAAGTACGTGGCTTGAATGCACCGCCACGGAGAAGTTTTGCTCCGGCTGCCTTAACGTCGCGGGCAATTGAAACAACCTGCTCTTCAGTTTCAACAGAACAAGGTCCTGCAATTACAGGAATTTCGCCGTTACCAAAGCTTGTATTTCCAACTTTAATTACCGAGTTTTCCGGATGGAAAGTGCGGCTTGCCATTTTATATGGAGCAGAAACCCGCTGTACTGTATCAACAAAAGGATTTGCGCTTACCATTTCGGTGTCGAGTGAGCTGGTGTCGCCCAAAAGTCCGAGAATTGTAAGGTTTTCACCCTTTGATACATGTACTCCAAAGCCTTTCTGCTTCCATGAGTCGATGAACTCATTCATCTGCTGATCTGTTGTTCCGTGTTTTAATGTTATGATCATTTATGTTTCCTCTCTTGGTAATTTTACGACAGGCACCGCTTTCGAGTCCCTCTCTTTCAGCGCGCGCATGCAAAAAAAAAGGAACTCTTTTTCAGAGTTCCTTGAAATTACCGATTTATATACATCAGCATCTATTTTGCCAGAACTCTGCAACTTTTGTGAGAATAATAGTAATAATAGTATGCGTAAGTGATGTTTTTCATTTGTTTTTAATTTACTGATATGAAAAAAAAGTGTCAAGTAGTGTTATTGTAAATAGAAACGTTTTTTTTACCGTCATTGCGAGCCGAAGGCGAAGCAATCCATTTATATAGATTGCCACGTCGCCCTGCAGGCTCCTCGCAATGACGAGCATTATGTAGTATAATATATCCGAGGTGATAAAATGAAAGAAGTTTTTGATTTTATAAAAAAATGCGGCACTTATTATTTGGCTACAGTTGAAGCAGATGGACAGCCACGTAACCGTCCATTTGGCACAATAAATCTTTTTGAAGATAAGCTTTACATCCAGACAGGAAAGAAAAAGGATGTTTCTAAGCAGATTCAGAAGAATCCTAAGGTTGAACTTTGCTGCTTTGACGGTGCGACAGGTACCTGGCTCCGTCTTGCCGGAGAACTCGTTCGCGATGACCGCCGTGAGCCAAAGGTTGATATGCTTGAACACTATCCTGACCTTAAGGCTATGTATTCTCCAGATGATGAAAACACAGAGGTCCTTTACTTTAAGAATGCAACTGCAACATTTTCAAGCTTCAGCGCAGCGCCAAAGGTTGTAAAGTTCTAAACGATTAATAAACATATATATCCGGGGCTCCCACTAAGACAGCCCCGGATTTTTTTTTATAAAACTTTAATTTCATCTGCCAGTTCTGCGAATGGACCTGGCAGAACGTGAGTGCCGCGGTGGTTGCCGAAGAAGTCTTCATTGAAGATGATGTCACTTCCGTCGCGGTTTTCAAAGCGCTGTTCAGGTTCAAAGGCAGAGCCGAGAACTTTAGTTGTGATTTCGCCTGTGGTGTAGTTGCCAATCAGTTCTTTAAGGTTGTTCTTTAGGCTGCCAGATTTCAAGCTGATTTTAGCCTTGTTTTTTCCAGCCACTACGAGCTTGTCTTTTTCATGCTTGCAGACTGTAGCCCCGTTCAGGTAAACGTTTCCGCCCAGCCATACAGGGAGGTGACCAAAATGATACTGGGCAAGAGGCCCCATATCAGGCTCTCTGTCCATCATAAAGTTTTTAATCCATTCATCATAAGTAGGGAAGATATCAAATGGAGCAGTGCCGACAACTTCGTAGTCGGCAGCGGCTGCAGTCTTTTCCTTATCCTTTACATCAAATATCTGAACAAAAACATTATTGTAGATTCTGTCGTCGCCGTGAAGAATTGTCATAAAGCCTGCAACCTCTGTGCGGTGGCGGATATGGTAAGGAGTATAGCGTGGTTCGCGCTGGTCGTTTATAATGCTGTCTACGCCGGAATTGATGAGGCTGAAAGAGCCGTGAATCAAATTGTGAACAACGGCAATTCCTTCGCTCGGGATTGTGATGGAAACCTTGGAAAGCAGGAGGTTGTTGTCGATGGTTGTAGGACCATGTCCAACTTCAATAAAGACGTCTGTGCTGAACATTGCGCCTTGAGCGGCTTCGCGGCCTTCCGGTCTCTGGTTGTTGTACATGAGGTTCTGGCTTACACGGGCACCCTGAGCTTCCCAGTCCAGCCATACGCCCATAATGCAGTCGTGAATGTGGTTGCGGCGGATTACAACATCGATTGCGGCATGCAGCTTGATTCCTGCAGTTTCGGCACCGCCCAGCTGCTGGGAGTTACAGATGTGGTGAATGTGGCAGTCTTCGATTGTAGAGAAAACGCCGCCCATACGGCCGACAATACCGGTCTGCTCGCAGTGGTGAACGTGGCAGTGGCGTACGATGTGTGAGCCGATATTTTCTTTTGTCCAGCCGTGATACTGACCGCGGCAAACTGCATCGCGTTCCATCTGAGTAGGGCTCTTGAGGTGCTTTGTATAAAAGTACATGTCGTTTTCTTCGTCGCGGTATTTACCAAGTGAGATTCCGCAGCAGCGGCTGTTGCAGACTTCCAGGTCTTCGAAAATCCAGCCCTTGCTCCAGTGTGGGCCGATGAGTCCATCCTGGTAGGCAGCCGGCGGCGCCCATGTTGTAGCACCGTTACAGATTTTAAAGCCGCTTACGGTGATGTAGTTGAGCCCGTTCTGATCCGGCATAAAGCAGTTGCGGCGAACGAGGATTTCGATATTTTCCTTGTTAGGGTCCAGTCCCTTAAAGTTACAGTAGAAAACTGTAAATTGGCCTCGCTTAATTTCCTTAGCCTGTGCGTTTACGATATATTCAGCTGCTTGTACCGGCACAGTCCCGTCATCATTATACTGGAGGGCAGGGGCCTCTCCTTCCTGCTCGCAGAACCATTTGTATTCCGATTCCTTCTGATTCCAGGCGCAGGGATCTGCTTTTCCTGCAAGACACTCATCTAAGCTTGCAGTTTCATACATCATTCTGTCGTTGAGGACAACGCAGCCTGTGTGGCGAACAGTCGGTGCAAAGTACCAGTCTCCGCAAACATAGCTCGTATAAGGATTGTAGCCACCGAAGATGCCGTTATCTACCTTTGCAGTCCATACGTCGCCCTTGAACTTTTTCCAGCCCTTGAGGGCTTCTGAACCTGTGATTATGGCTCCCAGTGGTTTTTCTGATTTATAGGTGATTCTCTGGTCCGGTTCATCGCCGCAACCGCCGGCCTTTGGAACTACCTGTTCGCGGTAGATTCCCGGCGCAACAAGAACCTGGTCTCCCGCCCTGGCAATGGCAGCCGCCTGATTGATTGTCTTAAAAGGGGAAGCCTTGCTTCCGTTTCCGTTAGTTTTTGCTTTTGCGTTTACATAAAAAATCATTGTGTTCTCCAATTTGTCGTCATTCCGAACTTGTTTCGGAATCTATATAAAAGATGCTGAAACAAGTTCAGCATGACAGTTATTGTTAAATTATATAACGGATTTGAGAATAATATTGAAATTTTATCTACAAGAATAGGAAGAAAATATCTCTATCTGGAATAACCGAAGGCGAGAATTGTAAAGGCTTTTTTTTCTTCACCGGCTGCAGGTTTTATTTCTACAGTGTGCTTTCCGGCCTCAGTCTCATCAATCAGCATTACAATCATGCAGTTATTCCAGCCGCCTTCTTCGTGACCGGCGTAGGTATTCTGTAGCTTGCCGTCTACATAAACTTCGTATTTTCCAAACTTATCAGTATTGGCATTTTTGTAAATCATGATGAGGCTCTTGCAGTTAAGCTCCATTTTGAAGGCCTGAGAAGAACTGCCGTCATTTTTCCAGTTTTCGGGGAAGCATTTTCCGCCATGCAGGTAAGCCTGAATCTCTGTATCTTTTTGACTAAAGCCTCCTGCATTTATTGTGACGTTTTTATCCTGTGTATCTGCATAAAGGGTGGTAAAATTTTCGAATGGATTTTCGTTTTTGTAAGTGGCAGGAATCTCAAAAGAAGAATCTGCTTCTGAAGCGTCGATTTCATCAATAAGATTGATAAGACAGCGGGCCATATATTTGTGACCGTTTTTTGTCGGGTGAACAAAATCAGAATAATAAATCTTTGAATCCTTTTCCTGATTAACACCTGAGCCGGCAAGTCCCTTGCTGATGCTTACCTGAGGCAGCTTATAAAAATCAGCTACAGGAGAAATCTGGCCCTGCTGATTCTGATAGGTTGCGGCGGCATAAAGCATGATTACGGCAGTATTGTTTTCGAGAGCCGTGCGGACAAGCTTTTCCATGGCGCGGGTTTTGGAACATTCAAGCCAGTCGTTTACGGCAAACTCAATTACAAGAAGATCTGGATGTCGGCCGGCGCGGGAAACGACGTCTTTCTGGTAACGGATTAAGCCCATTGGAGAAGGGGTGCCGCCGATTCCTGCAGGAATAAAATTTACTTTTGATTTATCAGCGGCATATTTTTCTATGAACATATCCCGGAACTGATAGGCATAACCTTCTGTGTAAACAGCTGGACCTGCGCCTTCTGTAACGGAGCCTCCGATTGCAGAAATAATAACCTGGTCGCCGGCACGTAGTTTTGCAAGCACCTGCTTTATAAGATAATTGTTTCCTTTTGTTACAAGACTTTTTTTTATGATTTCTTCGTATTTTGAATCAGGAATCTTGAGGCCGTTAGTAGATGGCTCTGTATTTGTATCCTGATTTTTCTGGGCTTCCTGAGACTGCATAAATCTCTGTGCGAGTGGATTCGATTCTTCTGTAGTTACTGGCTGATTCATTCTGCTCTCCTGTTTAGTACAACTGATTAGTGGAAATAAAAAAATGAAAATTGCTCCGGTGAATAAAAATTTGGAGCATTTAGAGAAAGTAATTTTCATGATTTTAGTTATACAACTAAGAGACAGATTTTTTTATCGGAAAAACTACTTATTCCTAGTCATGCTTGCCCTGACCGTGGCGAACCTGCTCAAGTCCCCGCTTGAACTGAGGAATACGGGCACAGGTAACAGTGTTCATGTCGCTGCGGTCGCCGCGCTGGAGGAAGTGGTAGGCAACACCCGCAATCATAGCGCCATTGTCTCCGCAAAGCTTGAGGGGAGGGAAGATGCAGTTGAGGTCACTTCTTTCTGCCAGCATTGCGCGAAGTCGGGAATTAGCTGCAACACCGCCGCCACAAACAACTGTTTTGAGGCCGGTGTCGTCTGCGGCTTTGAGTAATTTTCCTACCAGAGTTTTGATTGCAGTTTCCTGGAAGGCGGCGCACATATTTTCTGTTGAGTGCTCGTAGCCTGGCTGCCAGAAAAGATCGCACTGGTGAATTACTGCAGTTTTAAGACCAGAGAAAGAAACATCATATTTGTGTTCATTTTCATCCAGCTTTGGAACAGGGAACTTTGCAGCCTTGGGGTCACCTTTTTTTGCAAGGTTATCAATGATAACTCCTCCAGGGTAGCCGAGCCCGTAGAACTTAGCAACCTTATCAAAGGCTTCTCCTACAGAGTCATCAACTGTAGTTCCCAAAATTTCAAGGTCATCAAATCCGTTTACCTTACAGATAATAGAATGGCCGCCGCTAACGAGGAGACCGAGGAATGGATATTCAACCGGAGTCTGCAGCTGGGCAGCGTAAAGGTGACCCAGCATATGATTGATTGCGATAAAAGGCTTGTTTGTTGCCCAGGCAAGAGTTTTTCCAAAGGTAAAGCCAACGAGAAGTGAGCCCATGAGACCAGGTCTGTTAGTTGCGGCTATCGCATCAACCTGGTCCAGAGACATGTTTGCTTCTTTGAGGGCCTGACGTACAACCGGCAAAATCCATTCGGCGTGTTTGCGGCTTGCAATTTCCGGAACTACGCCCTTGTATATTTTATGAAAAGGAATCTGTGTTGCAACTACGTTGCTGAGAATTGTTCTTCCGTCTTCTACGATTGCGCAGGCTGTTTCGTCACAGCTGCTTTCTATACCTAAAACTTTCATTTAGATCCTCGTCTATGTCATTGTCGGGCTCGACCCGACAATCTAGTTCTTCTTTGCTTTACTTTTGCTTACCGTGCTGAATGTATATCCCTGAGCTTTAAGCTCCGGGTAAACTTCCTGTAAAAATGCCGGTAGAAAATCTGCACTCCAGATATGGCCTATCATTATAACGCTTCCATTTTTATTTGCAAGGTCAAGGCCTTTTTTAAGCTCCTTAAGGGCATTTTCTTTTGTTTTTTCGTTGTCTAAAAATATGTTGCGCTCGTAGTAAGAATAGCCCAGCTCGCGGGCAACGTAAGGCACTTTTGTTTCGACGTTAGTGCGGCTGTCGAGGAAGTAAATACCTTCCTGGGATGCAAACTGCAGAACTGTCGCCATTTTTTCTGCATCGGCAGTAATTGCAGAACCTTCATGATTATTCAGTCCGGCAATCGGGCCTATTTCTGTTATGTTTTGAAAAAGCAGGGATTTTATCTGCTCTTCGGTCATATCCGGTTTAATTGCACCGGGTCCCGGATTCACACTCGCATTTACAGACTGCATAGGCTGATGAAGAATAAGCTCGTTGCCGGAAGCGCGTACCTGGGCAGCACTTTCTTTCGAGTGGGCAATTTGAGGAAGTACGGCAACTGTTATAGGGAAGGGCAGCTTTAAGAATGGCGCAAGGTGAGAAAGATTCTGTCCGCCGTCGTCAAAAACAAAAATCAGCTGGGCACCGTTTTTTGCTGCCGGGAAGTTGTATTTTGATTTCTGCTCGTTCTGAACTTTTGGGGGTGTGGCCGGGGCAGCCTCTTTTACTTCGGCCGGCTTTTTTTCTTCCTTTGCCTGTGGAGTTTCTATCTTTTTAGGAGCCTCGGTTTTCTTTGGGACTTCCTCTTTTGAAGCTTCCTTTTTCGCAGTTTCTGTTTTTTTGTTATCAGTCTTAGGAGCTTCGGCTTTTTTTGATGGTTCGGCCTTTTTTGTAGCTTCAGTTTTTTTTGCTGTCTCAGTCTTTTTTGATGAATCAGCTTTTTTAGAAACTTCTTTTTCTTTTACTTCTTCAGCTTTATTTTTTGAATCAACAATCTCTTCTTTATATCTTTGAATTGCGGCATCAGAAAGCTTGCGGTCCGGCTCCTTAAGGGTAGTTACCAGCAGAAGACTCATGCAGATAGTAATAATGACGCAACAGAGAATGATTGCCTTGTAAGCAGGAATATAAACCTTAGGCTTTTTCGTCGTTCGGCGGGTCGTGCGTTTTGTGCTTGTCTTACGAGTAGATTTGCTTGATGTAGTTCGAGATGTTTTCTTCTGCGGCATAATGTTTTACGCTTTTACGGCAATCTGCTCCTGTAATTCGAGGACTTTTTTTAGCGGTAACTTTTCGCATTTTGCAATGATTTTCGGGTCTATTTTTTCTTTGAGAAGATTAATTGAGGCTTCAATGGCTTGTTGTTCCCGTCCATAGTCTATATCATAAGTTCTTTGTCTCTCATAATTCATAAACTGAATCCTCCATTGCATATTTTGTTTAGCGTCTTTTACATAACTATCTAGTTCAGATGTATATTGATTTGCCGCTTTATTTGAGATGAGAAATTTAAAGAAAGACTTCAATTCCTCATCTTTAAGCATTTTAGCACATCTTGGAGCAATAAAAAAGTGTTTGTAAGAGCGGTCATTCAGTTTTGTTACACCATCTTCTTGACAGATATTCTCGAAAGTATTTACAGGCAGCCTGTTTTCAAATACGTCTTCCAGACAGATAAAGATTACATGCGAGTCCTTCAGTTTGTTATACTTTTCTCCCGGCTTCAAATTATCTAAGTCCATAAGGGCAGAATAGTACCTCGAACGCTTTGGAAGTTCTGATGTGTTTATGACCTGAAGTTCAATATCATGCATACGCTTTGTTTCGGTAACATATACATCCAGTCTGATGCTTTTTGCATCTTTGTCTACTTCAATAATCTCTTCGTTAGACATTTTCATGCGTTTGATTTTGATATTCAACAACATTTCCAGAAGGTATTTACAAGCTTCCGGATGATGCCGCATGACCTTGTAGAATATGAAGTTGTTTGCTAGAGTCGCCTTTTTCCATTCTTTCAGGATTTCAGAATCGGTTTTACTGGTTTTTGACATATTGTAGCCTCCAACAAAAAAGTGGAGGAATGTCGCTTAGAGACGGAAGTGCGGCTTTTATCCATATATAATATAGTTTGACTTGTTGCAAAAAAGGAAGTTTTTCTGAAAAAAAATCCACGGTTGGCTGATTCTGTGGTATAATTTTACTATTATACAATGAAAAATATATTACACTTGCTTGACATAAAAACTCTCTTCATGAAACAATTCGCAATTCGCAATTCGCAATTCGCAATTCGCAATTCGCAATTCGCAATTGTTGCGTCATACTAACGCAAATCACAGAAAATATACAAAATCTAACTCACCCGGAAGGTTACCCTTGCTCAGGCATTATATGTCTGCGCAAGGTGTCTATATTTAAAAATAATTCAATTTGGAGGAATAAATAATGAAAAAACTTTTATTTGCTTTATTTGCAGCAGTCTTTGCTGTAAGTATAATCGGCTGTTCAAATTCAAGTGGGGGAGACTCACCAGCTGAACAAACGCCACCAGCTGAACAAACGCCACCAGCTGAACCAACTATGCAGGAAACGCCGCTGACGCTTGAGGCTATTGCGGCCGGTACGATTACGCTGGAAAATCCGTGGTCTACGCTTAAGTATAAGAAAAACGGCGGCGATTTTGTGAGCGTAACTGCAAACGCGAACACGATTACTGTTGCTGCTGGCGACAAAGTCGCGTTTTATGCAGACGGCTCGGAGAATATATATGATTTAGATACGCTTACAATGATATTGTTTAACATTAGTTGTAGCAGTGACTGCTACGTTTACGGTAATGTTATGAGCCTTTTGAGTTCATCTAACTTTAAAAATACTACGTTAATTAGTACAGAATATGCATTTGCAGAATTATTCTATTATCACGATTATTCCGCAAACATTTCTACAAATACTCATATAAAAAATCATGCGCAAAAGGCACTTGTGCTTCCTGTGACGACACTGGCAGAAGGTTGCTATTACAGAATGTTCCAAGGTTGTAAAGGATTGACAAGAACGCCGTCTCTTCCTGCTACTACGTTGGCAAAAGAATGTTATTACCAAATGTTTTATGGCTGCACAGGATTGACAAGCGCACCGTCTCTTCCTGCAACGACGCTGAAAGATATTTGCTATATGGAAATGTTCTATGACTGTACAGGGTTGACAAGTGCGCCTACACTTCCTGCGACAACACTGGCAGATTACTGCTACGGCGGTATGTTTTATGGTTGTACAGGATTAACGAGTGCGCCAGCTCTTCCTGCTACTACATTGGCAGGTTCTTGCTATAGCCAAATGTTCTATGGCTGTACAGGATTGACAAGCGCACCTGTACTTCCTGCGACTACGCTATCAGTTAATTGCTACAGTGGTATGTTCTATGGCTGTACAGGATTGACAACTGCGCCAGTGCTTCCTGCTACTACGCTGACAGATTTTTGCTATGCCTCAATGTTCTATGGTTGCACAGGATTGACAACTGCGCCGACTCTTCCAGCTACTACGTTGTCAGATTATTGCTATGAACAAATGTTCTATGGTTGCACAGGATTTACAACCGCACCAGTACTTCCTGCGACTACGCTGACTATTCTTTGTTATTACCAAATGTTCTATGGATGTACAGGATTAACGAGCGCGCCAGTTCTTCTGTCAACTACGCTAGTAAGTGGTTGCTATTGGGGAATGTTCTATGGCTGTACTAATTTATCATCTGTCACTTGTTTGGCTACAAATATTTCTGCATATAATTGTACAGAAGAGTGGTTGTGTGGTGTTGCTTCGACAGGTACATTCACGAAAGCTGCGTCAATGACAAGTTGGGCAACAAGTACAACTGATAATACGTCTGGCATACCTGAAGGCTGGACAGTAGCAGTCTATTCAGCACAATAGCATCGCAGTGCTATGTGCTAGCGATTAAACTATATAACCAGTCTGTATTTGCAGGCTGGTAAGTTATATCAAACTATCCCAATCATGCCAGCTTACATACTGAATGCCGTTGATGGTGCAGGTGATGTCTCCGAGATTTAGATTATTAAGATGGTAAAAATCTAAAGTCAAGAGTGGTAAAAATCTAAAGTCAAAGGTGGTTAAAATCTAAAGTGGGGTTTTAGGGGCGGAGTCCCTAGGTGAGAGGGTAGCGAGCAACGAAGTGCGAGCGAGGGGGAGACTTCCCCCTCCTTTTTTTAATTCCTTGATAATTTTCTATAAATAAGGTATTTTACTTACTATAATAAAAAACGAGAGGAAGAAAAATGATTATTACCTGTCTTGACCTTGAAGGTGTTCTGGTTCCGGAAATCTGGATTGCTTTTGCTGATACTGTTGGAATTCCTGAATTGCGCCGCACAACCCGCGACGAGCCTGATTATGACAAGCTGATGAAATATCGAATCGGGATTCTTAAAGAGCACGGACTCGGTCTTAAAGAAATACAGGATACAATCAAAAAAATTGAACCTCTTCCCGGGGCAAAAAAGTTCCTCGATGAACTTCGTTCCTGCTGCCAGACTATTATTTTGAGTGACACCTTCAGCCAGTTTGCGGCTCCTCTTATGGAAAAACTTGGACAGCCTACAATCTTCTGTAACGAACTGATTGTTTCTGATTCGGGCGAAATTACCGGCTACAAGATGCGCTGCGATAAGAGCAAGCTCACAACTGTTAAGGCTCTTCAGTCTATCGGTTTTGAAACTATTGCATCTGGTGACAGCTTTAATGACCTTGGAATGATTGAAGCTTCTAAGGCTGGCTTCCTCTTCCGCTCAACTGAAAAAATCATTAAAGAGTATCCGCAGTATCCTGCATTTACTGAATACTCGGAACTGCTTGACGCTATCAAAAAATATCTGTAATTTAATCTGAATTAAAAATACAGTCCAATCACTGTACCGGGGGTGGCGGTTTTGCGACGTTGTCGGGGCCGCCTGAGATTATACCCTTAGAACCTGATCCGGATAATACCGGCGGAGGTAGGTATGAAAAAAGTTCATACTCTCATCGTTTTATCAATTCTTATGGTTTGCTCTCTCTTTGCGGGAAGTAAAAAATCCAAAAAATCAACAAAAGCTGATGCAGCTCGTCTTAATGAAGTAATCGTTTACACTTACGATTCTTTCTGCGGTGAATGGGGCTCTGGTCCTGAAATTGCAAAGCGCTTTGAAGAAAAGACTGGCATGAAGGTTACCTTCATTGACTGTGGCGACGGTGTTCAGATTCTTTCTAAGGCTCAGCTCGAAAAGAATGATCCTTATGCTGATGTTTTGTTAGGCCTTGATAACAACCTTACAGAAAAGGCAGCAAAGAGCGGCGTATTCGAAAGCTTTAAGCCTGCTAATGCAACTGTGCTTGACGAAGGACTTGAAGAAGCTCTCGGCGGAAACTGGCTTATGACTCCTTATGATTACAGTCCTTTTGCAATCATCTGGAATTCAAAATCTGGTGTTGAAGCACCAAAGTGTCTCGAAGACCTTACAAAAGACATCTACAAAAAGAAGCTTATCTTGATGGATGCCCGCACAAGTACTCCTGGCCTTGGCTTTGAAACCTGGGTTAATAAGGTTTACGGCAAGAAGGCAGCTGATTATATGAAGCGCCTTACTCCTTCTATTTTGACTATGGCTCCGGGCTGGTCTGTTGGCTACGGTATGTTTACAGACGGAGAGGCTCCTCTCGTAATCAGCTATACAACAAGTCCTGCTTATCATATTGAATATGGCGAGGGCGACCAGTTTAAGGCTCTGACTTTTACAGATGGTCACGTTATGCAGGTTGAAGGTGCCGGCCTTGTAAAGGGTGCTAAGAACCCTGAAGGTGCAAAGAAGTTTATTGAGTTCCTCATCAGTGAGGATGCTCAGAATGTGATTCCGACAACTCAGTGGATGTATCCTTCAAACAAAAATGTAAAACTGCCGGCATGCTACGACACAATTGAGATGCCGGAGATTTTGAAATAAACATAAAGTGTCCCGTCATTGCGAGCGCAGCGAAGCAATCTATTGCAATGGATTGCCACGTCGCTGACGCTCCTCGCAATGACGTATTGTTGATTTCTGTATGTTCCAAATTTACCTTTACACCCTCGAAATTGCGCTTTTCTCAACACTAATCGCGGCGGCGGCCGGCATTCCCGCGGCTTACTTTACAGCCCGCAGGCGTTTTCCCGGCCGCCGTCTGCTCCTGTCTTTTTCGGCGGTTTCACTTTGCGTGCCTTCCCTTATTGTTGCCCTCGGCTATGTAAGCTTCTGGGGAATGAACGGCTTTGTAAACCGCCTCTTTGGAACGGAGTTTTCTTTTCTATATAGTACTGCGGGCATTGTGATTGCCCAGGGCTTTTACAATGTTCCCTTTATTACGGGAATTGTGAGTGAGGCCTGGGAACGCCTGCCCCGCGAGCAGGAAAATGCAGCGAGACTGCTTGGGGCGGGCGAAGCGCGCATCCTTCGCACTGTTACCCTGCGTCAGCTTTCGGGTGCAATCGGCGCTGCCTGCATTCCGGTTTTCCTTTTCTGCTACTTCAGCTTTATGATTGTCCTGCTTTTTTCTCCGGTGGGACGTTCCACTCTCGAAGTAGAAATCTATCATTCAATCAGAACAACTCTGGATATTGGAGCGGGAGCAAAGCTTGCCCTGCTGGAGACAGTGACAGCTTTTGGCATTGTGCTTGCTTACAGCTTTATGGCCCGCAGAAGTCAGACTGCTTCGAGTGGCGTTGATTATGTGCCGGTGGTGAGAAGGCGGATTCGCGGCTCGGCCGTAGCCTTTGTGCCGCTTGTGTTTTTGATTTTGATATTTTTGATTTTTCCTTTGCTGTCGGTTTTTATAAACGGAGCGGGGAATTTTGGAAAAGTTCTTGGGGCCCGGGGCTTTTGGAAGGCTTGTGCTAACTCTGTAAAGTGCGGAGTGGCTACCGGCGCAGCCTGTACACTTCTTGGCTTTGCTTATTCGGTGGCAGTAAAGCTGGCTCGCCGCCAGGCCAACGTTCTTCTTCAGACTATCCCTGTCCTTCCTATGGCGATTTCCTCAGTCGTAATTTCCTGGGGCGCTACTATGATTTTTCACAGGGGAAGTCCTGCACTGCTTGTTGTACTGGAGACGGCTCTTTACTGGCCAATTGCTTACCGGCAGATTCAAAACGGAATTAACAGAATTACTTATGAGACAGATGCTGCAGCCCGTCTTTTGTCGCGCGGATGCTTTGACAGTGTGGTAAGAATCTATCTTCCAGCCTGCCGCCCGGTTTTAATATCAGCCTTTGCCTATTGTTTTGCAATAAGTCTTGGTGATGCGACAATGCCTCTGGTACTTTCAATTCACAATTTTGATACGCTAGCCTTGTATACTTACAAGCTGGCCGGAGCCTATCGCTTTGGTCAGGCCTGTGCCTGCGGTGGTATAGTGGCCCTTTTAAGCATGCTGATTTTCATGCTGGGGAAAAAATAAGGAAGAAAAAATGAGCTATTTTACCGTAAAGAATATTCATAAAACCTGGGAGTCTGTAACCGTAGATTTTTCTCTTGAATGCGAAAAAGGTACTATGACCTGTCTGCTAGGCCCAAGTGGCTGCGGAAAATCTACAGTCCTCAATATAATTTCCGGTCTTGAAAAAAATGACCCGGACTACCAGACTCAACTGGAAATAGAACTCGACGGACAGCGGATTGAAAAGCTGCCACCCCGCCTTCGCGGAGTTGGTATGGTTTTTCAGAGTGGTGCTCTCTTTAATCATATGAACGTAGTAAACAATGTGGCCTATGGACTCATTTCCCAAGGCATGAAAAAGAAAGAAGCACTTGCCCGTGCTTCTGCCTTTCTTCCTGAGTTCGGTCTCGAAGATTTTGACCGCCGCATGCCTCAAACCCTCAGTGGGGGTGAGCGCCAGAGAGTGGCTCTTGCCCGCACCCTCATCACCCAGCCAAAACTCGTTCTCTTAGACGAACCCTTGTCGGCCCTCGATGCAGACTTGCGCCAGCGCCTTGCCAAGCAAATCCGCGAATGGCAGAAGACTATGGGCTTTACCGCCATTATGGTAACCCACGATATCGCCGAGGCCGAAGCTGTAGCCGACAAGATTGTAAGATTTTCAAAATAATGTTATGTTTGCGGAATATAAAATTTCCGGAGGTATAACATGATAAGAAAAAATGATTATCCAGTTTTAGAGTTTGATGATGACAAGGATGCCGTTGTAAATCCATTTAAATGGAACCTCGAGCCTTTCTCTTCCGACAAATTGATTATTACTTTTTTCCCGGATGTAATGAAAAATCTGATGGAAAATAATCAGCTGGAACTTGAGCGCGAAATCAGTGGTGAAAATCCTGTTTATGTTTATCGCTTTAAAGAGCAGCCGGAAATTCTTATTACCCTTGGTTATGTTGGGTGCCCGGCCTGTGCAGGTAACCTTGAGTTTTTTGCGGCTTGCGGCGTAAAGAAGGTTATCTTCTGCGGTGGCGGCGGAGTTCTCGACAAGAATATCAAAGTAGGTCAGCTGCTTGTAGTAGAAGGGGCAATCCGCGATGAAGGTTTTTCTTACCGCTATATAGAGCCTTCCCGCTATATTTATACAGACAAGAACATCACAAAGAAAATTACTTCATATCTGGACCAGCATCAAATCTCATATCTCACTGGTCTTACCTGGACTACAGATGCAATGTTCCGTGAGACCCGTGCTCTTGTTGAACAGCGCAAGGCCGAAGGAGCAAAAATTGTAGAGATGGAGCAGGCCGGCTGTATTGCAATTGCCCAGTACCGCAATTTTGACTACGGCGCAATTATCTACGGAGGCGACGACGTTTCGCAGGATGAGTGGGATACCCGTTCCTGGGATAAGCGAAAGGGCATCCGCTATAATCTTGTGATGTTGTGTAAGGAACTGGTGAAAGAGATTTAATAAATCATCGTTCTACGTAAAATTGCTTACGCAATTTTACTACCAAGTTTGCTACGCAAACTTGCGATTAATATATCATAGTTCCTATACCTCTATCGCTAAACATTTCGATTAGCAGAGAATGTGGCACACGGCCGTCGATGATATGAGTGCGTGGAACTCCACCCTTAAGGGCAGTTTCACAGCAATCGATTTTTGGAATCATACCACCGCCGATAACACCAGTTGCCTTAAGGGAACCGATAGCAGTTCTTTCAATTCTCTTGATGAGTGTGCTCGGGTCATCAATGTTGCGGAGAATTCCTGCAACATTTGTAAGTTGAACAAATTTTTCAGCGTGAAGTGCGACTGCAATCTTAGCCGCTGCAGTATCAGCATTAATATTGTAGCGGGCATTGTCTCCGTCTTCTCCAAGAGCTACAGTTGAAACAACCGGAATAAAGCCCTTGTCAAGAAGAGAAATAAGAATTTCTGGATTTACCTCAGTTACATCACCAACAAAGCCAAGATCCTTTTCGGTTTTTACAGCGCGGAGAAGGCCTGCGTCAACACCGGAAAGACCAACAGCCTTACCGCCTTTATGCAAAAGAATACCAACAATGTCCTTGTTGAGTTTACCAGTCAAAACCATCTGAACAATTTCCATGGTTTCTGCATCTGTGTAGCGGAGTCCGTCAATAAATTTGCTTTCTTTACCAACGCGCTCCAGCATATGATTGATTTCAGGGCCACCGCCGTGTACAAGTACAACCTTAATTCCAATTGTGCTCAGAAGGACAATATCATCCATTACAGCTTCTTTGAGCTCTTCGTTGAGCATTGCGTTTCCGCCGTATTTTACTACGACAACCTTACCGCACCACTGTTTAAAATAGGGCAGAGACTGAACCAGTACTTCTGACCATTGTTCTGTAGTTAATTCCTGCATTTCTGTTGTAGTCATATTTAATTCCACTCTTATATTATCGGCAAATCAGTTTCTTTGATTATGTCCTGTAATCTCCGTTTATCTTAACATAATCATAAGTGAGGTCGCAGCCCCATGCAGTACCAGAGGCGTCTCCGTCGCCGCACTGAACGAGAATCTCAACTGCTTCCTGACTCATAATCTGCTTAGCGAGGTCCTCGTCAAAGTCCAGAGGAACTCCGTCCTTGTAAACCTGAACGCTGTCACTGCCGTGAACCTCGAAGTCATCATAATTTTCAAAATAGCGTTTAGCGCCCTTGTTGCTTGTAAACCAGATGCTGGTCTTGTCCGGGTCAAACTCAATTCCGCTGTAACCCATAGCACAGAGGAAGCGGCCAAAGTTAGCATCACTGCCAAACATTGCAGCCTTAACCAAACTGGAACAAATGATTTCCTTAGCAAGACCGCGAGCCGCTTCAACCGACTTAGCTCCGCGAACGTTACATTCAACGAGGCGGGTAGCGCCTTCACCGTCGGCAGCAATCTTCTTTGCCATTACAGTATTCATTTTGTTGAGTGCAGCAAGGAAAGCGTCGTAGTCTGGGCCGGTCGCAGTGATTTCTGCGTTTCCAGCCAGACCATTTGCAAGAATACATAGCGAGTCGTTAGTAGAAGTGTCGCCATCAACTGATACGCAGTTATAAGTTCCCAAAATAGATTCGTGAAGAGCCTTGCTCAACATCTCCGAGCTGATTGCGCAGTCAGTAGTAATCATGGAAAGCATGGTTCCCATATTAATATGAATCATGCCCGAGCCCTTACACATAGTGCCCATGCGGCAGAGCTTTCCGCCCACAGTAAACTCAACAGCGCATTCCTTAAACTGAGTATCAGTTGTCATGATTGCAATGCGGGCTTCTTTGTTGCCTTCGCGGGAAAGCCCCTTAGCGAGGGCTGCAGCATTATTTTCAACCTTAGTAACATCAAGCTGGGCACCGATAACGCCTGTAGAATAAACAATCACGTCCTCAGCCTTAATGCCAAGCTGGCCGGCCGCAGCCTTAGCCATACGAAGAGCGTTCTCAGCTCCCTGAGCTCCGGTACAGCAGTTAGCGTTGCCGGAAATTGCAATAAGAGCCTGCGCCTTGCCGTCTGCAAGGTGTTTCTGAGTCAGCTTTACACTTTCAGCCTTCACGCGGTTCTGAGTAAAAACACCGGCCGCATTACAAGGAACCTCAGAATAAACAAGTGCAGTATCATTCTTAGTTCTGCTTGCCTTAATGTGGCAGAGCATTCCGTTTGCGGTGAAGCCCAGAGGAGCACAAACACCGCCGTCTATAAATTTAATTTCATTTTGCATAAATATACATTCCCTTTGTATATTTATACTATTTAATCAGAATAAATTCAATAAAAAAATCCCCGATTCTGGGGATTTGCAGGTTTACACTACCGTCCAGTTCTGGCCGTTGTCTTTCATTGGTACACCCTTGAGTTCAAACAATTTCGGTGCAGTAACAAACTCAAAGCCCTGTTCCTTAAGAACCGGAATGGCGCGGTCAACAAGTTTAAGTGTATTTTCGTTACCATCATCCACGTGAAGCAGGTACATAACGCCGTCCTGAACATTGTCCATCATCAGTTTGTAGCGTTCGTCGGCAGTGCGCTCTTTTACCCAGTCTTCGCAGCCGTGGCCGCAGATAAAAGGTACATGAATTACCTCGTGCATCAAATCATTTACACAGATGTAAGGAGGGCGGAACAAAACAGGTTTCTTGCCTGTAATCTTAATGATTGCTTCGTCGCACTTGTTGTATTCTTCAATCATCTCTTCACGAGTAAGCTTTGTCATATCCGGATGGCTCCAGGTATGATTTTCGATGTCGCAGCCCATTTTCACTGCGCGCTCAATAACTGCAGTGTTTTCATCAGAGATTTTATTTGCAATCAAAAAGAAGGATGCAACAACGCCATGTTTTTCCAGAATATCCAGCATTCTGTTCATTGTGTTGTCGCCGGCAAAGTTTGGGCCGTCGTCGAAAGTTAGACTGCAGTATTTCATAATCCTATGCCCTCATCAATACCCATCATGATGTTCATGCACTGAACGGCAGCACCGCTGGCACCTTTACCAAGGTTGTCGAAGCGGGTTGTAATCATAATGCGATCGTCGTTTCCGTATACAAATACCTGCATATTATTTGTACCGGCCAGAGTGTTTGCAGGAATAAACTGTTCTGGCAGCACGCCTTCTCCCATAAAGCCCGCAACCTGAACAAAGCGGCAGCCCTGGTAGTGAGCGGCAAACATTTCCCACACGTCATGTGCAGTAACTTTTTTTGCCAGCAGACGTGCATGCAAACCAACCGTTACCGTCATACCCTGGAAGTAATCACAAACATATGGATTAAAAACAGGCTCAAAGTCCAGGCCACTTATTTTCTTAATTTCAGGCAGGTGCTTATGCTGCTGAGTCAAGGCATAAAGGCGAGGGGAGTCAAGCTCCGGATTTCGCGATGGATCTTCATACTGGGCAATAGCCTTTTTTCCTGCTCCAGAGTATCCGCTTACTGCGTGAATCACTACAGGGTAATCAGATGGCATTATACCGCTCTTTACAAGAGGGTAGCAGATTGCGATAGAGCCCGATGCATAACAGCCCGGCACTGCAACGCGGTTAGATCCCTCAATTTTCGAACGGAACTCTTTTCCAAGCTCCGGGAAACCGTAAGCCCAGTCAGGATTTGTACGGTGTGCTGTAGAAGCATCAATAATTCTTGTTTTAAGATTTGTGCAAAGCCCTGCAGACTCAATTGCGGCCGTATCCGGCAGACAGAGGAAGGTAAAATCCGAGGCATTAATCATTTTTGCCTTTTCTACCGGGTCTTTACGCTTGTCTTCATCAATTGTAATAATTTCAATATCATTGCGCTTTTCAAAACGCTCAAAAATCTTAAGGCCAGTTGTGCCTTCTTTTCCATCAATAAATATTTTGTAAGCCATGGTGATATTATAGATAAAAGCAGGGGCTTTCTCAATATGGGGTTATTAATTGATTGCTTCGCTGCGCTCGCAATGACGGTTTTGCTGCCCTAAAAAGTTTGACCGCTCCAAATTTGTAGATTATAATAATTTGTTAGAAGTAATCGCCAGTTGCTGATTACCTTAAGGACTTTTTTTGCCACAGATTTATCAGTATGCCGTTGCGGCCCTATTCATTGAAGCTGTCATAATTTTTTTCTACTTTCAAAAGAGAAGTCTGCCAACCTTCCAGAATATAATATTCCTTATAATCCTCACTGTTGTAACAATGAATAATATAACAGAATTGAGTGCCGTATATATGGAATGCGAAAGAAGTAATATTTCTGTTACGCCGCTTTATATTGTTAATTGTCTTTATTTTACTTTCAATGTAACCTTTGGAATCCTTTTTGCAATATATAATCTTTCGGCTTTTGATATTTATGGAAAACTTAATAAGCGTGCAATCAGTATATTTAAGCTCAGCCTGCTGCTTCCATATTTTATCTTTCTGGTAGTAATCTGGCTTTCCTGGGCTTTAGACGGCCGCTATACTTTGCTTTTTACAATAGATCCTCTTAATGGATACCAACGTGGAAGTGATTTATGGTTTTACGGTTTTTGTGCAATTAAGGCTTTTTATATTCTATTTTCTTTCATAATCATAATTGCTCATCGTCGTCATATTCCAAAAACAAAAAGGCAGATAATTTATTTCTTCCTGGTTACTATTTCCAGCACGGCACTTTTACAGCTTTTTAATAACGGTCTTTTGATAGAATCCTTTGGTATGGCCCTTGTTACTCTGGTTTATTTCTTCTTTATTCAAAAACCGGAAGAGATGATGGATGCCTCTACCGAAACGCTGAATCATTCTGCCCTGCAAAGGATGCTGCGCTATAATCTTGCCGTAGGTCATAAATTTACCTGCCTTACGATTTATATTGATGATACAGTGTTTATTGCCAACACCTTCGGTATTCTGCAGCTGAATGCTTTTCTTACAGATGTTGGAACTTTTCTTAAGCAGAATTTTTCATATGCAAATGTCTTCAGTCGTCAGCAGGGCTGCTTCTGTATTATCTTAAAAGATGCAGATGAAGACACTATCAATAAAACTCTTACAATTCTTAACAGCCGCTTTCAGGGCACCTGGATCCGCGAAAATGTAGAACTCAAGCTTTATATTCGCCTGTGTATTATTGATTGTCCTAAGGATGCAGAGAGTCCGGAAGAGATAATGGATATAATCAATATGATTTCGACTGATGAGCGTTACCGTCAGAGTGTTGTCTTTGCCAGCGAAATTGATTTGAAGTATCGCCGCCGAACCATTTATATAGAACATTGTTTGCGAAACGGTCTTACAGAAAACCGTTTTGATGTATTCTATCAGCCGATATGGTCTACTGCGGAAAAGAAGCTGATTGGCGCCGAGGCTTTAATTCGCCTTAAGGATGAGCAGGGACATTTTATTTCACCGGAAGATTTTATTCCGATTGCCGAAAAAACAGGTGCCATTCTCCGTATTGGTGAATATGTTTTTGAGTCGGTTTGTCTTGCTTTGTCTCAGATTAATATAGAAGAATATGGCATCAAAAAAATCGACATAAACCTTTCTGTTGCCCAGTGTATGCAGGAGATTCTTGCCGAACAGATTCTGAAAATTCAGAGCATTTATCAGATTCCAACTTCAATTATAAATCTGGAGATTACCGAGACGGCTGCTGCCCATACTCCGGAAATCCTCCTTAAAAATATGCAGGATCTTTCGGATGCCGGATTTGAGCTTTCTCTGGATGATTATGGCTCGGGATATTCAAATATGAGTTATATGCTGAACCTGCCTTTTAAGATGATTAAGATTGATAAGTACATTGTCTGGGCAGCCTTTACCGACAAGAGGGCAGAGAAGGCACTTGCGGCTACAATCAAAATGATTAAGGAAATTGGAATGACAGTTCTTGCAGAAGGTGTTGAAACTCCTGAGCAGGCAGAATGGCTGACTGCCTCTGGCTGCGATTATCTTCAGGGCTTCTATTTTTCACGTCCTATTCCAAAAAAAGATTTTTTGGATATAATGAAACAAAATAAGGAAAACTAAAAATATGACATTTTATAATAAACTTCGCCACGGTATCTGCCGCCGCTTTGCTGCATTACTTGTTTTGTTTAGTGCGGCTGGCATGGGAGCCGGCTCCGGTCTTTTTGCCCAGAATTTAGATTATGTTCAGCCATTTTCTCTCAATCCTGTAAATGAAGGAATTCAGCTTGGTCTTGGCGCGGTTCTGTCAGGCTCAGCTTTAGTTTGCGATAAATTTATTGATTTTAAGAAAAATGAATATAATCCGGATGACTGGAAAAAAAGTGATATTCCAACCTTTGACCAGATTTTCATGAACCCTTATAGTAAGCCTCTTCATATTGCGGGAACAGGAACAACAGCGCTTATGCTTGCGGCACCTGCCATTTTTGCAATAATGCCCAGCAGCGAGTGGCTCACAATAGGTACAATGTATGCAGAAACTTTGCTTCTGGCAAATGGAATTAAGGAATGGACGAAACTTTTAGTTTACCGTGCCCGCCCTTACATGTATTTTGATGATTACCCGGAAGACAAACTCGAGGACGGAGACTGGAACTGCTCTTTCCCTTCCGGACATACAACATTTGCCTTTGCCGGTGCTGCTTTTACAACAATGGTATTCTGCCAGTGCTTTCCTAATTCAAAGTGGAAGTATGCTGTAGCAGGAATTTCCTTTGGTATGGCGGCAATTACCGGTGGTTTAAGAATGGCAAGTGGAAATCATTTCTTTACAGATGTTTTTGTCGGAGCATTGATTGGTACTGCAGTAGGTTTTGCTGTGCCTTATATGCATTCAAAAACCTTCTATGGCAAGTTTGAAAGAAAATCAAAGACAGGTCAGGCTTCTTTAACACCAGCCGGCTTTTCTTTTGTTTATAATTTTTAATAAAAATCAAGGCTCTCCTATTGACAATACTTAGAAAAATCTTTATATTATTAAAACATTCGCAAGAATGGATGGGCTACTAGCTCAGTAGGTAGAGCAACGCCCTTTTAAGGCGTGGGTCACTGGTTCGAATCCAGTGTAGCTCAGTAAAAGGATTCTGGTTGTTCCAGAGTCCTTTTTTTTTGTATCCACATAAAACGAGGTTCTATATGGCAGACGCAAAAGAGACTTGCCGCACTATTATTGCAGCGGCTTTGAATGAGTTTATAAAAGAAAAGAATCCAGATGCAGAGGCTGTTGCCCCTGAAAGCATTGTTGTTCAGAATGCGCCTAATCCGGAAATGGGAGACCTGGGCGCTCCTATGTTCGCTTTTGCAAAGGCTCTCCGTATGGCACCTCCTCAGATTGCAGCGGGAGTTGCTGCAAAAATCACAGACAAATCACTTGGTGAATTTATTGCTGTTGGCCCTTACGTAAACGTAAAACTGGATAAGTCTGGTGCGGCTGCTCCAATTCTCAAGGCTGTAAAAGAGCAGGGCGATAACTACGGTTCTGTAAACAGCGAGGGTAAAAAGCCTCTGGCTGGCCGCCGTGTAATGATAGAATTTTCTTCTCCAAATACAAACAAGCCTCTTCACCTTGGTCACGTGCGCAACGATGCCCTTGGTGAGTCTGTAAGCCGCATTCTTAAGGCTGCCGGTGCGGATGTTTACAAGGTAGACCTGATCAATAACCGCGGTGTTCACATCTGTAAGTCTATGCTGGCTTATAAACTCTTTCACGAAGCAAAGGGCGACACTCCTGAAAGCCTTGGTATGAAGGGTGACCACTTTGTCGGCCAATGCTACGTTGAATTTGATAAATATCTCAAGGGCGAAAAAGACAAGCCTGAAACTGCACATCCTGAAGCAAACCAGATGGCAGAAGATATGCTGATTAAGTGGGAAGCAGGCGATCCTGAAGTCCGCGCCCTCTGGGAAAAGATGAACGGCTGGACTTTTGATGGTGTAAAGGCAACTTACGAGCGCACTGGAATCAGCTTTGATAAATACTACTTTGAAAGCGAAACTTACCTTAAGGGAAAAGACGAGATTATGAAGGGCCTTGAAAAGGGCGTTTTCTTTAAGGCAGAAGACGGCTCTGTGCGCATCGATGTAACCGATGTAGTAGGCAAGGGTAAAGACGAAGACAACCACGAAAAGGTTCTTCTCCGCAAGGACGGAACTTCTGTATATATCACACAGGATATCGGAACTGCAATCAGCCGCCACGACGACTGGGCTTTTAATCAGCTGGTTTACGTTGTTGCAAGCGAACAGAATTATCACTTTAAGATTCTCTTCCACATCCTTAAGAAGCTTGGCTTTGACTGGGCAGATAAGCTCTATCACCTCAGCTATGGTCTTGTAAATCTTCCAAGTGGCCGTATGAAGAGCCGCGAAGGTACTGTAGTTGATGCAGATGACCTTGTAGATTCACTTCACGCAGATGCACTTGCCGCAATCAAAGAGCGTGGCCGCGACGGCGAAGTAGGAGATGCAGACGAAGTTGCAGAAAAGGTTGCTCTTGGTGCTCTTCACTATTATATGCTGCAGGCAACTCCAATTAAGGATATGCTCTTTAATCCGGCAGAATCACTCAGCTTCAACGGAAACACAGGTCCATACCTTCAGTACATGGGTGCCCGCATCAATTCTATTCTTGCTAAGGCTGCAGATAGCGGTCTTGCAGAAGATACAAGCGACGCTGCTGTTGCACTTCTTACCAGTGAAGATGAATGGGCTTTGATTAAGCAGCTGGGAGATTATCCTGCTGTAATTGCAAAGGCAGCAGAAAATCTTGACCCAAGTGCTGTTGCTGCTTATGTTTATGAAACTGCAAAACTCTTCAGTAAGTTCTATCAGAATTGTCCTATTGTTTCTGCCGCAGAAGAAAACAAGCAGCTTGCCGGTGCCCGCCTTTACCTTGCAGACTGTACACTCCAGGTAATCAAGAACGCAATGAAGCTTGTTCTTGTACCTTATTTGGAGAAGATGTAAGGCTAAGGCTACAATCGAAGAAGTTTTTCAATTTCTTCAAATTCGATATTTTCAACTGCCCGGGTCAGCTCGGGCAGTTTTTCTTTTAAAGCGGCCGGCAGTTTTATTTTCTGCAGCTTTGCAAAGTTTTCTTCCAGGCCGGATAAATCACAGTCCTGACAGGCCTGCAGAATATCTTTGATGATTTTATCAATTTTTTCAGGGGCTGCGTCTTCTTTTTCACAGTCATCAGAATCCGAATAATTTTTTACAGGCTCAAGAAGCTTTATATAAGACTGATATTCTTTGAGTAAATCAGCTGCCTTTTGAAGGATGGTACCGGCCTTTTCCTCCTCTTCTGCCATAGAAGAAAGTTTTTCGGCCCCGATAATCCTTGCGGCACTTTTAAGGGCATGTACCTGAATTGTAAAGTTTTTATAATCACCCTTTGTATAATATTCCTGAATCAAAGAGACTTTTTCTTCGATTGATGAAAGAAAAGTTTTTGTTACGCTCAGCCAGTTTTCAAAACCGCTTGCATTTTCAAGAGCCTTTGAAAGATTGATTTTGTCTGCAGGCAGGACAGGGAAATCCTGAGGTATGATTGAATCTCCGGAAATAAATGCCGGCGCTGCTTCAGTACTTTCTGTAGTTTTTATCAGTTCAGGTTTAAGCCACTTAGAAAGGCAGGCAGCAAAATCTTTTCCCTGTACAGGCTTAGACAAAAAATCATTAAAGCCCTTACTCAAAAACATTTCACGGGCTCCGTAAACTGCATTGGCACTAAGTACAATCACAAGGCTCTTTTCAGCCTGCGGCAGCTTCTCTTCCATTGCCCGGATTTTTGCCAGAGTTTCAATGCCGTCCATTCCCGGCATCTGGTGATCCATAAAGATAATGTCGAACTTTTCTTTTTTCAGAATATCTAAAGCCAGGTAGCCGCTCATGCAGCGGGTACATTTAATTCCGAACTTCTGTAAAAGACCGTCTGCAACCTTAAGGTTTACTTCATTATCATCAACAACTAGAATACGGGCTTCCGGCGCGGTAAAAGGCAGAAGGCTTTGTTTTTCGCTGAAGAGGGCTGCATATTCCGGCTTGTTGATTAAGGATAAACTGATTTGCTTTAAGCCTGCCGCGTCACAGCTTTCTGAAGCCGCGTCAAAGAGGGCTTTGTAAGCCTGGCTGCAGCTTTCTTCCGAAACTCTTTCCTGTGGAAGAGTTATAGAAAAAACAGAGCCCTTTCCATATTCAGATTCTACGCTTATTGTACCTTTCATAAGAGTAATAAGATTTTTGCTTATGGAAAGTCCAAGCCCTGTGCCGCCCTTGTAACGGTTTGTCTGCAGGTCTACCTGCTGAAAGGCCTTAAAAAGTTTTCCAAGGTCTTCTTTTTTAATTCCAATTCCAGTATCAATTACACTGATTTTTAAGCCTTCCTTATCCTGGTATTTAGAAAGGTCTTCAACACGAAGTTTTATGTAGCCCTGTTCTGTAAACTTAGAAGAGTTTCCGGCCAGGTTAATTAAAATCTGACGCAGTCTTAAATCATCTCCCCTGTAAACTTTAGAAAGAGAGGGATCTATTTCCAGCATAAGCTCAACAGGCTTGCCGCTAAGACGGACCTCTACGACATTCATAATGTCATTCATCAGTTTTACAAGGTCGTATTCAGCCGGATTTATATCCATCTTGCCGGACTCAATTTTAGACAAATCAAGAATATCATTTATGATTCCAACAAGATTGATTCCTGAAGAACGAATCTGGCGAAGAATATTTTTTTCGCTGTCCTTAAGATCAAAATCCAGAGCCAGTTCGCTCATGCCAACAATGGCATTCATAGGAGTTCGTATTTCGTGGCTCATGTTTGCAAGGAAAAGAGATTTAAGTCTTTCGCGTTCCAGCACTTCGTAAAAATATTTTTCCTTAATAAAGGCAACGCCTGTGCTCATCAGCATAAAAACAATGATGTAAGCCCAGTAAGGTTCATAAGTGGCGGCCATGTTAAAAACTTTTATCAGAATAAAAGTTATGACAAAACAAAGGGCGTCTACAATTATTGTTACCATGCTGTTGATAAAGAGCAGGGCAGAGGTAAGAAGAATGATGATAAAGGCAAAGGTAAAATCAGCTACACCAAAAGTTCTTGCCGTAACAAGAACTGCTATAAAAGAACAGAAGGTAATAAGCAGTCCGTAAATCTGAACAATCTGAAAATAAAAATTATTCCACTGATCATTGCGCAGTCTTTTTCTGGCAACAAGAGTAAATCCAAAAATTACCAGAGAAGAAATAACAAAAATCGCATCAAGAATTACAAAAAGAAGATAAGCATTTACGGTAAAAAAGGGGCGGGTAGCAGAGCCTATTATAAAAAGTTTTTCTGCATAAGCAGGAGACAAAAGTTTTAATAAATCCCTGAAGAATTCTGTAATCAGGTAAAGAGCCATAGAAGGAGCAAAAATCAAAAGCCTTTTAAGATTTGCAAGGTTAGCAAGTTTTTTTGCAGGAGTATCCATGGCTGCCTCTTACGCTGATATTCTAGTTTCCGAAAATCTGATTTACTTTGTTCAGAAAATCAACTCTGTCTGTGTTTTTGAGAATATAGCCCTGAGGTTTGAGTTTTAAGGCTTCCTTTACCTTATCCATATCGCTTACACCTGTAAGGAAGATAACAGGAATGTCTGCATATTCAGGTTCGCTTCTAATCATTTCCAGAGTCTGTACGCCGTCACAAACCGGCATTTCATAATCAAGAAGAATAAGGTCCGGACGGTTTTTGCCCAGGTAAGAAATACAGGCGGCACCGCTTTTTGCAACCGAAACATGATAAAAGTTTTTAAGCCAGTTTGTCATATTGCGGAGGCAGACAGGATCATCATCAACTAAAAGAATGGAATGCATGCGTTCTGCACCTTTAAGCACAGAAGAACTGAGTTCACTGTTTTCACCCAGCATAAATTCAAATTCATAAAGAAAATCTTCAACAGAAAGAGCTTTATCAAAGCAGTGAACATTTTCCTTTTCAGTATATTCCTTATATTTTTCCAGTTCGGCCTGAGAACCGATAAAGCAGAAGATGACATTCTTCAGATACATCATAATTCTGCGCAATTCAAGCATGCTTGCGGCCTTAAGATCTTCTACAAAAATAATTACAAGTTTGTGCCCGTAAGAGGCTGCAGAATTTTCTGCCTGAACAGAATCAAAATCAATAGAAACTGTTTCATATCTGTTTTTGATAAGTGTAAGAATTGCCTCATCTTTTGATTTTTCTTCGCGTATAATCAGGATATCTTTCATAAATAAAATTATAACATTGATTATATTATTTTACAAATTAGACTTTCTGGGTTATCATTTTAGGTATGGGAATGGACGCTAAAATAATTAATGCATTTCTCACGGAAGGAATAAATACATTCCAGAACATGTTTAACATTGGCCCTGTGAATAAGGAACCACATCTTCTTGATATTCATGCAGGTCATCCGTGGGAGATTTCGGGTTTACTGGGAGTTACCGGCGAAATTAAAGGAATTGTAGCATTCCGTCTTCATAAGATTCTTGCAAATAAAATGCTTGAACTTTCAGGCTTGCAGTGTAAGCCGGAAGATTATGAAGATATGGCGGTTGGTCTCGTAAGCGAATTTACAAACATTATTTCAGGACATGCTGTAACAGCACTTAGTGAATACAACATGGATATTTCGCCACCATTCTGTGTAATGGGACACAATCATATGATTGCCTGGCCAAAGAACTATCCTGTAATTGCAATTCCGTTTGTTACACCATATGGACCTTTCGAAGTTGATGTGTGTTTCAAATAAGGAAGCAAATAATGACTTCCCTGCTTTTTTCTGATATAATAGAAGAATGAGTAAAAAAAAGCAGGGGAGAGCCAAACGAATTAAGCGTACTCTTAAGTACGCACTCAAAAATCCTCTAACATATATCTGGCTTCTCATCTTTATAATAATTGCTGCAGCAACTCTTGTTGTCTTTGCATCAGAAACTCAGACTGAAAGCGGCATTGAAACAATGTTCGACTCGGTATGGTTTACTCTGGTTGCGGTTTTTGCTGCATACTTTGATTATTGTGTAAAATCTGTTCCCGGCCGAATGTCTGCACTTGTGCTGCTCGTGCTTGGAATGCTTTTGTTCAGTGCCGTAACCGGTAAGCTTGCATCCTACTTTATGGATCTGCAGATGAAAAAAAATAAGGGGCTTAAAAAGTTGAAGAATATGAAAGGACATTTTTTACTTTGCGGATGGAGACCGGGCTTTGAAAAGATTCTGGATACCGTTCTCACAACAAATCCTGATATAACTCCAGACATGGTGGTAATGATTAATGACGCTTCGGACCAGATAGAGCAGATTCGTTCGCAGCCTCGCTTTAAGGAGCTCAATTATGTTTCGGGTGACTTTGCTGATGAAGCAGTTCTTAAGCGGGCCCAGATTGATACTGCCGAGCGTGCCCTTGTAATCTGCGACCGTTCAAAAAAATATTCTGACCTTGAAATAGACAGCCGTACTGTTCTTGCGGTTTTGACAATGGAAAACCTGAACCCTGGCATTTACATTGCGGCAGAGCTTATTGATGCAAAGTTCCAGAAGCATCTTGAGATGGCCCACTGTGATGAAATTATTCTCACCCAGGATTATGAGCACAGCCTTCTGGCTACTGCTTCTTCGGGAATGGGCTACTCTAATGTTATCCGTGCCCTTATTTCTGACGACGCAGATACAGGAATCATCATCGAAAATATTCCGGCTGCCTTTATTGGAAAGACCTACGGCGAGTATGAAACTCACCTTGAACAGAACGGAAACAAGGGCGGAGTTCTTGTAGGCCTTCTTTTGAATACCGGAAACTTCCACCAGCGCCGTAAAGATGCTTTACGGGAAGCTCAGAAGAACCCGGATATTAAGGCAATTGTAGATAATCTGAAAAAGGTTAAAACTCTCAAGAGTAACGAGCCTGTGCTGACCCCGGCAGCAGATTTTGTAATTCAGAAAAACACCAAGGCAATTCTTGTCCGCGGGTAAGACTTGAGAGAGAGGTTTTGATATGGATAAGTTTGAAGAAGTTTTACCAAAGCTTGTAAAGATACAGCTCTTTTCTGATTTTAGTATTGATAATGAAAATGACTGCCGTATTCTTAAAGCTGTTTACGAGAGTATGGAAATTGAAAACTACCAGAAGGGCGAAGTGATTATTGAAGAAGGAAAGCTTGGAGATGATTTTTATATTCTTTATAGCGGTAAGGTTCATATTTCCAGAAAGACTCCTGCAGGTGATGAAATTGCCCTTGCAGATCTTTCAAGTGAAATGAACATTTTCTTTGGAGAAACTGCACTTATAAGTGATGATCCTAGAACCGCTACTGTAAAGGCTTTGACAGACTGTAAATGTATTGCGCTTTCGAGCACAAAGTTTCTGGAGGTTTGCGACCGCGAACCGCTTTTAGGTTACCGCGTGCTTTTAAAGCTTGCACAGAGAATGGCAAAAACTGTCCGCGATACAAACAGTGATAAGGCAACCTTATACGAAGCCTTGTTCAATGAAATAGAATCAGGAGTGTAAATTGAAAGGCACTGTAATAGCAGGAACAAATAATCTTTTTACTGTTGAATGCGAAGACGAAGTAATCCGTAACTGCACCATTAAAGGCAAGGTTATAAAAACCGAAAAGGAATATTATAACCCGATTGCACCGGGCGATATTGTTGAGATTGAACCTGATGAACTTAATGATGAAAAGGGACAGATTATTTCTCTCGAACCTCGCCGCAATACTTTTTTACGCTGGAACGTAAAAGGCCGTTGTCCTCAGCTTCTGGCCAGTAATCTTGATTATCTGATTCTTGTCTGCACTCCGGACGAACCTCCTTTCCGTCCCCGCTTTACAGACCGTGCTCTGGCTCAGGCAGAGCATCAGGGAATTACTCCGGTAATTGTCTGCAACAAGTGGGATTTAGCCGAAGCCATGCAGACCGATGGCCGTGAAGAAGAGTTTGAAGAAATAGACCACCGTCTTTCCATCTGGGAAGATTTGGGCTACAAGGTTCTTCGCATTTCTGCAAAAACCGGAGAAGGCATGCAGGAGTTTGCAGAGCTGCTTGAAGATAAGCTTTCGGCTTTTGTGGGCCAGTCGGGAGTAGGTAAGTCCAGTCTTATAAACGTTATGGATAATTCCTGCGTTCTTAAAACAGGAAGCCTTTCTAAAAAATACGGTCGGGGAAGCCATACCACAACCAAGGGTACGCTGATTCACCTGACTTTGAATGAGACATTGACAGAAGGAATACAGGGCCGTAAGGCAAATATCATAGATACACCGGGTATCCGCCGTTTTGTGTTAGATGATATCGAAGCCGATGACCTTGCACTCTACTTCCGTGAATTTGAACCATACGTCGGCAAGTGTAAGTTTGGAATGAACTGCCGGCACATAACAGAACCAGACTGCGCGGTGCGCAAGGCTGTTGAAGACGGAGCAATAACTGCAGAACGTTACGACAGCTGGCAGAGAATCAGCGAAGAAATCCGCACAGGTAGCTGGAGCGATTAACTGCGGTGGTTTCGATACACTCGCTTCGCGAGCACTCAACCACCGGTGGTTGGAGTAGTACGGTGCTGACGCACCTATCGTATCGAAACCACCATATTATAAAGAACTATGAATACCAAAACTTTACAGGAAATAGACTATTTTAGAATCCGTGAGGAAATTGCGGGTTATTGTGTTTCGGCAGAAGGCCGCCAGAAATTGCTTGAGCGCGAGCCTTTACGAAAAACCGAAGAAATTGAAAATCTTAAAAATCTCAGCCGAGAATGGAGCACTTATTTTGCTGCCGGCAGGGCAAATCCTGTCTCTGCCTGGGAACCTGTGCATCCGCTTTTAAGCATTATAAAGGCTCGGGGTGCATCCCTCAGCCTTGAGCAGGTGCATTATCTCGGCCAGTTTATTACAAGCATCAACAGTGTTAAAAAAGCAATCCAGCTTCATGCTCAGGAATTGTCTCTTAAGCTGCTTGCAGAACAGGTTGCTTCCCTCCCTGATATTTCTGATATGGAAAAAAAGGTCTTCAGAATTATCACACCGGATGGAGAGATGCGGGAGCTTCCGGAAGTTGTGGCAATCAGAAAGCAGATTGCTTCCCTTAATGCAAAAATCCGTACGATTATGCAGGGCTTTACTTCTGACCAGAAATTGTCAGATGTTCTTCAGAGTAACCTGCCTGTTTTGCGTAACGGCCGTCAGGTGCTTGCTGTAAAGGCCAGCCTGCAGAATCGAATCCCCGGTATTGTGCACGAGGTAAGCCAGACTGCTCAGACAGTTTACGTTGAACCGGAAGAGGCTGTGCTTTGCAGTAACGAGCTTATTCAAAAAGAGTTTGAGCTGCAGGCTGTAATCAAAAAGATTCTTCTGGAATTAACAGAGGCACTGCAGCCATATATTCCGGCTATAAAGCAGGCTCTGCCTGTCATGATATTGTTTGATACAACCCAGGCCGCTGAACGCTGGGGAGCAGAACATAACTGTACCTACGCCCAGGAGGCAGGAAAAGAACCTCCGCTTCTGCTTAAGGCCCGACACCCACTTCTTGGTGACAAGGCTGTGCCAATTGATATCCGCTTTATGGAAGGTAAGCGAGTGCTTATTATCACCGGCCCGAATACCGGCGGTAAAACTGTTTCCCTTAAAACATTTGCTCTGCTTTCCATGCTAAACCAGTCGGGCTTCCCGATTCCTGCCGGAGATGGAACAAGGCTTCCTGTTTTCAGTAATGTCTTTGCTGATATTGGAGATGACCAGTCTCTGGACCAGAGTCTTTCTACCTTCAGCGGCCACATGAAAAATATTGCTCAGGCTGTAAACTCTGCAAAGGCAGACACTTTGATTCTGCTCGATGAGCTTGGAAGCGGAACTGACCCTCAGGAAGGAACTGCAATTTCTATGGCAGTTCTGGACGAGCTGATTAAGAAACAGTCCTTCGTGTTAGTTACAACTCACCAGGGAATTTTAAAAAATTATGGATACACAAATCCCTGCTGTATAAATGCCAGTGTTGAGTTTAATCAGGATACACTTTCGCCATCCTATCATCTTTTGATGGGAGTTCCGGGAGAAAGTCATGCTCTTGATATTGCACAAAAGAGCGGGCTTCCGGGTGGCATCTGTAAGGCTGCCCGTAATTATATTGCAACAGAACAGGCTGATGTTTCTGCTCTTATCCGCGGTCTCAACCGCAAGCACGTAGAGCTCAATAAAGTTCAGAAGGAAGCAGAGCGGCTTGCGGCAGAATCTAAAGAAAAATCTGAAAAGCTCCGACAGAGAGAGCTTGAACTTCGCCGCCTTGAAAATAATCTTAAGAAGGGCAAGCAGCAGGAGCTTAATGATTTTCTTATTCACAGCCGTCGCCAGCTGGAAAATCTTGTGCGCACACTTAAGGAAGGTGAAATCACAAGAGAAAAAACTTTGAGCGTAAAGCAGTACATTGCAGAGCTTACAGAAGACACCATGCGGCTCGACAATAAGATTGAAGCTGAAGAAGAACGCCTTGCCCGTGATGAAAAGCAGTTTGCAGAAGAAAAGGCAAAAGCACCAAAGCATTCAACTTCAAGCAATAAAAAGACAAAGAAAAAGATGAGCAATGCCGAGGCTCTTAAGTATGCAACCTCAAATGCACAGCTGGAAGCACAGACTACAGGCACTGCCGCAGAAAAAAGCCGCCAGTCTGCAGCCACGGTTCCTCTTACCTTTGCACCAGGGGCGCGTGTAAAAGCCGGCAGTTCAGGAAACGAAGGCCTTCTCATTGAACTTGCAAAGAAAGGCGTATGGCAGGTTCAGTTTGGCAGCATCAAAATGCAGATGAAGGAAAAGGACCTGCGTCTTATACAAGGGGCTGCCGCAGAGAGCTCGGCGCCTCTCAAGGCAGACGTTTCCATTGAACTTGCAGACGATGTGTCAAACGGAATTTACGAGCGGCCGGTATTTGAACTGCGCCTTTTAGGAATGCGTTCAGACGAAGCAGTACACGCCCTTGAGCGCCAGATAGACCTCTGCGTGCTTCATAACTTCCCTCATTTTAGTGTAATTCACGGAAAGGGCGACGGAGTTTTGATGCAGGCTGTAAGCGATTATCTTTCCCACTGTTCGGTGGTTGCAGAGTTTTCCAAGGCTCCGGCAGAAGACGGCGGGGCTGGTAAGACTTACGTGACACTAAAGTGACGGGGAAGTTCGGAGAATTTATGGACTGGTTTGAATCAGAAAAGTTCTGGACACAATATGCGCCGATAATGTTCGACGATGCCCGCTGGGCCGAAGCACCGGCGGTAGCACAGTATGTAAAAGACCTGGCAGAGCTGGAAGAGGGCTCTAAGGTGCTGGATGCAGGCTGCGGGCTTGGCCGCATTTCTGTAGAGCTCGCTGCCCTGGGCTTAGACGTAACCGGCGTAGACATAATCCAGAGCGAGCTCGATGCTGCCCGCGACTCCGCCGAAGCAGAAGGTGTTCCACTTACTTTAATCAACCACGACCTCCGTACCTTCCACGCCCCAGAACAATTTGACTGCGCAATAAATCTTTATACATCCTTTGGTTACTGTGCCACAATAGAAGAAGACCTGCAGATTCTCCGCAACATCTGCGAAAGCTTAAAAACTGGCGGTACCTTTATTCTTGAATGCACCAGCCGCGAAACTGCAATTCTCTACTGGACACCCGGCGAGGAATTTGAACGCGCGGGCTATAAGGTTGTAACCCACTTCGAAGTAGTTGGCGCCTGGGAAGGATTACGCTCGCAGTGGACCCTTTATCCCTTAGATACCCCGACATTGCGAGGTACGCAAGAACCCCCGTCATTGCGAGGTGCGCCAGCGACGAAGCAACCTATAATAGATCACACCTTCATTCAGCGCCTTTATCCGGCCAGCTTCCTCAGAGACAAATTAATTGAATTCGGATTTTCAAAAGCAGAAGTCTTCGGAGATTATGATAAATCACCGTATAACGAGAAAGCAAGAACTATGGTGATTATAGGTACAAAATAATTACGGTGGTTGAGCCTGTCGAAACTACCGCAGAATAACGGTAGTTTATGATATAACCCGATTCTTTCCAGAGCTTTTTGCAGTATAAAGCTTTTTATCAACTTCCTGCAGAAGAATATCGTAAGTCATATCTTCTGTACAGGTCATAAAGCCGGCACTTACAGTTATAAAGCGTCCGTCTTTTACTTCAATTGTAGTGCGGGTTTCTTCAAGAATATCTTCTACAATTTTAAGAGCCTCGCTTCTGTTCTTTTTAGGAATCAGTACAAGAAACTCCTCTCCGCCATAGCGGCAAACTGTTGTACCGTTTTTTTCAGTTGCTTTTAAGAGACTGGCAAACTTTCTTAAAATAACGTCTCCAAAAGGATGTCCATATTTATCGTTTACAAACTTAAAATCGTCGATGTCAAACATTGCAATATGGAGTTTTTCTGTATCACCAAGGGTAAGAATTGCTAGCTTTAAGAAATTGTTGAAGTAGCGGCGGTTGTAAAGGCCTGTAAGTTCATCTGTATTAGCCTGTCTTTCATAGAGCATAGAAAGCTGCTGGATGGTATGTCTGTCGTGAGAATTCTGCTTTGAAACAATATAAGAGAAAGTAAAAAGTACACAGCTTGCAATAATCATACTGCAAAGCTGATCTATAAAAGCATCTTCATGTTCCATTGTTGTAAAAAACTGGGGACAATATTGATAGGTAACAAAAAGTCCGGAATACACAAGCAAAATCAGAATAAAAATAATGATTCTTGTTTTTCCTCTGAGGGCCAGAGCTGCACATACTACGGCTACAAGCAGATAAAAAGGCATTCCGCCATGAAGTCCGGCATTTGCGAAAAACATCATAGGAAAAATAATCAAGCCTGTAATAGAAATACAAATTGTTGCAAAAAGATTTGTTTTTTGAGTTTTAATACCCCAGATTGAAAGTCCTGTTAAAAGAAAAAAAGATATTAATGGAAGAAGCCATGCCATAGCAGGAAGGCCTATCAGATAAGATTCAATGGCTCCGAACAACTCTCCAAAACCTGCACATAAAACCATTGCATATGTTATGCGTTTTTGAAGAGTTACTTTTGGAGAGAATATAGTGGAGCGGATTTTTTTTAATGCTGATATAATTCCTTCCATTTTAACTATTATATATCCATAAATGGACTACTGCAAGGTATATTTTCTGCTGTTGAATTATCCGAAAATGGGTATTATAATAAACGAATTATGTCGAGAAAAACAAAAACCAAGAATGTAGCATTCATCAATTTTGCATTGGGAATGGCTGGAAGAATTCATTTAAGCAAGGTCAAAAAGGCCTCTAAAAACTGTAAAAAAGCTTCAGAGAACACATTACGTGGTATTCTTGAGTATGCAAAAGACTCAGAATGGGGTAAAGCACACAATTTCGCTGAAATACTGAAAGCAAGCACGTATGAAGAACTTGTAGAACTCTGGCAGAAGAATGTTCCTCCTCAGGATTACGAAGATTTGCGTCCTTTTGTTGAGCGTCATAAAAATGGCGAGGAAAACGTACTTTTCCCTGGAAAGCCTAAAATGTACGCAACTACCAGCGGTACAACAAATGAACCAAAGTGGATTCCAATCACAAACGAATATTACGACAATGTTTACAGCAAGATGACAAATATCTGGCTATATACTTTCCTTATGCACCGTCGTCATTGTTTTGAAGGACCTGCTATCTCTATTGTAGGAAAGGCTATTGAAGGTTCTGCTCCAGATGGAACTGTTTACGGTTCTGTTTCCGGAGTTACCCGCCGTGATATTCCTGAATTTGTAAAGCCAATTCATTCTGCTCCTGCAGATGTTTTTGATATTAAAGATTATACCGCCCGCTATTACACAATCATGCGAATAGGTATTGAACAGAATGTTCACATTATCATTACAGCAAACCCTTCTACAATTGTAGAAATGCAGAATAACGTTAATCAGTTCTTTGATGAATACTGCAATGATATTGAAAAGGGTACTCTTAACGAAAAACTGGATATTTCGCCGGAAATCCGTGCAGCTTTGCAGCCTGTTTTCCATCCGAATCCAGAACGTGCAGCAGAACTTCGTGCTCTTAAAGCAAAATACGGTCAGGTTCTTCCAAAACACTACTGGCCAGACATGCAGATTCTTACAACCTGGAAGTGCGGAAACACCAGTGTTTACATGGAAAAGTTTAAGAACTCTTTCCCGGAAAAAATGCTCTACCAGGAATTCAGTTACTTCTCTTCTGAATGCAGAACAGGTCTTGTATTGAACGGAAAAAATGATACTGTTCTTTTCCCTCATATGCATTATTTTGAATTTGTAAAAGAAGAAGAAATAGATTCACCTGAAAAGCACTTCTTACAGATTAATGAAGTTGAAGTAGGTAAGCGCTATTCAATTTACGTAACAACTTATGCAGGTCTTTACCGCTACAATATGAATGACCTTGTTGAAGTAACAGGTTACTATGGAACAATTCCTACAATTCAGTTTATTCAGAAGATTAACGGAATTATTTCTATGACTGGTGAAAAGATTCATGAACGTCAGTTTATTGAAGCTGTGCATCTTGCAGAAAAGGAGTCTGGCATTAAGACTAAGTTCTTTGTAGGTTTTGCTGATATTCAGAATTCTGTTTATAACTTTTACTACGAGTTTGAAAATACTTCTCTTGCAGATGAAGAAGTTAAAAAGTTCAATGCTCTCGTAGATAAAAAACTGATGGAAATAAACTGCGAATACCAGGCAAAGAGAGATTCTCTCCGCATTGCAGAACCTCTTCCATTTGTTTTGCAGAAGGATTCTTTTGAAACTTACAAGGAACGCTGCATTTTGGCAGGTGCCCGCGACGGACAGTTTAAGTTGAACCTTCTTATGCAGGATGAAAAACGTCATGCAATGTTCAAAGACCTGGTTAGAAAATAAAGGGATTTCTGCCGTCATTTTTGATTTTGACGGCACTCTTTACGATAACTCAAAGGTTGCAAAATATCTTATAAAAGCAAAGCCTCTTTATATGTTTCGTATGCTTGCAGACCGTAAGACCCGCAAAAACTTAAAAGGTGCTTACTATGAAACAGAAGAGGCCTTTTTGAGAGAGTATTCTAAAACTGCTTCAAAAAAATGCCTTTTCCCTTGCAGTGCAAAATCTTTTCTGGGCTGGTATCAGAATACCTATATGCCGCTTATGACAAAAGTTTTACACGACAAATGCCGGGCAGGGACCGGTTCAGATGGAAACGGTGCATTTGAAGTGAACAAGGTTTTTGCCGAACTTCAGGCCCTTAATATAAAAACTGCAATTTTAAGTGATTATCCTTTTGTAAAAGAAAGAATGGCAGCTCTTGGAATTTCAGAAGAAAACCTGGATCTTATAAAAGCTTCTCAGGAACTTGGCGGACTCAAACCCGCTGCGGCTCTTTTTGAAAAAGTGGCGGGGCAGCTTGGTGTAGAAGCTGGCCGGGTTCTTGTAGTCGGCGACCGGGATGACACAGATGGCCAGGGGGCCAGAAATGCTGGCATGCAGTATCATATTATTAATCGAGAGTTTCCGGCCACATGTTTTGCTCAATACCTGCCATTTTCTGCATCTGATGGTGAGCCTTCTTAAGCATTTCTTCGCAAATCTGGTTACGGCTTTTAGAAGAATCTTTTTCTGCTACAATCGGCTCTCCAATGTTCAGTGTAATGAGAGGATCTGTTTTTCCTAAAAGCTTTCTCAGCTTACCAGGTTCTCTGTAAGAAAAGACCATTGGAATAACAGGCAGGTCATACATCAAAGCCATCTTAAAAGTTCCCTTCTTAAAAGGGCGGATAGGCTGATAATAATCCCAGCGGCAGCTTTCTGGAAAAAGATGAATCCACTTCTTTTTTGCATGGAGTTCATCAAAGGCTTTGTAAAAACGTCTTGTGGCTGCAATGGTCCGAGGAATAGGAATACCGCCTGCACCACGGATTAAATATGAGTCTTTGCTTTGAATCTGCAGGGCACGGGTAGGAAACCACATCCTCCGGAATTTTACTGCCTGCAGAACAGCAAGATAATCCCAACGGTAAACATGATTTGCAACTGTCATGGCACCATTCTTAAAAAGCTTTCGGTTTTTGCGAAGATTTTTTTTGCCTTTTATTTTGAGACCGTATTTAAAAAGATTTACAGGAAAAACAAGAAAAAATATTCCTGCATAAATTCCAAAGTTTAAAAGTCTGCCTTTGAGTGATTTATCTAAAAAAGGGTAGTCGCCTTCAATATCATAATTATGAACAATTTCCGGATTTAATAAAGGAGTGTCAGGAATTGAAGGATAAGTGTTTAAATTTACAGGGATATAGGTGCCGTCTTTTACAATGTGCTCATTCATTCTTTTATTATACAAACTTGTTAAGGTTTAGTGAATTCTTGTATAATACAGAATAACAGATAAGGAGATTTTAATGAAAAAACACATTGCTTTTATGTTTGTACTTGCCTGCTGCCTTTCTTTTGCAGCCGCTTCAGAAAATCAGAAGCTTAAAGAAGTATGTGCAATGCTTTCAGAACATCCTGTTACAAAAGGAAACTTTACACAGATAAAAAGTGTAAAAACCGCCAGAGGCTCAAGAGAATTGAAGTCTTATGGAGATTTTATTTTCTGCCCTGAAGGAATTATGTGGAAAACCACAAAACCTTTTCCATCATCAATGATTGTTGGAAAAGATTTTATTAGCCAGATTGCAGCCGACGGAACAAAAAATGTAACTGATACATCAGATAATCAGACTTTTGCAAGTGTGGCTTCTACCATATCTGCAGTTTTTTCAAACGATTATGATAATCTTACAAAGGCATTTAATACAAGTCTTACTGCCCAGGCAGACGGAAATATAAAAATTACTCTTGTGCCAAAAGATTCCACAATTGCTTCTGTCCTTACTTCTATTGATTTACTCGTTTCTGGAAATCAGATAAATGGAATTGTTATGACAGAGGCTTCTGAAAACAGCACTTCTTATATTTTCGAAAATCAGACATATCCAAAGGAACTTTCAAAGGATGAATTGGCTTTATTCACTAATAAATAAACTTTCAGACAAACACTTTTTAAGAATATGGTTTACCTATCATTTTGGACTTTTAGCTTTCTTTCTGATTGTGCTTGCAGTAAATCCATCACGTATAAAAATTGATGCGGATTTATTTAACATGTTTCCACGTCCTTTTGAAGAAGAAGGCGTTCGCAATGCAGATGAAAAACTTACAGAAATTGTAGGTCAGAATGTTTTTATTCTTGTTTCTCATGAAGATTTTCCTAAGGCTCGTGAAACTGCGGTAAATGTTTATCAGCAGCTTGAAAACAGCGATAACTTTAATACGGTAAGTCTTTATTCTGATATAAATAATCTTTCCGGTATTACAGATTTTCTTTACGACTACCGCTGGAATCTTTTAGATGAGGCTGCCATAAGTATGATTAATTCAGAAGGTGGGGCAGAAGCTTTTGCTGAAAATGCACTTATGCAGGCCTATAGTCCTTTTAATATGATTTCACTTGATAATCTGGAATCTGACCCTTTTATGCTGACTCAGACAAATGCAGATAATCTTCTCGAAAATGTTCGTAAGTCTGGTACGGCTATGTCTGTAAAGGATGGAGTTCTTGCGTCAAATAAAGACGGTATCTGGTATATCATGATTCGCGGAATGCTCAGTAAAAAGGGGGCGGGGCTGGCAAGTAAAGATAATGGAATTACCGAAATCTACAGTATCTGCAACCCTTTAGAAAAAGACGGCATACGCTTTGTATTTTCTGGCACCCCATTTAACAGTCACCAGAGTTCTAACGAAGCCATGAAAGAAATTACGCTGATAACTTCAATTTCTATGCTTTTAGTTATCATCATTCTGCTGCTGGTATTCCGTTCTTCCGTGCCGCTTTTAATGAGTCTTTCTTCAATTCTGATTTCTGTACTTACTGCGGTAATTACAACTCTTGCAGTTTTCAAAAAGATGCATATTCTTACCCTCGTTTTTGGAACTTCCCTAATTGGTTCCTGCATAGATTATAGTCTGCATTATTTTACCCAGTGGGCCGGTAACTCTCTTTTGAAAACAGGAAGCGAGATTCGCCGCCACCTCTTAAAAAGTCTGGGAATGGCAATTATTTCTTCAGTTCTATGTTATTCTATTCTGCTTCTGGCTCCATTTAATATGCTTAAACAGATGTCTCTTTTTTCTGTTTCAGGCCTAATCAGTTCATTTCTTACAACTGTTGCAATATTCCCTTATATTCCTATTCCCAAAAAAGAGCGTACAATTAAGATTTCTTCTCTGGTAAAAGAATCTTCTTCACCGCTGACAAAAAAGATTTTTGGCCGCATTGCAATTACTCTTATGTTTGTTTTTACAATTTTTACGATTATGCTTATGCACAAAAACTTCAGGGTAAAAAATGATTTAACCAGACTTTATACTATGGAAGGCCGTATCTTAGACGACAAACTTCTTTCTAACGAAATTACAAAGTACAATCCAACCGGCTGGTTTATAATACGCGGTACAAGTGAAGAAGAGACTCTTAAAAGAGAAAGTGAATTTTGTAAGATTCTTGATAAAAAGCTTGGAAATGATTTTTCTTATGTAAGTACTTCAAACTTTATTCCGTCAATTGACCAGCAGAAAAAATCAAGAGAAGCAGCAGAAAAACTTCTGGCACTTGCGCCACTTCAGTTCGAAGCCCTGGGCTATTCTGATGAAGATGCTTTATACTTAACTAATCAACTGCTTGCAGATTTTAATGCTTCTTCAGAGAATTATATTTCGATAGAGAAGGGTAATGTACCTGATTATCTTATGAACTCAATTTCTACAGCCTGGCTTGGTTCTATTGGTACAGACTACTATTCGGTAGTTATGCCGGCCTTAGTTCACGACAATGCACTGATGAAAAATCTTGCAGCCGAGGATTCAGATATTTATTTTGTAAATAAGATTGCAGATATGGGAAGAGACCTGGACCGTCTCACAAGCATGGTTCTTTTTCTCTTTGCAATTGCTTATGTAATAATGCTGATTGTGCTTAAGGTCTTTTATAAGTGGAAGCAGACTATGAAAATTATTTCTGTTCCTCTTTTGATTATGCTTATGACCGGGGCAATATTCTCTCTTTCTCATATAGATCTGGAGTTTTTCTCTGTAACAGGCCTTATTCTTGTCTTTGGACTTGGACTTGATTATATCATCTATATGATGGAGAACGAAAAAAATAGAGCAGGCAGCATCAAGACTCTTGAGCCTTTTGCCACCATGCTCTCTTTTATAACAACGATAGTTTCTTTTGGAGCTTTAAGTCTCAGCACTTTCCAGCCGGTACATCTGATGGGCCTTTCCATTTTTATTGGGCTGGCCACAGCGTACACGGCTTCAATGCTTTACGACAGAAGTCTTTAGTTAAAGAAACCTTTTGCCTTCAAAAGTTCTGCATTCAAGATTCCGCCAAGAGCTGCACCACGTTTTGTGTTGTGGCTGAGTGCTACAAACTTAACGTCGAATACGTTACATGGGCGAAGGCGTCCGATAACACATGCCATTCCTTTTTCTGTTTCGCGGTCACGGCGTGGCTGTGGGCGGTTTTCCTCATGACGAACAACGATTGGATGCTCTGGAGCTGATGGAAGCTTAAGCTCCTGTGGAAGTGATGTGTAAGATGTCCATACGCGCTCAATTTCTTCCAGGCTTGGCTTTTTGTCATCAGGCAAATCAAACTCAAGAGATACGCAGGCTGTGTGTCCGTCTACTACAGGAACACGAGTACAAGTAGAAGAAACGATAGGGTAGCTTGCGTTTTCAATCTTTCCGTCCTTTACGCTTCCCAAAATCTTAAGACATTCTTTTTCTGTCTTTTCTTCCTCGCCGCCAATAAATGGAACGATATTATCAATCATATCAAAAGATGCAACACCAGGATAACCTGCACCAGAAGTAGCCTGAAGAGTTGTTACGATCATTCTCTTTACAGGGTAACCAGCCTGAATTAAAGCGTGAAGTGGCATCATGTATGTCTGCAGAGAACAGTTAGGTTTTACAGCAATAAAGCCCTTGTCCCAGCCGTGATGCTTTTTCTGTTCAGCAATTACGTCCAGGTGAGAGTAGTTGATTTCTGGAACCAGCATAGGGACGTCTTCTGTCCAGCGGTTTGCGCTCGCGTTACTTACTACAGGAATGCCTTCAGCAGCATAAGCGGCTTCCAGAGCCTTAATCTCATCCTTACCCATTTCAAGTGCAGAGAATACAAACTGACACTTGCCGAGAGCCTTCTTTTCGTCGTTAGCATCCTCAACGATGAGGTTTGCAACGCCTGCAGGAATCTCAGCGCCAATCAGCCAGCGGTTCTTTACTGCTTCACAGTAAGGTTTACCAGCTGAACGAGGGCTAGCTGCAACGTAAGAAACTTCAAACCATGGATGGTTTTCCAACAATTTAATATATCTCTGGCCTACCATACCAGTAGCGCCAAGTACACCAACCTTAATCTTATCACTCATAATTTATCTCCTTAATGAGACCCCGAAACGAGTTCGGGGTGACAGTGTTCTACAAACCACAGTCCTTAATAGCCTGTTCAATCTGCTTCTTTGCAGCGTCGTTAACTTCAACCAAAGGCAATCTCAAGCCGCCTGCCGGCATGCCCTTTACGTTCATTGCATATTTAATAGACGAAGGGTTTCCGTCGCAGAACTCTGCCTTGAAGAATGGAGCGAGTCTGTAGTGAATCTCGCGGGCCTTCTTAAAGTCGCCGTCGAGTGCAGACTGTGCAAGCTCGTGCATCAAAGCAGGAATCATGTTAGAAGCAACAGAAATAATTCCGTCTCCACCTGCTGCAATCAAAGGAAGGGTAAGACCATCATCGCCGCTCAATACAGCGAAGTCAGGCTTCTTATTCTTAATCTGGCCGATAACTTCCATCATCTGAGCTACGCTTCCGCTTGCTTCCTTTACACCAGCGATGTTAGGGAGCTCTGCAATGCGTGCCAGCAAATCAGTTGGAATATTCAAACCTGTACGGCCTGCAATGTTGTAAACGATGATTGGGATTCCAACCTTGCTAACTGCTGCAAAGTGCTGATAGATTCCTTCCTTTGAAGGCTTGTTGTAATAAGGAGTTACAACAAGTGCTGCATCAGCGCCTGCTGCCTTAGCGCGTTCAACGTAGGCAACTGCATCCTTTGTATTATTTGAACCGGCACCAAGAATTACCGGAATCTTTTTTCCTGTTTCCTTTTCAAAAGCACGAACTTCTTCAAAAACAATCTGTATAATCTGATCTTCTTCGCTGCCCGGCTTTTCATCAAGGGTAGGGGTTTCTGCGGTGGTTCCAAGTGGAACTAAACCATCAATCCCCTGCTGGAGCTGATGTTTGACATTTTTTCGGAAGCCCTCAAAATCAACTGAACCATCAGCCTTCATTGGTGTAATCAAAGCTGTAAAAGCGCCACGAAAAATACTCATAACATACCTCCTGAGTCTATATATATTTTGCGAAATATTTTAATGATTTTTGATGTGAAATTCAATATATATGTAGATTTTAAGTAGAATTAAAAATGGTGGTTGAGTAGGTGAAGCCGTATCGAAACCACCGTTTTAGGGATGTCATCTTATCAGGTGGTCTCGATACACCGCTGCGCGGCACTCGACCACCGTGCATTTTATATTTTTTTAAAGGAGTCAGAATTCTTTAATTTCACCTTATGCGAGTACATGCGTTCGTCGCTGAGTGTAATAACCTTTTCAATATCATCACCAGGAGTATATTCCGCAAGGCCACAGGCAACCATATATTCTGTGGCCTTTAGAGCAGCCTGAAAATCTTCAACAAGCTTTTCGATAAAGCTTTTATCCTGCTTAGTGAAGATTGCCATGAACTCATCGCCGCCTGTTCTGTAAAGCTTTGCGTACTTTGCAAAAACATCTTCCATAATTTCAGAAACAGTAATAAGAGCCCTGTCTCCGGCAGCATGGCCTTTTGTATCATTATAAATTTTAAGATTGTTCAAATCCATGGAAAGAATAATCATTTTTGATTTTTTAAGATGATTAACTTCAAGATAAAAGCAGCGGCGGTTCAGCAGGCGTGTAAGGGTATCGCGCTTGTAAGTCATTGTCATCAGGAAGAAATAATAGAAGATGACAGAAGAAACCAGAACCTGCGAAAGAACAAAATCAAAATCATAAAGCATTTCTACGACCATCGCAGTAAAGGCTGCAAGCTCTATAATTATTACTACCAGAGGTTCATATTTGTTGTGACTAAAATTCTTAAAAGAATAGTAAAGAAGTAAAAGCGAATAAATTAAGCATATCAAATGCGGAGTATAGCCAAAGGGACCTCGGTGAAAAACGTTGTTCTCATCGCAGATAAACATAAGACCTCTTCCAAATGGTAAAGTATTTAATGTACAGATGGCGATACAAAAGAGAAGTGGAAGGGAATATAAAAACGGGTGGCGGGATCTTCTACGTTTTGCAATCAATGTAATCAAATAAATTACCAGAACCCGGAGAATATAACCGACGTCCTTTGAAAAATATCTTAGGAAAGTTGGATGATCCATTCTTGCAGTTACAAAGCGGGTGCTGTCTGCAACAACCAGTAAGAAGACTGATGCACAGGCAACAAAAAAGATTCTGTTAATTATATCTGAAAATGTAACATTCGTTTTAATAAAGGCAACGAGAATGATAATGGAAACAATTGGGGGAAAATTTACAAAAAATAAGAGCCTTGCAGCTGAAAAACTAAACACCATAAGAATTATTATAATATAATCTCTTCAATTAAACTAGACTTTTTATTATAATGTTTTTTTATGAGTAGTAACGGCAATACATTTGGAAAAAGGTTTTGTGTAACAACCTTTGGTGAAAGTCACGGGGTGGCTTTGGGCTGTGTTATTGATGGCTGCCCGGCAGGAATCGAGCTTACTAAAGAAATGATTCAGGCGGCCTTAAATCGTCGTCGTCCGGGGGCTTCGGTTACGGGCCAGGTAAGTGCTTCTGTAACAGCCCGCAAAGAGGCCGACGAAGTTGAGATTTTGTCCGGTGTTTTTGAAGGCCGTACTACAGGAACTCCTATTGCCCTTGAGGTTAGAAATACCTCTCAGCATTCCGGTGATTATGGAAACTTAGATTTAACCTTCCGTCCGGGGCATGCAGATTTTACTTATGATATTAAATACAAGGGTAATCGTGATTACCGCGGCGGCGGACGTTCCAGCGGACGCGAGACTCTAGCGAGAGTTGCAGCGGGTGCGGTGGCACAAGAGGTTCTCAAACAGAAGGGGATTAAAATTACTGCTTATACAATCCGCGCTGCAGGTATTAGTGCAGAAAAGCGGGACCTCAGTCAGATAGAAGAAAATAATCTTCGTGCGCCGGATAATGAGGCTGCGGCAGAGATGAATAAAAAAATCGAAGAACTTCGTGCGGCCGGCGACTCTGCGGGTGGGGTAATTGAATGCTTAGTTACCGGCTGCCCGGTTGGACTTGGCCAGCCTGCATTTGAAAAACTCGATGCCCAGCTGGCGGCTGCAATGCTCAGCATTGGGGCAGTGAAGGGCTTTGAAATTGGAGACGGCTTTGCTGCAGCAGACAGCTTTGGAAGCCAGAATAACGACACTATGCATGCCGAAAACGGAAAGCCCCTTTTTGATTCAAACCATGCAGGCGGAGTTTTGGGTGGCTTGAGCAGTGGAGCTGATATTTTATTCCGCGTGGCTGTAAAGCCTGTTCCTAGTATTTTTAAGAGCCAGCAGACAGTTCGCCGTACAAGTGATTTTAATTCTGATGGCTCTGCAAGCTATGAAAGTACAGAACTTCAGATAAAGGGTCGCCACGACGTTTGTCTTTGTCCCCGCATTGTTCCTGTTGTAGAAGCAATGACTGCTCTTGTTTTAGTTGATTCACTTTTAAGAGATTTACAATAGAGAGAAAATCATGTCAGAGAAAAACAAAGAATCCCGCTTCCGTCTGTGGCAGGCCTTTACAGCCGCAGCAGCCTTACTATTAATCACTTTTTGTGCATATACAGCTTGCCGGGCTTATGATTTTAAGCAGACAGTGGATGCAACTCCTCTCACTGCAGAGCAGATTTACGACCTCAATGAAATCCTTTATTCACAGTATTCTTCTGAACATCAGCTGCTTAAAAAACTTCCTTATAATATAGGGCAGCCTCAGCTGGATGTCTGGGCTAAATCTGCAATTTTGTTAGATGTGTCTAACGGTAATATCCTTTATGAAAAAAATGCAGATGCAATAATTCCTCCTGCTTCTATGACAAAACTTTTTGCCATGTATGTTGTAGAGGAGGAGATTGCCAGCGGTCGTTTCAGCTATGACCAGGTAATTCCGCTTCCGCCGGAAAGCTGGGCCTGCAACATGCCTCCTCACTCTTCCCTTATGTTCCTGGGTAAAGGTCAGCGGGTTACAATGGAGGAACTTCTCCTTGGCCTTTCAATCTGTTCCGGTAACGATGCGGCTTATGCCCTTGCCTATACAGTAAGCGGAAGTATGGAAGCCTTTGTTGAGCGAATGAATCTTGTAGCTAGTGACCTGGGGCTTGAGCACACTCATTTTGTAGAAAGCTCAGGCTACAGCGAAAAGAATCAGACTACTGCCCGCGAAATGGCAGAGTTTGCAACAGTCTATCTTCGCCGCCATCCACAGTCGCTGCACCGCTTTCACAGCGTATTAGATTTTACCTATCCTAAGGCAAAAAATCTTGCACCAGGAGATAAGCCTCTTGCCCAGGATTTTACCCAGGGGCTGCCTCAAAAAATCACAATGCCAATTACTCAGCAGAATACAAATCCGCTGCTTGGAAAACTTCAGGGCTGCGACGGTCTTAAAACAGGTTATATTGATGAAAGCGGATATAATCTTTCGCTCACAGCAGTTCGCGGGGAAACCCGCTTTTTGTCCGTTACAATGGGCGGTCCGGGTAATAATGCAAAAGAAGGTCAGGCAGGCCGTGTACACGACGGTACAGAGCTTATGGAATGGGCTTTTAAGAACTTTGCTGATACTTCCCTCGAGCTTAAGGTTCATCCATATCTGGTACGCAGCTTTAATGCATCAGAAAAAATGATTCGCCTTGTTCCGGCTTTTACAGAAGAAACCTTTACAGTTCCTTACGTCTCAGGCGCTTCTATGGCAGAAAATATTGATTCAGTGCGAATAGAAGTTCAGCTGCCGGATTATTGCTGGGGCGCAGTAGAGCAGGGGAGTATGCAGGGAAAGATTGTGATTTCTCTTGCAGATTACATTCTTCAGGAAATCCCCCTTGTTGCAGACCGAAATCTTAACAAGGGAAACGTTTTATCTGCAATGTCAGACTTGATTTTAATAAAATATAAGCATACAATTAAAGATAAATAAAGGAGCGTCATGCTGAACTTGATTCAACATCTTTTCATGGATCCTGAAACAAGTTCAGGATGACAGTACCTTAAACAACAGGAGATAACAATATGTCATTGAAGAAAACATTCTCAAGTGATGGTAAAAAGTGTACAGTTGTATTTACAGTAAACCCGGAAGCTGCTGCAGGTGCAACAAAGGTTTATCTTGCAGGTGATTTTAACAGCTGGGACCCAACCTCAATTCCTATGAAAAAAGATCCGAATGGTTCTTTCTCAGTAAAGAAGCAGCTCGAGACAAATAAAGAATTCCAGTTCCGCTACTGCCTCGATGGAAACACCTGGATTAACGACTGGAAAGCAGACAAGTATGTTCGCTCAGAGTTCGCAAGTGATGATAACTCTGTAGTAGACACTACAGTTCCAAAGGCTCCAAAAGTAAACAAAAAGCCTACATCAAAAGCTGTAAACAAAACTGCAGACAAGAAGCCGGCCGCAAAAAAGCCTGCTGCTAAAAAAACTGCAAAAAAATAATAAAAATAGGTTTAGACCTGTTGACAAAGTGAGCGTTAATCAATATATTAATACTCACTTATTTATTCCCCGATTGTGTAATGGTAGCACTTCAGATTCTGGTTCTGACTGTGGGGGTTCGAATCCTCCTTGGGGAACTAAGCTGAATCAGGAATGGTTCAGCTTTTTTTTGGCTCCCTCGAATATCGGTTTAGTTCATCGCCCTCTCAAGGCGGAGAGACGGGTTCGACTCCCGTGGGAGCTATAACAAGGATAATCCTAAAACAGACTCGCTGAAAAGCGAGTTTTTTTTTGTCTTTTTTCAAGTTTCCTCCAAAAAAACTGCGTAAAATGATTAAGTTCGGACAATATTATATGTAGAAAAAACTATTGCCGCGGGGCGGTATTGTGCCATGACGAGGAGGGCCTAATGTCTTTTGAAAACAGAGAAATCAAATCAAGTGTATTTGCCGATATTTTCGGAGATGATGAACTGGACGGAAAGAAAAATTTTCTTTCACTTTACAATGCGATTCATGGAACAAATCTGAAGCTTGAAGATACTGTCATTGAACACAAAAAGATTCCACAGTCCATCTGTAAGCCTTACGATAACGACATCAGTATGCTAATAAATGACCGCCTGATAATTCTGGTGGAACATCAAAGTACGCCCAATGAAAATATGCCGCTGCGTTGCCTGGAATACTATGTTCATCTGCTTTATGGAATTATTCCTGCCCGGGCTAGATATAATGAAAACATCGTTAAAATCCCAACTCCCGAGTTTTATGTTTTCTACAACGGGAAAAGAAAAACGGAAAAGGAATATACAATGAAACTTTCAGATGCATTTTGGGAACCTCAGCAAGAACCCTTGTGCGAACTTAAGGTTCGGTTTATGAGCATAATTGGTGACGAGGGAAAAAACTTGCCGGTTGTGCAGAAGTGTGATATGCTAAGGCAGTACTGCGAGTTCATGGATATTGTATTCCGTTATCAGGCTGTGCTGAAAGAAGCACCGACTAAAGACGAGCAGAATACCTGCTACGAAAAAGCAATCCGCGAAGCAATCTCCAGAGGCATACTCGTAGATTATCTTACCAGGAAAGGTACGGCGGTAATCAATATGCTTACAGATGAATATGATTATGAATTAGACATGCAGGCAAAGATTGAAGATGCGACTATAAGAAAAGCGGTGGAAGCTGCCCGTAGCTTCTATGCTAATGGAGTCTCAATTGAAATTATCGCAAAATCCCTGAATATGACTGAAGACCAAGTTCGGGAATTAGTGAAAGAATCTGTTTCTGTGAAAGCATAAGACCTGCCGCTTGAGCAGGTGCTTGAATTACAGAAGCAGATTACTGTTCAGGCTTAGGTGGCTAGACAGTGTTTTAGTCGGCATTGCGGACTACGCGGAAGCCGAGGTATTTAAACCTGTCTTGAGAATAGTCATATGTTGGTCTATGGACTACCTTGTTATTTCCAGCGTCATAGCTATAAGAACCACCTCGTATAATTCGAGAATTGTACATGCCTGCTACTTCTGGTCCATTTGCACCTGTAGTAGCAGGGAGAGGATTATGATTTGTGTATAAATTATAATCCCAACACCATTCATATACGTTTCCACTCATATCATATAAACCTAACGCATTAGGCTTTTTTGTACATACAGGATGTGTTTGTATCTGGCCATCTACTGCAGAATTTCCTGAATACCAGGCTACTTCATCTATATTATCACTGCCACTATATGTGTATCCTTCGGATGAAAGATCTCCACCTCTTGCAAGAAATTCCCACTCTGCATCGGTAGGTAACCTCCAGCCATTAGCGCTTTCATCAAAACGAATTCCGCCATCAGTATCTCCTGAACCCGTATAATCTAATTGTGAAACTTCTTCAATTGTATAATCGCTTTTATTGCGCTTTGCAATACTAGAAAAATATTTTCCGTTTGATTCATTTATAAGTGTTGTACCACATAGTGCTTTCCATGTAGAAATTTCGCGGCCGTTTGCAACTTCATTGCCAGTTGCATCAGCAAGATAATATACAGGAGTAAGGTTCTCTGCTTTACTTCTTAAATTACAATACATAACGGCCTCATACCAGTTTACACAGTAAACTGGATAATCCGGCCCTTTGCCATATTTTTCACTTGGAGCGTTTTTCTCATCATCTGCACAGTATATACAGTACTGCTCGTATTCTCCCTGTGTTACTTCATGAATACATGCAATCAGGTTTTTCATATTTTCAACACTTACTCTGTTATGAACAAAGACTTGAGAATTTGGAAGAGTTGTAGAAGAGTCATAATGACCTGCACCTGAAGTTATTTCTGGATCAGTAACAATAATGTTAAACTCGGCTCCGTGTGGCTGGCCAAGGTAAGTTGCGGTTACCAGGAGTTTGTAGTTGCCAGCTGGCACTGCAGGGAAGGTGAAGCTGTTAGAAGAGAATGCGGCAACCTGAGTACCGCCGTTCATTACCTTTACAGACCAGCTTACATCAGAAGCAATTGAAGAGTAAGCTATTGGTGTTGTTGCAGGATCACTGCCTGCCGGTTCTTTTCTTGTAATTGTTGGAGTAATTGTTATAGTCTTAGTCTGAGTTGGTTCAACCCATCCACAACTTGCCGCAAATGTAAATTCATAATCTGTAGCCAGATACTGGCCGCCGCTTGAACCGGATTTAGCAATGTTTACGGCACCGCCGGCACCCGCAACAATGCTGAAGCCACGGTCGCTTGAAAAGTACTGTGATGGTGAACCTGAGTTTACATAGCCGGTTGCAAAGTCATAGGTGTGACCAATTTGTGTTGGTTCATTTGAAGTATCTGTAGTTACACCAATCTTGGCACCACTACTAAGTGGACCGTCTACGATTATTTTATTACCTGCAGGAAGAATAACATTTGCTTTTTCTGGATTTCCTGCTGTTGTTTTTGTGTTATTTTGAACTTTTGGATTACCCTTTACTTTGAGTGTAGCTCCATTTTCAAGTTCTATACCACCTGCTCTATTCGAAGATATTTCTCCACCATAAAGTTTAAGAACACTTGAATTGTCATATGTCACATAAATACCAGCTGAATGATTTTCTTTTATTACACCACCTGAAATAATACAGTCAGCCGTGCTGGCAGTTTTTATAAAAATGCTGGTGAGATAACTAGATGCATTATTTTTGAATGTTCCACCAGAAATTGTATATGTTCCATTACCTTCAAAATAAACTGCCATTGAAGTATTAGAATCAAACAAGCCGCCCTGAATATCGCAGCGGGTACAATCGTCAACTCGTAGACCTACAGTATTATTTGATACAGTACAGTTCTTTATTGTCAGAGAACCTGTAGTTTGATGTATTGCCTGAGTACAGCCGGTTATTGTTGTTCCATCAATAGTAAGAGTATTCGATGCACTATGTGTAATTCCTGCTCCACTGGTTTCACTATTGATTATCTTAACATTTCCAATAGTAATCTTAAGTGCAGGATCTAATCCGCTGTCGAGGTTGATAGTCTTTAATATTGCCTGAGTAGCACTTGATCTAGGATTCTGGGTAATTACAAGCTCGCCTGTATTTACTTCGTTATCATCAAGTGTGATTTCGCCATTACTTGTTGATGCCACACCAGTAGAATCATAAGTAGTTCCTGTAAAGTCGCCGGCTACGTAGAGTGTGAACTTGGCGTCTTTTCTTTCGCGGCTTTCAATGTCGGCGAGGGCTTCTGCGATTGTTCTGAATGGAGCTCTTTCTGAACCGTCGCGGTTAGAGCCATCGTAAGAATCGCAGGCGGTTACAAAGAGAACGTTGTTGAGGAAGCGGAACTTAACTGTTGTAGTAGAAGAGTTCTCATAGTTAGTAAGAGAAGCATAGGCTTCTACACGGTAGGTGTTCTGAGGAAGTTCTATTGTCTTTGCATCTGTTGTAGTGCCGCTGGTGTAAATGAGGCCGCTTCCTGTTGCTTCATAAACTTTATAATAAACTGTTGTACCGCTTACAGGGTTGCCGAGGTGGTCTTCTGTTGGAGGTATAATTGTAACGGTACCTTTTTTAGTATCTTCATCAAATGGAATACCTGTAAGGCCTTCTTCTGAAACAATACCGCCGTTCTGGTCCATAATAACAGGTTTCACCAGCTTAGAAATACTTGTAGAAGCCTTTACTTCACTTGTAAGGCCTGCGGAATCGCGCAGGATGATTGAATATTCTTTGTCGCCATTTGTAAAGGCGTCGTCGGTTTCAAAGTAAACAGAGTTATTTGCCTTGTGTTCAAAGGCCTTTCCTTTGAGTGTGATGTAGCTGCTGCTGTAAGAGCGTTTAAAGTGTGCATCTGTAAAGGTGTAGCGGGCTACCTGCAGGTTAGGATGTTCCGGGTCTGATGTTGAGTCTGTTTCTGTAGTAACCTGAACCGGATAGCTTACTCCGTTAATTTCTACAGAGGCAAGGTCTTTATGGCGGATAGCCACTTCTTCTTCGTTAGGCATGTCAAAGGCAACTACGAAGGTCTGGTTACCCTTGTTTAAGATTGTAGGATTTAAAATTGCAGGCGGCTTTGAGTTACAGCTCAGACTTACTGAATAGCGGTCAAAGTCACGGCCACTCATAGGCTCGTAAAGATTGATGAGAGGAGTTATGTCTTTTCCTTCGTCTGCCGGAATAAGGAAGTCCTGCGGCAGAGTAAGGTTTATGATTGCAAATTCAGTCTGTTCAATGCCGACTGCAGAACGGCTTATCTGACCGTCCAGGTTTTCAAAGTTTACAGAAGGAACAAGATTAAACTGTTTCGGGTTACGCATGTAGAAGGTGATTTCTACATCCTGATCAGAAGGAATACAGAGCTGGTTTGCAGCGTCGGTGTAAGTTTCTATGCTGAAAGTGTGCTGTTCAATTGCGGCTGTTTCTGTGTATTTTTCCATGAAGTCTGCAACGTCGTTTTCAAAAAGTGCACAGGAAGAAAAAATTAGAGAAAGTCCCAGAAGAAGGGTATGAAGTTTTTTCATTCTAAACTCCTAGAACTGCCAGCCAACAGCAGCAACAGGTTTTACATAGGCCCATGGAAGATTTTCCATAAGAGGCATTACAAAATCAGCACCAATTTCTGCATAAAGTCTGTTTGTAAAATAAACTTGTCCGCTGACACCAGCCATAGCACAGAAGTCCAGACTGTTAAGAGGCTCAGAATTAATGTCGTGAGGGAAGTGGAAAACTGTGTTCTGGAACATAGCAATACCGGCTCCACCGTGAAGTTCAAGAGTTGCAATATGACGAAGCTTTGTTGCATCTTTTTTACTCTTAATACGGATTGGAAGCTGATATATAAAGAGCGCGTTTCCGCAAATGTAGTTACCGTCAAGGTCGTAACCAAGGGTTTTAGTCATAAGTCTTGAGAAGGTAGCATCTACACCAAGACCAAGGTAACCAAAACGGCGCTTAAATGGCATAAGAGAAATTTTTGCATTAACAGAAAGCGGAAGCACGCTTGTGTTAAGGTATTCTTTCATTTTGTCGCCAAATACAATGACAGGGCAGGTGTAACCGCCGGCAACATCAAAGTCTACTGCCTTACGGAATTTTACGGTAAAGGTGTTGTCCTTAGAGTTCTCTGATCTAAGGCCGCTGGCGTCAACTGCAGTAAAGTAATAGGTACCAGTATCAAGTTCATCCATATTAAACTGAACCTTAAGCCTGCGGTTGTTATCGCTGAATTCGGTAATATTAGGAACTATAGGTTCAGAGTTTTTTCTACGACTATTTACTACTTCGTAATTTGTAAATGATGTATCTGTAGGGCCTTCCTGCAGTTCAAAAAGATTTCGTCCGGTAACTGTAAAAATACCATCGTTAATTTCATCAAGATAAATTGTAGAAGAGTGGGTTACAGAAGCTTCCACGCTACGGATTTGTGGAATATATGCTCTGTAAATATTAAATTCAAACCAGTCTGACTCAATTTCCGGAATGCCGATAAGGTCGTAAGTAATTACCTTGTAGCGGTAGAGGCCTGGGGTAAGAAGAGGCTGGATCTGAACACGGGTTGTGTTGTCTTCTGTAAAGAGGCGGTTTATTTCTGTCCAGTCTGCAGTATCATTTTTCTTTTCTTCAATTACAACTTCGTACTTTTGAACGTATTCTGGAAAATCTTCTATCCATTCAAGATACTGCCAGGATGCATCCGGATTTTCGTCGTTTTTAATTTCCTCTTCAGAAACTTCGCCGTTTTCAGTTTTTGCTGTAGCGGCCGCATCTGCAGACGGAGCTGCGGCATTGAATCCGTTTTTTGATTTCTTTTTTGACTTAGCCGAAGCTGCTCCTAAAATCATAAGGGCTATACACAAAGAGCAGAGGAGCTTTTTTCTAATTACCATATGGGTTACGAGCTCCTTTTGCCTTGGTTTTTCTTGGGGTAGGAACATCGGTAGAGAAGGTTGATTCAGCCGAAGGTCCTTCCTGAAGAAGTTTATCTACAATACCGTCTTTGTTGGTATCAATACGTCTTATAGCATGTACGCTCCACTTAAAGGTTCCCTTTGCGAAGGTTGATTTATTTGTCTCATAGAGCTTCATAAAATCAATTTCGTAACTAGGTTTGTCTACCATTTGAGTGAGTACTACTTTATTTTTCTTGTCTTTAATTTCTACTATGTAATCAGTTGCTTCACGTACTTTGTTCCAGCTGAGGGTAATTGTTCTTGGATTTTCCGGATTACGCAGGTAGTCTGCACCGAGCAGCTCTGGAGTAGCAGTAAGACCAATTGTTCCTTCAAGAGGTTCAACCGGCAATACTGTAAAGCGTCCTCTGTACTTGTTGTCTGTGTTAGAAATATCAACGCCGTCTAAGGTTTCTGCGTAAACAACAATTTCGTAACGACCAGGACGAAGACCTTCAGCAGTGTCGAGTTTTACTGTTTTTGGTGCAACTCTCTTACCGTTTGCCATATCTTCATCTGATGGAACCTTAAGAATAACAGAGTTTTTTTCATCTGCTTTTATAAGAACAAACTGAGCTTTTGCAACATCATCAACACTTGTCCATTTAGCAGAAGCAGGATTCAAAACAGCTTCAACACCATTGAACTCAGTTCCCTTTGCAGGGCTTGTAATTTCTACCGGTCTAAGCTTAAGAAGATAGAATGAATTTTCTGCAAGACGTCCTGTTCGGCGGGAAGAAACTCCCGGAATTTCATTTGCAAAGGCCTGAATGCGCCATTTGTAATTTGATTTGTCTACAAAGTCTGCAGGATTAAACATATCTACGTTATCTTCCGGCTCATAAACAACATTTTCATAAATCAATTTGTCGTCAGACTGGCGGAAAATTGACAGCTTGTAGTAATCTGCTCCATCTACGTCTGACCACTTAAACTTAAACGGAATAGTTTCGCGGGCAATAGCACGACCACCTGGTGCCGAAAGCTGTGCCTCTGCAAGGTTACCAATTACGTTGAGGGTCTTTGCAGGAGTAATGAGCTCTGTTTCGTCTGTTGTGCTGGAAGATTTTAAGCGCCAGTAATAAGTTCCAAGAGGCAGGTTTACACCGCGCAGACTTGTAGAGTTTACAGGAGCCTTATAAACAACGTTCCTGAAGCCCTGGTCCTGAGCAATTTCCAGTTCGCTTGTAAAGTTTGCCGGAATATTACGCTTCCAGGTGAACTTTGTATCCGGTAAAAGGTTGAGGGCACATTTGTAGCCTTCTGCAGGTTCAACAGTGTGCTGTTCTGGTACACCCTTCATAGTATAGAAGGTGCGGATTTCTGATACAGGAGAATTGTTGCCTTCTGTATCGCGCATTGTAATTCCCCAGTACCATTTGCCGTCTCTAAGCTTTGTTACATTAGGATTATAGGTATAGAAGTTATCTGTAGTTTCAAAAGAAACTGCCGGATTACGAAGGTTTTCGTTATCTGCAATGCGAACTGTGTAGCTCTGTGCTTCATTTTCAATCTTCCATGAGAAGCTGGTTGGTTTAGCCTTTGTTTCTGTATTTACAATTCCATTTACAGAAGGCACTAAAAGCTCCGGAGCAGTAAGTTCTCCCTTGCGCTCTACCTTAAAACTGCGTACTTCCGAAGGAGCGGCAAAACCTTTTTTATTCATTGTATAGTAAGGAGTTACACGCCAGTAGTAAGTGCCCTGGTCAAGGGTAGAAATAATAGAAGAGGTTGTAGAAGTTCTCTGTTCTATAACCGGATTATTCATATTAGGATTTCTTGAAATTTCAAGCTTGTAGGTAGAAGCGTATGGGCTTTCTGTCCAGATAATACGCACTGCAGGATTTCTTGTGCGGTAGCCGTAGCTGTAGTTTTCTGCCGGAGCAACAGGGGTTGGTGGCAGAGACTGAATTACCTGAACTTTTCCTGTTTTTATCTGGCCGTCGTTTACAGCCTGCTCCAGGGAAACTCCGTCTTCTGAGCCGTCCAGCTTCCAGTACCAGATGCCGGCTTCCAGTTTAATATCAGTTTCGGTTAAGCCGTCTGAATTAAGGCTGTATAAAATATCATTAAAATCTTTATCTTTTGAAATTTGCAGCATGGTTGCAGCTGCAGTCTGGCTCCAGCTAAAGTGTACGTCTGTAGCGCCAGGAGTATGGTAAAGAACTTTCTGGTTGCGGGCAGGGGCGTAAACGGTGAGGGCAGGCTTTGCAGGAATTGTCTGTGCTGTGCCTGTGCTCATATTTAGCTCTTCACCCTGATTGATTGCAAGAGTAGATCCGTCTGCATTCTGCAGGGAAGCAGAACCCTTTAATACCTGTACAGAAAGTCCTGAACCGCTGGCTGCACTTCCTCCACTTCCGCCTTTTGCAACAGAACCTGCGCTCAAACTGGTTCCAGACTTTACATCAACCTGAACTCCGCCCGAAGAAAGGGTCATTCCGTTTTCTGCGTCTGAAGAGTCTACGGTTGCATATCCGTCTTCCAGTTCTACGGCAGCACCCTTATCTTCTGTAAGGAATACCTGAGCCATGGTGTTTTCCATAAGGTCCATAACGTTACCGTCGTTAAACCAGATGGTTGCTTCTGAAAGGGCAGCAGTGTGAATTGTGTCTCCATTGTAAACAGGAGATTCCTGACGTAAGCGGTCCCAGACAACGCGGTCTAAGAATTTTCGCTGGGCAGTTTTATATTTGAATGTAATGGTTGCAATAGGCTGCTCGTTCTGCTTTGTAAGGGCACGGAAGAAGCTTGTATAGAACAACCAGGAGTTTGCTGAAGCACCAATGAGACAGATAAAAATAGTGATGAGGAAAGGAAGAAGCAGACTATTGCTTAACCTGGATCTTGTTTTCTTCTTCATTCAAGTTTACCTTTTCAAATTCTGGGATTGGAATACCAAGGAGGTTACGAACTTCGTTGAGAGTTTTCGGTCCCTTAGGGCCAAGGGCTCTTGCGCAGTCCGGGTCTGCCTTGAAATCCGGTTCATTAGGCTTAAAGAAAGCTTCAATATCAAACTGAGGCATATTTACAACACCGTAGAAGTGCTGTGTTCCTTTACCTTTTACTTCAAATTCTACTGGAATCATCTCTACAATCAGTTCGTTAGGCTTGTCGGCCTCTGCAATTGTAAAATGATTCTCTTCGCACTTGATAAAGCGCTTTTTGAGCAGGCTGTAAGTGTCTTCGGTAATAAGAATATCAGTTCCACAAGGCTTGTTAGAGCTTTCTGTACGAGATGCAAAGTTTACAGCATCTCCAATAGCCGTATATTCCATTTTACCGTCTTTACCCATGTCGGCACCCATAAGGCCACAGGTTGCGCGACCGGTATTCAATCCGCTACCAATGCGGATGTGAGGCTTATATTTAGCTTTCGGTTCTTTTTCGTGTGCTTTTGTAAAGGCTTCTGCTTCCTTATTGTATTTCATAAGGGCATAACGCATGGCAATTGTACCGCGAATGGCGTTTGTAGCATCTTCCATAACGTGTTCGTCGTGGATTTTCTGCAGTTCCTTCTTTTTCGGGTCTGAATCGGGTAGGGATTCAAAGTCAAGACTGTCGTTTCTCATAATTCCCCAAACGGCCATGATAGCGTCACCTTCGAATTTATCGATGTTTCCGTGGCTGAGCACGATACAGTTTACCATTCGGCTCATATAGTCGTTCAAGAAGCCGATGATTTCGCTTGGCGAATCGTTTCCAAAGCGGTTTTTAAAGCCGTCTGAAATAGCTGTAAAGCCTCGGATATCGCTGAAGAAGATTGTTACGTCCTTGAGGTGAGGATTAAAGTCGATTTCCTGGCGGGCAATAGCCTTTGCAACGTTTCTGTTAGTGAATTTTGCGAAGGTGTTCAGGGAGTAAAGTTCATCTTTTGTACTCTGGTTCAAAACACCAATTTCATCCTTTCGTTTAGTGTGAAGGCGTTCAAAAATATCAGATTCAAAGTTACCAAGCTTGATTTCTTCGGCTGCAGCAGTAAGTTTTCGCAGATGTCGCGAAATTGCAAAGCGGGAGAAAACAAGAATGAATATAATAGAAAGGAAGAATACAACACCCATAAGGTAAATGTTGTTTCTGCGGGTTGTAAGAACTCCTTCCAGTACCGAATTGAGCGGTACGGTTGTCATTACAACAATATCACCAAAGGAAAGCTTTTCGTAAGCACCGTAATAGTCAACTTTTTTTTCTTTTCCATCAACAATTTCTGTGTCTACGAATGGAATCTGGCGGCTGTCGTCGTTATTCTGGTTATTCTGGCGCATTGCGGTAACCAGAGGGTAGTTTTTAAGGCTTTCTCCACGTAAAACACGGTCTGTTTCCGGGTGAGAAAGCAGTTCATCTGAATCGTTTATGATAAATGTAGTGTTTGTCTGGTCTGTACCAAGAATATCAGAAATACTTTCGATAGAGAATGTAATTATACAGGTCTGGTCGAGACCATTTTCCTTGTAAGGAAAGAGCATAGACATAACCGGAATGCCAAAAAAAGGAGACGCATTCAGGGCAATTGTTTCACCATTGCAGGAACGGGTAATTGCGCTCTGAGAAGCCTGAATAAAAGTCTCCATTACAGAAGTGTCGAGTTCGTTTGAGAGGAAAAAGCGTGTGTTTAAGATTTTATTGTCTGTACTTTCCGGGCGGGAAAGACTGTTTTCAGAAAGAATATAAATAGAAGCTATATCCTGATTTCTTTCAAAGAAGAAGGCTTCTGCCTGGCGGGCGAGGGCAGCCTGACGACCTCCGCTTACTACGTTCAAAAGGTCCAGTAACTGGAATACATTTGAACGAATTGTGCTGATTTTATCTTCCATGGTAGAAGCAGCACGAGTATTTGTAGAAAGATTGTTGTTTTCGGCAGTGATTTTTACATCTTCACCGACAAAGTGGCTGTTAAGGTAGGTTACTGTTCCAAGAGATACAAGAACAATAAATCCGATGATAAGTGCAAGTTTTACACCTATAGGGAACTTTACTACATAGGCTCCTTTTTTTTCAGGAGTCGATTTTGTTTTGTTACTCACGATATTTCTCTCTCTAGCATAAAAATCGGTAAAATCTCTTACTGATAAAATGCAGAAACTTTTTCACATAATTATAACATTCAATTATAGAAAAAACAAGTTTGGGTATAAAATAACGTATTTTTATATCTGATTTTTTACTTTAATTGATAAATCCGGCTTATAGACAAATTTAAGAATAATGTATATAATAAGAAGTTAGTTGTATTTTAGGCTTTGTGCCGATAATATAACACAGAGTGAGTTTAATTTTATGAAAAAAGTTTTGTCTCTTATCCTGGGTATGCTCCTTGCTGCCGAGGTCTTTACTTATGATTTCACGTTAAAACTTTCGCCTTCAGTAATGTTACCTTTTCTTTCTGCCGGAGAGAAGAAGTACGCAAATGTTGGTTATGGTGGCTTTATAGATGCCGGTATTACCTTTTTTGATCTTTTGAATGTTGGACCAGAATTTGGTTTTATGATTCTTCCAAAATATAACGCAAAAGAGCTTGAAGGTGGTAGTGAGCCTAATGTTTATGTAGTTCCATTTGGTGCACAGGCCGGAATTTTTTATTATCCATTTTCAAGAATAGAACTTGCAGCAGGCCTTGCCGGTGGAGTAGCGGGCAGCTTTACAAACGACCGTTCTCATTACGCTCCCTGGTACCGCGCCTATGCAGATGTAAACTTCCGAATTAATACAAGATTTTCTGCCGGAGTTGACTTTTCATGGTTCAATGTGCAGAACAATACCTGGTTTGGAAATCCGGGTGCGGCAGGCATTACTGCAGGGCTTGTCTTAAATATCAAATTCAGTACAGAAAAAGCTTCGGGAATGGTAGATGCTTCTGTAGAGTGTGATGAAAATGTATTCCCATTAATTTATACGATTTATAAAAACAATCCGATTGGAACTATTACAATTTCGAATAATGAATCAGCTGAAATTCGTAACGTGAATGTAAGATTCCGCTCAGAAGGCTATACAGCATCGGAATTTGAGTGCGGCGAAATCAAAATGCTTAAAAAGCACAGAAGCGAACAGGTTCCTTTTTATGCAGACTTCAGCGACAAGATTCTCCGCTTCTCGGAAGCAGGAAAAGTTTCCGGCGAAATTGTTATTGAATATGAACTTTTGGGCGATAAACGTGTTTCTGTAGTACCGGTTACAATTTCGGTTTACAACAGAAACTCAATGCGCTGGGTAGATTCGTCAATTCTTTCCAGCTATGTTTCTACAAACTCTCAGGAAGTTCTTGAGCTTTCTAAATATTTTGTAGGAGTTGCCCGCAACCACTTCCGAACTGGTTTGAACAAGAACATGCAGTTCTCTATGTATGTTTACGAAGGAATCCGCAGCCTTGGTATTGTCTGCGAAGAAAAATCAGATACTCCTTATAACGAAACCCATCTTGATTTTACTCTACTCGATTATATTCAGTATCCATATCAGACTCTTTCTTACCGCTCTGGCGAAAAAGATGATATTGGAGTTCTCTTTATGTCTATGCTGGAGTCTGTAGGTATTGGCGCGGCTTATCTTCCTTTGCAGGATGATTTTATAGTAGCAATTGAACTTGGTGATAATGAAAGGGCTCTTTTGAATCTCTTTAATAATACAGACAATCTTCTTGTTGTTTACGATAAAATCTGGCTGCCTCTTTCTATGTCTGTAATTCATAAAGATTTTTCTGAAAGCTGGAAAAAAGGTGTAGAGAAGGTAAACGAAGCACTTGAAAATGAAGATGATGTAGAATTCATTATGCTTGCAGATGCATGGCAGACATATCCTCCTTCAGGCTTTTCTTCTGATGATGTTAAAAATAAAATCCCTTCAGAAAAAGATCTTGTACGTGCCGGTGAAGATGCAATTGCCAAATATATCACTCAGGAATTTGGACCACAGATTGCAGCCGTTCAGGCTCAGATTAAGGAAGAAGGAGCTTCGATCACTCTTTATAACAGACTTGGTTTGCTTTATGTACGTGCCGGTCTTTACGACAATGCCGTTTCTGTTTATGAAATTTCTGCAAAGATGGGTTCTGTCCCAGCTATGAATAACCTTGGAAACATTCTTTCCCTTCAGAAAAAATATACTAAGGCTAAAGAATGGTATGAAAAAGTTCTTGCAGTTGATCCTAACAATGAAACTGCCCGCAAGAATCTCTTGAGAATCGAAACGGAACTGGAACAATAAAAAATGTCAGGAAAAATGGCCAGAAGGCTTAGAAAAAAGAATCCTTTCTCAAAAAAGACACTTGCCTTGTGTGCAGGACTCTGCATTTCTTCTGCACCAATTGCAGCCGGCGGTGAATTTTTAGTAAGCGTTTTTCCTCAGTTTACAAAACCTTTTGGCGAAGCTCACAGCATAGAGTACGGAATGGGGGCGGGCTTAAAGGCAACTTACCGTCCAATAAAGTTTCTTAATCTTTTTGCTCAGGGTGAATATCTTTCTGCGTCGCTGCCGGGAATTGCTCCAATCACAATTCTGGATGCATCCCTGGGTACTGGTTATCATATTGATGTTACAGACCGTATTTCTTTTGATTTAAATGTGAATGTCGGCGCATACAATGCAAGAACAGAAAAATCTGTAGCAGGTATTTCTGCCGGCGGTTCTCTTGTTTTTTCTTATAAACTTACTCCTTCCATTTATTTAGATGTAAATGCTTCTGGCAAACATTTTGCGGCAAAGCCTTCTCCTTTGATGATGGTTAATGCAGGCATTGGTCCTGGAGTTACCTTTAACATTACAGAAATATTTAATAACAAGACAAACCTTGGAGTTGAGGTTAACGAGCTTGCACCGGTTTTCCCGGTTTTGTATTTCTGGTATGAAAACAATCCTTTTGGTTCGGTAAATATTACAAATAACGAAGACACTGCAATCAGTGATGTTACAGTAAGCTTCTTTCAGCCGCAGTACATGGCACATGCAAAAGAGTGTGCAACTTTTAAGAGCATTAAGCGTGATGAAACTGTTAGTGTAGACTTACTTGCTTTCTTTAATGAGCAGATGCTTGAGCTTACAGAAAAAACTGATACTTCGAGTTACATCATTGTAAATTATTCCCGCCTTGGTAAAAAACTTTCGCAGAGCTACGCGCTGGACGTTCCTGTTTACGGCCGTAACAACATGTCCTGGGATGACGACCGCCGTGCTGCCGTATTCGTATCTTCTAAAGACCCTGCCGCAATGCAGTTTGGTAAATACGTTGCAAGCTTTGTGCGCGATAACCTTCTTACAGATATGCCGGTAAACATTCAGTACGCAATAGGAATCTTCCAGACATTAAACGAGTTTGGTTTGAACTATGTAGTAGACCCTTCTTCTGCTTTTGAAGATAACGTTGGTACTTCTTCCATAGACTTTTTGCAGTTCCCTTACCAGACCCTTATGTATCGTGGCGGCGACTGTGACGACCTTTCCATTCTTGTATGTTCGCTTTTTGAAGCAGTTGGAATTGAAACCGCTTTTATTACTGTGCCGGGGCATATCTTTATGGCCTTTGATTCGGGCCTTACTCCGGATCAGGCAAAAATGATTTACCGCAATTCTTCTGAATATGTAGTTATAGAAGATCAGGTCTGGATTCCTCTCGAAATTACTCTTTCTGATGAAGGTTTTTACAGAGCCTGCCGTTACGGAGCCCGCGAGTGGAACTCGGCAGATGCCCAGGGTACAGCTGCCCTTTACAGAATGCGTGACTCATGGAAAATCTATCAGCCAATAAGTGTTCCTGGTGCCAGTGCATATTTTAATCTGCCGGAACGCGATGCAATTATTGTTGCATTTAATAAGGGAGCAGAAGAGTGGAAGCACGGTGAACTTAGAAACGATCCTCTTCGTCCGGATATTCAGTTTGTTGCCCTGGAGGAAGAAGAGGAAGATGAGTTTCTTGTAATAAAAGGAAATCCGCTTTCAAGAAAATCTTTAAACGACATAGTTTCTATTGGTAATGCAGTTGCGGCTCTTGCGCCATCTCAGCCTCACGAAGAAGAGGATAAAAAAGATGAAGAGTTTGCAGCCGGTGGTGCAGATGGCGATGGCTTTGGCGGCGATGACGACGAAGAAGAGCTTCTCGAAAATATCATTCCGCTCGACTATGCAATTGCAACTGCAACTTTGCAGACAGACGTTCAGATAAAGCAGAACGAAAACGCAGTGGTTGACTGGTCGCAGGACAAGGAAGACAGCCAGGTGGTTGAGTGGTCGCAGAGCGACCGTATCGAAACCACCGAAGAAAACTTTACCGACGACCTTTCCTTCCTCGAAGATTACTACGAGCGTGTAACTCAGCCAAAGACTCCTGCCGCAGCCCCTGCAGATGATAACAAGTTTGAAACAACAGACGAGTTCTTAGAAGAACTGGAAGCAGCAGCCAGCCAGAAAGACAACACGGTGGTTGAGGGTGAAGCTGCGGTGGTTGAGTTACCGGGCAGCGACAATGACAATGCGGTGGTTGAGTGGTCGCGCAGCGACCGTATCGAAACCACCACAGACGACCGTCATCCTGGCGAGAGTCGTCATCCTGAACTTGGTTCAGGATCCCGCACCAAAACTATCATCATAATTTCATCAGTAACAATCGCCGCAGCCCTTGCTGCCGGCATAATCATAAAAGGTAAAAAGAGAAGAGAAGAGGAATCAAAATGAAAAAAGGATTTTTAATTATTTTATCAGCAGTTTTACTCATTACAAGCTTTTTGTTTACAGCCTGCGATTCATGGATGCAGGACGACGACTTTTATTCTGACATCGAAAACGACGTAAAGGTGGCGAATGCGCAGCAGATTAGCGTATATGTTCGCTATGCCTTAACCCGCCAGGGAAAAACCGACCCGGACGGTACTGCCGTTTTTAAGGTAGAAATACCACATGAAATTTCTGCAACCACAGAACCAGAATTTGGTTTTGTACGCTGGGCTGCCTTCTCTACAGAATTCCTCGCAACCGGTGATAATCAGAGCCAGAACAAAGACATATATTATATAGATGATGAAGATTACAACGAACGTATTGCTCCAAACGAAATTACAGCACCTGCTGTAGTTTTCGAAGATGCCAGTCAGCCTGATACAAAAGTAACAATCAATGTAGCCCGCAACGACATCTTCCTTGTACCTATCGTAGCACAGCGCCCGGCTGTTTCTTTGACAATTCCTGCAAAAGGTCAGAGCAACGTTGTACGAAACATGTCTGTTCGTATCAACTTCTCAAAGCCTATGGATCCGGACTCATTTAAAAATGAAGCCGGAGAATTTGATAAAATTACCATTGAACAGGGAACCCAGGCTTTTGGTGCCGATGGTGATATTGAAATTATAAGTGATGATATTACAAACCGTTTTGAAACTCCTGTCTTCAGTAAGAATAAAAAAATGATTACGCTTAAGTTCAAACCTTCTGAAATCAACGAGGGTTATACAGCGAACTCAATTGTAAGCGTAACAATTTCGAAAGATGTAAAAGATGCCTATGGCTTTACAATGTCAGAAGACGATAAAGTAAGCTTCTCAATCGGAAGCTTTATGGATACTCTTGCGCCTCGTATTACCCAGCTTAACGGATGGACAACTCTCAATACAGCATCTTCATCTTTCAAGACTTTTGAAGGTATGTATAAGGATGCTGCAACACATGACCTTGCCGGTACTTCTATGAAAGACTGGCAGCTCAGTGGTTCAGATATTGGTGCCGACGATGCTCCAACAGCAAATCTTGATTCTGCATTCTATGATCCTTTTGCTCCTCTACAGTCTTCTAGCGAAACTGGTTACCGTGTAACAGATTCTCTTTACATCCGTGTTTATGCAGAAGATATTGCTGCTTCTGGTTCTGGAAACGATGTTGCCGATAAACTTGCTGAAGCAGATGTTGCTATGATTGGTGCACGGGCAACTCTTATGTATGCTGCAGATGGAAGTGCACCATCTTCTCCTGTTGTAAGTGATGTTTCTTCATTCAACTATCTGCCTCAGAACAAGACTTCAGATATTGAAGGATCATATCAGACTATTATTAATTCAATTAACAATGTAGTTACACCAGCTGGAGAAAACCCTGTTTATTCAGCAAATACCGGCTTCCTCTTTAAGTACGACCTCAAATCAATGCCAGACGGTTTGATTCGTATTGACGTATTCGGCGTAGATATGGTACAGAATAGTGGTCTTACAGAAGGCGGTATTTACTCAGCAGAGTACGGAAACGGTTATGCATCTCTCTTTGTTGTTAAGGATACAACTCCTCCGGATGCTCTTGCAAATTCAACTTATGTCATTCCGGATGTAAGCCAGGCAACAGCTGCTCGTTACTTTAACAACACTGCAGGAAACAGTCATAACAGAAGCAAGATTAAGATTAACGGTGATACTTCTTCTATTGTGGATTCTGGTCACGAACGTTTACGCTCTAAGCATAACAACATTAAGTGGGTTGCAAAACTTACTTCAGATACAAGCTGGAAGAATACAGTTTCTGCTTCTGCATGGACATCTGTTACAAATGCTCTTGGTGGAGATACAAATCCTAATTACTTTGCAGCACCTGCAGTTCAGGGACAGATTCCATTTACTTACGCCCTCATGGATGACCTTGGAAATATTTCAAATGTTGTTGCTATTTCTCCTGCAAATCCTGTTTACTATGATAGTGTTATTCCTTCTGTAGGAAGTCTTGAATGGACACCAGAAAGCGGTTCAACAGCCGGAATTGCAAAAGAAAATATTCTTACAAAGCAGACCCTTGTTATTCCAATTACAGAAGCAACTTCTGGTATTAAGGAACTTGAGTTTACAATTACAAGAGATGGCAACAGTGTATCTTCTGATCCTCTGTCTGCAATCACACTTAGCGGCACTTCAATTTCTTATACTAAATCTGGCAAGACTCTTACATTTAATTCTCCGGTAACAGGAAGTCCAAACATTACTGTAAAGGGCTTGACTCTTACAGATACAGATATTGGTGAAAGTGAAAATTATACTGTAGCTGTTAAGGTAAAAGATGCGGCAGATAACATTTCTATAATTAAGAATACACTTATTTCTATAGATTCAGTTGAGCCTGAAATCAAAAAGCTTTATATTCCTGGAATTACGGGAACTGCAGAAATTTCTTCTACTGGTACTGTAGGTACAGAAACTAAGTACTGGATAAATAATACAAGCACAAGCTCTTCTATTCCAAGAACTTATATTGATATTACTTTTGAAGAAACAGGTTCTGGAGCTAAGGTATTCGACTTCGCAGATTCAACAGTTAAGCTTACAACTGATTCAGCACTTTATGTAAACTATGGTACAGCTTCTCAGAGACAGATTTCTGCTACTGTAAATACTGGTAACAAGACTCTTACAGTCAACAGTCATGCAGATGCAGGTGCTTATCTTGCAAAGAAGGATAATTCCGGCAATGCTCTTCCTGTTACAGTAAGAATTACAAATATCGAACTTGCTTCTTCTTCAACAGAGTCTAAGGCTGCTGTTATTATCCGCGATACAGCAACTAATGTTTCTGGATTATTTAAGACAATAGTTAGTGATAACAATTTACAATTAACTCCGAATGCTGATGGATATTCATGCTTCAGATATGATTATGTTACACCAAGTGCTTCTTCACCAAGTCTTACAGACCGTAACTCTACAGAAGTAGAATCAACAGAAACTTCAGCAACTGGTAAAACATCTGCTGAATCCGGCTATACAAACGAAGCTTATATAAATGCAAGTGTTACTTTATATCCAAAATCTTCCGGAATTGCTTCCCTTACAATTTCCGGCGACGCCGTTTTTGATGCAGATACAAAACTCTATATTGGTGAAAACCAGATATTCTATAGCAGGTCTGCAGACGGAAAAACTGCAACTTTCCAGAAATCTGCAACAGATAGCGGCAGCGCAGTTATTACTGCTTCTTCTTCTGTAAGTCTTTCAATTAAAGATCTTAAGCTTACAGCCGGAGAGGGAACAAACCGAGTAAGCTTCTATCCAAAGGGCTTTGGCGGCCTTTACAACTCAAGTATTTCTTCCAGCTCAATAGTTCTGGATACTATACCTCCTGAATGGAGCGGTGCTGGTATTTACGGATATGCTGATTCTGGTTATGAGAATCAGACATATCCTCATTCAACTTCTGCAGCAGCTGGACTTACAAATGTAGACCCTTCTAAAACAAATGATATTTATTTCTACTGCGCTTGTACTACTTATCGTTTCAATATAAAAGGTACATTTTCAGATACAAATAAAAAATCAAGCAATGCAATAGAGTATAAAAAAGGTTCAACTACTTTTACAGTAAGTGATAATTCAGGTTTTTATGATAAAGGTTTTGGAGAATACACCGCAGTTGCCAGAGACAAGGCTGGTAATAAGTCTACAGTAAAAACTTTCCATATTATTCAGGATACAACTTTTGCTTCTGAAGCAGAATGTAAAGCAATTGACAATTACATGACAATCGAAATGCCAGATTCTACTGCCCGTGTATTTGCAAACACCGGAACAAAACTTCATCAGTATTCAGACTTTAATTATCTTGAGTCAACAAACACAGATAACTGTCCTATGATTACCCGTGACTACATCATAAAACAGGCTGCAAATCCATACAAAATTAAAATTAAGCTTGCTAGCGGTACATCTTCTTCAGACAAGCAGGTAGACGGTAAAACTGCCGTCCCAACAGATGGCAATACAGCGTATAACAGACTTAAGGCTACAACAAGTTCTGCCCCTCTGGAATATTATTCTGTTTCACACTGGTATGCACAATTTAGTTCTACATCTGGCGATCTTCAAAATAACAGATTTGAACCATTTAGCCCGGATAATATTCCTGGAACCAAAAAACTGTCTTGGCATAAATATCAGACTTCTTCTTCAGATTATACCGATACCGACATAAAGAGCCGCGTAGATTCCTATGGAAATATTGAAATTGAAATTCCAAGAACTGCAAGCTGCGCACCATTGTCTATTTTCCTTAAAGATGCTTGTGGAAACATTACCTGGCGACTTATAAGACCAGTTAGCTTTAATACAGATGAAGGTTCCTATACAAACAACTATTCTGTAGCCTGGATTGTAGATAAAGAGGTTGGTGTGGATGACTATAAAGGTTTAACCACTTTCACCATATCAAACGCAAAATCATATTCTGATACAGCATTTTATAAAGGAACAGTTACGTTAAATAATGGTTCCAGAGGTGTTGATGATTATGCCTGGAGCGAAACCTGTCGTTACCCTACAACTAATGTTACGGGTGGTGATGCAGGTAACTCAAGTGAATACTCTCTTAAGAGCCGAATTATTGCAAGCTCAAACACACCAAGTCAGAATGATTTTGAGACAGCAGTTACAGGTACAAATGCTTCTGACTGGTACTACAGAAAACAGTCTAACAGTGAAACAGGCAATACAAGTTTTTATCTGGAAAATACTTTCCCTAGACCAACAACACGCACAAAACTCTTCTATATCGTACAGGACACAGTAGGAAACTATAAGATTTACAGAATTGACAATACATCAAATACTACATGTAAATTAGTAGAAGTTTATCCTAATTCAACCTCAAGCTCTTCTGTACAATACTGGCTTTATGATGCAACAGGTCCTACAGTAAGTAATATTAATTATTATAAAATTAATCAGGTATATGCTGGCAGCGAAACTTACAATTATTATAGTAATAACTCTTATGTAACATACAATATTCAAGATTCGGGTTCTGGTGTCTGGAATGCCGGTAAGGATGAAACAACTTATCCTGGCTGGAATTATATAAGTCAAAGACAATCTATTTCAAATTACCAGGTTAATCTGAGTAATTATGCAAGTCTTCGTTCTGATAATACATTAATAATTAATCGTAATAGTATTTATGACTATGCTGTAAACAACCCCGCTTCGGATCTTACACTGAGCAATAACTCAAATGATAAATGGCGAAAACTGACTTATGCTCCAACTCTTGCTGCAAATGCTGCAGTTGCAGTTAATACTACACCTTTCGCTAGTGAAAATGATAATCTTACAGGAAATACAACTACTCAGACAGATTCTGATACCAACGGACAGGAGCTTTTATTAACTGCTAAATGGGGCGTTACAAATATTAAAGTCCAATTAAAAGCTTCTCAGTCTGGTACCGCTACAGGTGACACAGGAATTCTTGGCTGGGTTGTAAGAAGCTCTCCATTTACTTCATTTGCAGACTTCTATTCAACAAGTGATGTTTCATCTGATGTAACCTGGGATTCAACAAATAATTACTGGAAGTATGAATATTCCAAGGGTGTATCTGACTGGGGAACTCCTTGGCATGAATTGCATTCAGGTGCAAAGTATTTCTACCCTGTAAATAAGGCAGGTCTTATCTGCCAGACTCCGGTTAAGGTTAAGTTTAAGACTAATAAAAAACCAACTATTACAAATGGTAGCAGTGCTTCTGGTTATGATTATACAGATAACGGTGCAATCGGTAAGATTAATGCAGATTATCTTAAAGCTGATGCTCCAGAACCTGCACATATTATTAAGGTAAGCGGTACCGGGGCTTCTGCAATCAACTACACAAGAAGCGGGGCTAAGGTTACCTTTACAACTACAGAAGGTCCTACAAAATACAGATTCGTTTACTCTGGTTCAGACGGAGTTCTGGGAACCAATAATGGAACAAATGATGATACCTATGGAAGCTGGGCTACTCTTTCTGGATCTGGCCCTTCATATACAATCAGCTTAGGTTCAGATGCCGTAGGAACTGCATTGGGAATTCAGCTTGCCCGTGGTAACGAAGAGGACTCAGATGTTTATCCATTGTATGGTCCAGGCTTTACTGGTCATGCAGGAAGTAACAACTGGGTTTATGATAGTGTTACACCAGGAATTGCTTTTGCGAATACAAATCCAATAAAGTCTGGTTCGGCTTCTGGTAGTGCTGCAGCTACCTTTACCGGAGATGAAACCGGAACTAAGTACATCCAGGCAGCTGATGCATTTATTAAGTTTACTTTGACTAACACCAGCGCTACTGACCACTACCAGTGGAAGACAAATACCGGTTCAAGCTGGTCTAACTGGACAGATATCCCTTCTTCATATATGGATAGCAGTAATGGACAGCTTACATTCCCGGCTCCGGAAAACAAAACAGAATATATGTTCCGTGTTGTTGATGCTGCCGGTAACATTTCAACTGCAACCGATCCCGAAAAACTTCAGCGTGACCAGTGGGCACCTGAGGCTGATGGTGGACTTTCATATCAGCTTAAAAATGGTACAAACGCCGTAACCACAGCAGGTATGAATATTCCTTATAATAACGCTGGTACAGTTGATGAAGATACCCGTGTTATTTCATACAGTAAGGCTGCAAGTCTTCAGAATGGAAGTGCTAATCCATATTATATAGAAAGTATTTATATCAATCTTTCTAACGTTACAGATAAACGCGACAGCTCTGGTAATGTTTCTTCAGATGGTATTGAACGTTCGGGAATAAATACTTTCAGGGTTTATGAAGGTTCAACTTTAATTGCATCGCCAGATAAGGATTCAACTTATTACGAAATTACCGGACTTAATAATCATGATGATGATACAGTTTATGTATATACAATAAAGGTTATTGATAATCTTGGTCAGGAAAAGACACTTATAACCTTCAGAACAAATGCCGATGGTACTGCTCCTGACCTGGCTCTTAAAACAGGAACTGAACTTGTTCAGAAAGCTTCAGACGCAAATGGGGCTGATGCAACTGACTGGGTAGCAAAGACAACTTCTACCTACTATCTGAATTCAGCTTACACAATCATCAACTTAAAGAAGACTGCAACTGATGTATTTAAGTATCAGGTATCAACAAATGGCGGTTCTTCATGGACAGATATTACACCTCAAGTAGACACATCAACATCGTCTCATACTGTAAAATACATTTTTGCAACACCAGAGACTGCAACTTCTTACCGGTTCAGGGCAATAGACGGTGTAGGAAACGATTCTGCTCCAACTACAGCTATCACAATTCAGAAGGATACAACAGCACCATCTAATACTGTAACCTGGGCATTTAAGAAGGACAGTGGTGCAGAAGCAATTGGCAGTGATTTCTATAACATTACAGTTGACGGTACGGCAATCAAATCTATTACTTATAATGGTAATAAGATGAATAAGTTTGAGTTTGATGTTTCTACAATTGCAAGTGCTTCAGATACATCCGGTATTAGAAGATACTGGCTTAAGATTGGTGATTATGATGCAATTGATTCGCTTACAGCATCAAGTCCGACATTCTCAACTTCAACCAATACATGGGCTCCGGGAATTGCCACAAGTGGTTCTGCTGAAGTAAGCTACAAAATCTGGGCAGAAGACTGGGCTGGTAACACTACTGCCGTAAAAGAGTTTAAGCTCACTAACGATGTTGAAGCGCCTGAAATTTCTTTCGCAGCTTCTGATATAGTTCAGACAAAGGCAGGAGATGAAACTGCAGTTAATGCAACTTTGATTGGCGAAGGCAGCAGTGCGGTTTATTACCTCAATAAAGCAAAGGCTGTAATTAATCTTGGTTCAACTTCAACAGATAATAAAAAATACCTGGTAAGTGTTGGTGGTGCAACTTATTCTGAAATAACAGCTGAGTCTGGTCTTTCTACTTCACCTTTGTCTTATACCTTTGCCGCTCCGACATCACAGACAACTTACAGCTTTAAGGTAATAGATAATGTAGGTAACGAATCTTCTGCTACAGGAACTGTAAAGCTTGTTCAGGATATTACTGCTCCAGCATTCAAAGAGGGTGTAAGTGCACTTTCATATGCAGTTTTGAAAGAGGATGGAAATGCTGCAACTCCTGTTTCAGATTCAAATCCGGTTGCAGATTATATTCTTTCAACCGAAGGAACAACTACAACAGTTACTTATAATCCGGCTGTAGTAAAAACAATTGCATTTAATGCTCTTGCTGATGAATTAACTGAATACGAAACTTCTGGTGCTGATTCAGGTTATGCAAAACTTTATTATAAGATTGGTTCAGGTGATGCTCAGGATATGGGTGGAACTGGCTTTAATGAAATCTCTCTCGGAAACGACTTGAATAATAAAACATACAGCATTTATGCAGAAGATAAAGCTGGAAATCAGTCTGCAGCATTAATGACATTTAAGTTTGTTGCTGATTCTACGGGACCGGTAGTTACAAGTACTGAAGCAACAGTTAATAATCGTAAGGTACAACAAATTAATGGTTATACAAGCTCTGTTGGCGATATTCCTTATGCTAAATGGATACCAAAAGTTGGATTTCAGAGAGCAAGCTGTTTCCCTAGTGGTACACAAATTATGTTTGCGAAGACTGCTATTCCGGGGGCTGTTCAGTATCAGTTGGTACAGACTGTAACTACTGGCGAATCTAAAGATACAGATGGTTATACAGCAGTTGTAGGTGCTAATGGTGCTACATGGGAAAATCTGACTGGTGATGATACAAATTTTGTATTTGACCTTCCGGATATTCACACTCCATATACCCGACTGTCATTCTTCTTCAAAGATTCTGTTGGAAATGTAACAGGTCCTTATTATCTTGGAAATAATACTTCTGGTCAGGTAGGTATTCAGTGGTGGATTACAAGTAATACGTTAACTGCTGATAATATAACAATTGCTTCGGTAACATATAATAATGGAGCTGGTTTAGGATGGAATTCTTCTGCACCACAACAGGATTACACGGTCACTGTTCAACTGCCTGTAGGAACTATTATAAAATCGGTATATCTTGCTCCAAAACCAAATGGTAATAGTACAGGATTAGTTCCTTCATCAACTGGTGCTCTTTTCACTTTAAGTGGATATACAACAGAACAAACAGATAAAATCAAGGAAGCCTACGATGGTGAAGGTTTCATAGTTCTTCCATCTTCTGAAGGCAGCCAGACTGGAGAACTTGTCTGGAAAATTTATCCTCATACTAATGTTACAGATTCTTCCAGTGCATTGATTAAGTTTAATGGTGCTAATGCAGACGCAGCAGGTGTTTCAAAACAGATTTTTGGAACACCTGCCGGTGGAACAAATCCTAATATTGCTTCAAGAGGTACTTCAACCTTTGTTAAAGCGGGAACTTCATTGTTTAGCGGCGAAGATGTTACAGCCGATGCTCCAAAGTCTAGACTTGTTCAGTTTATCAATACTGTAACAGACAGCTTCTCAACTGACTCAGACTTTACTGCTGACAGCAGCGTAATAGAAAAGCCGGCAAAGAAGGCTAAGAAAGCTGCTAAGAAGGCAAAGAAACAGGCTAAGAAGACGAGTGCGAAAGTGGTTTCGACAGGCTCAACCACCACAGCTGCCGAGAAGCCGGTTATGGCTGTAGAGGCTACGGAGATCCTTGAGCAGACTCTTACATCTAACGTACCGGAAGTGGCAGTGGCTGGCGAGTCTGTGGTAAGTGAGATTACCGGAGTTACAGAAAAGGTAAATGCTGCGGAGCAGGTGGTTTCGATACGCCCTACGGGCTACTCAACCACCGCAGAGGCTAGCTCAACCACTGCAGAAGCAGAGGCAACTACTGCGGATGCAGGCGACGCTGCCGACGCTGCTGAAAAGAAGACTCCTTCTAAGTCTGCAAGCATTGTAATAATGCTTGCAATCCTCAGCAGCTTCAGCGCAGTCTGGTACCTTCAGAGGAACCGTAAGAAGTAGTTTTCTAAAAAATAACAGACTTGCTTTTTGAGAAATTCTGTTATATATTAAAAGAAAGGCACCACGCGACAAGCGTCTTGCCCCACTAGTGTGTTTACCTAATTATTAGGTTCGCTCCACTCTGTGGCTAGACAGGGTGGAGCTATTTTTTACTTATCTTCTTCTTTCGCTTTCGTCTGCGATGAAGGGTGCTAAGTACGTCATAGATAAACTTGATGATACGTAGTACCAGATCAAGAATCTCATATAAACTCAATAGCATCGCCTCCCAAATTAGAAATCCAGTTTTTCAACTGGTCATAATTGGGGGCAATCCGCCCATGCCACGGGTGCCAGATTTAGTATAATAGACAACTTGACAAAAAGTCAAGTTGTCACGTATAATTTAATTATGTTAAAGATGACAGTAGGTGAATTAAAAGCGCAGTTTTCAACTGTGATTGATGAAGTGAAAAAAGGTAACTCTGTAGAAGTTCTCTATGGGCGTTTAAAGAAGCCTCTGGCGGTTATTTCGCCGGTTGGTACAATTGAAAAAAAGAAACGCCGGATACCTGGCCTTTGGGTTGGAAAAGGAGAACTTACAGAAGTAGGTGATGGAAAAATTACCCTTGAGGAATTTTTTGGTGTTAATTCATTGGATGAGGTAAAACCAATAATAATATGAAATATTTATTAGATACTCACACATTCTTATGGTACTTATTAAAACCTGAAAAGCTTTCTCCAAAAGTTCTTGATATCATCAATAACGAAGATACTGATATTTATGTAAGTACAACAACAGTTTGGGAAATTGCAATTAAGGTTCAAATTAACAAACTTTCACTCGGAAATATTTCTGTATATCATATTCCAAATGTAATAAAGCAACTAAATTTTACAGCAATAAATCCTGATATTTATGATTATGTTTCTTTTACTGACCTTGCAACAAAAGAAAACCACCGGGATCCCTTTGACCGCATGTTAATTCATACGGCCATCCGGAATAACCTGGTGGTTTTAAGCTGCGATGCCTCCTTCAAACAATACGAAGAAAACGGCCTGCAGCTTTTGTGGGATTAAATTATTATTGACAATACGTATAATGCGCATTATTATGGGATATGAAAGATAAAGAACTTGTAAAACTTTTACAAAACAATGGATGGTCTCTTGATAGAATACATGGAAGCCATTATATCCTTGTAAAAGGTAAGCAGACTTTATCTGTTCCAGTCCATGGAAGAGACATGAAAAAAGGTCTTGAAACTGCAATTTTAAAACAGGCTGGAATAAAATAAATGGAGTTTTATATGAAGTTTACTTATCCTGCAATTTGTCATTATGAAGATGGCGGATACTGGTGCGAATTTCCTGATCTTGAAGGATGTTTTTCACAAGGTGATTCTGAAAGAGAAATAGTAGAAAATGCCCATGATGCTTTAGAAGGTTTTCTTATCTCAGTTCTGGAAAATGGTAAAAAGATTTCAAAACCAAGTAAAATTACAGATCTTAATGTTAAGGGAAAAGACTTTCTGACTTATGTTACTTGTGATATTGAAGGTATAGGAAAATCTGTAAGAAAGAATGTTACTCTTCCAGCCTGGTTAGATAGACTTGCAGAGAAAGCATCCATAAACTTTAGTCAAACTCTTCAGGAATCGTTAATGCAAAAACTAGGATTATATTAATTTCTATGCGTTGAACTGCGCGCGCGAAAGCGTAAGTCAGTTTGAACGTAATTTATAAGGTTGGAAACGAGCGAAGCAAGTTTCCAATCCTTATATGATTGCATTAAACAGCACACGCGAATGCGTGTGTCCGCTTTGAATGCTATTTCTGAAGCAAACGGAAGGTTCCCTTAATCTCGTACTTTGTTCCAACCCATTCCGGATTCATATCTGCCGGGTTTTCAGTGTTGTAAGCAACTCCGAAGTCGTCGGCATCTGTTGGAACCTTGCCCTTAGCAAAGAACTTTTCTGTAAGCTCGATGTAGTAGGTAACAACATTGTCGTGGCTGTTCTGTGCGGCAAGAGCCTTAAAGTCTGCAAGGGCGCCTGTATAGTCACCGGCTTCAAACTTAGTCAGTGCTGTTTCCCAGTCTGCAAGATATTTAAGTACTGCATCATTTGCTTCTGATCTAAAACCAATCAGTTCGTAAAGGCGGATAGGGGTTTTTACGTTTACTACCTGAACACGGTCAAGGCTGCGAACCAGGAACTTGTCCGAAAGCTTTACGCGGGTTGCTTCGCTTATAAGTACACCGCCAGTATGATACTGTTTGTTTACACCTTCGAGGCGGGCAGCAAGGTTTACATTGTTACCCATCATAGTGTAGTTTTTCTTGCTGTCGGAACCCATGTATCCGGCAATCATTTCGCCAGAGTTCAAACCTATGCGGGTGAAAATGCTTCTCTTGTTTGCAACCATAATCTTAAAGGCATCGTAAAGATCCTGCTCCATATCAGCAGGTTTGTCGCCGGCAGCAATTTCTTCGATGTACTTATTCATCTCAAGTTCAGACTGCTTCATTTTAATGGCTGCAGCACAGGCACGTTCAGCATGATCTTCCATTTTGATTGGAGCACCTACAAGGGCGATAATAGCATCTCCTTCATACTTATCTACAGTACCGCGTTCTTCCATAATCAGGTTAGACATTTTTGTAAGATAGAAGTTTAAGAGGGCAACCAGCTGGGCCGCATTCAAAAGTTCACTGAAGCCCGAGAATTTCTGGATGTCGGTAAACATCGCCGTCATCTCAACCCGTTCACCACCAAGCTTGAAAGAAGAAGGGTTAGCAACAATTTCGGCAACTACTTCTTTTGAAAGACACTGGCTGAAGGCACCGGTAATAAACTTCTTATCCTTTGAAGTAGAGATAAGATTTAATACTGTAATTGCAATAAAGGTAACTGCAAGTGAGATTGCAGGAATTGCTGTTCCCACGTAAATCTTAGTTGTTATATAGAAGAGAAGTAAAAGAATTATAGCAGCACCTTCAAGTACACCGCCTGCTACAAGCTGACGTCCTGTGCTGTTGATTTTCTTAGATGCGAATCCATAGCCAAAACACAAAAGAATTGCAATGATTACAGAAATCCACCATGGAGAATCAATTACAAAATCACCTGATAAAAGCTGATTTGCAATAGTGTAGTGTACACCCGGATTAGGATACTTTTCTTCATACTGAATCAAACCAAAGTCGGTTGTACTTGTAGCGGAGGTTCCGAAAATACAGAAGGCTCCTTCTACCTTTTCTTTTACGCGGTCACGGGAAGAAACAAGTTCCTCGTAAATCTTACGTACTGTATTCATATTGTAAGAAATATATTCTGCAGTTTCATCATCACCTTCTACAGATTCAAGAAGAAGTGCTTCTGTGTCGCCATAAAGGAAGTCTTTTGTTCCCTGATAAAAGGCATCTTTGTAAGCAAAATAATCATCATAAGTTACGCCTGAATCATCATTTTCTGTAACAAGGGCATCGTGAATAAAGCCTGAAGCTGCATCATAGAGTTCGTAAGGAAGGTCGCCTTCCCAGAAACTGAAGAAGCCGTTTTCGTTAAGCTCTTTAAGACTCTTTACAAGGTCTTTTTCAAGCAGCAGAATGCGGTAGGCAGACCAGAGGGTAATTGCTTTATAATCGTAATAACTTTTTTTAGGATATTTGATTATTACAGAACCATCCTGAGCAAGAGGAATTTTGAGATCTCGCTTTCCATCAGGGAAGTTGCAGTCTCTAAGGATGATTTTATGGCGGCGAACATCAATATGAGGATTGCCAAGATAATTTAAGATTGGAGCAAAAAGCAGCTGAGGGTAATAGTTTCCTTTGTATTCAAAAACCAGGTGAAGGCGGCGAAGGTAACCGTCGTCATCGGCAGGTGCGTTTACAAAGCCTGCTTTTTTGGCTTCAAAAAGGAAGTCGCTGATTGCAGGTTCAACACCCTTGAATTTTGGAACGCGGGCGTTTTTTGCAACTGAAATATCTTTAAGTGAAAGTTCTTCTGAAAGATAATTTTCTACTACTTCACCTAAAGAAGGAAAGCCATCGTCAAAGGTGAGGGTTAGGTATGAGTTTTCAAAGAACTTAAGGTCCTGGGCAAGAACCTGATCTACATCGCGAACAGAATACTGAATGGCAGTTTTAATTCGGTTCTGAACAGAATCCATTACGCCGTTAAGGTCTTCTGTTACATCGTAGCCCTGGGCTTCTGACACAAGCCAGGCAATCTGTTCTGAAAGCTCACTAAAGTCTTCGTCTACATAGTGGGGAAGTTCACTTTCTACATATTCTTTATTTACCTTTGATTGAGACTTGTCGAGGAAGCTCAAATCGAATACGGCTGCTTCTGCACCAAGGTCTTTTAAGATAACCAGTGCGTCGGCATAAACATCGCGTGAAAATGGCCATGTACCAATTGCATCTACAGAAGAGTCATCAATGTTTACCATTATTACATTGTCTGATTCTTTAAGGTCTGGCAAAGTTCGCTGGAACAAATCTGCAATTTTATAATCGAGACTTGTAAAAACGAGCAGGGTACATACAACAACAGAAATAAAAGGAATTAAAAGGAATGAATACTTTTTCATATTTCTCTCTCTTTTTTGATAATGTCATTCCGAACTTGTTTCGGAATCTAATTAAATAGATGCTGAAACAAGTTCAGCATGACTGCTTTTTGTTTTATAAAAAAAAATCCTGTGTCGGAAAAACCTAAACACAGGATATTTTGTCTTTAATTAAACTGTACTATTCTTCCCAGCTAAAATCTTCTTTTGCCTCGCTGGCACGTGAAGAAGCAGTTACTACAGACTTGCTTGTTTTGTTTGAATCAGCTGCTACAGCAGAACTCTTAAGTGCAGAGCCCTTTTTGATTCCAGCGCTTCCTGAAGAAGCAACAGAAGAAAGGCTTTCGATAGTTCCTTTCTGCATAGCCTTGATGTTTACCTTTGAGCCGTCTGCTGAAAGAACGAGGGTAGAATTAACACCTGTCTGAACAACAGTTGAAGCTGACAATTCCTGTCCGGCTTCTACAGCAACCCATTTTCCTGGTGCAGATTCATAAGTAACCTTACCAGTAAAAGATTCAACCTTGTAACTTGCAGCGAATAATGAAGATGCCGCAAACATTGTTAAAGCTGCACAAACCAAAACCTTAAGTTTTCTCATAGTAATCTCCGAATCGACTTCCGTGGAAATCGTTATATTTTTGATATAGTTCTTCCAACAATAAAGAACTAATATATTATCCACTATAATTAGAAATTTGTCTAGTAAAAAATTACTTTTTTTTTGATTGCCACGCCCTTCGGGCTCGCAATGACGGTGAAATCTTCGGGCTCGCAATGACGTCGAAATCTTTAGGCTCGCAATGACGGTGTAACATTTTGCATAGCAAAATCCATATCACTGTGTTATAATTATATTTATGGCAGATTCATTAAACAGAAGCGCGTTCGATAAGCTTGTTGCCGGCATGGATTCGGAAGAACGCAGTACAATGCTTGAAAAACTTAACTCATCATCTGTTTCTGTAGTTCAGCTTTCGGAGACTGAAAATCAACTGCCAGAAAAAAATATTTCCCTTCATATTCGTTTTAAAGAAGAATCTGCTTTTTATAGACTTTTACTCTGGTTCAGAAGTTTAATTGAAAAGAAAAATCCAGAAAAAATTTATAATGAAGATGTTCTTGCTTCCATGGCCCGCCGCATTAATCGTGACCACCCCGGTATTTTGAATCATAAAAACGGACTTCTGGATTCTGTTTTTTATGAACATTTGCGGGCACTAAAAACCGCCGCAGATTTTTTTAAGCCTTACTTTAATCTGATTGATGATAACCCTGGTGATTTCTATGTTTTTTTAAGTTCCTTTGTTACACCCGAACTTTCTGATCAGATTACCTCAGAAGCAGATCCCTTTTCGCTTCCATTTGATACGGATCCAGATATTGAAAATAAAAACAAGCTCTTAAAAAATCTTGATAATATACTTAAAAATATTGATGGGGGAGCTAAAAGCAGCCTTTATTCGGCTATCAGTTCTTTGAACTGGCTGCGTCAATTTACAAGGCTTCCTTATATTCATTTTACTTCTCAGTTTACAAATCTTACTGAAAATAATTATACCTGTCCTTATAAAAATGCTGCCAGCGATTTTTCTGCATTTGCGGCTGTTTTTACAAATATAATGTCTGTACAGAACGAAGTGCTGGAAGCAATGCTCATGTTCAGTCAGCGTAAAGAAATAACAAAGAATGCCCAGGAAAAAGACATTGAGCGGACTATAAAAGAATTTATTGCAAAAGCAAATCAGTGTCTGGGTGCAATTCAGATGTTTATTTCCAGCGTGCCTATATTAAAAGTTGGAAAAATTATAAATGCTGATTACGACTGGACTCCGGGAATTATCGAAGGTTCAGAGGCATGGTTTCCAAACTTCCGTAACCAGTGGCGTAAAATTATTGAGGTGCGCTGGGGCGACTGGCTGCGCGAACGCAAAAAGAAAAATCTGGAAATATACCTGGGTAACGACTTTGGCCTTTTTGAATTCCCAACCTTAAAATATAGACCCTGGCAGGCTTTGTGGCTGAGGGTACCTTTTGCCTGCGAGCTGACCGGAGGCTTTTTGTCCTGGTTCTGTGAAAACCGTTATGAAGAAATGATGCCTTACTTAAACGATGTTATGATGGAAGGTGTTTTTATTCGTAACGAAAACCGAATTGAGTATTCTGAAGGCTTAAATTTGTTTGTTCAGGCTAACAGTCAGATGAAGGAACTGCTGGACCGGCTGGCACCGGAAGGGGAGTACGGTGCTCAGTTTGATGAATTTGCAACAAGCAGAATCCGTTCCTTCCAGGTGCAGAATCAGATTGATTCTATGATGGCTACAACAGAATCTGAAATACGTGAATGTGTAAAAAAATTCAGTAAGGGCGGTAATATGATGGATAAATGTCTGAGCGGTATTCTTACTGATGAACGCGATAAAGTTCATGAGGGACTGCAGAACATTGCTTCCATAAAAGGCCACCACAACAGGACCTGGAGAGATTCTCTAAGATCATGCTGGGAAGTTTTGAAAAAAGCTGATTTTTATCTTTCTGAGCTGGAGCCGATTGACGCGGCTACAGCGCAATGATGGTGGTTTCGATACGATAGGTGCGTCAGCACCGTACTACTCCAACCACCGGTGGTTGAGTGATGCGAAGCATCGTATCGAAACCACTTTATTACAGCGGAATATTTCCGTGCTTCTTAAGCGGCTTGTTTGTAAAAATCTTTGTTTCGAGGAAGTCAAAGCTTGCAACAATGCGCTTACGGGTTTCTTCCGGCTGAATGATTTCTGTGATGTAGCCGCGTTCTGCTGCAATATAAGGAGTCATAATTTCGTTCTTATATTTTTCTGAAGCAGCCTGAACTTCTGCAGCCTTGTTAGGATCCTTGAGTTCTTTTGCGAACAAAATCTCAATTGCACCTTCTGCACCCATTACGGCAATTTCTGCCTTTGGCCATGCATAAACAAAGTCTGCACCAAGATGCTTAGAACACATTGCAATGTAAGCACCGCCGTAAGCCTTGCGTAAAATTACTGTGAGCTTAGGAACAGTAGCTTCACTGTAAGCATAAATTACCTTTGCACCGTGGCGGATAATACCCTTCTGCTCTTCCTGAGGTCCCGGAATAAAGCCTGGAACATCAACAAAAGTAAGAAGAGGAATATCAAAGCTGTCGCAGTAGCGGATAAAGCGGGCAATCTTATCAGAAGCATCGCAGTCGAGAACGCCGCCAAGTCCCTTAGGGTTGTTAGCAACAATACCAACTGTACGGCCTTCAATCTTACCAAAGCCAACAACACAGTTGATTGCGAACTCCTTCATAATTTCGAGGAAGGAATCTTCATCGATTACGCAGTTGATTACTTCGCGAACGTCGTAACCCTGACGTGGATTTTCAGGAAGGATTTCCCGAATCTTCTTTGCTGCCTTTTTCTCGTCGAACTTGAACTTTTCATTTGGTTCAATCTTGTCACCAAAGTAGTGTGGAATGTAGTCGAGCAGGCGGCGTACTTCTTCGTAGCATGATTTTTCATCTTCGCAGCGGAAGTGTGAAACACCAGATTTTGTTGCGTGAATGTTTGCACCACCCAGGTCTTCTGCAGAAATATCCATGAACATTACAGATTTTACAACCTTAGGTCCTGTAATGAACATCTGAGTTACCTTATCAACAGTAAAAATAAAGTCTGTGATTCCAGGTGAGTATACGGCACCACCGGCACAAGGACCGGCAATGATAGAAATCTGAGGAATGGCACCAGAAGCGCGAACGTTCTGATTAAATACGTTACCGTAACCGCCCAATGCTTCTACACCTTCCTGAATGCGGGCTCCACCCGAGTCGTTAATTCCGATTACAGGGCAGCGGGCATCGATTGCCATTTTTGTAAGGTCTGCAATTTTGCGGCCGTGCATGTGGCCAAGAGAACCGCCCTGAATTGTAAAGTCCTGTGCATATACAGCAACCTTACGTCCGTTTATTTTTCCAAATCCTGTGATTACGCCATCATAAGGAATATCTTTTTTATCCATTCCAAAGCTTGTACAGTTATGCTTAACACCCTGATAAGTCTCTACAAATGAATCTTTGTCGCAAAGTGCATTAATACGTTCAATAGCATGAAGTTTACCTTTTGCGTGCTGTTTTTCAACATTGTATTCCATTGTTTACCTCGTGAGTTTATTATGACAAAAAATGCAACTTTGTCAATATGATGTGGTTTCGATGTGGTTTCGATACGCCCTGGCGGGCTACTCAACCACCGGGTGTGTACTAAGATGTCGGTGGTTGAGTGATGCGAAGCATCGTATCGAAACCACCTACAACCCAAAGTCGCCGAAGGGGTGTTCAATCTGATAGATTATGCGGTCTCGTTCTCTCTGCATTGCAGCATCTTCCGGCAGCCATTCGTATTTTGAGCGCAGGGCATCTACGGCAGGAATTACTTCGCCGTTAGACTTTTTAAGCTCTTCAAAATAATCAGCCTTAAACTTAGCGCAGTCTACATTAAGTTTTATCCGCTTGTTTTCTTCTATATCAGTAATAACCCAGCGGTTCTTTTTGTAGGTGAGGGTGATTGTATCTGTAATTTTATCTACAAGGTAATCAACATCTTCGCCTTCTGTATAAATCATATAGAATTCAATTTTGTGGACAGAAATAGAGCCGTCCTGCAAAGTGACTCCGCCTTCTTCTGTGAGAGGAGGAGCCTTTTCGTTTTTCTTATGAATCTGAGTTACGTGTTCTGCAGGCTTTCCATCAATTTTAAGATTTGTAAGGCCGTATACTCCGGATTTCTGGTACTTTGAATCATCTGTAATATAGAAAAGCCAGTTAGCAGGGTAGCCAAAGCCGTTGTCGCCATAGGTAATGCGCTGCTTGTGCAGAACGTAGATTCTGCTGACCATGTCTGCAAAGCTGTTGGCAGTTTTTCCATCACCAAAATCAGAAAGAAGCATTGTGTCTTTTTGATTTACGCCGTTCATATAGGCGCTGATTGTCTGAGTAGAGGTGAGGCCTACAGAAGTTAAATCTGTGCCCCGGGTTTTGATTGTATTTATAATGATTACAGCAAGAATTACAACTGCGGCAAGTGCTGCAATAATGCTTGTTGAATTGCGTTTAATTGTTCGCTTTGTATTGATTTTTGAGCTTTGTGATTTTTTATAAGCGGCAACTTTTTCTTCAAAATCCTTGTCGCTGCCATTTGCTGCCTGAGCCTGGCTAAGCTTCCAGGCTTCTTCCAGTTTTTCCAGCGGGAAGTCTGCTTTAGGTCGAAGGTCTTCACTGGATTTTCCCTTTTTACGTTTACCGGGAATATTAACAGCTGTAGAGTTCAGTCTCAGGGCTCTGTTTATTTCTCCTGCCAGTTCGCTGTCTATTCCGTTTATGCAATAGTGTACAGGCAGAAAGTTATTATCAAGAATATCTGCATTGCGGGCTATGCTTTCTGTAGCTCCAAAGGCATAGTTTTTTGTGAGCAGACGGTAAACAATTGCAGCCCTTTCAAAGCAGATTGCAGGCAGGTCTTTGATTGTTTCGTTAAGGTAACCGTGCTGCTGGGCAAGAGCATCCTGGGCAGAAAGTGTATTTGCTGCATAACTAAAAAGTTCTTCCGGAACAAAAAGAACCTTGTCTCCGTCTACCATAATTCCACCGGCACCAACCATAGGAATCTGGTTACTATTTTTTGCGGCAGAGGTCAGAGCTCTGCAGACTGCCAGGGCTGCGTCGAAAGCGGCAGGGCCGTCTTCTTCGAGCAGCTCGGCGAGTGTGCGGGCAGAACTGCCAAGCGGATTTTTTGCACAATAGAAAACAAGACGCTCAGCTTTGCCGTTTTTTTCGGCGTCAAAAGATTTTACCTCTTCAAAGGTCCACTGACGAAAGTTTTTCCCGTCGAAGAGGGTGCCTTCGTAACTGAGTATATTGTCGTGCCCTGTTTTTCCAAAGGTGTACTCATCGAGGTTTGAATTAAGTCTAAGTTCGTTGTTTTCAATGTGTAATAAATTCATAAATATGTCTCATGCGCAAGGTGGTTTCGATACGATAGGTGCTTTAGCACCGTACTACTCAACCACCGGTGTACTGTAATGCGGTGGTTGAGTGATGCGAAGCATCGTATCGAAACCACCATTATAATTCATTATCTTTTACCATCTGCACTATACAGATAGTCGAAATAATCCATCTTAGTGCTGTAGGTAGCAGGGTAGTTTTTGAGGTTCTGCTTGTACGATTCCATACTCTTCCAGAAGGTATAGAACTCAAGGTCCTTGTTGTAAGCGGCAGCGTAAATTGCGGCAGCTTCGGCATCGGCAGCACCCTTAATTTCCTCAGACTTGCGGTAAGCTTCAGAAGCGATTGTACGCTTGTCGTTTTCAAGGCGACCAAGCCATTCAGCTTTTTTACCTTCACCAAGTGAGCGGTAAGCCTGTGCAACCTGATTTCGGTCCTTAATCATTGAGTTGTAAACTGATTCATTGAGTTCATCAGAATATTTTACCTGGCGTGGAACAATGTCCAGAAGCTCAATTCCCCAGCCCTGAACTTCGCTCTGGGCCTTTGCGGTCATCTGGCGGCAAAGTTCGCTTCGGCCCTTTGTTACAACTTCGTTTACAGTATCTGCATTTACAAGCTTGTCAATTTCTTTTGTCTCTTCATCCTTTTCAACATTGTCGTTTTTACGCTCGTTGATGATGTTAGAAGAACGAACAATTTCGCTCATACGGTTCTGAGTAATAACAGTGCGGCATGAAGAATCTACGATATCAGAAAGCTTATTGTAAGCATTGTCCAGAGTCTGGAAGTTCTGATAGAAGGCAACCGGGTCTGTAATGCGCCATCTTGATGTAGTATCTACTATTATGTACTGATTTTCTTTGGTGGTGATGCTCTGAGGGTCGCCGTCAAGAGAAAGAATCAGTTTTGGATATTCAGTTACCTGGTCAAGGAATGGCACCTTGATGTAAAGACCTGCTTCTTCGTGAGAATCAACAATTTTACTGAAGCGGGTAATTACAACCTGCTTTCCTTCATTTACAATATAGAAAGGTCCTGTTAATACAAAGAGGATAAATAAAATCACAAGGGCTATCAGCCAGCCTACAAATCTTTTCATTGCTCTAGTCATAATTCTATCCCCCCTTAGTCCTTAATATTATTGAGATTCTTTACCGGAACAAGATTTTCAAGCTCGCTGTCAATCAGCTCAGGCTTTGTCTCGCTGCCGAAAATCTCTGCCATAGTTTCAAGGTAGATTCGCTCTTTAGTTGCCTTTGGAGCGCGCTTGTATTCTTCGTAAACGGCGTTGAAGCGGGCAACATCACCCTTTGCCATATTTACACGCTCAGAAGCATAACCTTCTGCAACCTGAATCTGGCGGTCTGCTTCACCCTGAGCCTTAGGAATTTCTTTGTTGTACTCTTCCTTACCTTCGTTGATAAGGCGCTTCATATCCTGGCTTGCCTTGTTTACGTCTTCAAAAGCAGCCTGAACTTCAACTGGTGGAACTACGTTCTGGAACTGAACTGTTGTAACGTTAATTCCAAGTCCGAGAGCCTTGAAGTTTTCGTTCATCTGCTCCTGGGCCAGGTTCTGAATTGTAGAACGGTCGGCGCTGATTACGTCAAAAATTGCACGGTCTCCAACCAGAGTGTTGATTACCGAGCGGGAAATGTCGCGGATTGTCTGTTCACGCTCGTAAACGTTGAAAAGCCACTGGCGAGGGTCAACAACCTTGTACTGAATTACCCATTCAACATCTACTATATTAAGGTCGCCTGTGAGCATTTCTGATTCTTCGGCAATATTGTTTTTATACTCATTGTTGCGGCCTGATTTAATTGTCTTAAAACCAAACTGCTCGGCGCGGAGAGTTTTAATATCAACATTGTAGTTTTTGTCGATTCCGAATGGCAGCTTTACGTGAAGGCCAGAGCCTACGGTCTGCTGGTATTTTCCAAATCTGGTGATTACCGCATTTTCTGTTTCATCAACTACATAAACACTTGAAAATCCTGCAACTACTGCAAGTGCAAGGACAATCAGCCAGAAAAGCATGGCAGGGCCTACGCTTCTACGCACACGTTTTGCTTTTTTTACTTCTTCGTCAGCCATCAGTGTCTCCTTTTCAGCACGTCATTGCGAGGAGCGCAGCGACGTGGCAATCCATAATGACAATATACTTTAAAGATATTGATTAATAGAAAAAAAAACAACAAAAAAAGCGGATATGGAGTATAATATTTTATATGGAAGAAAAAACTAAGAAATCATCTAAATCAGAAAAAAAACAGAGTTCCCGCAAGGCAGGGCTGGGTACCCGCATCATTCTGCGCATTGTGACGATTCTTTTAATAACCCTGATTGTACTTTGCGGCGGATATTTTGGCTTTAAGCGCTTTACCACCGTAAAATCAGAAAATAAACTGGCCCTGGTAGACCGCCAGCTTTCTTATTGCCAGGAACTGGTTACGGCAAAGTACCGCTACAGCGATATTATTACCCTTAAGAAGACCTCGGGTTTTGCAAAGAGTTACAGCATTATTAAGTACACGGGGCTTGTGAGGGCAGGGCTGGCAGATATAACTGATGTTTCTTACAGTGTTTCTCTCGATGGAAAATCTATAACGCTTACTGTGCCAGAGGCAGAGGTGCTGGGGAATGAGATTGTGAGCCAGAGTGTTTTCGACGAAAAGCAGAGTGTTTTTGTGCCTATTTCTACCCAGGAGATATTTGATGAAATTGACAGGGCAAAGGACCTGGCTGTAGAAGATATGATTGCCGAAGGCATTCTGGAAGACGCCCGTGCTTACTCTGTGCGGATCATCACCCAGTTTATGCTGGCCCTGGGCTTTGAAGAAGTTAGAATTAAATAGAGTCCCCACGGTGGTTGAGTGCCCGCTCAGCGGGCGTATCGAAACCACCGCAGAACACAGAAGATGTGGTTTCGATACGGCCTTCGGCCTACTCAACCACCAGCACTTCCCTTAAATACGGATTTTTCCCCTTGAATTCCCTCTATAATTTTATTACCTTTAATTTATGTCTACAGTCAGAAAGCTTACTCAGGGCCTGAGTAAGAAATATATCGTTAATACTATTCTTTCGCCCCTTGTTATGATTGGCGAAGTAGTAATGGAAGTAATCATTCCTTTTATAATGGCCAGAATTATTGATGTTGGAATTGCAGGAAAAGACCTGCCTTTTGTTGTCCGCTACGGCGCAATCATGATTGGTCTTGCAATAATTTCTTTAACCTGCGGAGTTCTCGGAACCCGCTTTTCTACTGTTGCGGCTCAGGGCTTTGCCTACACTTTGCGCACAAGGATTTATAAAAAAATCCAGACCTTTTCTTTTGCAAATATAGACCACTTCAGCACAGCCTCTCTGGTAACCCGTCTTACAACAGACATTAACATGACTCAGAACGTCTACCGCATGCTCATTCATATGTGCGTACGTTCGCCTTTCATGCTGATTGCCGGAACCATTATGGCCTTTAGAATGAACTCGCAGCTTGCAATTCTCTTTTTGATTGCGGTTCCTGTTATTGTAATTTCTGTACTTGCAATTTCAAATCTTGCACATCCGCGTTTTAAGATTATGATGAAAAAGTTCGACGGAATGAACTCAGCAATTCAGGAAAATCTTATTGGTATCCGTATTGTTAAGGCTTATGTCCGCGGCGAGTTTGAGGAAAAGAAATTCCGTAAGGCTGCCGACGAGGTTCGCCGTGCCCAGGTTCATGCAGAAAAGCTCATTATCTTTATGATGCCTATTATGCAGCTGGTAATGTATGTTTCTATGATTGCCGTTATGTGGTTTGGCGGCCGCCTGGTTGTTGGTGGTCACATGCTCAGCGGTGAGCTTATCAGCTTCTTTACTTATGTAACTCAGGTTCTTTCTTCCATCATGTTCCTGGGAATGGTTTTTGTTTCGCTTGTTATGGTACAGGCTTCTAACCAGCGTATTGTAGAAGTTCTGGATGAAGTTCCGGATATTGAAAATCCTCAGTCGCCGGTTATGGAAGTTCGCAACGGTTCTGTTGAATTTGACCATGTTGATTTCAGTTACAATAAAAAAGCCGATAACTGCATTCTTAAAGATATCAATTTGAAAATTAAGAGCGGCCAGGTTGTTGGAATTATCGGTTCTACCGGTTCTTCCAAAACTTCTCTGGTTGCACTTTTGCCTCGTCTTTATGATGTTCTGAAGGGGTCGGTTAAGATTGGCGGAGTTGATGTTCGCGATTATGACATAACAGTTTTGCGAGACAGCGTTGCCATGGTACTTCAGAAGAATGTTCTTTTCAGCGGGACTATCCGCGATAACTTGAAGTGGGGTAACGAAGCTGCCACAGACGAGCAGATTATTGCAGCCTGTAAAGCAGCCGATGCCGACTCCTTTATCTCTACCTTCCCGGAAGGCTACGACACAATGCTTGGCCAGGGCGGCGTAAACGTTTCCGGCGGTCAGAAGCAGCGTCTTTGTATCGCCAGAGCCCTTTTGAAAAATCCTAAAATTTTGATTCTTGATGATTCTACTTCTGCAGTTGATACTGCAACAGAAGGGCGAATCCGCGGGGCTTTGAAGGAGCTGGCACCTGAGACTACAAAAATCATTATTGCCCAGCGTATTTCTTCTGTAAAAGAAGCAGATATGATTATTGTTATGGACGAGGGCAGCGTAAGTGCGGTAGGAACTCACGACGAGCTTCTGGAAAGCAGTAAGATTTACCGTGAAGTATTTGAATCGCAGCAGCAGGGCAGCGGAGACGCAGACCTTGCAGATGAAAGTGAAGGAGGTAATGCATAATGCCACCTATGAGACAAAAGGGCTTTGGAAAGCCTAAAAATGCTAAAAAGACAATTGGCCGCATCCTCCAGTATATGGGAAAATTCAAGGCTTTATGGATTGTTGTATTTTTGTGTGTACTTATCAGCTCCGGTGCATCTGTAATCGGAACCTATCTGATTAAGCCAGCTCTGAATAATTATATCATTCCAATGATTGGTCAGGAGAATCCGGATTTTGGCGGCTTTGCAAGACTGCTGCTTGGAGTTCTTGCTCTCTTCTGCCTTGGAGTTTTTGCTTCCTGGTGTAACTCCCGCCTCATGATTTATATTTCAACGAACCTGCTTTACAACGTTCGCTGCGATCTCTTTAGCCGGCTGGAAAAGCTTCCAATCAAATATTACGATGGTCATACTCACGGCGAACTCATGTCCCGCTTTACAAACGATACAGATGCCCTGCGCGAAATGATGAGCCAGACAGTTCCTCAGCTTTTCTCTTCAATAATCACAGTAGCTTCGGTATTTGTGATGATGATTTCGCTTAGCCCGCTTCTTACTCTTGTAATGATTATTACAATGTTTTTGATTACTTTGGGCATGGCTGCCGTTGGTAAACGTTCTGCAAAAGCCTTCCGTGAAAATCAGAAGTGTGTCGGCGAATTAAACGGATTTATAGAAGAGATGATTGAAGGCCAGAAGGTAATCAAGGTATTTAATTACGAGCCAAAGGCAATTGAACGCTTTGAAGCTTTGAGTGAAAATCTTCGCAAGGCCGGAACCTCTGCCATGACTTATGGTGGACTTATGGGTCCAATGATGAATAACTTCAGCCATATGCAGTATGCGGTTGTGGCAATTCTTGCAGCTGCCTTGATGATTATGGGCGAGAGCGGTTTGATGTCTTTCAACCTTTTTACCGGCGTTATGAATCTTGGAACCATTGCGGCCTTTTTGCAGTATACAAGATCTTTCAGTCAGCCAATTTCTATGATGTCTATGCAGGCAAACTCTGTGCTCAATGCTCTTGCCGGCGCGGAAAGAATTTTTGCTGTTATTGATGAAGAAGAAGAAATTGACCAGGGCGCTTTCACTTTGGTAAACGCTTATGAAGCAAAGGAAGCAGACGGACAGTCAAAACTTGTTCAGTCTTATGCTTCAACAGGTGAGTGGGCCTGGAAAAATTCTGCAGATAATTCTCTGCGTAAACTGGAAGGGGAGGTCGTTTTTGATCACGTAACCTTCGGTTATAAGCCGGAGAAAACTGTTCTGCACGATATCTGCATTCACGCAAAGCCCGGTCAGAAAATTGCCCTTGTTGGTTCTACCGGTTCGGGTAAAACTACAACAATCAATCTGCTTTCCCGCTTTTACGATGTGCCGGAAGGCTGCGGTAAAATCACTTACGACGGCATTCCTTTGAATGATATTTCTAAGGGCTCTCTGCGTAAGTCGCTTGGTATGGTTCAGCAGACAACACACTTGTTCACAGGAACCATTAAAGATAATATCCGCTATGGAAATCTCGAAGCGTCAGATGCGCAGATTTACGAGGCTGCAAAACTTGCCAATGCAGATCATTTTATCCGCCATCTGGAAAATGGTTACGATACAGTTATTACAGGAGACGGTGCAAGCCTGAGTCAGGGACAGAGACAGCTGCTGGCTATTGCAAGGGCTGCGGTTGCAAATCCACCGGTACTGATTCTTGATGAAGCAACATCTTCTATCGATACCCGAACTGAAAAACTGATTGAAGATGGAATGGACTCACTGATGAAAGGTCGTACAACCTTTGTTATTGCCCACCGCTTATCTACTGTCCGCAATGCCGACGAAATTATCGTTCTGGAACACGGAAATATCATAGAACGCGGTACCCACGACGAGCTTATTGCCGCCAAGGGCCGCTACTACTTCCTCTACACCGGAAATAAAATTACGCTTGATGAATAATTTTTTTTGTCATTCCCCGGCTTGACCGGGGAATCCATTGTGTTATAATTAAATAACAATCTATTAAGATTAAGGAGTTATTGATTATGAAAAAGCTTATAGCTTTAGCAGTGGCTGCTGTAATGACAGCAGGTGTCTTCGCTCTGGATCTTGGCGGAATCAAAGGAACCTGGCAGGACAAAAAATGGGATGCAGACTGGACCTTCTCTGCAGATGGAAAAATTGTGCTTACAAAAACAAGCACCGGCGAAGAAGTCTACACCTTCAAAGACGGCACCGTACAGAATTTTAAGGTAAATGCTGATACTACCGGTGTTTCAATTTCTTTCGACTGCAAGGATACAGAACGCTCTTATTCCTTCAAAAAAGGAATTTCCCTTGATGCAGACCTGGACATGGTCGTAAATCCAGATTGGACAACAGAAGACTACAACACTGTTATTAAATTCAAAAAATAATCAATCTCAAAAAGTAATAAATTAAAAATAATGAATTAACTTGCAAAAATGACATAATAGTCATATAGTTAACAACGCGTGCAGAAAAAAAACTTACTTTTTTCGCACAAAAAACTAAACCCGCGCAAAAAAAGCACGGGAAAAAACAGGAGATATTACTATGAAAATGGTAAAGAAAATTTTGTTGGGAACTCTTGCAGTTGCTGCAATCTTGTCATTCGCTGGCTGTCAGCGTGAAACTGCAGGAAACGAGGATCTCATCCAAGTAAACTCAGCAAGCAGTAAAGCATCAATTAGTTATACAAATGATGGCGACAGTGTAACTCGAGGTTTTAAATCATTAAACACAAAGCACCTTGATGCAATCTGTAAAATTGAAATGAAAGTTACAGATCTTGTTGATAAGACTGTTGAGGGAAGTAAAATTGTTTCTAATGGTACCATGGGATATATTTTCAATATCGTAAAAGGCGCAGATGAAAAATATGCATTCTCAATTGCAGGTGTTAGATACAATCAATCAACTGGTGAAGTTCAGGCTTATGTTGAGTCATTCTCAGGAATTGAAGCTGCAAAACTTGAGGATAAACTTGAAGGTGGTGTTGTAGCAACAGGTCTTCCTAATTATGGACAGTCTTATGGATTTACATTGTTGGATAAGGCTGCTGTTGATGCTCTCCTTACTGCAAACCCAGGAAAAATTACTCTTTGGATTGATTTAGTTGCAAACGGAAAGGCTTCCGCTGATGCTACAGCATATCCACAGGGTCGCGAGAGAGCAGGAAAAGATGGATCTTATACAGTTTCATTCTATGCTACTGATCCAGCAAGAAAATCTTCAGCAACTAACTATGATTTGACATATACAAATCCTGTGGCATTGAAGACTTGTTATGTTGAAGCTGACAATGTTAATGCTAAATATGACGCAACTAAGGGGCTTACATCTATGCAGTCAGATGTAGGTTTCTATGCTAACGTATATGCTGGTCAGACTCTCGAAGGAACTTGGGAATTCTCTGAAATCAAGAAAGAAGCAGAAGAAATCGAAGAATAAGTTTAATTCTTGATTCTTTTGAATGAAGGCCGTCAGTTTGTAACTGGCGGCTTTTTTTGTTTATAAAGAGAATTTTACTGCGATGCCGCTTTTGAGGGAGTGGGTGGCGGCGCCGCTTTTCTGGCAGGGGCTTTTTTCCATGGTGGTGGAGCAGTAATCGGTGTAGATGGGGCCTTTGTCTGGAAAGCCGAAAAGCAGCTGGGCAAATATCTGAAGGGAAATATTTTTGTCTAAAATTATACCGGTGGTCAGGCCGGCTTTGTATTTTGAGAAAAAGCCGAATTGAATGTCTTTTGTTGAAAAGGGATTTTTTACGCCATGGTGGTAGTCGAAACTAAGCTGGTAATTCCATGGAGCCAGCATAAAATCAACCTGAATAAAAAGTTTTGAGAAAGGCTGAACTTTTACTGCGGTCCCTGTAAAAATGAAAAACGAATGTCTTCTATAATCAATTCCATAAACGCGGATGTTTCTGCCATGACGGATACCGCTTCCAATTCCCGCTTTAAAATCATTAAATAAATAATTAAATTGAAGCGCCGGAATTATTGATATTTTTTTACTTACAGGAATCTGATAAGCCAGACTTAATGCTGTATCTATATTTTTTGAACTTTCAATGGGGTGTTTTGTAAGACTGTATTTTTCATCTCCTTCCCAGTCTGAATCATACATGTAAGAAGTGCCTGCAGGCAGACAATAATCAAAATCTGCTGAGATAAAAAAGTTTTTGTAACCGGCACTTGCATTAAGTCCAAGGTTTACGAGAGGCTTTTGTTCCCAGTCCAGCTGACTTACTATTTCGTTGTCAGTATAAAGCAGTTCTGTGAGTTCTCCGACTGTAAATGAAATTCGTGGGGCCAGGGAAAAATGAAAATCAGTCTGTGCAAAGCAGAGCAGGGGAAAGAGAAGCAGAAAGATTACAAGGCAGAAGTTTTTTTTCATTTAATTTAATAATACTCTATTTTATTGCTAATGACAAATAATAGTAAAATCATTATAATTTTGAGCAATATTTTTACAACAAAAATGCTTTTATGGAGGATGACAGAATGAAAGCAATTGAACTTGAAAAGGCCTATGAGCCTAAATCCTTTGAGGACAGAATTTACAACGAATGGGAAAGCAAGGGCTATTTTAAACCAGCCAGCGATGAAGCTTCTCCGGTACATGAACAGTACAAGTGCCAGTGTGCAGACTGCAACAAGAAAACCAATACTTATTCTGTCGTCATTCCTCCTCCTAACGTAACAGGTGTTCTTCACATGGGACACGGTCTCAACAATACTCTCCAGGATATCGTAGTTCGCTACCACCGTATGAAGGGCGACAATACTCTCTGGCTTACAGGTACAGACCATGCCGGAATCGCTACTCAGAACGTAGTTGAACGTCAGCTAAAAAAAGAAGGAAAGACTCGTTTTGACCTTGGTCGTGAAAAGCTTGTTGAACGCACATGGGAAGTAACTCATCAGCACCATGATATTATTGTAAAGCAGCAGAAAAAACTTGGTAACTCAACAGACTGGGACCGCGAGCGCTTTACTTATGATGAAGGTTTAAGTGCCGCAGTTCGCGACGTATTCGTAACTCTTTATGAACGTGGTCTTATGTACAAAGGTAAGCGCCTTGTAAACTGGTGTCCTCGCTGTGGTACAGCTCTTGCAGATGACGAAGTAGACCACGAAGATACACCGGGTGCAATGTATCACCTTTATTATGAATATGCTGATGGAAGCGGAAAAATTGAAGTTGCTACAACTCGTCCAGAAACCTTCTTTGGTGATACAGCCGTTGCCGTAAACCCTAACGATGACCGTTACAAGGCACTCGTTGGAAAAATGCTCAAGCTTCCTCTTACCGGAAAAGAGATTCCAATCATCGCTGATGAATATGTTGATATGGAATTCGGAACTGGTATGGTAAAGATTACTCCGGCTCATGACCCTAACGACTGGGAAGTAGGTCTCCGCCACAATCTGGAAGTAATCAATCTTCTTACTCCAGACGGAAGAATGAATGAAAATGTTCCTGAAAAATACCGTGGACTCAAACCAGAACAGGCTCGTGCATTAGTAATTGAAGATTTGACAGCCGCAGGCCTCTTCAAGGGTGAAGAAAAAATCGTTCACGCAGTTGGTAAATGTTACCGCTGTAAAACAGTTGTAGAACCTTATCTTTCTGACCAGTGGTTCGTAAAAATGAAGCCAATGGCTGAGAAAGCCCTTGAATCATGGAGAAAGGGTGAACTGGTATTCTATCCTAAGAAGTGGGAAAATACTTACAGCCACTGGATGGAAAATATCCGCGACTGGTGTGTAAGCCGTCAGATCTGGTGGGGACACAGAATTCCTGTATGGTACTGTGAATGTGGTGAAACAATCTGCAGCCGTACAGATCCAGTTTGCTGTCCAAAATGTGGTTCAAAAAATATTGAACAGGATCCGGACGTACTTGATACATGGTTCTCTTCATGGCTCTGGCCTTTCTCTACTTTGGGATGGCCTCAGGAAACTGAAGATCTTGCAAACTTCTATCCTACACAGGCACTGCTTACAGCATACGACATTATTCCATTCTGGGTTTGCCGTATGATTATGGCCGGTCTTGAGTTTACAGGAAAAGCTCCTTTCCACGATATTTACATTCATGGTCTCGTTCGCGATAAGCAGGGCCGCAAAATGTCTAAGTCTCTTGGAAACGGAATGGACCCTCTTGAAATTATTGATATGTATGGTGCCGATGCCCTTAAGTTTACACTTGGCTTTATGTGTGCTCAGGGACAGGATGTTCTTATTGATAAAGACTCATTCAAACTTGGTTCTCGCTTCTGTAATAAAGTATGGAATGCTTCACGCTACCTCTTGGGTAACCTCGAAGGACGTAACCTGGTTCCTCTTACTGATGCAGACCTTACAGAACTCGATAAGTGGATTTACAGCCGCCTGAATCACGCTGTAAAGACAGTAAGAGAGGCGCTTGAAGGCTATCGTTATAACGATGCAGCTTCTGCCCTTATGGAATTCTTCTGGAATGAGTTCTGCGACTGGTATGTTGAAGCTACAAAGATAAACTTTAAGAATGGCGATGATAAGGAAAAAGACCGCCAGGCTACAGTTTTGATGGATATCCTCGAAGAAAGCATCCGTCTGCTGCATCCATATCTTCCATTTGTTACTGAAGAGATTTACGGAAAGCTGCCTCTGGCTGAACTTGTTGCTACACGCAATGCTTCAAATAAGATTATTACTACTTCAACATATAATGGCATGCTTATTAATGCTCCTTATCCGGAATTTTCTGAAGCACGTCAGAATGCAGAGGTAGAAGCCCGCTTTGAAGCTCTTAAAGAGCTCATTGGTAAGGTTCGTGCTACAAAGGTAGACTGCGGAATTGACCCTGCAATCAAAATCAATATTGCAATTAAGATTGAAAAGGGCAGTGCTGCAGAAGTTGCCCGCGAAAAGGTTGAAATGATTCAGCTGCTTGGCGGTGTTGCTAAGGTTGATTTTGTTGATGCAAAACCTGCAAGCTCAATTGGTGCTGTTGGAGCCGGCTTTGAAGTATTTGTTCTTGTTGATGAATCTATCAATAAAGAGCAGCTTATGACCCGCTTCCAGAAGGCAATTGAAAAAGAGCAGGGCTATGCAAGAATGAGCGAAAACAAGCTCAACGGAAACTTTGCACAGCATGCTCCTGCAAACCTTGTACAGGAAGAGCGAGACCGCCTCGCAGAAAGCCAGAGAAAGATAAAAACTCTCGAAGGTTATCTTGCAGAATTAAAATAATAAAAAAATCGGTGGTTGAGTTTATCGAAACCACCGATAAATATGTAGCAGGTGGTTTCGATATACCGCTTTGCGGCACTCAACCACCGTGAGGGTTTAATGGGAAAACAGCATTACGAAATGAAAACTGACAGACCTCAGAATATGAATGAGCAGCAGATGCTTCAGCTCAGTAGTATTCACTTTGCTCCCTATATTCAGCTTGCCACAGCCCTGATTGGTAAGGCCCGTCATGCGGGCGGTAATATGTTCCGCCACCAGATGGATACCTTTGCAATTCTTCTGGACTACGGCTACATTGACCCGGTTCTGCTTAAGGCTTCTATTATTCACGATACAATAGAAGATATTCCGGGCTTTATTCCTGAACTGATTATTAATGCTGACGAAGACGGTCCTGATGTTTTAAATCTTGTAAAAGAAGTTACCCGTAAAGAGGGTGAATCTAAAAAAGAATTCCTTTGCCGCATCCTCGACGAAGGCAGCCAGAAGGCAAAAATCTTAAAATGTGCAGACCGCATTTCCAATATGATTTCTCTGGGCTACGTTACAGACCCGGCCTTTATTGAACGCTACTGCGACGAAACCGAATACTTCCTTTTGCCAATGTCTATCCAGGTAGATTTCAACATGTACCAGGAACTTATCAATCTGATTATGACAAGACGCCGCTACCTCGAAGACGGCGGATATTTTGACACAAGAATAAAAGAGTCTTCAAGCAACTAAACGGGGGCGTTACGGGGGCGGAGCCCCCGTTAGAAGGGGTCGGGCGCAACGAAGTGCGCCCGAGGGGGAGACTTCCCCCTCCTTACTTAAAACCTATCTATAGACTATTTCCTGTAAATTCATTATTTTATATGGTATAAAATCTTAATCTAATTTTTAGGAGATATAAAATGGCAGATGTAAGAGTTGCTATTAATGGTTTCGGCCGTATTGGTCGTTTGGCTTTCCGTCAGATGTTTGACGCTAAAGGTTATGAAGTTGTTGCTATCAACGATTTGACAAGCCCAAAGATGCTTGCTCACCTTTTGAAGTATGATACAGCACAGGGTGGTTTCTGTGGTAAGATTGGTGAAGGAAAGCACACAGTATCTGCTACTGATGATTCTATCATCGTAGACGGAAAAGAAATCAAGATTTATGCAGAGAAAGACGCTGCTAACTGTCCATGGGCAGCTAACAAGGTAGACGTTGTTCTCGAGTGTACAGGTTTCTACACATCTAAGGAAAAGGCTCAGGCTCACATCACAGCTGGTGCCCGCAAGGTAGTAATTTCTGCTCCTGCTGGAAACGACCTCCCAACAATCGTTTACAATGTAAACCACAAAACTTTGACAAAGAACGACAACATCATTTCTGCAGCTTCTTGTACAACTAACTGTCTCGCTCCAATGGCTAAGGCTCTTAATGATGCATACCCAATCCAGTCTGGTATCATGTCTACAATCCACGCTTACACTGGTGATCAGATGATTCTTGATGGTCCACAGCGCAAGGGTGACCTCCGCCGTTCACGTGCTGGTGCTCAGAACATCGTTCCAAACTCAACAGGTGCTGCTAAGGCTATCGGTCTTGTAATTCCTGAATTGAACGGAAAATTGATTGGTTCTGCTCAGCGTGTTCCAACACCTACAGGATCTACAACTCTTCTTTTCGCTGTAGTTAAGGGTAAGGACATCACTAAGGAATCTATCAACGCTGCTATGAAGGCTGCTGCTACAGAATCTTTCGGATACAACGAAGACGAAATCGTATCTAGCGATATCATCGGTATGCGCTATGGTTCACTCTTCGATGCTACTCAGACTATGGTATCTAAGATTGATGATGATACATATCAGGTAGAAGTAGTATCTTGGTATGATAATGAAAACAGCTACACATCTCAGATGGTACGTACAATTAAGTACTTCTCTGAGAACTGCTAAGTTTTCACTCAGATAATCTGAGATAAAAAAAACGGTGGTTGAGTGCTTCGCGAAGCGAAGTGTATCGAAACCACCGTTTTTTTATTGTGGTTTCGATACGCCCTTCGGGCTACTCAACCACCGGTATTTTAAGGTTAGCTTAGTCGAGGAGGGCGAGCAGCGATTCCTTTGGCTGAACTCCTACGCTTGATTTGTGGAGCTGGCCGCCTTTGAAGCTTGCTACGAAAGGAATGCTCATAACACCGAACTGCTGAGCCAGGTCTGGCTCATCGTCTACGTTTACTTTGCATACCTTAATTTCCGGATGCTCTTCTGCGAGCTCACTGATAACAGGACCAAGCATGCGGCAAGGGCCACACCATGTTGCCCAAAAATCTACGATAACCGGTTTGTCCGATTCCAAAACTTCACTCTTAAAATTTGCACTTGTGATATTCAATTCTGCCATATAAATCTCCTTGTAATTAAGTTGTGTACAATTAAAAATATATACAATAAATGATTTGTTGTCAAGTAAATTGTATACAATTTAATATTTTTTTTCAAAACTATATTGACATTTATTTAATAACCTAGTAAACCTATAGGTATATTAAACAACACAAGGAGAACTTAATATGAAAAAAATTATTGCACTTGCAGCAGCCGCTGTACTCGCTTCATCTCTCTTCGCAGAGACTATTAAAGTAGGTGCTACACCAGTACCACACGCAGATATCCTTAACCTCGTAAAGGATGACCTTAAGGCAGAAGGAATCGATCTTAAGATTGTTGAGTTCACAGACTACGTTACACCAAACGAAGCTGTAGAATCTGGCGAAATCGACGCTAACTACTTCCAGCACATTCCTTATCTTGAGTCTTTCAACAAAGAAAGAGGATATCACCTTTTCAATGCTGGTGGAATCCATGTTGAACCATTTGCACTTTATTCAAAGTCAAAGAAAGTAAAGTCTATCAAAGACCTTAAGAAAAAGGCTCGCATTGGTGTTCCTAACGATCCTTCAAACGAAGGCCGCGCTCTTCTTCTTCTTCAGGAAGCAGGCCTTATTAAGATTGATCCAAAAGCCGGAATTGAAGCTACTCCTGCAGATATCATTTCAAATCCATTGAACCTTAAGTTTGTAGAAGTTGAAGCTGCTTCTCTTCCACGTGTTCTTGCAGATGTTGATGCTGCCGTAATCAATGGTAACTATGCAATTCCTGCAGGACTTTCTGCAAAGAAGGACGGACTTTTTGTTGAAGGTTCATCTTCTCCATACGTAAACGTAATTGCTGTAAAAGCCGGTAACGAAAACAAGCCTGCAATCAAGGCTCTTGTAAAGGCTTTGCAGAGCGATAAGGTTCGCAAGTACATCGACGACACCTATCCAAACGGTGAAGTTGTTGTAGTATTCTAATTATACGGTGGTTGAGTAGCCCGAAGGGCGTATCGAAACCACCAGCGTGAAAGCCCTGTGCACAAGAGTAGTCTTGCCACAGGGCTTTCTTTTTTCTATCATATCAATATGTCTTTGATAGCTGATTCCAAAAAATACTGGCCGCTGCTGCTTGCAGATGGCTTTTATTATTTATTCACCGGACTTTCTGCTGCAGTAATCAATAAAGAAGTTTATGCAATTTTGTCTCCCCGCCTTATTTCCCTGCAAAGTATAATTGGCTGGGGCGGGGGAGTTCTTCTTGGCTTTATGTGGTCTCACTGGAACAAAAAACTTTTGCCCCTGATGCTGCCATTTTTCCTCATGCAGGCGGCGGCCAGTGTTTTGTATTTTATCTACTCCGAAGCAACCCTCAACATGTTCATCTTCTGGGTAATCAGCATGGGCATGTACATTTTCTTCGGCGGCATCAGCGACAAAGTCTTTGAAGGTGCAAAGGCCTGGTTTTTTAAGAAAAGTGAAGAACGTGCTTCTTATGATAACCTGATTGATATGACGGGCAGTATTTCCGGTTTTGCAGGATACTTTCTTTCGATGATTTATGTTCCTTCTTTGAGAATGGCAATCTTTTTTAATTTTATTGCAACCTTTTTCTGGTGCCTTGGAATCATCTTGTATACACTGCGGCATAAGGATGAACTAAAAGATAAAGCTGACACTACAGTGCAAACAAAAGATAAGTAGGGCGCTTCCTTCGCTTTGTCATTGTCCGGCTTGACCGGACAATCTCCTCTAAAAAATCATTTTTTTTCTTACTTAGTCATTAAATGACTATCCCCCCCCGTTATAATCTTTTCAAATTTTAATAGCATTAAGGAGATTAAAATTATGAGAAAGATTTTTAGTATTTTGGTTGTATTGATGATGGTTGCTGGAACTTTTGTTTCTTGCAGTATGCCTACAAATGATTCTACTGGAGCTGGAACTTCAGTAAGTAATGCCATCACTGAAACTTCAGTAAAGAGTAAGGTTATCGCGGAGAGTTCAGATGGTGCTCTTAAACTTGTTAAAGATGAATATGGTGATTTGCATATCTGTTCAAAAGCATTCAGTGGTGATGTAAAGAACGGAAATAAGCTTATCTGTGGAGCAATCACCTGTATCCCTGGAGTAAAAGATAATGGTATATTCCTCACATATAGTGAGTGGAATGCAAGTGGTACAAATGCCGTATATGATAACGGTAACAGTATGCTTACAATTACCTGTTCTGAGATGCCTGCATCAAATGGTATCCAGACACTTATATACAATGGATACACACTTAAGTATAAGATTAACTAACTTTTGACGGGTCTGCCTCGACTTCATTTTAGTAGTCGGGGTAGATTAAAAACTCAGTAGTGTACTGACGGTCCGAAATACTGTCGGCTCCGGATTATCTATAGAAAAAAACAAAATCTGTGCTATAATATCCCTATGGAAAAACTACAGCTTTTACCGCTTGGCGTGCAGGATTTTAGTATTCTTCGCGAAGGGGATTATCTTTATGTTGATAAGACTTCTTTGATTTATGAGCTTACCCACACTCAAAGGGCTGTCTTTTTAAGCCGTCCCCGCCGCTTTGGTAAAAGCCTTTTACTTTCTACTATAAAGTATTATTTTCTTGGTCGGAAAGATTTGTTTACTGGGCTTGCTATTGAGCAGCTGGAAGAGCAGAGTAAGGAGCCCTGGGCGGAATATCCTGTTATGTACTTTTCACTTGCAGACGGGGAATTTACTGAGAAAGAAGGTCTTGCAGAAAAGCTCAGGGCTTCTTTAAATGATTTTGAAGAAAAGTATGAGCTTCCTCACGATGAGGTAACACTTGCCATCCGCTTTGCAAAAGCTCTGGAAAATGCAAATAAAAAAACAGGCCGAAAGGTTGTTGTCCTCGTAGACGAATATGACAATCCTCTCCTAAAAAACATGACGGTAAATCCCCGGCAGGAAGAAGCCAACCGCAATCTGTACAAGGCCTTTTTTGCGACCCTTAAAGATTGCGATGAGTACCTGCGTTTTTACATGTTCACCGGAGTTACAAAATTCAGCAAGGTAAGTATTTTCAGCGATTTGAATCAGCTTACTGATATATCTTTGATTTCGAAATACAATAATATTTGTGGAATTTCTCAGTCCGAATTGGAAGGTACTTTTGCACCGTATGTAAAGAAGCTTGCAGAATCTTTCGGCTTTTCTGAATCAGAAACTCTTGCTGAATTAAAACGGATGTATGATGGTTATCATTTCAGTGGTGATGGTGAAGGAATGTATAATCCTTTTAGTCTGCTGCATTGTTTTAATGAAAATGATTTTGGCAGCTACTGGTTTGAAAGCGGAACGCCTACATTCCTTATAAATAAACTTAATTCTGCAAATTACGATATTCGTCAGTTTATGTGTGAAGTTAAGGCAAATGAGAGTGAGTTAAAAGATTACCGCCCTGAAGCTGCTGATCCAACGCCACTTTTTTATCAATCCGGTTATCTTACCATAAAAAGCTGGAATCAAAGGCAACGTTCCTTTAAGCTAGGTTTTCCAAATGCAGAGGTAAAATACGGATTTTTAAATTCCCTTGCCCCAAGCTATCTTCATGTAGAAGATAAGCCTGCTCCCTTTAATATTGATCTTTTAGACGATGCCGTAGAAGAAGGCGATACGGATGGAATGCGGAAATGGTTCACTGCGCTCTTTGCTCTTTTGCCATATCCGGCCGGTGCAGACACAGAGACAATAACAGAGCAGAATTTCCAGAATGTGATTTTTATGGCTCTGACAATGATGGGAAAATACGCCCGAACCGAAGTTCATTCAGCAAAGGGCAGGGCAGACTGCATACTTGAAACAGATGACTACGTTTATGTCTTTGAGTTTAAGCGCGATGTCAGCGCTGCTGAAGCACTAAAGCAGATTGAGGAACAGGGCTATGCCGCACCATATTCTGCCGACAAACGCAGGCTCTTCAAAATTGGTGTGAACTTTAGTAGTGCAGAACGAAACAGCACTGAATGGGAAGTTCGGTAAAAAATGCCCGGTCATAAAACAACGCACTCACAGCTGGAACGCTTTCGCCTTATCGACAGTATACTTGCTGGCGGAGATGTGCTTTCTTTTGAAAATATTCTTGATTCTCTGCGACTGGGGCTGCGGGATGATTTGCTTTCAGACAGTTCTCTTCGCCGCGACTTTCGCTACATGAAAAACGAGCTTGGCGCGCCGCTTGCTTATGATAAAAAATTGCATGGCTGGCATTATACCAAGCCCTTCAAACTGCCGGCAGAGGCTTTTAGTGATGATGAGATTCTTTATCTGAAGCTAATACGAGGCCTGGTGAATCAGAATTCAAATGATGATTTTCTATACAAAGCCTTTGATAAGCTGCTGAATAAAATTATCCCTGCAAGACATGCTGAGAAAGAGACCCTGAAACAAGTTCAGGGTGACAGCCTGCGTCATGCTGAACTTGTTTCAGCATCTATACGAGACCGCTTCTACATTGCCCCGCGCCCAAAGCAGCTGATTGACGAAGGCGTGGTAGAAAAAATCCTTGAAGCCATCAAAAATAATTATCTGCTTGATTTTAATTACTTCAGCAAATGGGAGCCGGAAGAGAGGCACAGAAAAATCATGCCCTTTCAGCTCGTCTTTGACAGCGGCAGCATGTATTTGTACGCTGCATCAAGTAATCCAAGAGTGCCCGGCCCCCGCCTTTATAAGCTTTCAAAAATGCACAATGTTCAGGTGATAACTTCAAAAACTTTCGACCTGCCGGCAAATTTCCGTTTTCGAGAAGCTTTTGAAGAGGGGCGTTTTGGTGCCTTTCAGTATGACGAGGCCTATGATTTTAAGCTTGAATTTTCTGGTGAAGCCCGCAGCATAGTCAGAGAGTGTGTCTGGTCTGATAATCAGGAAATAGAAGAAAATCAAAAGGAAGGCACAACTGTAATTTCCTTTACCAGTTCCCAGTGGATTCCAATTTTCAGATGGCTGCTTTCCTTTGGCGAAAATGCCCGCCCCCTCGAGCCTGACTGGTTTGTTGAACAATGGAAAGAAACTGTTCGTAAAATGTCAGAATAAAACTACTTGTGTTTGATAAGGTTGACTATAATGGAACTACTATTTGTAGATGTGAAAATGTAGAAGATCTTTTCTTTGGTGGAGATGATGACTTCCGACTCCAAAAGGGGCAAAAACTTCCTTACGATGTAGAGAAACAGTCAGATGGCAGTTATGTTGCAACTACTCAAATTTTTAAATATTCAGTTGTTATTCCAAGTGCAACTTCAACTACAGGTTATATTGCGGTAGAGCATGAAAATAAAATACTAAAAATTAATATAACTAAGAAATAGTTTTACATACAAAATCGCAGAGAGTACAAATGTCGCCTGTGGTGCCGGGAAGCTTTTTTCCCTGTGAGCGCAGCGATTTTTTTATGCCGTGGCGGCGGTAGTGGGAAAGGCTTTCTTCGTAGCAGATTGGAAAGAAGTTGTAAAAAAGATGTCGGAAAGTATTTAAAAAATTATACCTAGTCATTAAATGAATAAGTGAGTGACTATAATATCAATTGAAACAAACATAAAAAGGGGTATTTTATGAAAAAATTAATTTGTGCTTTGGCAGTATGCCTGGCATTCTGTGTTGGTCTTTTTGCTTTGGAAAGTCCTGATCGTCCAATACGAGTTGAAGCGGATCTTGGTTTTGGTATTTCTAATGCAGAAGTTGAAGCAAGAGGTGCATATCTTTTCCGTATTAATGATACTTTCAGATGGGATGTTGGGGCTGGAATAAGTTTCGTAGATCACGCATTTTTCACTAAAGCATTGGGTGCTTCTGCAAACATTATCGGTTTTGGTTCATTCTGGTTTGGTGACTGGTATGTAACTTATGGAACTGGCGTTGGAATTAATAAGCTTGGAGGTGCTGCTTTTATTCCTGCTGATTTAAGAATCGGCTGGGAGCCTGGTTCTCGTAAAAATAATCGTTGTGCTTTTAAGATGGAATTTGCAGCCATGGGTACTACAGGCTACACTGGTGATGATATAGAAGAAGTATCATTGGATTCTGGCAAAACAGAAGTAAAATTAAAGGATGATGCATCGGTAAGATTTTTAATTGCTCCAACTTTTAATCTTGGAATTGCGTTTAGATTCTAAAAAACAATTGCTAAAGCTATATATCGCTGTGCTTGCAGGGAATGTATTTTCTGTGAGTACAGCGTTTTTTTTCTTGATGTATAGTGGAAGTTTAATTACATTTCTTGCAGACGTAATCGCAGAAACTGCAGATATCGCTGCATTTGCCTGGTAGTTTTTCTTTTTTTTGAACGGAGCAGATTTTTTAGGCCGTGGCGGCGGTAGTGGGAAAGTCCTTCTTCGTAGCAGATTTTTATCATCGGATTAGCGGCGGCTTTTTGAATGATAGTTTCGAAGCTGTCGTGGATTGTGCCTATGAAGAGGGCGGGATTTTCGTTTGCAAAACCGCAGCATGGGGCTATGTTTCCGTCTGCGTGAACGTAGAGAATGTTGCCCGGGCCCTGACAGTAATCTTCCTTGAACCAGCGGCGGGCCTGCCAGGCTCGTGGGTCGTCTGAGGTGTAGGTGCGGGGCAGGTGGAACTCTGTCACCCCGAACTTGTTTCGGGGTCTTCTAGTAGATGCTGAAACAAGTTCAGCATGACGACGTTCTATGGTGGTTTCGATACACCCGCTTTGCGGGCACTCAACCACCGTGTTTTCTGTACCGCCGGTGGTTGAGTAGTCCGAAGGACGTATCGAAACCACTTGTTTTTCTTCTTCCACTGTCTGAATATTTATCGAATCTTCGCCAAAAATCTCCCGAACCTTGCGGATAAAAGCTTCCATACGTTCGGTAGTTTGTCCGTGGTAGGAATCCCAGCTGAGGCCGATTTTTCCGTCGTAGCCGGCGTCGTATAATTTTTGAAGTGTGGCGGTAAGGTCTGACTCGTCACGCCACCAGTCGCCGTTTGTCATAATCTGGTCAAACATCAGGTCGTGAGAAATTGCAGCTTTAGTTACTTCAATCAAAAAATCCATATACAAAAAAGGCTCGCCGCCCGAAAAACCGATGTGGTCAATGTCACTGCCGCTTTCCACGCAGCTTTCAATCAATCTTACAGCATCTGCAATTTCCAGTTTGTGAGGAGTGCGGTTTATAAAACAATGCTCGCAGTGCAGGTTGCAGGCGGTGGTTGTTGAAAAAATAATTTCGGTGGGGTGGAAGCCTTTTGATTTCATAGAATTATTATGTGAAAGAAATGATTTCGGGTCAAGACGATTTTTATTGACACATTGCGAATTACACTATAAAATCTAGTCAGATTGACTAAGGCTAAGCTGACTAATTTGTATAAGGAGGTTTCCTATGTGCCAGATGAATGTTTTGGAAGCAAAAACTAATTTTTCTAAGATTATTGCAATGCTTGAGCGCAAGGAAGAAAAAGAGGTGATTATTGCGAGGGCGGGAAAGCCGGTGGCTAAGGTTGTGCTTTATGATAAGCCGAAATCATTTGATGACATTTTTGGAATTGCAAAAGGAAAGTTTACGATTCCAGATGATTTTGATGAGCCTGATGAAGAAATTGCTCGTATGTTTGGAATGATAGACTAGGAGGATTTTTATGAGAAGAAATGAAATACTGCTTGATACGCATATTATACTTTGGATGATTTTAGGTGATGAAAGGCTTTCGCAAAAAGCCAAAAACTTGATTAAAGAAAATATTGGATCGATTTATTACAGCATAGCTTCTATGTGGGAAGTTCAGATTAAATATGATATAAAGAAGATGCCAATTTCTGGAATAGAATTCATGCATTACTGCGAGCAATCAGGTTATCACAAGCTACCTATAGATGATTTGCATGTGGCTGAGCTTGCTGGTCTTGTACGCGATGAAGCTGCTCCTTATCATAATGACCCTTTTGACCGTATTCTTATTTCGCAGGCAAAAGCAGAAGGTTTTACATTTTTGACTCACGATTCTCTGCTCCGCGGCTATAACGAGCCTTGCCTTGTCGAAGTCTAATTTTTTTACATTGAATTTGTCTATAAAACTCATTATATTTTATTATATATCGTAAATTTCCCTGCATTGTTTGTGGGGTAAATATAAGGAGTTAAACGATGATTAAGACCGTTAAAGACGTAGACTTGAAAGGCAAGCGCATCATTATGCGTGTAGACTTCAACGTACCAATGAAGGACGGAGTTGTACAGGATGATACTCGTATCATGGCTGCACTTCCTACTATTAAATACATTCTCGAGCAGAACCCACGTTCTCTCGTTCTTATGTCTCACCTTGGAGACCCTAAAAAGGACGTAAAAAAGGCTCAGGAAAAAGCTGAAAAGGCTGGAAAGACCTGGACAGACGCTGATGCTGAAAAGTTCATCAACGGAAAGAACCGCATGAAGCCGGTTGTAGAATATTTCGCTTCAAAACTCGGAAAGCCTGTTACTTTCCTCCCAGATGCTCTCGGACAGAAGGCTGCAATCGACGCTCTTCCAGAAGGAGCTGTTGCAATGCTCGAGAACGTTCGCTTCCACAAGGAAGAAACTTCTAAAGATCCTGCAGAACGCGATGTAATGGCAAAAGAGCTTGCTACATACGGAGACATCTTCGTAAACGATGCTTTCGGTACAGCTCACCGCGATCAGGCTTCTACAGCTTCTATCGCAAAGTTCATGCCAGTTCCTTCTGTTGGCGGCTTCCTCATGGAAAAAGAAGTTAAATACATTCAGCCAATGGTAACAAACCCAGAAAAACCAATGACTGCAATCATCGGTGGTGCTAAGGTTTCTTCAAAGATCGCTGTTCTCGAAAGCCTTATGAAGAATGCTTCTACACTCATTATTGGTGGTGGTATGGCTTATACCTTCCTCAAGGCACAGGGACACTCAATCGGTAAGTCTCTTGTTGAAGATGACTTCCTCGATACAGCAAAGGATCTTCTTGCAAAGGCTGAAAAGGCTGGAGTTAAGATTCTTCTTCCTGTTGACCATGTTGGTGGTGCTGAATTTGCTGATAAGGATCCAGTTGCAGTTGATGCAGTTGATCTTCCAGATAACCTTATGGGTATGGATGTTGGTCCTAAGACTGTTGAACTTTACAAGAACGCAATTCTTGCTTCAAAGTCTATCGTATGGAACGGACCTGTTGGAGTATTCGAGTTCGAAAACTTCGCAAAGGGAACTGAAGCTGTAGCCCGCCTCGTTGCAGAAGCAACATCTAAGGGTGCTATGACTGTAGTTGGTGGTGGTGACTCTGTTGCCGCTGTAAACAAGTTCAACCTTGCAGACAAGATGAGCCACGTTTCAACTGGTGGTGGAGCTTCTCTCGAATTCCTCGAAGGAAAGACATTGCCTGGTATCGCAATCCTTGCAACAAAATAGTCGAGTTTTACGAAGTAAAACTCGGTAAGGTCGCGCTAGCGACCGACTTTCACACGGACAGTCAGTCAAGCTGACTGCCGTGTAAAATGTTTAATCTCCCGACAGACCTTCGGTCTGCGGGAGAAATCAATTTCGACACGACAGCTTCGCTGCGTGTCAAATCATAGCGTAGTCACAGAAGCCATTTCGGCATCGACTACAAACTCTTCAGCATTTTCTTGTTTTCGTACATTTCTGTATCTGCACGCTTCATAACATCATTAAAGCATTTGTCGCTTGTTGAATCGTAAATCGCAAAGCCTGCTGCAAAAGATTTCTTTTCAACAAGAGGGCAGTCTTTTGTGATTTCGCTTCTGGTAACATCGTCAACAATCTGTTTCAGACGTTCTATGTTTTCATAATCATCATTCTGCAGAATTGCAACAAACTCATCTCCGCCAATTCTGAAGACTGGACTGTGCTTAAAAATATCACAGATTGTCTTACAGCAGCCGATTATGTATGCGTCACCACTGTCGTGGCCGAAGCTGTCATTTACGATTTTAAGATTATTTAAGTCACATTCGCAGATGGCAAATTCGAGAGAATCAGCCTGAGAAGAAATCTCTTTATCAAAATCTCTGATTTTGTTTTCAAAGGAAACTCGGCTCATAACCCTGGTAAGCGCATCATGATTAGAAATATCCTTTTCCATATTGATTGTTTCTATCATAAGGTGGCGCAAAATAGTTTGAACTAAAATGTAGAGAAGGATAGCCGTAACACAAATACTCATGTAGCCGGAATTAATACTTCCGTCTATGGCATTTGCAACATTTCCTACTATCATAATGGAAGTAATTAAAAGAATGTTAATCAAATAACGAAGCTTAGATCTTATTCCAATCAGAATAAAAACAAAAAGCACATAACCAAAATCTATAGCACAGAAGATAAGATAAGAGGCATAGGCCGGGCCTCTGTGGAAGATTCCGCTGGAATCAATATAAAAAACAATTCCTGTAAAAAGGGAAATAATTTCAACGACGACATTAAGAGTCATAAAGCCCAGCATGAATCTGATTGAATGCTTCATTCCGCTGCTGCGGGCCAGGCAGACACCAAGATAAGGAGAAATACAAAATTCGGAAAAGGTTATGAACCAGTGAATCTTTGGAGAACAGAAATTTGTTTTATCAGCTAAAACGCCCAGATATTCACAAATTGCTCCGAGAGCAGCAAGAATAAAAGTAATTCTGAACCATTTGATGTCATCTTTATTAAGAATGGTATTCTTGCCGGCGTCAATTGCGAGAATAATCATGCTGATAACACAGACTGCAATCGTTACTGTGTAGTTATGATCCATAGATTTATATTATACACCCACAATGTTGAAAGTCTCAATTAAATTTATTAAAATAAATAATCATGTCATTGCGAGGCCGTAAGCCGAAGCAATCTAAAATAAAAGGAGTCATAATTATGGCAAGAACACATTATATTGCTGGTAACTGGAAGATGAACACAACAAAGGCTGAGGCTGTTGCACTCGCAAAAGACCTTGTTGAACAGTTGAAGGGAAAAACAAATAAATATATGATTGGTGTTCCTTTTGTATACCTCGATGCAGTAGCTCAGGTTGTAAAGGGGTCAAACATCATTCTTGCAGCTCAGGACTGTGCTGCTACAGATAACGGAGCTCACACAGGTGAAGTTTCCTGCGCTATGCTCAAGGATATTGGATGTCAGTGTGTAATCCTCGGACACTCAGAGCGCCGTCACGAAATTGGTGAGTCTGATGAACTTATCAACAAGAAGGTTCGCAAGGCACTTGCAAGCGGTCTCGAAGTTGATCTTTGTATCGGTGAGCTTTTGAGCGAACGCGAAGCTGGTGAAGCTGAACAGGTTTGTGCATTCCAGCTTTCTGCAGGTCTCGCAGGTGTTACAGAAGAGCAGATGAAGAACGTAACAATCGCTTACGAACCGGTTTGGGCTATCGGTACAGGTAAAACTGCTACTCCGGATGATGCTCAGGCTATCCACAAGTTCATCCGCGGTTACATCGCAAAACTTTACAATCAGAAAGTAGCTGATGAAGTAATTATCCAGTACGGTGGATCTATGAAGGCTTCTAACGCTCCAGAGCTTCTCGCTCAGCCAGATATCGACGGTGGTTTGATTGGTGGAGCAAGCCTTAAAGCTGAGACATTTGTACCTATTTGTGTACTCTAATTATAGATGCTGAAACAAGTTCAGCATGACGTCATCCCGAAACAAGTACAACTTTACGTCATCCCGAACTAGTTTCGGGATCTAAAAACCGATGGTTTGATGTAGTTAACAACTGCATAGCCATCGGTTTCTTTTTTTAACGGATTTTCGATTGTTGGCTTGTGAAAAATTCATCATTTTTTATGCGTATTTACTGACTACAAGTTTTTCGTAAGTTGCTATTATCTGATACAAGGTTCAAAAGGATTTTATCGGATAGGGTTATGAGAAAAACAATTCTTGTATCAGTAAGTTTTTTTCTTATATTAAACACAAGTCTTCTCTCTGGGCAGGAAACAGAGGTAGAAACTGTTCCAGAAATTGAAGTAGAAGCAGAAAATACCGCCGCAGTTATAGAATCCAGTTTTGATGCCTGCTTTGGTTCTGTTTCTCAGATTGTTCAGAATGCAGCTGGAACTCTTCTTGCCGCTTCTGATGAAAATAGTATTACTGTTTATGACGCAAAGACTTTTACCCCGATAGAAAAGTTTTATGACGGAAAACTTTCCAGATTTTATTTTTATTCTGAAGGTGAAAATGACTTTTTTGCCGTAATAACGGATAACGGACAGTTTGTTGTAAGAAAACTTATAAAACTTGATGAAGGCTGGTGTTTTGAAGAGGGTGAACCCTATTATTCTGCCGATTGTTCCGATGTTTCAGGAAGAAAAAAACTTACGGCAGTTTCATTCAGCAGCAATTCAGACTATGTAGCAGCTGCTTTTAATGATAATTCTGTTCAGGTTCACTTCCGTCTTCGTTCAACAGCTTCTTCTATTTCACATACAATTAATACTCATAGAACTCCAGTTTACGGGCTTGAATTCAGTAAGAATGGAGATTATCTGGCCACGGTTTCAACTGATGGCGAGGCTTATATCTGGAATTCTTATACAACTTCGCGCATCACTCATTTAAAAGGAATATATGCACGTGCGAGAGTTCCTGTCTGTTTTACAGATGATTCAGTCTATATAGTCAGTCTGGACAGCAGAAACTCCTTCCGTATTTCAGATTTTTCGGGAAATACTCTTTATTCAATTTTGACCGGTCGTCCTATTACCGCAATTAAGCCTCTTAAAGATCCGGATCTTCTTGCAATCAGAAACGATAAGAATGAAGTAATGGTTTACAGCATTTCTTCTCGCAGACCACTTTCGGTTACAAGTGCCGTTCGGGAAGATGGCGGGGATGCTGCATTTACAGCCTTTGAGTTTGATGCTTCGTCTGATCTTATGTACGCAGGTTATTCTGATGGAAAAATTTGTCTTATAGAACCCCTTCCATATCTTGATGACACTTCAATGCTTGTTACGGATGCTGCTCTAGCCGGCAAAGGTGAGGGGAACTTTATACATCAGAAGTTTTCAAGCCTTTCTGTCTGCGCCGGAACAAACTATATGACAAAGCCTTATCTGCTTTCTGTAAATCTTCGCGGCGAATATCTTTATTCCGAAGCAATTTCGCCGTTTTTTGTGGGAGGCGGGCTCAGTCTTGCAGTCGGATTTCCTCGTAATGAATATCCTGCCACATACAAGCTTGGGGGTGAGTATGTAGATGCGCCAAAACTGTTTTCTGCAACTCTTTATGCACCGGCAGGTTATGCTTTTTCGCCATGGAATAATGAAATAAGAATCCTTACAACCTTGAAAATGGGCGCAAAAATGTCCTCTCTTACTCTTATAAATGGCGGAAATTACATTCTGGGAGACCCGGTTTTTTCTTTTTTTGCAGCTGTTGGAGCCGGAATGCAGATTAAATGGTTTGAATTTGATTTGAATATTGAATACGACACATTGGGAAAGTTCAGTCCTTCGCTTTATGCAGGCTATGCTTTCCGATGGGGAGAGAAATAATGAAAAAGTTTTTTTTGATAATAGCTGTTGTTCTTTTTGTTTTTGCGGGCTGTGATAATTCTTACGACCAGATGATTGAAGATTTTAACAGTTCATATTTTTCAAAAGGGTATAAAGAACCGGAACCATACACAACCGGCAGCAGTACTTTTGAAGAAGGTCAGATGCTGGATGAAATTGTGAGTATGATTGACGGTTCAGTAACAATGTTTACTGCACCAGAGGGTGGGGAAGGCTGTGTGTATGAATGGAAAGCCCATATTCCATGTAAAGATTCCAATGGAAAGGACTATATGAAAGAGACTGTTGTTGGAAATGAAAGAGTGTTGTGTTATACAGCTCCTGGAGTTTTCAATTCAGATAAAGAAAACAAGCTGACTCTTACGCTTACAGAGGCTTCTGGTAAAACGTATACAGATACAGCAATGGTTTTCATAACAATAGAATAAAAATAAAAAAAATGCCGGCATGTAACCGGCGCGGAGGAAAAATGAAAAGTAAATTTAAGAGTTTGCTTTTGGCTGCAGCAGCAGTTATGCTATTTGCAGGTTGTTCAAACGTTGCATTGGAAGATGCAAGCGCAGAAGGTTCGGATGCAGGCGACAAGTGCGTGCTGTCTATTGGTATTACTGGATATGATGGTTATACAAAAAAATCTAATTCTGTAAATAGTAAACGTACTATTGCTCCAGATCCTATTTCATCAAAGGAAGGATTAACCTTTGAAATTGAAGGTAAATCTGCCCGCAATTATGAACTGGCAAAACAGGCTATTGAGTTTGATGATGATGATAAATCAACCACAAGAATTGCCCTTGAGTATGATGTCTGGTATCTTGTATTGCATGCAAAGCTTGATGGTAAAGAAGTTTTAAGAGGTATGACAACTGTAGACTTAAGAAAGGCTAACAGCGGAGTTGTATTTAATCTTTCTTCAAAGAATCTTACAGGAAACGGTTCTCTTAAAGTTACATTAACAGTTCCTTCAACAGTAATGACAAAATACGAATCTGGTCTTTATGATGTAAATACAGACAAACTTTTGTATTCTCTTACATCAGGAACTGCTCCTGCTAATAATCCAAAAATTATAGAAATTACAGGTAGTGATATTCCTGCTGGTGACTATATTATTAAATTCTTCCCTCTTAATGAAAATGACGAATCTCTTGGTGCCTGGTCAGATGTAATCAATATCCGTCCTGGTCGTGAAACTACAGGTACTGCAACTCTGGATGGTCTTCTTACACCTCCAGATGCACCAGAAGGATTTACGGTAACCCTTGATACAGATGCAGCTAAAGGTCAGTACTATGTAGTAGATCTTGCTTGGAGTGATAAATCATTTAATGAAGAAAACTTTGTTTTGTATCTCTATAATGCAGATTCAGGAAGTAATGTTCTTCTTAAGAAATTTGATAATGATTTCTATGGTGATACAACTTACTGGGTTGAAGGCACTCTTGGTATGTCAACAAAGTCTTGTAAGCTTAAACTCGAAACTGGTCACCTTTATGAAATGGAATTAACTGCAAAGAACAATGCTGGTGAATCTGGTAAAGCACCTCGCGAAGATTCTGCGGATTTTGCTGCAGATAACACAGTAAACCAGCAGAGATTCGTATATCACCTGAATGGTGGAAAATATGAAGGTTCTACAAGAGATAATTTTGATTATGTAACATATCCAAGAGCAAGTACCTTTACACTCTGGACTCCTGCCGCAAGTGATCTTAAATATAATGGTCATAACTTCAGCGGCTGGGTAGATTCAACGGGTGCTGCGCCAAGTATTGCTGCAACTGATTTCTCTAATATTGATTTGTACGCAACTTACCTTAATGACGATACAAACTTCAGTTTTAATTTGGATGATGTAGAAAAATCTAAGACATTAACAGTATCAGTTACAAAGCCTGATTCAAATCGTGTTACACAGACAGGTAATACTTTTGTTGTTAAAACAAAGAATTCTGATGGTAATGCCGGCGGAAATGCAGGTGTTAATGCAAATATCTGGAATTCAAGCCTTACTTTTGCTATTACTGACGAAGATATTGCTGCTGCTGATATTACAAAGATGGCGGTATATGTAAGCTCAGAAGAAAAGGCTTCTGCTACAAATGCTAAATCTTGTGAATGTAGCCTTTCTAACTTCAAGAATGGTGGAAACTTCTACGTTTCTGTAACATGTCAGATTGGCGAAAGAACATACTCTTGTAATCCAATTTTGATAACAGTTGATGTTCAGGAATAATAGTTAGAAGTATATAAATTTCTTTTTATGTATAGAAAGAGCCGGATCGGACCTCTCCCTTCCGGCTTTTTTGTGGCTGTTATTTGTGGTCGAAACATTGACGAAAGCCCCTGTTTTCACTAAAATATAATACACTTTATTTGATTAAAAATTTTTGGAGATATTATTTATGGGTACAATTGGCGTTGTTCTTCTGGTATTTTTTGTAATCGTTTGTCTTTTGCTGGTTCTTCTTGTTTCAATTCAGGACGACGGTGAAAACGGAATGGGACTTCTTGGTGGTCGTGGAACTGCTGCATTTGGTTCACATTCTGCAAGTGTTCTTACCAAGACAACTTTCGTATTAGTTTTCCTTTTCTTTGCTCTTTCTTTTGCTCTTGCTATGGTAAATAAAAAGCCTAAGCTCGATAAGGACCTCGTTCCAGCAACAGCAGTTGAATCAACAGAATCTGCTGCAGAAAGCACTTCAGCTGACTGGTGGGCAGAATCAGAATCTGCTAACTAAGGAGCCTTGAATGCTCAGCAGTTTCATTTCTCCGGCCAGCATAAAAGTAGGGCTGGAGAGTTCCGAAAAAGAAGAAAGCTTTGCGGAACTTCTCGAGATCCTGGTTGCTAAAAATCCCGACTTAAACAGACGGGAGGCAATGGATGCCCTTATCGCAAGGGAAGAGAAAATGTCTACTGCTGTTTTTCCTTTCGTAGCTGTTCCCCACGCTTTATGCTCTTCTGCGGGAACAACTCTGGTTGCTATGGGAATCAGCCGTTCGGGAATTGAGTTTGAAACTCCCGAACCGGAAACAAACCCTGAGCATCCTGTAGTTAATGTAATTTTTGAAATCCTTTTTGAAGAAAAAGATACCGAGACTCACCTTCATGTTTTAAGAGATATTCTTGAAATAGTGAGCAAGCCGGATTTTGTAAAAAATGTTTTGCAGGCTAAAACTTCGCAGGAAGTTTATGAGCTTATAGAATCTTTGGAAATGTAACGGTGGTTGAGTAGGCGAAGCCGTATCGAAACCACAATAGTAGAGGAGGCGGTAAGGATGTCTGAAACAACAATGGAAATAGATGCCATCAATCATCTTCTTGAGGTTGAAAAAAATGCCTCGGCGCTTATAAACGACGCCGCTCAGGAAGTAGACCGCCGCCTTTCCGAAGCCCGTGTAAAATATAATTCAGAATATAAGGCCCGCTACGATCAGATTGCGGCCTCTCTCGAAGCTGAATATCAGACAAATCATAATTCAATAGCAGAAAAATATCAGAAAGAAATTGATTCCTATAAAGAATCGCTTGAAGCAAAAGCCCAGGATTACGAAGCTTTTTCGTCTTTGCTCGACAAGCTGATTTTTTAATAAGCTGGTCTGAATTAGGAGTTCCTTTATGGATAAGACTGGTGCTGGTGCTTACATCTTTGCAAAGGCAAATGGAATCTTAGGCAAATCATTTACAGGTAAACGCGCTCAAAAGCTTTTTGCTGCAAAAAGTCTTGGAGAATTATGGACTCTTCTTTTTCGCAGTCAGCCTCCTATGGTTCCAGAGGTAATGCTTTCCCAGCAGATTGAAGAAAAAGCATTTTCTGATTTTACAAATCAATTTGTTAATTTTATAAGCCTTTACGATAAGCCGGAAGAGGTTCTGAAAGATCAGCTTCTTATGTATGACGGAGAAAATCTTAAGGAACTTGGTGCTGCCCTGTGTAAAGGGGAGCCAAAATGTCCTGCAGTAATCAGCTTAAAAAATTATTCTTCCCTGAATTATGCAGCCTGGCCTGATATCAAAAAAATAACTAAGGGAAGCCCATTTTCATGGTATAATAAAGTACCTGGAATTCATGAGCAGCAGGAACTGGATTTTAAAATTGATATTCAAATCTGCCGTCATCTCTGGGACTCTGCTGCAAGACAGAAGGGAGAAGCGGGGGAGGCTCTGCTTAAGCTTTACCGCCAGGAGTTTATAATAAAAAATATTGTCTGGGTTTTACGCCTCAGACTTTATTATAATATGAAGGCAGAAGACATAACCAAAAATCTGATTTATGTAACTGATAAGCCTGGCCACTCAGACCCTATTGCGGCCCCTGCCTTGAAGATTCTCGACTGGCCTCTTGATGAATATGAGGTATGGAGTAACTGGAGATATGCTTCTCTGGTAAATCCTTATGAGCCGGGCACTGTATGGCAGATAGATCCAATCTGGATTGAAAAAAGAAACCGCGTGGAAATAAACAGAAAGGCAGCAATGCTTTTTCATCAGTTTCCGGGCGAGCCTGCCAGTCTTATCGGCTGGTATAAAATGAAGGAATTTGAACTCAGCTGTATACGTACTGCTGTTGAAAGTATAAGATTAAATGTAAATCCCGAAGAAGCAATGGATGCTATTGGAGGTATAAATGGCTAGAACTGCAGAAATGACACTTCTGGAGCTTATGGTTCTTAAAGATGATATTTCGTCGGTAATAGAATATATAGGTAAAAACGAAAATTTTCAGTTTCAGTCTAAGCTAAAAGAAAGCTCTGCAGGAGCGGGTCCTTCACCTGCCGAAGATTCTTCTGCAGATGCCCTTAATATAGATTCTCAGTTTTACGACGGCCTTTTAAAAGCTTACAAAGAGCTTGGTTTTGAAGATGCCGCTTATGATATTAAAAACTGTTCTGCTCCCCGCGACGAAGACCGCAAAAAGGCTGCAGACGTAATTGCCGCTTATACTCAGCTTAAAACAAGACTTTCAGAAGCAACTGATGAAGCCACAAAGGTAAACGATGCATATAAAGAAGCTATGGCTTTTTCAAATCTTCAGGTTTCTTATTCTGAACTGGAGCATCTTTCCTTTTTGTCTCTCAGGATAGGTCGCATTCCGGAAGATAAGTTTGAAGATTTAAAAGACCGCCTGGAAGGTTCTGCTGTAGTAATCAAGCTTGGAAACGATGCTTCTCACATTCTTGTTGCATCTTCTAAGAAAGGCCGCTTTGCTCTTGATGCAGAGCTTAAAAATCATAACTTTGTTGAGCTTGAAGTTCCTGCTGATTTTAAGGGAGTTCCGGAATCTGCACTAAAAGGACTTGAAGAAAAGAAAGTACAGGCAGAAAAGCTGCTTGAAGAATTGAATACAGAAAAAGCAAACTTTGCAGAAACTCACCGGGCACAGCTGGAGCATCTTCTAGGCTGTTTTACAATTGCCGTTCAGATTGAAGATGTTACCCGCCGCCTTGAGTCTACCGAGCTTGTATACCGTATTACCGGCTGGATTCCTGCCAGTGAAACAGAAAGTTATATGAAGGGGCTGGACGAGCTTACAGAAGGACGTATTGCCATTCGTGCTTATGAGCCTTATGAAGTTCCTTCTGTTATATCCGGAAAAGAACAGGTACCTGTAAAGCTTGAACACGGTAAGCTTGTAAAGAGCTTTGAACGTATGATTTTCTCATACGGTTCTCCGGTTTACGGAGCAATAGACCCGACACCTTTTGTTGCAGTTTTCTTTACAATCCTCTTTGGAATTATGTTCGGAGATTTTGGCCAGGGCCTCTTCTTTGTTCTTTTTGGAATTCTTATGGCCTGCAAGGTAATAAAGGTTGGAGTATGGAATAAGTTTGCGCCGATTTTTATGGCTATTGGTGTATCAAGTTCGATTATGGGACTTTTGACAGGTGAGTTCTTTGGAACAGAGACTGTACTTGAACCATTTGCAGAATTTGTAACAGGTCTTTTCGGAAAGCCTCATGCACCGATTTTACACCTTATGCCTTCTGCAGATCCTAAATCAATTTATGTAATGTTTGGTGTCTTTGGTGTTGCAGTTGCAATTGGTTTTGTAATCAATACCTGCGGCCTGCTTTTGAACATCATCAATAACTTTATGCGCAAAAGATATGCCGAAGCAATTTTTGGTAAAAACGGAATTGCCGGAGCTGTTTTCTTCTGGTATGTAGTTGCCCTTGTACTTCGCATTGTTCTTGCAAAACATACTGTTGCCGCTTACGACATAATCATAATTGCCGTGTCTCTTTTCTTTGCTGCCTTCGCTGAACCTTTTGAGCGGGCAATGGAAGGTAAAAAGCCTCTTTTTGAAAACGGCTTTGGTACATATATAATTTCCAGCCTTGTAGAAATTATCGAAGTTATTTCGGGCTATCTTTCAAATACCGTAAGTTTTGTGCGTGTTGGTGCCTTTGCGCTTTCTCACGCAGTTTTGAATTTTACAATTCTTACGCTTACCAATATGGTTGGCGGACCGGGCAGCATCGGCGGAATCATAGTTCTGATTGCCGGCAATGCGCTCATAATTGTACTGGAAGGAATGATTGTTGCAATTCAGGTAATACGTCTTCAGTATTACGAATTCTTCAGCAAGTTCTTCCATGAAACTGGTAAAGAGTTCAAACCTTTCCGTTTCGAGATGAAGTAAAGGGAAAAGTTTATTTATATAGACTAACTTTTTATATGCCGAAGGTTGAAAAGATACCAGATAACATCATTCCCGTTATCTGGCGTCTTTTCAACCGGGAGGCATATATGATATAGGAGTATTTTTATGAAAAAGAAAATTTTATCTTTCATCACTTTGCTTGGTGCTAGTGCAGCACTTTTTGCTGAGGATACCGCTGCTGCTGCAGCTTCATCAGCTGGTGCAATGAAATACCTCGCAGCTTCAATTGCCGTAGGTCTTGCCTGTATCGCCGGTGGTATGGCAGTAGGAAAAATTGGTGCTGCTGCAATGGGCGCAATGAGCGAAAATCCTGAGCTTTCTGGTAAGGCACTTCCTTTCGTAGGTCTTGCAGAAGGTATCTGTCTCTGGGGTATGCTCGTAGCAGTTCTTATCCTCTTCAGATAAAAAGGATTGGCAGGGGAGCCTTTTGAAATTTTATATAATTGGTGAACGCGAATTAGTTCTTGCCTTTAAGCTGACTGGAATTGATGGTGCGGTGGCAGAAAACAGAGCCGAGGTTCTGGATGCCTTTAACCGCGTAACCGGCAAGGGTGGAATTGTAAATGTCCCTTCCGGAGAAATTCCCCGCGTGCTCATTTTAACGGAGCAGGCGGCAAGTTATATTGAAGACGAAGAAATCGCGTGGCAGAAAACAGGAAAATTTCCTCTGATAGTAGAAGTACCCGGCTTGAACGGACATCTCAAGGGTAAGAAGACCCTTTCTGATGCAATTAAAGAAGCCGTAGGTGTTGAGGTTTAGAATGCAGGAATTACGATCTACAGATATTCTGGATAAAGAGATTCAGGCAGATGCACGAAAAAAAGCGGAGCGCATGCTGGCAAAGGCCGATTTAGACTGCGAAAAACTGCTTGCTTCAGTTGATTCTGATATTGAAAAAGCAAAGCAGGAAAAAGAAGAATTTTTCGCTCATAAACTGGAAGCCTTTGAAAAAGACCGCATGGCAGTAGTGCCTCTGGAAAAAGAACGCTTTAAGGTTTCCTTTATTCAAAATGCTGTTATTCAGAATATAAATAAATATCTGGAAGGGCTTTCAGAAGAAAAAAGACTTGCCCTTGTTGCACGCGATTTTAATTTTAAGACAGACCTTAAGCTTAATGCTTTTGTTTACGGTTTTTCTCTTTCGGGTGCAAAAAAGTTTCTGTCTGAAAAACTTGGCAGCAAGCTCGCTTCTGTTTCAGAAACAAAGTTTGGCGCAGAAACTCTTGAAGATGAAATTGGACTTGAAAAGCCTCAGGGAATTATTCTTGAATCAGAAGATAAAAACTTCCGCTGCCGCCTTACCTTAAGCGAAGTAATAGCAAAGCTTCTCGACACAAAACGTTCAGAACTTTCTGCCACCTTGTTCGGAGGCCAAATATGATAGAAGGAAAAATTACCCGCATCTCTGGTCCTATCGTTTATGCAGAAGGATTGGACGGCTGCGGTCTTTATGATGTAGTTGATGTTGGTGAGAAAAAACTCATCGGTGAAATTATCCGCCAGAACAAGGGAAACGCAACCATTCAGGTTTACGAGGAAGACACCGGTATGCATATTGGTGAAAAGGTTGTGTGTACACAGAGACCTCTTTCTCTACGCCTTGGCCCTGGTGTAGTTGGAAATATTTATGACGGTATTCAGCGTCCGCTTAAGGCAATGTATGAACAGTCAGGCGGATTTTTGCTGCCGGGCGAAAGAACTCAGCCTCTGGATGAAAGCAAGGTCTGGCATTTTGATGCTGTAGAAGGCATAGGCGAGGGTACTCCAATTAAGCCTGGTATGGTGCTTGGAACTGTAAAAGAAACTGAATCAATCACAGAAAAAATAATGGTGCCGCCGACAATTCGTGGCCGCTCTCTTAAGAGCTTCAAAGGCACAGGCGACTACACAGTAAATGACGTAATTGCCACCACAGAACTTGATGAAGAAATTCAGCTGGCCCAGTACTGGCCTGTTCGTAAGCCTCGTCCTTACAGTGCAAAGCTTGGCGTTACAGAACCTCTTATTACCGGTCAGCGCGTAATCGATGTTTTCTTCCCTTTGAGTAAGGGTGGTACAGCAGCCATTCCTGGCGGCTTCGGAACCGGAAAAACAATGACTCAGCATGCCGTTGCAAAATGGTGTGATGCAGATTTAATCGTATATATCGGATGTGGTGAACGCGGAAACGAAATGACCGAGGTACTCACTGAGTTCCCTGAACTTATTGACCCTCGTACCGGCCGCTCAATTATGGAGCGAACAATCCTCATAGCAAATACTTCTAACATGCCGGTTGCGGCGCGAGAAGTTTCCCTTTATTCGGGAATCACTCTTGCAGAATATTTCCGCGATATGGGTATGCATGTTGCAATCATGGCAGACTCAACTTCCCGCTGGGCCGAAGCTTTGCGTGAGCTTTCCGGCCGTATGGAAGAGATGCCTGCAGAAGAAGGCTTCCCGGCTTATCTGCCAACCCGCCTTGCTTCTTTCTATGAACGTGCAGGCCGAGTAATTTCCCTTGAAGGACAGGAAGGTTCTGTCAGCGTAATTGGTGCGGTATCTCCTCCTGGTGGTGACTTTTCTGAGCCTGTTACCCAGCATACAAAGCGCTTTATCCGCTGCTTCTGGGCTCTGGACCGTGAGCTTGCAAACGCCCGCCATTATCCTGCTATCGGCTGGATTGATTCTTACTCAGAATATGCTGATGAAGTACGCGACTGGTGGGAAGTTCATAATCCTCTCTGGGGAAGTCTGCGTCAGGAAGCTCTTGAGCTTTTGAAGAATGAAAACCGTCTTCAGCAGATTGTCCGCCTTATCGGACCTGATGCTCTGCCAGACAGCGAACGCCTTGTCTTAAGAGTTGCAGAAATGATTAAGAACGGCTTCCTTCAGCAGAATGCTTTTGATGATATTGATAAGTATTGTTCAACAGATAAGCAGATTGCCATACTTGAACTGATGATGGAATATTACAAGAGGGCTGCAGCCTGCATTAAGGCCGGAGCAACTCTTTCTCAGGTTGTGGCTCTTCCAGTTTGCGATGAAATTGTCCGAATCAAAATGGTTTACAAAAACGAAGAGATGGACAAAATCAACGAAATCAAGAATCATCTTGATTCTCAGATTAGTGAAGTAGAGCGGCTTTATCGCTAGGTGTGGAGGGAAACAGATGAAAGGTATTGAATATCGTGGTGTTACTTCTGTAGACGGACCAATCGTTGTCCTCAAACGCACCGAAAATGTTTTTTATAATGAAACTGTCTGTGTTCGCGACCGATTGGGTGAAAAGCGTACCGGTAAAGTTGTTGATATTTCAGAAGAGGCTGTTGTAGTTCAGATTTTTGGAAGCACAACAGGTCTCGACCTGGATCAGGCAACCTTCGAGTTTCTTGAAGAGCCACTTGAACTTCGTGTAGGCGAGGGGCTTCTAGGCCGCGTTTTCAATGGACTTGGAAAGCCAATCGACGGATATCCGGAAATCATTTCCAGCGAAAAGCGAAATGTAAATGGAAATCCTATGAATCCTTATGCGCGAATCTATCCGCGCGACTTTATTCAGACTGGAATTTCTTCAATTGATGGAATGAACTCTCTGGTTCGTGGACAGAAGCTTCCTATTTTCTCCGGAAACGGTCTGCCACATAACAAGCTGGCTGCCCAGATTATCCGCCAGGCAAAGCTTCGTAACAGTAACGAAAAGTTCGTTATGGTTTTTGCCGGAATGGGTATTAAATACGACGTTGCAAAATTCTTCGTAGACACTTTTGAAGAGTCCGGAGTTCTTGCAAACGTAGTTATGTTCCAGAGCCTTGCCGATGCTCCTTCAATTGAACGTATTATCACACCGCGCTGTGCACTTACTGCCGCAGAATATCTTGCCTTTGAAAAGGGAATGCACGTACTCGTAGTAATGACAGATATGACAAACTACTGCGAGGCCCTGCGTGAAATTTCTACAACCCGCGGTGAGGTTCCTGGTCGTAAAGGTTACCCTGGATATTTGTATTCAGACCTTGCAGAGCTTTATGAACGTGCAGGTCGTGTAAAGGGCAGTGAAGGTTCAATCACTCAGATTCCAATCCTCACAATGCCTAATGATGATATTTCGCATCCTATTCCGGACCTTACCGGTTACATCACCGAGGGCCAGATTGTACTTGGCCGCGAGCTTGCCCAGCAGGGAATCTATCCGCCTGTTGCGGGCTTGCCAAGCCTGAGCCGTCTTATGAAGGACGGTATTGGACCTGATATGACCCGCGAAGATCACGCAAATGTTTCAAGCCAGCTTTTTGCAAGCTACTCAAAGGTAAAGTCAATCCGAAACCTTGCAGCAATTATTGGTGAAGAAGAGTTGAGCGAACTCGATCGTGCTTACCTTCATTTTGGTGAGCGTCTCGAAAAAGAATTCTTTGGTCAGGGTGAATACGAAGACCGAACAATTGAACAGACCCTCGACCTGGGCTGGAAAATCCTGGCAGAGCTTCCACGCGAAGAGCTTACCCGAATCAAGCCTGAGTTTATAGATAAGTATCTTCCGGAGGTTGAGAACTAACAGTCATCCCGAACTTGTTTCGGGATCTCCTGATAGATGCTGAAACAAGTTCAGCATGACGTGGCTATATAACTATGGCAAGACTAAATATCGCACCAACAAAATCAAACCTTCTCATGATGAAAGAGCAGCTGGCGGTTTCTACCAACGGCTACGAGTTGCTTGAAGAAAAACGCGAGATTCTTGTCCGCGAGCTAATGCATCTTGTAGAGCGCGTAAAGCTTCTGGAAAAGGATATTGATGCGGCAGTTGAAAAAGCATATCCGGCTTTTAAGCGAATGCTTATGCTGGATGGTGCAGACCAGATTGAGCGCATTTCTCACGCTGTTCATTATGATTTTGATTTTACGGAAAAACGTGTAAATATCGGCGGTATGTCCTTCCCGACAATTGATGTACTTATGCCGCAAAAAGAACTCTTTTATTCCTTTATTGGTACCGATGCTAATATGGATGCCACAATAAACTCTTTCTTTGAACTGCTGCTTCTGCTTACCCAGATGGCGTCGATAAGAACGATAGTCTGGCGCCTTGCCGAAGAGGTTCGCAAAACTCAGCGTCGTGTAAATGCGCTGGATAAAATGATTATTCCTCAGGCTAAGGAAACCAAGGCTTATATTGAAAGTGCGCTCGAAGAGCGCGACCGTGAAAATATATTTGTGCTTAAGGCACTAAAGAGGAAAAATGGCGAAAAACTTCTTTAAAAAAATGATTGTCGCAGTAAACGGTCATCGTTCATCAGTGCATTCTGCAATGTATGCAATTATGATGGCCCGCTCTTATAATATTTCCATCAAATTTGTTTACGTAGTTGATACGGCAACCGTAAAGTTTCTTTCAATGAACAAGTTTCTGGTTGCCGATGAACGCTATGATTATGAAGAACGCCTTAAAGAAGACGGCGAGCGTTACCTGGCTTATGCCCAGATGCTTGCGGGGTCTAAGGGAATATCTTGTGAAACGGAGCTTCGAAGCGGCGGTGTATTTACCGAGATTTTAAGGGCTGCCGACGAATACGAAGCAGATTTGATTATTCTTGGTGGAAACGAAGCCGAGGGTGAAAAGCATCAGATAAAGCGCAATGTACTTTCTACTGATCAGAACGAGGTTTTAGCACATTCAAAAGTTCCTGTAATGATTATCCAGAAGCCTGATATTGAAAAAATCTTCAAAATATTCTAAATATTTAAGCCGTAATGAAAGATTTTTATAAGATTCTTGGAGTGCGGCCAAATGCAACTCTTGCAGAAATAAAACGCGCCTATCGTGAAAAAGCAAAACTTCTCCATCCGGACCTCACAGGTGACTCAACCCGCCGGGATGAATTTAACGAAGTAGTGCAGGCTTACCGGGTGCTTTCCGACGTCCGCCAGCGCTCAATTTTCGACGAATCTTTCTTTATCAAAATCAAACGCTCATATAAAAACGCAGATACCTTTAATTACTACGACTGGCTCAAGGCCCGCGAAGACGAAGAAAGCCGGGCCAAGCTGATTTTTTATACCCTCATGCATCAGAAGGAAGACGAAGCTGTTGCCGAGTTCAAGCGCATGCAGATGAATCATGCAGATTTCAGCCTGAAAAAATGGTTTACCCGCGAAGACTTTATGGACTACGGTTACATTCTTGCAGAGGAGCTGGTAATCCGTGGTGAATATTACGATGCAATAATTCTTCTTGAGCAGATTATACAGATGGAATATTCCTATCAGTATTTCTATATTTTCTTCCCGGAAGTAATAGATTTTACCTTGAACATCCTCAAAAAAAATATAGACGGAGTAATTTCCGATGAACTTGCTCTGGACGTCTTCGAACGAGCCCTGGACTTGAACCTGGGTACAAAAAACGACGCCTTCTTCCTCCGCAAAATGAGTGAGGAATATAAACGTTTGGGTGATTTGAGCACCGCAGAGATTTGTTTAAGAGAATCAGAGAAACTATGATATAACATACTTCCGTTGCAGAGGAACCCAAACTGCGGCTGGGCGTAAGTGGTATCCGACTCGTTACGCTTCGCTTCACTCGCGAACGCCCAGATGCAGTTTGTGTCCCTCTTCCACTCGCGTATGTTATATCATGCCTTTGTGAGTTTTACCTAACAACTCTCTAGCCAACAATCACCAAAAGTGTTATATTCTTCACTAAGGACACGTTATTATGATTCAACTCAAAACACCAGAACAAATTGCCGGTATCCGCAAGGTATGTCATATCACAGCCGACATGTTTAATGAACTTATTCCAAAGGTAAAGGCCGGAATGTCTACAAAACAGGTAGACGATATGTTTAAAGATTATATGATTTCCCATGGCGGCAAGCCTGCCTGGTGGCGCGAAGACTTCCCTGGAGCTACCTGCATCAGTATCAATAACGAAGTAATCCATGGAATCCCTTCTAAAAAGCGTATTATCAAAGACGGTGACCTTGTAAGTATCGATGTAGGTATTGATATGAACGGCTATATCAGCGATACAACTCATTCTCTTTTGATTGGAAAAGTAAATCCTAAGGTTCGCAAGCTGCAGGAAGTAACAGCTGAATGTCTTAAAGCCGGAATTGCTGCCTGTGTTGTCGGTAACCGCATCAGCGATATTGCAAATGCAGTTTACGAAATTGCAGACCGCAACGGTTACGGCGTAGTTTATGATTACTGCGGACACGGGGTTGGACTTGATGTTCACGAAGATCCAAGTGTTCCAAACTGTCCTTTCCGCGGTCAAAATCCACGCATTAAGCCTGGTATGGTGCTTGCAATTGAGCCTATGATTAACCTTGGTGTTCCTGATGTAGAAACTGCAGCTGACGGCTGGACAGTTCTTACCTGCGACGGCAAGGTAAGCTGCCACGAAGAGCATACAGTAGCAGTTTTCGAAGACCACACCGAAGTCCTCACAGCCCTGGATTATAAAAAATAAGAAAACATTTATGTTACCTTTTCTCAAAATTTTAGTTATATTTAACGTAAGCGCTAACAAAAAAAATAACTAAAATTTTGAGGAGACATAGATATGAAAAAACTTAAAAAGGTACTTGCAGCAGCCTCTATGCTGCTTCTGTTATCTGCATCACTTTTTGCAGACCCTCCAAAAAAGTCGGCTGACCCTTCTATGAGCGTGGTAGAAGCCCTTCAGAATTCCTTCCGTTCAATCAGTAATACAATGCTTCCTGCTGTAGTAGAAGTTGATGTAACTGAAACAAAAACTTATACAGATCCATTCGGTGGAATGTCAAATCCATTTGAATTCTTTTTTGGAAGCCCAAGAGGAAAGGATAACGAAGACGACAATAAGAAAAATCAGCGTGAATATGAATCAAAAGGTCTTGGTTCGGGCGTAATCGTTCGTAAAACCGGTAACACCTATTACGTACTTACAAATAATCACGTAGCGGGCTCTGCTACAAAAATCAGCATTAAGCTTAATGATGAGCGTGAGTTCGAAGGAAAGCTTGTAGGTGCAGACAGCCGCATAGACGTTGCTCTTGTTTCTTTTGAATCAAAGGATTCTTCAATTCCTGTAGCAAAGCTTGGTGACTCAGACAAGGTTCAGCCTGGCGATATTTGTATGGCCTTTGGTGCTCCTCTAGGTTACAGCCAGTCTGTTACACAGGGAATTATATCTGCAGTAGGCCGAAGCGAAAGCCACATGTCTGCAATCAGTGATTATATTCAGACAGATGCTGCCATCAACCAGGGTAACTCTGGTGGTCCTCTTGTAAACATCTATGGCGAGGTTATCGGTATCAATACCTGGATTGCTTCTTCATCAGGTGGTTCTGTAGGTCTTGGTTTTGCAATCCCAATCAACAATCTTAAATCTGCAATTGATTCCTTTATTAAGAAGGGTAAGGTTGTTTACGGCTGGGTTGGTGTTTCACTTGTTGATGTAACAAATGAATATAAAGAAGAACTTGGAGTTGGTGATACAGTAGGTGCTTTTGCTGCTGAAGTATTCTCTAATTCTCCGGCTTTCAAGGGCGGAATTAAACCTGGTGACTATATCATCGAAGTAAACGGCAAGAAGGTAAAATCTACAAACCAGCTTGTCCGCGATATCGGCAGCCTCGAAGCAGGTTCTACAGCAAACTTTACTGTAATTCGTGGCGGCAAAAAGCTTACTGATATTGTAGTTAAGATTGAAGAGCGCGCTAACGAAAGCGATATCAATAACAGCCGCATGTGGCCTGGCTTTATCGCAAGCCCTCTTACAGACAAGGCCCGCGAGCAGCTCAAGATTGACGACAAGAAAATCAAGGGTGTAATTGCAACTAACGTAGAAGAAAAATCTCCTGCAGCAAGCCTCCGCATCCAGAACGGCGACGTTATCACCGCAGTAAACGGCAAGAAAGTAACAAACCTGGCCGAGTTCTACGATGAACTTGCCGCTGCCCAGAAGTCAGTAAACTTCGACATCTATAGTAACGGCGGAACAATTACCACAGGTACATATAGATTCTAATTTAAACTTCTGATATTACGAACTATAAAAGAAACCCCGAATCCTACGCAGTATAACTGCTTAGAGTTTCGGGGTCTTTTTTTATATCGAAAAAAAATACTCCATACTATTGACAAAAATAATCGGGGGGGGGGTACAATTGTATTGTATTTCTCTACTGAAATACAAGGAGTATGAAAATGAAAAAACTTAAGTTGTTTGGAATGTTCGCTTTGACATTCGCTCTGGTATTTGGAGTAGTATCTTGTTCTAGTGGTTCTTCAAATGATGACCTTGAAGAAGTTCTTAAGGAAGATGATGTAGACCTTTCAGGAACTTGGGAAGTTACAGATATTGATATGGCTTATGATATTGATATTGACGGTGAAGGTATTACATCTGATGCAAAGAAACTTGCTAAGGAAGAATTTGAAAAAAGCATGTTAAAAGGTAAAACAATTGATGATTTGACTCTTGATGAGAAAATCGCAATGGTTGGATGTCCAAAAACAGTTACTCTTTCTACTAAAGAAGAGGCAAAGACATTCTTTGATAGCATGGTTAAGCAGGCTAAAGAAGTAAATGATAAATACAAGAATGGACCTGTTGAAGAAAAAGCATTTGGTGTGTCTGCAAAGGTTACAGAAGAAATGTCTGTAGAAATGAATAAAGACAGAACAAAGTTTATTTACGGAACTGCATTTACATATGAAATGGATTATACAGTTTATAAAATTACAATGGATTCTGATGCTGAAGTTACTTACACAAAGAAGTAATAATATGATTATTCAGTTCTAAAATCCAAAACAGCACTTCGGGCAACCGGGGTGCTGTTTTTTTTATCTTCTCTAAGCCTTGTAAATCTGATATAATCCCACTATGTATCGTTTATATGTAGAGCGCAGACCTGGTTTTGAAAACGAGGCTCGCCGTTATCTTTCTGAAATCAATGGATTTTTGGGAATTGCCGGAGTAAAGGCAGTTCGTTATTTCAACCGCTACGACATTGAAAATGTGAGCGAAGAAGTTGCAAAAATTGCTGCAACCCGCATTTTCTCTGAGCCACAGAGCGACTTTGTTTTTACAGAAAAGTTGCCTGAACACAGCGGAAAAGAAATTATCTGGGAGTTCCTTCCAGGCCAGTACGACCAGCGTGCCGACTCTGCTGAGCAGTGTCTTTCTTTGCTTCGCGCAGGTCTTAAGGGTGTAAAAACTCTTACTGAGCCACCTGTTGTTCGCTGTGCAAAAATCGTTGTTCTTGAAGGCAGCGTAAGCGACGAAGAAATCAAAAAGATTCAGAACTATCTTATCAACCCTGTTGATTCCCGCCTTACTGATGATACAAAACCTGAAACATTAAAAATGCATGTTGAAGAGCCTGCAGACATTCCTGTTGTAGAAGGCTTTATCAAGATGAATGATGAAGAAATTGAAGCATACCGCAACAAGATGGGCCTTGCTATGGATCATGCTGATATCGTATTCCTTCAGGATTATTTTAAGGGTGAAGGCCGCGACCCTGTTGAGACAGAAATCCGCGTTCTCGACACTTACTGGTCAGACCACTGCCGCCATACAACATTCTTAACAGAACTTAAGGATATCAAAATTGAAGATGGTCCTTATGCACCTCTCTTCAAAAAATCCCTTGAAAATTATCAGGCTATGCGTACAGAAATGTATGCCGGCCGCACAGATAAGCCTGTCTGCCTCATGGATATGGCTGTAATCGGAATGAAGTATCTTAAAAAGCACGGAAAGCTTGAAGATATGGAAGTTTCGGAAGAAAACAATGCCTGCTCGGTTTATATAGACGTACATTACACAGCAGATGAAAACGGTAAGCCGCTTGCTGCCGACGACCCTCGTGCAACAGAACGCTGGCTTATGATGTTCAAAAACGAAACTCATAACCACCCTACAGAAATTGAACCATTCGGTGGTGCCGCAACTTGTCTTGGTGGTGCTATCCGCGACCCACTTTCTGGCCGCTCATGGGTTTACCAGTCAATGCGTATTACCGGTGCTGCAGACCCTACAGTACCGCTTTCAGCTACAATGAAGGGTAAGCTCCCTCAGATTAAGCTCTGCCGCGAGGCTGCCCAGGGCTTCAGCTCATACGGTAACCAGATTGGTCTTACAACAGGTCAGGTAGAAGAAATCTACCACCCAGGTTATGCTGCAAAACGTATGGAGCTTGGTGCCGTTATCGCTGCCGCTCCTGTAGATACAGTTATCCGCGAACGTCCTGAGCCGGGCGACATCATCATTCTTCTTGGTGGTGGTACAGGCCGCGACGGTATTGGAGGGGCTACAGGTTCTTCTAAAGTTCACACTGTAAAATCTGTTACAACTGCCGCTGCCGAAGTTCAGAAGGGTAACGCTGTAGAAGAGCGTAAGATTCAGCGCCTCTTCCGCAATAAAGAAGTAAGCCTTATGATTCGCCGCTGTAACGACTTTGGTGCCGGTGGAGTTTCAGTTGCTGTCGGCGAGCTTGCACCAGGACTGGACATCAACCTCGACGCAGTACCAAAGAAGTACGAAGGTCTTAACGGAACTGAGCTTGCAATTTCTGAAAGCCAGGAACGTATGGCTGTTGTAGTTCGCAAAGCAGACGTAGACCGCTTTATTGAAGAAGCAAAGAAAGAAAACTTAAACGCTGTTGTAGTTGCAACAGTTACAGATACAAACCGCCTCGTTATGAAATGGCGCGGTAAAACAATCGTAGACATTGGCCGTGAGTTCTTGGATGCCGCAGGTGCTCATCACGAAGCAACTGCCCTTATCGAACAGCCTGCAGAGCCTGCTAAGTCTCCACTTTGCAACCCTCTTGAGTCTGCAGCTGCAGAACTCAACAAACCTGTTAAGTGTGAAGGCTGCGTAAAGAATCATCTTACAGATGCATGGCTTGCTAACATCAACGACCTTGCCTGCTGTTCTCAGCGCGGTCTTGGTGAACGCTTCGACGGCTCAATCGGTTCAAGCACAGTTCTCTTCCCATACGGAGGAAAATATCAGAATACACCGGAAGCAGGTATGTCTGCAAAGATTCCGGTAATGACACCGCGTGAAACATCAACTGCCAGCCTTATGGCTTACGGCTTTGACCCGCGTGTTGGACAGTGGTCTCCATGGCACGGAGCAAAGACTGCCGTATTGAGCAGCCTTGCAAAAATTACTTGTATTGGTGGTAAGGCCCGCACATCACGCCTTTCCTTCCAGGAATTCTTTGGCCGTGCAGTAAACGAAAAGCGCTGGGGCTATCCTGCAGCCGCTTTGCTCGGTTCTATTGATGCTCAGGTTGAATCTGGTTGTGCTTCAATTGGTGGTAAAGACTCAATGTCTGGTACCTTCGAAGATATCAACGTTCCTCATACTCTCGTAAGCTTTGCCGTAACCCACGACGAGGCTCCGAACGTTTTGAGTGGTTCTTTCAAGGTAAGCGGAAACAATATCTATATGGTAAAGGTTCCATACTCAGACCTTCTCGAACCGGATTACGAAACCTTCCTTAAGAACTCAGATGTACTTTATGAACTCAACAAGGCCCGCCGTATTGCCGCTATGTATCCTGTAGGACCTGGTGGAATTGCAGAAGCAGTTACAAAGATGGCTATGGGTAACATGGTTGGTGCAAGTCTCGACGCTAATGCGGTGGTTGAGTGCTCGCGAAGCGAGTGTATCGAAACCACAGGCAATCTCACTGGTTTCTTCCTTCCAACCTACGGAAACATCATCGTAGAAGTTCCATCTGCTCATGTACCTGAGTTTGAAAAAGCAGCCTTTGTTGAAGGAACTCTCGTACAGCTTGGTATGACAACAGACAAGCCTGCAATCGTAATCAAAAACGCCGTTCTCGGTGGAGTTACAAATCCGGAAGTTGAAATCAGCCTTTATGACTGTGTAAATAAATGGGAAGACAAACTCAAGGAAGTATTCCCTCGCGTTAGTGGAGCAGAGGTACAGCCAAAGCTTCCTGACTGGGCAACAGATATCCACAAGTCTCTCAGCGATATCCGCAAGGCTCCTGCTTTCGTACAGCCGACAAGCCGTCCAAAGGTATTGCTCCCTGTATTCCCTGGAACAAACTGCGAAATCGATATGGCCCGTGCCTTCAACCTGGCCGGCGCAGATACAAAGATTGTAGTTCTTCAGAACCGCACTCAGGCTCAGCTTACTGAGTCACTCGACCGCCTCGCAAAAGAAATGCGCGACGCTCAGATTCTCGCCCTCAGCGGTGGCTTCTCTAGTGGCGATGAACCAGACGGTTCTGCAAAGTTTATTGCAAACGTACTCAAGGCCGGAAACATCAGCGAAGAAGTTATGAATCTTCTTAAGAAGCGCGACGGTCTTGTACTTGGAATCTGTAACGGCTTCCAGGCCCTTGTTAAGACTGGTCTTGCAGTATACGGTGAAATCTGCGATATGACTCCGGATATGCCAACTTTGACCTACAACAGAATCAACCGCCATATCAGCCGCATCGTTCGCACACGCATCGTTTCTGCAACAAGCCCATGGGCAATGCACCCTAGTGTAATCGACCAGCGTAATCACCTTATTGCAATCAGCCATGGTGAAGGCCGCTTTGTTTGTGACGAATCAACTGCAAAACGTCTCTTCGAAAACGGACAGGTATTTACCCAGTACGTAGACGAGTTCGGCCGCCCTGCAATCACAGAGCCAGATAACCCTAACGGATCTGCATTCGCTATCGAAGGTATCACAAGCCCTGACGGACACGTTCTCGGTAAGATGGGACACTCAGAGCGCGGTGTAGGCCTGGATCGCAACGGCGCAAGCTTAGACCTCTTCAAGAATGTAGGCGGAAATCCTCTTACAAACGAAAGCGAAACAACCTGCGAAAACCTCTTTGCAGCCGGAGTTTCATACTTTAAGTAATATGGATTCGAGCCCCTCGCCCTGGATATTTGTAGTACTCATATGCCTTATTGTTCTTTCCATGTTGTTTTCCATTTCGGAAAGCTCCTTTCTTGGAATGAACAAATTAAGGCTTAGAATCCTCAGAAAAAATAAAGATAAGCGCGCTCTCACTGCAGGCCGGCTTTTAGATCACAGAGAGCGTCTTATCAATTCACTGCTTGTTTCAAACGACATTGTAAATATTTTTCTTTCTTCTATTATTACATCACTTGCTCTGGAAACCTTCGGACCAAAGGGTGTAGGAATTGCAACTCTTGTAGCAACTCTGCTGCTTTTAATTTTCGGAGAAATCACACCTAAGACAATTTCAACCCGCTGCCCGGACCGCATTGCCTATGGTCTTGCTCCTTTTGTACAGGTAGTTGTTATAATTATGAGGCCGGTAGTAGCAGTAGTTACTTTTATTGCCCGCTGTGTACTCCGCCTTTTCGGCATAAAAACTAATGCAAAAAAACAGTCTTACACAGAAGAAGAAATTAAAACCTTTTTTGATATGAGTTCGGAGAGCGGTGTAATAGAAGAAAACGAAAACCGCATGATGACTCAGGTTTTTAAGTTCTCAGATCTCGAAGCCCAGGACATCATGGTGCCCCGTACAAAAATCCGGGCAGTTCCTCATAATGCCAGCTACCGCGATATTGTAGAACTTTCTCAGCGCCTTGGTTATACCCGTTTTCCTGTTTACCGCGAATCAATTGATGATATTATCGGAATCATCTATCTTAAGGATATGCTGGCCTATAAGGAAAGCCAGCCTACCTTTGATTTACAGAAGGTAATGCGTCCTCCACTTTTTATTCTGGGAACAAAGAAAATTACTTCTGTACAGGAGCTGCTTTTTGAAAGCCACGACTCAATGGCAATTATTGTAGATGAATATTCCGGCACCGATGGAGTAATTACAGAAAAAGATATTTCCCGCGAGATTTTTGCCCTGCCTGGTGAGGATTCGCTGCGCGGTAAAGTTTTTGATTTTGATAATGTAGAAGATAAAAATGATTTTGAAATTAACGGTTCAGTTCTTTTGCGAGACCTTAAGGAAGATCTGCATATAGGACTTGAATCAAATATAAACGAAACAATAGGTGGCTGGTTTGCAGAACAGATAGACCGTATGCCTGCTGCCGGTGATACAGTAGAATTTGAAGGCTGGCTTTTTACTATTAAAAAGATTCAGGCACATCGTGTAGAGCGCATTCAGCTTTCAAAGCTTCCATCAGAAGAATGATGCATTACATTATTACTGCTGCTGAACTTTTAGTCCTCATTCTTTGTGTCGGATTTTTTACTTCGTCCGAAACAGCCTATCTTTCTCTTCCACGTCTAAAACTTCGCAGCATGGTAGAGCAGGGCCGCCGCAATGCAAAAAAGGTTGCTGCCCTAAAGGCAAATATGGACCGCCTGCTTACAACTGTGTTAATTGGAACTAACTTTCTCAATTCGCTTGCCTCGGCTATTGCAACAGCCCTCGCAATTGAAGTGCTCGGTTCCCGTGGTGCTGTATATGCGCCTTTTGTAACAGCCTTTTTTATTACAACCTTTGCTCAGATTGTTCCAAAAACTGCAGCCGGACTTCACCCCGATAAGTTTACCTGTTTTTCAGCCTGGCCTCTTTTGATACTGGAAAAACTTTTCTTCCCGGTAGTATGGCTTTTTGAAAAGCTTTCTCATGGTGCAGTTGTGCTTGTTGAAAAGATTATGAAGCCTGCAGGCGCAATCGTTACAGAAGAGGAATTAAAAACTCTTATAGATGTAGGTTCACACGAAGGTACTATTGAAAAAGATGAAAGCCGTCTGCTGAATAAAATCATAAAATTTAATGACCTTGCCGTAAACGATGTAATGAAGCACCGTTCACAGGTAAGTATGATAAATCAGACTGCGGATTACGATGAGGTTATAAACCAGTTTTTGAAATCCGGTTTTTCAACACTTACAGTTTATAGCGGCAACCGCGAAAATGTAGTTGGCGTGCTTAATTATAAAAAGGTACTTTTCTGTTCTGAAGATATAGACAAGAGTCAGGGCTTTGCCGGCCGCCAGATGTCAGATGTTCTTTTCATTCCCGGCACTATGAGTGTACTAGATATCCTTCAGCAGTTTAGAACAAGCGAGCATAAGTTTGCTGTGGTTTTGGACGAACAGGGCCAGACAGATGGAATTATCACAATGGAAGATATTCTTAAAGTTGTTTTCGGTCATATGTCTGATGAAAACACTTATGATAATAGTGCTCCGGAAGATAAGGTTGAGTTAGTTTCGCTTAACACCTTTATTGTTCCCGGTGATATGAAGATAGATGATGCAAATGAAATTCTTGGACTTAATCTTGAATCAGACGAAATGAATACAGTAGGTGGCTGGCTGCTCGAGCAGTTCGGTTACCTTCCTGCAACCGGAACTGTATTTATAAAAGATCGCAATCTCTTTACTGCAGAAGATGTAAGCGGCCGCCGGATTGTAAGTGTCAGAGTGAAAAAGAGTAATTAAATCCAAAGGACCAGATAAAGCGTTCTGTGCCACCACCATCTTTTCCAGCTGAAGTCCAGCTGTTTGAAGTAATTTTACCCTCGCTGTCAGTTATACCCTCGAAGGTATCACCTTTTTTAAGGGGAATATATTGAATCTTTCCTGAAAAACCTGCCCTGTGATTTTTAGTGAAGCGATAGAGGGCTGTAAATTCAGAATTCATAAGAGTTAGATTATTAAATCTGTCGTTAAAAGCTTTGTTACGTGTAAGATGATAATCTATTGCATTCAGTTTTGCTAAGTTAGGGCTTATGTTAAAATCGATGTTGATAGATGTACGGGGAATACAGTCTGCTTTCAGTTTTATTCCAAAGAGAACTGTATTTATCTGCTGTTCATAGGAAATAACTTTTCCGGTAAAAGGATACACTTCAAAATCATAAGCCTTGTAAATTCCGTATCCTTGAGAAGAAGAAAACTTTATGAATTCATAGTAATATGCAGCGTAAGGGGTTATCTTGATTTCCAGCGGCAGATAAATGTTTCCCCCCAGACTTACCTGGTAATTAATATATTTATCAAGATGATTTACGTGTTCGGAAAAATTTGTTTGTTCTGTTGGATCATCATTTTTCCAATCTTCTTCGACGGAATTTAACCAGTCATAATCCTGCATATAATCTGAACGCTGAGGAACAGCAAGCGAACATGAAAGACTAAGATTTCCGTATTTTAGAATATTAAAATCTGTATTCAGGTTAAAAACTGCAAGTGCTTTAATATTCCAGTCGAGCTGGCTGAGTTTGTTATCTGTGTTCAGACAGGCTTTGTCAAATACGTATTCATTTATAACTCCGCTGGCAATTTCAAAACGAGGATTAATTGTAAATGAAAAATATTTTTCAATTTTATTGTCTAAAGCAAAAAGACAACTGATGCTTGAAAAGAGAATAATTACAGACAAAAAGAGCCAGCGTTTCATACCAGAGGGTCAACTCCAAAAATCTTTGCAAGCTGTTTTCTGGTTGCTTCCATATCCTTAGGGTAGGGAGCTGTAAAGCTTACACTTTCTTCTGTGCGGGGGTGCTTAAATTCTATTTTGTAAGCATGAAGAGCAAGTCTGCTTAAAAGAGGTCGCTCTTCATACTCATCACCGTTCCACTTCTTTTTGATTTCGCTGAGGCGGACCGGCTTCTGGTTTCCGCTGTAAAGAGGATCGCAGACAATGCAAAGACCATTTTCTGCAAGATGAACACGAATCTGATGAGTTCTTCCTGTTTTTGGCTTTGCTTCTATCCAGGAATAAGGACCACAAGTTCCAATCAGGCGGAAATCTGTAAGAGAAGGTTTTCCAACCTTTTTATTTACAACTGTACGGTGGCGGGCATCTCCATCAGGCAGCAGGGGAAGCTTTACTTCAAGATTTTCCCACAGTGGGTGACCGTAAACCAGAGCATGGTAGGTTTTCTGAACCTCACGTTTTTCAAACTGCATTGAAAGTGAACGCTGAGCTTCGGCATTACGTGCGTAAACAATAATCCCGGATGTATCTTTATCAATTCTGTGAACGGCATAAAGCTTGCCGAATTCTTCCTGGGCAAGCAGGTCAAGGCGTGGTGCATCTTCATTGTATCGGTCTGCCGCAATCAAAATACCGCTTCTTTTGTTTAATACAACAATATCATCATCCGAATAAAGTACGCTGTAATCTAAATTTTTCTGAGCCATATTTTATAATTATAGCATTTTTTTTACAAAAGGTAACCACACGGATTTGGATTTTGCTAACGCAAAATCTTTTTTATATATAAAATGGAAATGCCGTTAGGCATTTCGAATCCGTGTGGGAAAAATTTGTTTTATTGTGAATTACGTTTTATAATTTAACTATTAACATCTATGGGGGTCTAATATGTCAATTAAATGTTTCTCGCTCGGTGCTGCAGAAGAAGTTACCGGTTCAAAGCATATTTTTCAGATTGATGACAGAATGTTTATGATAGACTGCGGTTCTTTTCAGGGAAAGCGAAAGGAGTCGGACGAAAAAAATCGTAATTTTGATATTGACCACGAACGTCTTGAGTCTGTAATTCTTACCCACGGACACCTCGATCACTGTGGTCTTTTACCTCTGCTTACCCGCAAGGGCTACAAGGGAAATATCTATGCAACTCCTGCAACCCGCGATATTGCAAATCTTGTAATGATGGATTCTGCCCGCATTCAGGCCCATGATGCAGAGTTCCTTAGTAAGCAGGCCCGCAAAAAGGGTGAAAAGTTTACCTGGAAACCCCTTTACGACGAAAATGACTGTGTGGCCGCTGCAAATCAGATTGTTTCCCTTTCTTATAATAGAAAGATGTTTATTGCTCCGGATGTCCAGCTGGAGTTTTTTGATGCAGGACATATTCTCGGTTCAGCCTTTGCAAACGTTACAATCAATCCTAATCCAAAAGAGCCTGAAAAAGAAACCCGTCTGCTTTTTACAGGTGATATAGGCCGCAAGTGTAAGCCAATCATCCGTAACCCCGCAACAGATATGCCGGCTCCGGATTACATCTATCTTGAATCTACTTATGGAAACAAGCTTCACGACAATCATGACCTTGCAATGAAGGAGCTTATCCGCATTGTCCGCGATACCTGTGCTAAAAAGGGAAAAATCATAATTCCTTCTTTTGCAATTGAGCGTGCCCAGGAACTTGTTTTCTATTTACATCTTCTTACAGATCAGAAAAAGATTCCTGTTGTGCCTATTTATGTTGATTCACCTATGGCCAGCAACGCAACCTCTGTATTCCGTGTTCATCCGGAATGCTACGACGAAAGTGTAAACGAAGCCTTCCTTAAACATCATAAAAATCCATTCGGTTTCAATTCCCTCATATATACAACCAGTGTAGAAGACTCAAAGGCCCTCAATAAAAAAGAAGGACCTATGATTATTATTTCAGCTGATGGTATGTGCGAAGCAGGACGTGTTCTATATCATCTTGCCAACGAAATTTCAAATCCACGTAATACAATCATGATTGTCGGTTACATGGCAGAAAACACTCTGGGCCGCCGTATTTTCGAAGGCCAGAAGGAAGTAACAATTCTCGGCGATAAGTACAAGGTTGAAGCAAAAGTAGAGAAGTGTAACGGTTTTTCTGCCCATGCTGATTATTCAGAAATGATTGAATGGCTGGGAGAAATTGATACAAGCCGCCTAAAGAAAATCTTCCTTATCCATGGTGAATTAGACCAGCAGGAAGGCTTTAAGCAGCATTTAATCGAAGCCGGCTACCCGAATGTAGAAATTGTCGCTCCTGAAAAAGAATATGAATTAGACTAGAATAATACTTCTAAATTCGTTATTCTAAAAGGACATTATTTTAAATTGTGTCATTTATTTATTGATTTTGTGTTTGACTTTGATTTTTTATGTTAAAAAACACTAGATATAGTGCTTTTTAACTGAAATTCTAGTATAAAAACACTGAATTTACTTGATAAGTTGTACACAATGTATTATTATTAAAACAACCGATACGGAAAGTTTTTCCATTTCGCAGAGGAATCATAAAGGAGTCTCCTGCGGAAATCGGTAAATAAATAAGCTGAGGGAATCATAAAGGAGTCCCAAGGCAAAAGAGGTTTTATATGACTTTAAGACCAGAATGGGAAGGATTTAATCCTGACGGTTTATGGACAAGCGAAATCAACGTTCGCGACTTCATCCAGGCAAACTACACACAGTATGATGGTGACTCATCATTCCTGGCAGGCCCTACAAAGGCTACAGAAAAGCTTTTTGCTGAGCTTCAGAGACTTCAGAAGGAAGAACACAATAAGAAGTCAGTTGGTCTTGATGGAAAGGAGAGATCAGGGGTTCTTGACCTTGATACAGATGTTGTAACAGGCCTTACTTCTCATCCGGCTGGATATATTTGTCCGGAAGGAAAGGAGCTTGAGCAGGTTGTAGGTCTTCAGACTGACAAGCCTTTGAAGAGAGCTTTCATGCCTTTCGGTGGAATCAAAATGGCAGAGCAGTCTTGCGAAATGTATGGCTACAAGCCAAATGCAGAACTTCACAAGATTTTCACAGAGTACCACAAAACTCACTCAGACGCTGTATTTGATGTATATACTCCAGAGATCCGCAAGGCCCGCAAGGCACACATCCTTACTGGTTTGCCAGATACATACGGACGTGGACGTATCGTAGGTGACTACCGCCGTGTTGCTCTTTATGGTATCGACTACCTTATTGAGCAGAAGGAAGCAGACAAGGCTAACTGCGGAAACGGAACAATGACAGAAGACGTTATCCGCCAGCGCGAAGAGCTTGCTGAGCAGATTAAGGCTTTGAAGGGTATGAAGGCTATGGCTGCCCTTTACGGTTTTGATATTTCTAAGCCAGCTACAACAGCAAAAGAAGCATTCCAGTGGCTCTACTTCGGATACCTTGCTGCTATCAAGACACAGAACGGTGCTGCAATGTCTGTAGGACGTATTTCTACATTCCTGGACTGCTACATCGAGCGCGATATTAAGAAGGGAATCCTTAATGAGGAAAAGGCACAGGAACTCGTAGACCATATGGTAATGAAGTTCCGCATGGTACGCTTCGCACGTATCGAATCTTACAACCAGCTCTTCTCTGGTGACCCAATCTGGGCTACTCTTGAAGTTGCAGGTCTTGGACAGGACGGACGTTCACAGGTAACAAAGAACGACTTCCGCTTCCTCCATACACTCGAAAACATGGGACCTTCTCCAGAGCCAAACATCACAGTTCTGTACTCAAAGAGACTCCCAGAAAACTTCCGCAAGTACGCTGCAAAGATTTCTATTGATACATCTTCTATCCAGTATGAAAACGACGACATCATGCGTCCAATTTGGGGTGATGATTACTCAATCTGCTGCTGTGTATCTGCTACACAGACTGGTAAAGAAATGCAGTTCTTCGGTGCCCGCGCTAACTTGGCTAAGGCTCTTCTTTACGCTATCAATGGTGGTAAAGACGAAGGTGCAGGTCTTACTCCTTACGCTCAGGTTGGTCCTGAATTGCAGCCAATCACTTCTGAGTACCTCGACTACGACGAAGTTATGCGCAAGTACGATGTAATGCTTGAATGGCTCTGCGACCTCTATGTAAACACATTGAACGCTATCCATTACATGCACGATAAATACTACTACGAAGCTGCTGAAATGGCTCTCATCGATACAGATGTTCGCCGTACATTCGCAACTGGTATTGCAGGTTTCTCTCACGTAGTAGATTCTCTCTCTGCTATCAAGTATGCAAAGGTTAAGGTTATCCGCGATGACCACGGTCTTGCATGTGACTTCAAGCCAGAAGGAGACTTCCCACGCTACGGTCAGGATGATGACAGAGCAGACGAAATCGCAGTATGGCTCCTTAAGACATTCATTGGAAAGATTAAGAAGCACCCAACATACCGCAATGCTGAGCCTACAACATCTATCCTTACTATTACTTCTAACGTTGTATACGGTAAGGCTACAGGTGCTCTTCCTAACGGACGCCCGGCTCACGCTCCATTCTCACCAGGAGCTTCTCCATCTTACGGTGCAGAAACAAAGGGTCTTATTAAGTCTTTGAACTCTGTTGCTAAGGTTCCATACAAGTACTCACTTGATGGTATCTCTAACACACAGACAATCAACCCTTCTGCTCTTGGACACGATGAAAACGAGCGCGTTTCTAACCTTGTAAACGTTCTTGACGGATACTTCTCTAAGGGTGCTCACCACCTGAACGTAAACGTATTCGGCGTTGAAAAGCTCAAGGACTGCCAGGCTCACCCTGAAAAGCCAGAGTATGCTAACTTCACAGTTCGCGTTTCTGGATACGCAGTTCGCTTCATCAACCTTACAAAGGAACAGCAGGACGACGTTATCGCTCGTACTTGCCACGCATCATTGTAAGATGATACAAACGGTGGTTGAGTGATGCGAAGCATCGTATCGAAACCACCGTGTCACTACAAAAAACGCCGCTTCGGACAACGGAGCGGCGTTTTTTGTATATCCTGTCATTCCCCGGCTTGACCTGCGACGTTTGCGAAGCAAACTCGGTCAGGGAATCTGTTATAACAACAATTTATTACCGTTATCGAATAATTATATATAAAACCTATTGACCAACTAGGTAATTAGATATAATCTAAGCCAACTTTTATTTCTTGATATTTCAGGAGGACAATTTATGAAAAGAGAATTAAAAATTACATTGGCTGCAGCATTTGCTTTGCTTGCCATTTCACCATGCTTTGCAAAATCAGCAAAAGCAAAAAAGTCAAAAGTGCGTACAATTAATGTTGCCCACACAGTTACAAACGTACCATACGACTTCCTCGACGAAAAGGGAAATGCAGATGGTTTTGAAATTGCCGTACTTAAAGCAGTTGATGAACTTCTCCCGGAATATGAGTTCAAGTTCCACGGTGTAAGCGATGAAGAGCTTTTGATTGGAACCGAATCAGGAAAATATCAGGTGGGTACAAAGGGTGCCTGGATTACAGAAGAACGCAAAAAGAAGTTTTTGATTCCAAGTAATCCTCTTGCTGCAAGTGTAATTGGTATTGCCTTCCGTAAAGAAAATGCAAATCAGATAAAAGACCTTGAAAGCTTTGCAAAGTTTTCTGGAAAACTCATTCCAATTTCTCCACAGAGCGCTCAGTACTCAGTAATTCAGGACTTCAACGAAAAGCATCCGTCAAATCAGATTAAGCTTGTTCCTTCTGATGTTTTTGATATTGCTGATTCTTATCTCTGGGTACTCGAAGGCCGCTACGACGCTTACTTTGTTCTCAAGCTTTCTTTCGAAAAAAATGTTCTAAAAGAAAGTGGCCCGTATCATCAGTTTGCAGATAAGCTTGCCTATGTGCCATATAAGGGAATCCCAACCTGGCCTCTTTTCAACAAAAAAGAGACTGAACTTGCAGCTGCCTACGACAAGGCCGTGCAAACTTTGAAAGAAAATGGTACAATATCAAAGTTGTCACTTAAATACTTCGGAGAGGATGTATTTAATTTCGTGACTGAATAATAAAATAACCGACGGTGGTTTCGATACGACACTTCGTGTCTACTCAACCACCGGTGGTTGAGTGCCGCGAAGCGGCGTATCGAAACCACAATTTACAGGAGATTCGATGACTAGACCATTTTCACCAGTTCAAATTTACAAGAGTCTAGTCTCCATTCTTCCCTACATTGGCGTTACCTTCGGTGTTGTTCTTGGAACTGTCTGCCTGGCTCTCCTGCTTGCCGTTGGCCTTTTTGCACAGAAGCAGAGTTCCCGCCGCTGGATACGCGCTCTTGCAGACGGCTACATTAATGTAATCCGCTGTACTCCAAGCATTGTTCTTCTTTTTATTGTCTATTACGGAATTCCAAAACTTGCGCTCGGCCTCTTTGGTCTCGACCTCAATTTTTCTTCAAAAATCATATATGTAATTATTTCACTTTCTCTGCTGTATTCTGCAACTCTGGCAGAAATTATCCGCTCGGCTTATCTTGCCCTTGGCCGGCAGCAGTATGAAGCAGCACTTTCCATAGGACTTAGTCCCTGGCAGGCAATTCGCCGCGTTATGCTGCCTCAGGGACTTGTTATTGCCCTTCCGAATCTGGGCAATTCTCTTATTTCTCTTTTTAAGGAAGGTAGCCTCGCTTTTACAATCGGCCTGATTGATATGATGGGGGCGGGTAATCTTATTATTTCCCGCAACTATGGAGCTTATTCCCTTGAAACTTATATTGCGCTGGCAATTATTTACTGGGCACTTACACTTATTATAGAGCAAATTTTTCTGCGCTTAGAAAAGCATTATTCAAAAGGCAGGAGGAGTCTGAATGCAGCTTGATTTCTCTTACCTGATTCGTACCTTCTGGCTTTGCGTAAAAGCAATTCCTGTTACTCTTGAGATTACAATTGTGTCTCTGCTGCTGGCTCTTATTCCAGCTCTGCTGATAGCCCTTGCCCGTATTCACAAAATCAAAGTGCTGGATCAGCTTTGCCGGATTTTTGTATCTTTTATTCGCGGAACTCCAATTGTTCTCCAGATTCTGATTGTCTACAGTATTATGCCAAGTCTTTTGAACAGTCTTGTAAAATCTGCAGGCTGGTCTCTTAATGTTTTTGAAATAAATCCTGTTGTTTACGCCTTTGTTGTTTTTGGAATTAATTCCAGTGCAGGACTCAGTGAGGTTTTTCGTTCAGCTCTTACTTCTGTGGATCGTGGCCAGCTGGAAGCAGCCTTAAGTATAGGTGAGACACATTTTCAAGCCTTTCGCCGTGTAGTATTTCCTCAGGCTCTTGTTTCTGCATTGCCGAATCTTTGCTCTACAACAGTTATTCTTATAAAAAATACTTCTCTTGCCTTTATGATGACTGTTCGTGAAATTACCGGTGTTGCAAAAATAGAAGCAGCCTACGGTTATAACTATGTTGAATCTTATATTGATATTTTTATTATTTACATATTTGTCTGCCTTGCGGTAGAATTGATTTTCAGAAGAATCGAAAGAAGTCTTGTGTTTGCTGGAGTGCGTCGTGCTAAAACTAACTAACGTTCATAAGTCATTTGATAAAACAGAGGTTCTCAAGGGTATTTCCCTGAATGTAGAAAAGGGAAGTGTAACTGCAATTATAGGACCATCCGGTGCCGGAAAAACAACTCTTCTCCGCTGTATGAATTTTCTGGAAAAAGCAGATTCTGGCACTCTTGATTTTGATGAATTTCACCTTGATTTAGAAAAGGTTTCTAAAAAGACTATGCTGGAAGTTCGTCGAAAGACAGCCTTTGTTTTTCAAAATTATAATCTTTTTGCAAATATGCCTGCCCTGCAAAATGTAATGGAAGGCCTTGTAACAGCCCGTAAAGTTTCAAAAGCAGAAGCAAAAGATCGGGCTTTAAAAGCTCTTGAAAAAGTTGGTCTCAAAGACAAAGCAGATTTTTATCCTTCAAGTCTTTCCGGAGGTCAGCAGCAGCGGGTTGGAATTGCACGTGCCATTGCCGTAAATCCGGAAGTAATTTTATTTGATGAACCTACTTCTGCCCTGGACCCGGAGCTTACCGGCGAGGTTCTCAGTGTAATCAAAGAACTTGCCGCAGAAGGAACTACAATGGTAATTGTAACTCATGAAATGTCCTTTGCCCGCGATACTGCAGACAAAGTTATCTTTATGGATAAGGGTGTGATAGTAGAAGAAGGTTCCGCTGCTGAGCTTTTTACAAATCCAAAGAATGCAAGAACCAGACAGTTTCTGAAGATATAGCCTGCTTCTGTGGCAATCAATTAACCTACGAATTCATAACCCGCATCAGTAACAGCGGCCTTCATTGAATCATCTGCTACTGCCTTTGACAAAGTCAATTTTACTTCGCCTTTTTTATGATCAGCAGAAGCTGCATCAATTCCGTCAATTGCTTCGAGTGCTTTTTTTACATGCATTTCGCAGTGTTCACACATCATTCCATTTACTTTAATTGTTCTTTCTGTCATTTTCTTTTCCTCCAGAATCGCTTTTGTATTTGTATTATTCATCTTAAAGAGATTTAATCTCAATGCATTCGAAACTACACAGAAACTTGAAAGACTCATTGCTGCAGCCCCAAACATAGGATTCATATCTAGTCCAAGCTTATGGTAGACACCTGCCGCAAGAGGTATTAAAAGTACATTGTAGAAAAATGCCCAGAATAGATTTTCGTGAATATTACGAAGAGTTGCCCGGCTCAGTTTTATTGCAGAAGGAATATCAGAAAGTCTGCTCTTTACCAGGACTATATCAGCTGCATCAATTGCAACATCAGTTCCGGCTCCAATTGCAGTACCTGTATCTGCAGAGGTGAGGGCAGGAGCATCATTAATTCCATCTCCAACCATCATAACTTTTCCTTCCTTCTTTAACTTTGTAATTACAGCAGCCTTTTCATCCGGCATTAGGCCCGCAATTATCTGATCAACTCCGGCAGCCTCTCCAACAGCCTTTGCAGTACGTTCATTGTCTCCGGTAAGCATAATGGTTTTTATACCCATCTTTTTAAGTTCGCTTATGGCGGCGGCACTGTCTTCCTTTATAACATCTGCAACAGCAATTATTCCGATTACCTTACTTTCATTATTATATTTTTTTATGAAGAACAAAGGTGTCTTTCCCTGGTCAGAATATTCTTCTGCATGCTGCAAAAATCCGTTATCTATACTGGCAATGCCTTGGGCAAACTTAAGGCTTCCTCCAAACAATTCTGCTGTTCCATCTTTTCCACGAACTCCGCTTCCAGCCATGGCTTTAAAATCACTTATATTGCGAAGACTAAGCCCGCGTTTTTCTGCTTCTTTCATTACCGCTTTTGCAAGAGGATGTTCGCTTCCTGCTTCCAGACTGGCAGCATATTCCAGAAGTTCAAATTCTGAAAAATCAGTTGAAGGTAAAAGATCTGTTACAAGAGGTTCTCCCCTTGTAATTGTTCCAGTTTTATCGAGGACAACAATATTTGTTCTGCCTGCTGCTTCAAGTGCTGCCGAAGTTTTAAATAAAATACCGTTTCTGGCTCCTTTTCCGTTTCCTACCATGATAGCAACCGGAGTTGCAAGTCCCAGTGCGCAGGGGCAGCTTACAACCAGAACTGCAATAGACCTGCTCAAGGCAAAACTGAATTCTGCACCAAGAATCAGCCAGACAGCAAAAGTTACTGCTGCAATTGCAATTACTGACGGAACAAAAACTCCTGCGACCTTATCTGCAATGCGGGCGATTGGTGCCTTTGTTGCCGCCGCATCACTTACCATTTTAATTATCTGAGAAAGGGTAGTGTCTTTTCCAACTCTGGTTGCGCGGCATTTTATAAAGCCTGAAGTGTTGATAGTCGCCGCAGAAACAAAATCTCCGGCCTGCTTATCTACTGGAACTGATTCACCAGTTAGAGCTGCCTCATTAATTGCTGTGTTTCCTTCTATAATTATTCCATCTGCCGGAATGTTTTGTCCTGGTCGAACAATGAAAATGTCATCTATGTGAAGCTGACTGACAGAAACTTCCTTTTCAATTCCATTTTCCAGAATTACTGCTGTTTTCGGTGCAAGCTTCATAAGCCCTTTAAGGGCATCTGTAGTTCGACCCTTAGAAAGTGCTTCAAGAAGTTTTCCCACCGTGATGAGAGTAACAATCATTGCAGCACCTTCAAAATAAAAGTTATGCATATAATGCATAGTGAGCTCATCGTTGCCCTTTGTTACTGAATCAGTCATTCCAAAAAGCATTACCAGGCTGTATATAAAAGAAACTCCGGAGCCCATTGCAACAAGTGTGTCCATATTAGGAGCACCGTGTATGACACTCTTAAATCCGCTGATAAAAAACTTTTTATTAATCAGCATGATTATTGCTGCGAGAATCATCTGTACAAGGCCCATTGCAATGTGATTTCCATTGAACCATGAAGGAAGAGGCCAGCCCCACATAGTGTGTCCCATGCTGATATACATTAAAAGCAGGAGAAAGCCTGTTGAAAGAATAAGGCGTTTTATAAGAATAGGACTTTCTCTGTCTTTAAGAGAATCAACTTCTGTGTCTGGGCTTAAGGACTTGTTCTCGAGCGAAGTCAAGGTTTCTGTTGAAGAGGTTGAACCTGTATCAGTTCCCTGAAGACTTGCTCCGTATCCTGCATTTTCAACAGCCTTAATTATTTCTGCTGCATCTGCATTGCCTTCTACTCCCATTGAATTTGTAAGCAGGCTTACCGAGCAGGAAGAAACTCCCGTTACCTTGTTTACCGCTTTTTCTACGCGTGCCACACAGGCAGCACATGACATTCCTGTAACTGTATATTTTTCCATAAGTTTGTTTGTTGCCTCTAACATATAATATACTAATAAAAGATGTAAAAATCAATTGTATACAATATAAACTGCAAAAAATCTATAGTTATTTATTTATTAAAATGCTACAATGCCACAAGTATGGTAAAAGCATCAACAGAATATAAAAGGGCTCATAAAGCAGATTATGGCCGTGAAAAAATAGAACTTCTCTACCACGATCAGTGGATTGCTGTAATCAATAAACCAAGCGGACTTCTTTCAGTACCTTATCCAGGAAGTAAGGTCCGTACTGCCCAGTCTGTACTTGAAGAAATGCTTCGTAAGCAGGGAGTGGCCAACTCAAAGCATAAGCCTTATGTAGTTCACCGCCTGGACCGCGATACCAGCGGTGTTATGATGTTTGCCCTGACAGAGCAGGCTCAGGAAAAAATTATGAATACCTGGCATCAGATGGTAACTGAGCGCCTTTATCATGCTGTGGCAGAAATTGGAAAGGGAGCGGAGCCCTTGCCTGAATCTGGACTTATTGATGATCCGCTTGCCCAGAATGCCCATAACGTAGGTTTTGTCCCAAAAAAGGGCGATACGGACCGCACAGGCCACGAGTTTAAAACCGTAGCCGCCCGTACTCATTACAAGATGATTTTACAGGGACCAAGTCACATTCTTTTTGAACTTTCTCTGGATACAGGAAAGAAAAATCAGATTCGTGCCCATCTGGCAGCTCACGGCTATCCTCTTGCTGGAGATGAAGAACACAGGGCTCACACAGATCCATTCAACCGGCTCTGCCTTCATGCCAGAACCCTTGAGTTTGACCATCCCTTTACCGGCGAACATATGAAGTTTGAAGTTCCTGAACCGGAGGAGTGGAGCGAGTATGTAAAAAAAGGAGATAAGCATCCTGAGAAGCCTGTCTGGGACTTGCCTCAGAATCGCCCGCATGCAGCCCATTCTGCTTCCCGCGGGCGACATCACGATGAGTTGCAGCTTGGTCAGCGTCGTCTTTCCGCAAAAGATAAAGCCCACATGGACTTTATTTCAAGTGGAAAAAAATACCGAAAATAGTTATATTTAAATTATAAGGAGGCCCTATGGAAGGCTACATTCATCAGCTCGAAAGCTTCGGCTGTGCGGACGGACCAGGAAGCCGTTTTATTATTTTCTTTTCAGGCTGCCCTCTGCGCTGCCTTTACTGTCATAATCCTGATACCTGGAAAATGACAGACGGAAAGCTCTATTCAGTAGAAGAGCTTGTAAAAGAAGCAATGTCCTGCAAGGAATACTGGGGCAAGAAGGGTGGTGTAACCGTCAGCGGTGGTGAGCCTCTTTTCCAGATTGATTTTCTGATTGAACTTTTTACTGCCTTTAAGAAGCTTGGCGTAAATACCTGTATTGATACTTCAGGAGCTCCTTTCCGTAACGGTGAGGCCGCTGATGCTTCAGAAGAAGATAAGGCCTGGTTCGAAAAATTCCAGAAGCTTATGGAAGTAACAGATATTCTTTTGATGGATATAAAGCACATCAACGAAGAAGAACATATTAAGCTTACAGGTAAGAGCGGAAAAAATATCCGCGAGATGTTTGCTTACCTGGACAAAATCAATAAGCCGATCTGGATCCGCCACGTACTGGTTCCAGGTATTACTGATAATGACGAATACCTGACACAGACCCGCGACTTTATCCGCACACTCCACAATGTTTACCGTGTTGAGATTCTTCCATACCACGGCCTTGGTGCAATGAAATATAAGGATCTGGGAATTGATTATGTTCTTAAAGACCTGGAAAGCCCGACACTCGAACGTGTAGCAAACGCAAAGAAAATCCTTGAGTGTGATAAATATACAAAGTGGCAGGAATAGTATGCCTCAGTCATTCCGAACTTAGGGAGCGGCACTGCGTAGCAGGGCAAAAACAGTCCAGTGGACTGTTTTTAGCGAGTCTCCGAGCAGCTATGCTGCGAAGGTTCGGAATCTATTACAAGATGCTGAAACAAGTTCAGCATGACATTAAATTGTAGGAGCAAAATATGTCAAAATACTTAGACCGCGCAAAAGAAATCCGCGCAATCGTTGAACCACATCATAACTGTACACAGTCAGTTCTTATGTCCTTTACCCAGTCGTTGAACCTCGACGATGAAACCGCCTACAAAATTGCCGTTGCCTTTGGTGCCGGAATGAAGAGCGGAATTACTTGTGGTGTAATTACAGGCGGACTAATGGTTCTGGGCCTTTTTGATGTAGATGCTCCTGAAGATACTCAGGCCCTGGTAAAATATTTCCAGAGCCGCCACAGCGACATGCTCAACTGTGCCGACCTCTTAAAAGCCAATGCCGCAGCCGGCGGCCAGCGCAAGCCTCACTGCGACGCTCTTGTTTACGAGATGGTTGAATACGTAGAAAAAATCCTTAGAGAAAAAGGAAAATTATAAGTTTGCCAGCGTAGTGAAAAAAAAGTATGACGACAACATCATTCCGTTGGCGGCATGCTTTTTTTTCACGTAAGCAGGCAAACTTAAGAACTCTTTTTTTATATTGAGATAAGTCTTTTTTTTCTATATAATAAATCATTATTTTGCTTTTTATTTGAGGATAATATGATAGATAAGTGGGAAATTGTAATCGGTTGCGAAATTCATACTCAGCTTCTAACTAAAACCAAGGCCTTCTGTGCCTGCGAAAACCGCTACGGCGGAATGCCGGACACTCGCGTGTGTCCTGTATGCCTTGGCCTCCCGGGTGCTATGCCACGTATTTCAAAAGGTTATGTTGAGCTTGGAGCCGTTGCCGGACAGGCTTTAAACTGCAATATCGCACGCTTTACAAAATTTGACCGCAAGCATTATTTCTATCCTGACTTGGCAAAGGGCTATCAGATTACTCAGTATGATATTCCGCTTTGTACAGACGGTTATGTTGATCTTCCTTTCAGAAGCTATCCGAAAGATGAACAGCCGGGCGGAGCAAAATGCCGCGAAAAGAACTTTATCGGCCAGGATTGTATCGTAGGTGATGGAAAATACCGCCGTGTCCGAGTAGAACGTATTCACCTTGAGGAAGACGTAGGTAAGTCTCTCCACCTTCAGGGCGCTCACTCATACATTGACTACAACCGTTGTGGAACTCCACTTATAGAAATTGTAACAAAACCGGATATGACTTCTCCTGAAGAAGCTGCTCTCTTTATGCAGACTGTTCAGGAAATCCTGCGTTACGTAAAAGTAACAAACGGTAACCTCGAAGAAGGTAACATGCGCTGCGACGCAAATATCAACCTTAACGTTTGGGAAGACGGAAAACTCTGGCACACACCAATTTCCGAAATCAAAAACCTGAACTCTTTCAAGGCAATCCGCGAGGCTTGTACTTACGAAGCACAGCGCCAGCTCAAAGAATTCCAGGAAGACCGTCAGGAATTCAATCCTGGCTTCAAAGTAACAATGGGTTGGGATGAAGAAAAGGGCCAGACTGTTGTTCAGCGTACAAAGAACTCTTTTGTAGACTACCGCTTTACAACTGAACCTGATATCAAGCCTTTCACAGTAAGTGAAGAACTCATTGCAAACGCAAAAGAAAAGGTAGGTGAGCTTCCTGAAGCAAAACGTCAGCGCTACAAGGCTCAGTACGGAATGACTGACTTCGACGTAGAAACTATTACTTCTACCCGCGATCTTGCTCTCTTCTTTGAAGACGCCGCTACAAAATCAAAGAATCCAAAACGCGCAGTAAACCTTATTCTTGCAGAGCTCCTTGCAGTTCTCAACGAAAAGAAAATTGCCATTACAGATATCAGCTTAACACCTGCTCATATCGCAGAACTTGCCGATGCCCTCGAGGATGGAAAAATCACATCAAAGCAGGGTAAGGAAGTATTTGCTGAAATGCTGGATTCTAACAAAATGCCTTCAGTTATCATCAAAGAGAAGGGCATGGAAGTTGTAAGCGATGCCGGTGAAATCGACAAGATTGTTCAGGATGTAATTGCCGCTAACCCTAAAGCTATTGAAGACTGGAAGGGTGGAAAGACAAACGTTGTCGGCTGGCTTATGGGGCAGGTAATGAAGCAGAGTCACGGAAAGGCTAACCCTAAGCAGGCAACTGAGTTATTAAATAAACATCTTGCAACATTGTAAGTTGGTTTCGATACACCGCTAACGCGGCACTCAACCAACGGTGGTTGAGTAGGCCGAAGGCCGTATCGAAACCACCATTACGAGTGTAATTTTATAAACTGCACAAAGTCCTGTTCACTTAATGGCTTAGAGTAGAAGAAGCCCTGTGCCTGGTCGCAATTGATTGAACGCAAAAAGTCTCTCTGAGCCTGAGTTTCAACACCTTCAAAGACTGTCTGCTTTTCAAGATTTTTACTCAATTCAATCAGAATACGGATAAAGCTCTCAGACTTCTTGTCTATGCGGCCTTCATCGTCGGTAGAAGAGTTTAAGAATTCCCGGTCAAATTTTAAAACATCTACAGGAATTTTTGTAAGCATATTCAAGGAGGATTCACCGCTTCCAAAATCATCCATTGCAACAGTAAAACCTTCTTTGTGAAGCTTTGCTGTAATATCCTGAAGATTGTCGTTATCCATTACAGAACGTTCCAGTATCTCAATCTGAATCAGATTTGCAGGAATAGAAAATCTGTTGAAGATTTCCATAAAATCATGTATGAACTTGTCCGGCTTATTATGGTTGCGGGACATATTCACTGAAATAGGAACTACAGGTATATTTTTAGCAAGACTTGCTTGAATAAAGCGGAATACTTCTTCGTATACATAATAGTCAAGTTTTGTTATAAAGCCATTTTTTTCAAAAAGAGGAATAAAATTTTCCGGAGTCATAAGTCCAAGTTTAGGACTGTTCCATCTTACCAGGGCTTCTGCACCAACAATCTTATCATCAGTAAGTGAGATTTTCGGCTGATACATGACAAAGAATTCTTTATCATCAAGAGCCTGCTGCATATGACTTTCTATGAATCGTTCTTCATTAATTTTCTCAAGAAGCTTTGAATTATAAACAGAATACTGAGTAAGCATGTTATCTTTTATAGTACTCTTGGCGAAAGAAGCCTGTCCTATAAGGCTCTGGATTTTATTACCTGTAATATCAGAATCGGGCATAAGAAATGAAATACCGAATTTAGGGAAGAAAGGAATTTCGTATGATTTAGATTCCTGCGCGAAAACTTCCATTTCCTGCTTAAAATAATTCATTGCTTTATGAACAGAAGTTATTTTTATAAACAGATAAAAACGATCAGCAAAGCCACGCCCTATTATAGCATGAAAACCGGAAATCGTTTTTGTAAGCATTTTTGAATAATAAAGAATAAGGTTGTCAGCAGCTTCTTCTCCATAATTCTGATTAATAAACTTAAAGCCGCGGATATCTGCTTCTATAAGCATAAATTTCGAACGGCTGTTTCTAAGCATTTTGTTTGCTTCATTTTCAAAACGCTGTCTTGTCCAGAGATTTGTAAGAGGATCATATACGGTTGCAATCAGCTGTTTTTTCTGGAAAAAATCAAGAAGTTTTGCTTCTGCAGAAACAAGACATAAAACAAAAAGAATAGAAACAATGATAATTGCAATTTCGTTTTTCTTTTCCGGCTTATAGATTTCATTTATTTCAGACATGGAAATTTTCAGGGAAAGAGTCCATCCTGATTCCGGAATTTTTGCGGTGAGCAGGTAAGCAAGCTCTCCAGTATCTGTCTGTGTAATATATGTCGAAGGTGGATTTTTTGCCATATTAGGTGTAGAGGTGTTTGCATACCTTTCATCAGTTGGCGTATAAACTCTTCCGATAATCTCCGGATTCGGGTGAACCAGGAAATATCCGTTTTTATCGAGAAGCATATAGGACTCTTTTTCACCAACTTTTATATCGGTGGTACTTTCTACAAATTTATTTATGAAAATTGAAGCTCCAAGAGCTCCTGCTATTTTTCCATCTTTATAAATAGATTTTTCTATAGAGAAAATTTTGTCGCCGGTTCTGGGATGAATTCTTAATCCACTGACTGCAATATCATTACCTTCTCTAAGTCCTAAATGATTTTCGGGATTAAGTTTTGTTAAAAAATTATCAGATGTATAAATTGTGCCATCCGGTAAAACATAATATAACTCAAAAAAATCTTCCGGCATTGTGTAAGCATATTCATTTATAAATTGAAATATCTTTTGAGGATCAGGATTGTCAAAAATCTTGTCTGTATAGAAAACCTGCATGGAGTGAATATAATCATCTAATTTAAGACTGATGATTTTTGTATAGCTGTCCAGTGTTGTATGAACACTGTCAAAATATTCATTTTCAGCATCCTTCAGCATTCTTTTTGTGTATATACTGGACAGAGAAAGTACGATTGTCATGAAAACAATTGAAACGAGGAGGGTTGAAATTACTTTAGCCTTTTCGGGCGTGATATTCTTTTTTTTCACTAAACTTCTTTCCGAACATTATTTATTTCTTCCACCTTTTTAAATAATATCATACATTTTGGGAAAGTCAAAAGAATTAATTTCTATATATATAGAATAAAGTGACTATATTATTCTTAATTGTTTAGAATTAACCTGATTTAACTTTAAGAAAACGTTGTAGAGGGGAGTGAAAACGTTTTCGAAATTTGAAATGATATAGTTAAACGTTTAATATGATAGAAATTGCCGGAAATTTGCTATTTTTTTTTTGCAAAATAAAAAGATATGAGTTACAATTAACTTAATTAGGGGTTATTACCTAATATAAAAAAAACTTTTTACAAGAGGAAAGGAAAATGAAAAAAATCCTAACAGTATTGTGTGCTCTCACAGTAGCTGCCGCTTTGTTCACAGGTTGTTCAAAGGGTGGTGCAGGAAAAGGTCCTGTAACAATTAATCTCTGGTCATTTACAGACGAGATTCCAGGAATGGTTGAAAAGTATATCGCTGATCATCCAGACTGCGGATTTACTGTAAACAAGACTATCATCGCTACTACAGAAGGTGCTTATCAGCCAGCTCTCGACCAGGCTCTTATGGCAGGTGGTGCAGATGCTCCTGATATGTATGCAGCTGAAGCAGCTTTCATCCTTAAGTATTCACAGGGTGACATGCAGCAGTATGCAATGCCTTACAAAGATCTCGGAATCGATATCGACAACGCTATCAAGGCTGCAGAAATTGCTCCTTATACAGTAGATATCGGATCTAACACAAGTGGTCAGGTAGACGCTCTTGGTTATCAGACAACTGGTGGATGTTTCATCTATCGTCGTGACCTTGCAAAGAAAGTATTCGGAACAGACGATCCAAAAGCTGTAAATGACATCATTGGTGGTGGTTCAAACAGCTGGGCTAAGTTCAATGATGCTGCTGCTAAGCTTGCTGCTGCAGGTGTAGCAATCGTATCTGGTGACGGTGATATCTGGCACGCTTATGAAAACTCTTCAGACAAGGGTTGGATTGTAGATGGAAAACTCTACATCGATCCAAAACGTGAAGCTTTCATCGATGCATCTAAGGCTCTTACAGACAATGGCTGGTCTAACCAGACTCAGGACTGGACAGATGCTTGGTTCGCAGATATGAAGGATGCAGGTGCAAAACCTTGTTTCGGATTCTTCGGACCAGCTTGGCTCATCAACTACGTATTGGCTGGTAACTCAGGTGATACATATGGTAAGTGGGCAGTTTGTAACTCACCAATCGGATTCTTCTGGGGTGGTACATGGGTACTTGCTAACAAGAACATGCCAGCTGCTAAGAAGAACGCTGTAAAGACACTCATCGAATGGATTACACTTGACTACTCTAACGATGGTCTCCTTTACAAGTGGGCTAACGGTACACTCAATGGAGAAGGTGGAACAAAAGATACAGTTTCTTCTGGAGTTGTAATGGCTAAGTCTAACGGTGAACTCGAGTTCCTCGGCGGACAGAACATGTTCGATTACTTCGTACCTGCTAACAAGTACGCAAATGGTAAGAACCTCACACAGTATGATGAAACAATCAACTCACTCTGGCGTGAACAGGTTCGTGCTTATGCAAACGGACAGAAGAGCCGCGACGCTGCTATCAAAGACTTCAAGCAGAACGTTGCTGATAAGCTTGGTGTAGAGTAATAATTAAACCATACGCTTAATATAATTAGGGCTGTCGAAAGGCAGCCCTAATTTGTAAATTTAAATTATTAAAAAAGTTTTTTGAGTTTCTATAAAAAACTAATCTTTTTGAGGTGTCCGACAATGAAAAAAAAAGGAAAAATTAGTTATGCTAAATATGGCTACATATTCAGTATTCCTTTTGTACTTGCGTACTTAATTTTCAGTTTATATCCAACTTTATATACTGCAATTATCGGTTTTACAGATTTAAGAGGTGTAGGTAAAACTTCATGGCATTTTCTGAAGATAACTAACTTCTTTGACAATTATAAAACAATTCTTACTTTGCCAACCTTCCATGTAGCATTGAAAAATACTATAAAATTGTGGGTTTGCAACTTTATTCCACAGATGATTCTGGCACTTTTGCTTTCTGCCTGGTTTACTAACCGTCGTGTTAAAGTACCTGGAGAGGGAGCATTTAAAGTACTTTTCTATATGCCTAACATTATTACAGCTGCTACAGTTGCTATTTTGTTTGGTGCTCTTTTTGGTTATCCAATGGGACCTGTAAATGATGTTCTTACACGTTTCCATATCATTGATAAGCCATACTTCTTCCTTCAAAATAAGAGTGTAGCACAGGGAATCGTAATGTTTATCCAGACCTGGATGTGGTATGGATATACAATGATTATCATTATTTCTGGTGTACTTGGTATTAACCCAGAAATTTTCGAAGCCGCTGATATCGATGGTGCAAATGGATGGCAGGTATTCTGGAAGATTACTATTCCAAGTATCCAGACTATTCTTTTGTTCACTCTTGTAACATCACTTATTGGTGGTTTGAATATGTTCGATATTCCAAACCTCTTTGTACGTGATTCTGGTCCTGATAATGCAACATTAACTACAAGCGTTCTTATTTATACAATGGCCTTCAAGGGAGGTTATATGTATAACAGAGCTTCTGCACTTTCTATGATCATGTTCCTTATTATCGTAGTATGTTCTGCAGCTCTCTTCTTCTCTATGAGAGATAAAGAAGAGGTAAGATTAAAGAAACTTAAGAAGCAGGAAATGAAAGCTCGTAAGCTTGCTATGAAAAATGAAGCAAAAGGAGTTAAAAATGAGTAACAAGTCTAATGTTCAGATTTATAAAATCCTTATTATGATTGTATGTGTAATACTTTCGTTTCTGAGTATTATGCCTTTTATAATCATGTTCGTAAACTCAACTCGTTCTACTTTCGAAATTCAGCAGCATGCAGTTTCATTTGTTCCATCAAAATTCCTGTTAAACAACTGGAGAATTCTTACTTCAAAGAGTTTTAATCCTGCAAAAGGATTCTTGAACTCATTAATTGTTTCTTGTGGTATTACAGGTATTACCTTGTACTTCTCTACACTTACTGCTTATGCACTTGTAATGTACGACTGGAAACTTAAGAACGCATTCTTCAGCTTTATTATGGCAATCATGATGATTCCTGCAACAATTACAATCATTGGTTTCTACCAGATGGTATATAAGATTCATATGACAAACAGTTTCCTCATGTTGATTCTTCCTGCTATTGCATCTCCTTCTCTGGTATTCTTTATGCGTCAGTATATGAAGCCTTCTGTTTCTCCATCACTGGTAGAATCTGCTCGTATTGATGGTGCAAAAGAGTTCTTTACCTTCAATGTAATTGTTCTTCCTATTATGAAACCTGCTATTGCTACACAGGCAATTTTCAGTTTCGTAACAAGCTGGAATGATTTGTTTAAGCCTCTTATCCTTCTTACTAAACAGGATAAGTTTACACTGCCAATCATGGTATCTCTCCTTCGTGGTGATATTTACCGTACAGAATATGGTAGCGTATACCTTGGACTTACACTTACTGCACTTCCACTTATTGTAGTGTACTTGTTCCTTTCTAAGTACATTGTAGCGGGTGTTGCAATGGGTTCTGTAAAGGGTTAAATTTTTAATAGAAATTCAAAAAGGGCTGCGATACAGAAATGTGCCGCAGCTTTTTTTTTATAGATTGCCCGGTCAAGCCGGGCAATGACGTTTGTCGGCTGCGGTTCACAAAGGACTGCAGCCTTTTTTTTAATATAGAGTAAATCCTTTATGGACTTTTGACAAATCATGGGTTAAAGTTGTAATATTAAAGAAAACGTTTTCGTAATTATAATTACGGTGATATACGTCCACGTCAAGGCACGCTACGCTTAAAGCCTTGACATGTCCGTTTATCGGGTTTTTAAGGAGGTTAAACCCGCTATGAAATACGGTTATTTTGATGATGATAAGGCGGAATATGTAATTACCCGCCCTGATACTCCAACTAGCTGGAGTAACTATCTTGGTTCTACAGTCTACGGTGCTGTAATTACAAATAATGCCGGCGGTTATGGCTTTTATAAATCCGGAGCTCAGGGACGTTTTATGCGTCTGCGTTTCAATTCTATTCCAATGGATCAGCCGGGCCGTTATTTTTACCTCCGCGATCAGGAAGACGGAGATTTCTGGTCTGCTTCATGGCAGCCAGTAGGTAAGCCTCTTGATCAGTATAAGAGTGAATGCCGCCATGGTACTGCATATACAACAATCACTTCTGAGTACAAGGGAATTAAGAGCGAAACAAAATACTATGTTCCTCTCGGACAGAACTTTGAGTACTGGCGCCTTAAGGTAACAAATACATCAGATAAAAAACGCAAAATCCGTGTATTCTCTTATTGTGAATTTACTAACCAGTGGAATACAACTCAGGATCAGGTAAACCTTCAGTATTCTCTCTTTATTGTAAAGGGAGAAAAAGTAGGGGATAATCTGCTTCGTTATTCTATTCAGGATAATCTTTACATTCAGCACCCTGAATATGAGGTTGGCGGTGCTTATATGAGCGAGTGGGTTGCCCTTATTGGTACTCCTATGACCGGTTTTGACACAAGCCGCGAAGCCTTTATCGGAACTTACGGTTCTTATGAACACCCTAAGGCTGTCGTAGACGGCGCTTGTACAAACAGCGAAGCTTTTGGTGATAACTCTTGTGGTACTGTACAGGGAGACCTCGAGCTTAATCCTGGCGAGACAAAAGAAATCATGCTTATGCTTGGTATTGATGATGCTCTTGCTGTTGGACAGAAAATTGTAAATGAGTTTGGTAACTTTAAGCGTGCAGACGAAGAATTTGAAAAGCTTGTAAATGCATGGCATGCAAAGCTCGGTTCTTATAAGGCTATTACTCCTGATGAGGATATTAATCATACTGTAAATGTATGGGGACTTTATAACTGTTTGATTACATTTGCCTGGTCACGAGCTGCCAGCCTTGTTTACAACGGAGAACGCGATGGTCTTGGTTACCGCGACTCTGTACAGGATATTCTTGGTGTTTCTGCTGCTATTCCGGAAGAAGCAGAAGAGCGTCTTGTACGTATGATTAGTGGTCAGTGCCAGAATGGTGGTGCAATTCCTGTAATTTCTAAGGACTTTAATGCCGGCCACGAAAAGGCTCCAAAGCCGGAAGAGTTCCGTTCTGATGACTGTGAATGGTTCTTCAATGCAGTGCCTTGCTATGTAGCAGAATCTGGTAATTTTGATTTCTATAATAAAGTAGTTCCTTATGCAGATGGCGGAGAGGCTACTGTTTACGGACACCTTAAGCGTGCCCTTGAATTCAATCTGGAGCGTATGGGTGCAGACGGACTTCCTTGCGGACTTCTCGCAGACTGGAATGACTGTCTTAAACTCGGCTACCACGGAGAATCTCTCTTCGTAGCTTTCCAGCTGCGCCTTGGTCTTACAACTTATGCTGACATAAGCGAAAGACTTGGAAAGAAAGACGAAGCTGCATGGGCTTTGAAGGAGCGCGATGCTCTTGATGCTAATATTCAGAAGAAGTGCTGGGACGGCAAGTGGTTTATCTGGGCTGTAGGCGAGGATGGAACTGTTTACGGAACCAAGTCTATTGAAGAAGGACAGATTTACTTTAATACTCAGGTTTGGGCTGTTATGTCTAGCGCTGCAACAGCAGAGCAGGCTCGCATTTGTATGGAATCTGTAAAGGAAAAGCTTGCAACTCCTTACGGACTAATGCTCTGTGCGCCTCCATTTGTTAAGACTCGCTCAGACATCATGTCTTCTGTAGTATTCCTTCCTGGTATTAAGGAAAATGCAGGTATCTTCAACCATACTCAGGGTTGGGGTGTTATTGCAGAAACTATGCTTGGAAACGGTGACCGTGCTTACGAGTACTGTAAGGCATCTATTCCTGCTGCTTATAATGACAAGGCAGAAATCCGCCAGAGTGAGCCTTATGTAGTTGGTCAGACAACTTATTCTACCTTCAGTAAGCGCCCTGGAAACACTCGTACTTCTTGGCTTTCTGGTGCCGGAACCTGGTCTTACTATGCTATTACTCAGTATATGCTTGGTATTAAACCACAGTACGACGGCCTTTTGATTGATCCATGTATTAAGCACGACTGGGACGGCTACACGGTAGAGCGCCGCTGGAGAAAGATGAACCTCCACATCGAAGTAAAGAATCCTCAGCATGTATGCAAGGGTATTGAATACCTCGAAGTAGACGGTAAGCGTCTTGATGCAGCTGTTATTCCTGTAAGCCAGCTCCATGACGGAAGTAAGATTGTTGCTTACATGGGTAAGGATGCTAAGACTTTCCCTGTTGAGCGTGTATAAAAAGATTGCCCGGTCAAGCCGGGCAATGACACTATTGGATAAAGGCGGCGGCAAAACTGCCTTTAGTTATGTCGTCGTCAATTTGTAACATTTCAAAAGGAGCAGAAAACAGTTTTTTTAATCTGTTTTCTGCTTTTTCTTTTAACATTGGTGTTTTCCAGAAGGTGCTTCCGTTGCAGGCTATGCATACCGGAAATTCTTCACTTTCTTCATCTGCCATAAGAATGGCTGCATAAATAGCTTCTGCAGTAAGATATGCAGAACGTTCTATGATTGCAGAAATAATTTCTCTAAGGAAATCAGCATCTTCTGAACTTCCATTAAGAATAAGAGCAGAAAGTCTGGTCTCTTTTTCACTGTTATAAATGCCGTCAAAGTCTGCAGTAGATAAATGAGTAAATTTATTAAAGCCATTTATAAAAGCTGATGAAAATAACTTTTCTTTACAGGCCTGTGAAATTATTTCGTAAGCAAGATCTCCAAGATATGCACCGGAAGACATTTTTTCTAAAAGAGACTGATCCGGCTGACTTGTCTTACTGCATATTGTTTTGTCAAAATCACTTTGGAGCAGGTTTGAAAACATACCGCATTCAGTTACAATTATTCTCTTTTTGTAGACAAAAGCGCTGTTCATGCCTGTGCCAAGAATAAAGGCAATGCGGCTTTTGCAATTAAGAGAGGAAGTAGAAAGTAAAAGGGCAGTAGTATCGTTTAATACATTTATTTTTTTGATTTTTGTCCAGCCCTGAATTTTTAATTCCTGTAACAGCTCTTTACCAAGATAAGTGCCAACTGCTTCCGGGGCTTTTACTTCTTTTGAAAAACGGATGATTTTTCCATCACCGTCTTCTGTTATTGCCATAGCATAGCTGAAACAAAAACTGATTTTACTTGAACGGTCTTTCAGGCGGGAAATATTATCAGCTATAGCTTTATAAAATTCCTGCCTGTTTAATTCGCGGTCTATGGCAGGCATTAAGGTTTTCTGAAAATCTGAAATCTCAAGTCCTTCGGCAGTCTTTGTCACCAGACAGGAACGGAAGTTTGTTCCCCCTGCATCAATTACAATGGCATTTTCGCCTTCTGCAATTTCATCCACAAGGGCACTGCCGGCTTTAATCATTGCCTGATCAGAGCCGCCTGCTTTTAATCCTCTTTCCATGTCAGCAAGAATTTTATTGTGAAGATTATCGGCAACAGTACTTGAAAAATTGTGACTGCTGAGAAAATCAAGAACCTTATTTTGAATTTTCATTTAACTTTTTTTCCTTTTATTTATCAGCAAATATTCTTTCATAAGAATCTATAATTTTTGCTTCAATTCCGCTGAAATATTTTACAGTACCGACTCTGAGTTTATCGGTGGCAGCATCATCTGCAATCAGGATGGCACTTTTATGCATCTGCAGAATTGTAACCGGCCACATCTGAGAAACAGATTCTTCTACGGCGTGCTGCAGAGCATCTGCCTTAGAAAGACCTGACATCATAATTAATACTTCGCGGGCATCGGTTATTGTGCCGATTCCAACTGTAAGGGCAGTCTTTGGAACCTTTGTTGTGTCACCGTCAAAAAAGCGGGCATTCGCGGCAATTGTATCTTCTGTAAGGGTTTTCATTCTTGTGCGGGAGGTTAGGGAAGAGCCTGGTTCATTAAAGGCAATGTGTCCGTCGCAACCGCAGCCACCCAGAAATAAATCAATACCACCGGCCTGCTTTATCATTTCTTCATAATGCTCGCATTCTTTCTGCGGGTCTGAGGCTGTTCCATCCAGAATGTGAACATTTTCTTTTTTTATATCAATCTTGCTGAAGAAGTTTTCCCACATAAAATAGTGATAGCTTTGAGGATTTTTGTCATCTAAGCCGTAGTATTCGTCCATGTTAAAGGTGATTACGTTTTCAAAAGAAATAAGTTTTTTCTGGTTTAATTCAATCAGACGCTGGTAAACTCCAAGTGGAGTACTGCCGGTTGGAAGCCCCAGTACAAAAGGTTTTTCTTTTGATGGTGCTGCACTTGCAATTTTGCCTGCAATGTAATCTGCAGTCCACTTTGCGCAGTCTTTGTAATTATTTTTTATTATCAGTCTCATTGTTTTCCTCCAGTTTATTCTTTACGATTTTTCCTTCGACCATTACAAGCTTTATACTGAAAAGTTTATCCATTACGATAATGTCGCTGTCATAGGTTGGGCTGATTATTCCTTTGTGAGTATATTTCATTATACGGGCAGGATTTACACAGGCAAACTTTACGGCGTCTGAAAGAGGGTAGCCATACTGGACTATGTTTTTAATAGCCTTTTTCATTGTAAGAGATGAACCTGCAATTACATCATCGGCCTTTCTATGAAAACATCCGTCTTTGAATATAACTTCTTCGCCGTTTGCAAAAAGATGTTCACCTTTTTGTTCTGTCGGAGTGAGTGCATCTGTTACAAGAACTATCTGAGCTCTGTTTTTATCGCGGGAAAGAAGCTTAAATAAATCGGGATGTACATGAACGCCATCTGCAATTATTTCACATGACATTTCAGGATGTATAAGAATTGCACCGACTGTTCCCGGGTTTCTGTGATGAAGCTGACTCATGGCATTAAAGAAATGGGTAGAATGAAGAATACCAACCTGAATGCCCTCTACTATATTTTCATATTCTGCATTTGTGTGACCGGCTTGTAAGATAACGCCTTTTTCAACGCAATGCAGGGCAAGTTCTCTCATTCCCTTAAGCTCAGGAGCAACTGTCATATTTACAATGTGACCTTCAGAAGCTTCCCAGAGTTCATCGAATAATTTTATATCAGGAAGTTTTACGGTTTCAGGTCTCTGTACTCCAAGTTTTTCAGGAGAGATAAAAGGGCCTTCCAGATGGATTCCCATGATTTTGGCTCCTTCTTCGTGACCCATGGCGGCAACAATGGATTGAATAGTTTTTTTCATCTCTTCTGTAGAAGAAGGGTACATTGTGGGATTAAAGGCTGTTACTCCATACTGGGCAAGGTCTTTAGACATCTGAAGGATTCCTTCTGTGGTACAGATATCTGTTCCGTGTCCCTTAAAGCCATGGATGTGAGTATCAATCAATCCAGGCATAATATAGTTTCCCTTTGCATCAATCAGACGTACTTCTGGTCCAAAGTTCATTTTTTCAAAACGTTCTTCGCTGAAGGTATCTTTGACTTTGGAATCTTCTATAAGGACCGCAGAGCGCTGGTCGTTGCTTGTGAGACCTGTAAGAACAATTCCATTATGAATACATATTGTCATAAAGCCTCCTATTCGAGTATTCCCTCGTAATAAAGATAATCGAGCGAGTGCAATAGTTTTTTATGATATTCAAGACGCTGCTTGAAATCTTCAAAGTCTTTTTTTTCTTCCGGCAGCCAGAGACTTTCTGCGGCAGCGCAAAAGCGTGGGAAAAGAAGGTATTCTGCATTTCGGGAGAATGGGAGTTTCTCTGTCCATAAAGCACATTCTCCGCCAAGAATCAGGTCCCGTTGCTCAGCTTTTTCAAGTTTAAGTTCTTTACCAGCAGGAGAGAAGGTGTAGGTCTTTTTTGTTGTAGTTACTCCTAAGCGGCCGGGTTCTTCAAAAGATTCTTTATTCTTTAAGTTCAGATAAAAACGGTCGCAGGGAGACATAATTACCTTGTGATTCATAGAGGCTGCTTTTATTCCGCCTTCTGTACCCCGCCAGCTCTGTACAACTACGTTAGCAGGAAGAGCATTGTGTTTGTTGTTATCGAGAACTTCATCCCAGCCGATAGGAATTTTTCCAAGTCCTGCTACCATAGAAGCAATCTTTGTAGTTCCCCAGGCCTGGAGTTGTGCTGCAGAGTCAAGTCCTTCTTTTTTCATGCGGGCCTGACATTTAGGACAGACATCCCATCTTTCGTGCGGACATTCGTCTCCACCGATGTGAATATATTTACCCGGAAAAAGTTGAACTATTTTTTTGAGGGCTGCTTCATATATTGTAAAAATCTCATCGTTACCAAGGCAGAGAACGTCAGGGAAAATACCCCATCGGTTTTCTACTTTGTAAGGTCCGCCGGTACAGCCGTATTGAGGGTAAGCTGCAAGAAGGGCAGAGGAGTGTCCCGGAAATTCTACTTCAGGAATAATTTCTATACATCGATCCTGAGCATAAGAGATGATTTCTTTTATTTCTTCATCAGTATACCATCTGCGTATATTTTTTCCTTCATCATAAAAACCTTCTTCTGAAGGCGGCATGGTCAGGTCTGAGCGAACAGAGCCTGTTTCTGTAAGTTTTGGATAACCTGGAACTTCAAAGCGCCAGCCCTGATCATCTGTTAAATGCCAGTGGAAAATATTGAGTTTGTGAAGGGCACAGGCATCGAGCATCTTTTTTATAAAAGCAGTTGAATAGAAAGAGCGGCAGGTGTCGAGAAGGAAACCTCGCCATATATGTTTCGGCTGATCTTTTATAGTAAGTTCCGGTAATTCTCCATCACTTCCATTTATGACTTGTGCTGCACTTATACAGGCATAAAAAGCACCGCTTGCAGAGCAGGTCTGTATCTGGATTCCTTCTTCATCAATAGAAAGTATATAAGATTCCTGGTCTGCAGCTGTCTTTTCAGAAAGAAGTGTAATTAAAACCGGAATGCCATTTTCCGAGCTTTGAATGCCTGCAAGGGTAAAGGCTGTCTGTGTTTTTTTGAGAATATCTTCTATTCTTTCTCCATTTATAGATAGAGAAACTGTTTTAGAAGAATATTTGAATATTTTACTGCCTTTTTGAATGTAAAAGGGCTTTGGAATTATTGTCAGTGTATCGTTCATGGCTTGAATTATAAATCAACTTTTGAAGTAAGTACAGAGAAAAAACAAACAATTTTGTAAAAATTCATAAAAATCTGTCCAGAATAAGTAAAATTCCCTAAAATTAACGAAAAATTTAATTGACAAGTCTAATTATCCGGGTTTACTATCTAAGTAAGTACAAAGGTTGTACAAAAGTACAGCAAATTGGAGGAACCTATGAAAAAAATGGTAGCAGCCGTAATGGTAGCGGCAGCAGTACTCGGCTCTGTTTATGCGCTGGGTGACAAAAAATCAAAGCAGACAGTAATTACTGTTTTGGATTATCAGGACGCAACAGCTCCTAACTCATTTGAAGACAACAAGCTGATTTGGGAAGCATTTGAAGCAGCACACCCTGATATTAAGATTGAACGTGAGGTGCTTTTCAACGAACCTTTCCATCAGAAGACTGCAGCTTATGCAGCTTCGGGAAAAATGCCGGATGTATTCTACATGTGGCCAGCTGGACGTTCTTCTGCTATTCACGAAAAAAAACTTGCAAAAGATCTTACTCCATTTATGAAGAAAGATGGAATTTACAACGACTACAGCAAGGCTTGTGTTGATCCTGCAGCTCAGGCTTCCGGTTATGTAGCAGAAATTCCATTTGGACTTACTGTAAGTCACATGCTTTATGTAAACAAGGCTGTTCTTGAAGAATGTGGACTTTCTATTCCTAAGACTTATGATGAACTTAAGGCTCAGGTACCGGTTCTTAAGGCTAAAGGATATGAAACAATTCTTATGGCTAATATGGACGACTGGGTAATGCAGTCTTGTCTCTTCTCTGCAGTAGCAGGACGTTTTGGTGGTGCTGACTGGGCAGATAAGATTAAGGCTGGAAAGGCTAAGTTTACAGACAAGGCTTTCCTTGATGCAGTTAAGTTTATTAAGACTCTTTATGATGACGGTGTTCTTTCACAGAAAACTCTTGCTACTTCTTACGGCGATGTAGTAGGTCAGTTTGCTTCAAAGAAGGGTGCTTATCTTATTGATGGTGACTGGCGTGTAGGAGCTTTCCTTACAGATTCTTCTACAGGAAAGGCTCTTATTTCTCCAGCAGATCAGAAAAAGAACATTGAACTCATCAACTTCCCTGCAATTCCAGGTGAAAAGATTCACGGTTCAAACTCTTCAACACTTGGTGTTGGTTACGGTATGAGCTCAAAGCTTAAGAAGGGTTCAAAAGAAGAAAAGGCTGCATGGGAACTTATTAAGTGGCTTTCTGGACCTTATGTACAGCAGAGAAGACTTGATACAGGTGCTTCATTCCCATCTTTGAACAGTGGAATCAAATATGACAATATTGAACCACTCTCACAGAAGAGAGCAGCATTCTACACAGCTCAGACAATTTCAACTCCAGTATTCGACAGTGTATTTGAAGGCGATGTTCCTTCTGTACTCAATGCTGACCTTCAGGCTCTTGGTCTTGGAAAGATTACTCCTGAACAGGTTTGTAAAGATGTACAGGCTGCCTGGGATGCAAGTAAATAATAAAAACTAATATAAAGGCTTCCGGTTATCCTTTCCTCGGAAGCCTTTTTTATGAGGTTAAAAAAATATGAATAAAAAGAATATAATCCTTGTGAGTAAAGCATGTCTTTTACTTTCTATGCTCGGCTTTTGTATTCCTGTCTTTGATGAAGCTAACGGTTTTGCAGCATTGATTTATTTTCTTAGAGCCGGGGAAGGTGCTTTATATGTTTCGATTGGTATTGCATTGATTCTTTGTTTTCTTGCAATGGCAGCATCAATCCTTTTTTCTTCTCTTTATTTTATTCGGGGTAAAAAAGATAATCTCACTCCGGCAACAGCGGCAGTCGACTGGGCTTTGATGGCTCTCGTAGTTCTTTCCATGCTCTTCTCATTTATTGCCGTAAAAAAGTTTACAGACGAAGATGTAGAATTTTCAACAGGCTTTTACTTTATGGTCTACGGTATGGCTGCACATATAATCGTGTATCTGTATTCAACTCTGCTTGGTGAAAATCTTTCTACAAAATCAGAAGAAAAGCGTGCTTACTGGATGCTTTCTCTTCCAGCCATTCTCTTTTACTTTGGAGTTATGACCTTCCCGTCAATTTTCTCTGTAGTATTGAGTCTTACAAATTATTCGGGCGGTTCTCTTTTTGAAGAAGGGGCTTTAAAATTTGTAGGCTTTAAAAATTATATGAAGGTCTTTGCAGACCAGTATTTTTATATTTCTTTGAAAAATAACTTCTGGATTGTTCTTGTTTCTGTATTTGGACAGCTTCCGCTCGGCTTCTTTCTGGCTTATGTTCTTACACGCGGGCTTGTAAAGGGCAGGGACTTTTTCCAGACAATGATATATCTTCCTTGTGTAATTTCTACAGTTGTAATCGGTATTCTTTTCCAGACTTTCTTTTCTTCTCACGGAGCCTGGACAGAAATAATGAAGTGGATTAATCCTTCTTATGAATGGACAATGAATTCTCAGCCGATGATTCCGGTTCTCTTTGTAATCCTCTGGATGTACACAGGAACCTACCTGATTATTTTTATGGCAAATCTTCAGAAAATTGACCCTCAGATTATGGAGGCTGCAACAATTGATGGTGCCACTGAATGGCAGGTTCTCTGGCATATCATTTTCCCAGAACTTTCCGGAGTATTTGTAATTTCCGCAATTCTTGCAATTTCGGGCTCTCTTAAATCCTTTGACCTGATTTACGTAATGACCGGTGGTGGTCCTGCAAAACAGACTTACGTACTTTCTCTTTATATGTTTGATAAAGCCTTCCGTGGTGCTTCAGACTATCCTATGGCAAATACAATTTCTACAATCATGGTTGTAATCAGTCTTGTTCTTATTGGAATTGTAAAAACTCTTGAAAAGAAATTTGGTGCAAAGGAGGACTAGGAAATGAACGTTTTTGAAAAAAAAGGTGCCAAGCATATTATTGCTCAGATTTTTATTTATATTATTCTGATATTTTTTACCTTTATGGCCTTGTATCCGCTTATCTGGCTTTTATTTTCATCTTTTAAGACTACTCAGGAATATCAGATGACAAGTAAGCTTTCTCTGATTCCTCAAGTCTGGTGGTGGAGAAACTATCTTGATGCCTGGATTCGCGGTAATTTTGGAAGTCTCTTTTTGAACTCTATTTTCTATACAGGAGTTTCTACAATTGCAATTCTCTATTTTTCAATTGCAGCAGGTTTTGCTTTTGCAAAGCTTCCAAATAAAACTACCGGCTTTTTCTATAAGAGCTTTGTAATTGGTGTTTTGATTACCCTGCAATGTATTATGATCCCTCTCTTTTTTATGGCAAACTGGACAGGACTTTATGATACAAGGCTTGGTGTTCTTATTTGTTATATCGGTATAGGTATGCCTATGGGAATCTACCTTACAACAGAGTTTATACGCAGTATTCCAACATCGCTTGTAGAATCTGCAAGAATTGACGGGGCTCCATACCTTCAGATTTTCTTTGACATCATATTCCCAATGTCAAAGCCGGTTGGAATCACCCTTGCAATTCTTACAATTACCGGAACCTGGAATGAGTTTATGCTCATCAACATTCTTGCCAGCAGCGAAAAAATTAAATCTCTGCCGGTTGGTGTTCAGAAATTCTCCGGTGCACTTGCATCTGATTATGGTAAACAGTTTGCAGCCCTTATGATCAGCATTATTCCGATTATTATCTTCTATGGTATTTTCAGAAAGCAGATTACAAAAGGTGTTGCGGCTGGTGCCGTTAAGGGTTAAAATTAGATTATGCACGTAAATAATGACTACCAGCGTAATGCAAATCTTTCCAGGGTTTTTGAAACTGTCTGGAAGAATCCGAACTTCAGCAGAATTGATATTGCAAGAAAACTTGAACTATACCGTTCTACAGTTTCAAATATTATCGGGACGCTGGTGGACTCTGGGCTTATCTGCGAGGGAGAGCGCGGGGAGGCAACAGAGAAGGGTGGCCGAAAGCCGGTGTTTCTTTCGGTGAATCCTTCTTTTGGTTGTGTAATTGGAATTGAGATTCAGCTGGACAGCTTTCATGTAGCAGTAGTCTCTTTTGATGGAACTACAATATTTGAAGATGACGGGCCTACTCCGGTAAATCAGGACTTACTTGATAAGCCGGAAGAGCTCTTTGTCTTTATGATTGATTCAATAATCAAAATGATTGCTCCCGAGATTAATGATAATCCGGTTAGGCCGCTGGCAATCAGTGTTGGGCTGCCTGGTATTATTGATGTTGATTCGGGAATTATAAAAAGATCTGCACCTTTCCGGCTGGATAATTTTAATTATAGCCAGGCTCTTGGTAACCGCTATGGTATTCCTCTTTTTATGGAAAATGATGCCCGCTGCTGTTCCTGGCTTCAGCTGGCTTTAAACAAAGCTTCTGATAAAAAAGATTTTCTCTGCGTACTTGCCCGTAACTACGCTGGTAATCCGCTTTTGACATATCCGGAAAGTTATGGAAAAGGTATAGGTGTGGGACTTTCGATTACAATGAATGGCCGGGTAATCAATGGCAGAAACTATGGCGTTGGTGAATATATTTCCCGCTCCTGGACAACTTACCAGAAGGGACAGACAGGCCTGCCGGAAGCGGTTTTAAAAACTGTAGACAGTGTTGATGACTCATATGCTGAATGGGTAAAAGATTTATTTGGAACCCTTACCATGATGGTGCCTTTGCTGGAGCCGGAAACTGTTTTTGTACATGGTCAGCCTGCCTACCGCCGGGACTTTCTGCTTGAGGTTGTAGAAAAGAATGTACCTCAGTTTACTTCTATAATGAAGTCCTGCGGTTCAGAGCTGGTTATTATGGATGATAACGCCTTTGGAATTTCAAAGGGTGCGGCTTTAATGTGTATTCAAAAATTATATGAAGTTCAGATGCTGGAAGGAAAGGCTTCTAAATCAGTATTAAAATGGGATGATTTATTTGAGCTGCATAGAAAGAGTGAAGATAAGAGTTTGTTGAAAATATAAAAGATTAGAAGATAGCAAAAAAATCCTGCATGCGACATGCAGAATTTTTTAGTCTTAGACGTCTTAGTCTGCTAAGTTCTTATATTCATCAAATGTTTTGAGAACTTCTTCGTCCGGCTTTGTTGCCAGTGAAACAATGATTGTAACTACAAGACATACAATGAATGCTGGAAGAATTTCATATACATCAAAAAGACCACCGTGGAGGTTGTGCCAGATAACAACTGTTGCACCACCGGTAAGAAGACCTGCAACTGCTCCAGGAGCTGTAGTCTTTTTCCAGTAAAGAGCGAGGATGATAAGAGGACCAAAGGTTCCGCCAAAGCCTGCCCATGCGTAAGAAACAAGACCAAAGATTGAAGAGTCAGGGTTAAGAGCGAGAATAAGGCCTACGATGGCAATTACAAATACACTTATTCGGCTGATGAGCATAACAGTTTTGTCGCTTGCATCTTTTTTAATCAGTCCTTTGTAAATATCCTGACCAATTGCAGAAGAAGCTGAAAGAAGCTGTGAGTCTGCTGTAGACATAGAAGCAGCAAGAATACCACAAAGGAAGATTCCTGCAATGAAAGCCGGGAACATGCGGAGCATTGTTTCGCTGAATACTGCTTCCTGAGTTCCTGCTCCAAGAGCCTTAAGACCGCTTGTTGTTACTTCTGAAGCATTTGCACCAAGGATGATACCCTTGTTCAAAAGATAAGCAGTACCAAGGGCACCAATCAGAACGGCACCGATATAAGAAATAATCATCCATGTAATACCAATGCGGCGGGCAGTTTTGATTTCTTTGTTAGAACGGCAGCCCATAAAGCGGATGATGATGTGTGGCATTCCAAAATAACCAAGACACCAGGCAAAAGCAGATACAGCAGACATAGGGCTGAAGCTCTTGTTTCCGGTAAAGGCCTTAAGCATAGCTGAACCAAATTCTCCGCTGAGAGCTCTTTCTGTAAAGCTTGAAACCTGATTTACAGCGTTTCCAAAACCACCGAGGCTTGCAACGATAACGATTCCTGAAACGATGAAAGCGATAAAAATAAGGCTTCCCTGAATGAAGTCTGTTGTACAAACAGCCTTATAACCACCAAGAATTGTATAAGAAAGAATGATTACAAAACCAATCAGAAGTCCTGTGTTCCAGTTGAGGCCGAATACAGAGCGGAAAAGCTTTGCACAGGCAACAAAACCTGAAGCAGTATAAATTGTAAAGAAAACTACAATAAAGAAAACAGATACAATAGAAAGAATATGAGTTTTATCTTTAAAACGGTTTGTAAGGAATTCTGGAATTGTGATTGAATCGCCAAAAGCTATTGAACACTTGCGCAAAGGTTTAGCAATAAAGAGCCATGCAAGATATGTACCAACAATAAGACCAATGGCTGTCCAGAAAGTTTCTTTGAAGCCGCCAAGGTAGCAGAGACCAGGAAGTCCCATTAAAACCCAGGCAGAAGAGTCTGAAGCTTCTGCAGAAAGTGCAGTTACCCAAGGTCCAACTTTTCTTCCACCAAGGAAGAAGTCTGCAGCAGAATTATTGTCTTTTGCATTACGAAGACCAACTAAAACCATAAGGCCAAGGTAAAGAACAAAAGCAATAATCATCGCAATTGTTTGTGAAGTCATTTTTTATACCTCATTTAAAAATAATTAATTTCTTTATTATAACTGTTTAGCGTGTTATTCTCAATAGAAACTAAAGAAAACTCCGTATAAAATCTAAGAGGCTTCCGCTGCACCGATCGCAAAACTGCGGGCGAGCTGGTTTTTGTGAAAAAATCCTGCGGTTTTGCTTCGCAAAATCCTCGGATTTTTTTTATGGCTAAGCGCCAAATACCCCTCGATGCAGTTTTGCATCGGTTCCGCTCACGCCTCTCAGATTTTATACAAGCATTTTCCTTGTCTTTTAATAATATTCTTAGTATATTTTAAATTGAGGTATAAATATGTCTGAATGTACACACGACTGCGGTTCCTGCGGTCAAGATTGTTCAAAGAGAGATTTACAGGTAAGCCTTCACAAAGACAGCAAGGTAAAGAAAGTTATTGGTATTGTTAGTGGAAAGGGCGGTGTTGGTAAATCCCTGGTAACCAGCCTTTTGGCCAGCAAAGTAAATAAAGACGGTTTCCGAACTGCTATTCTGGACGCTGATATTACAGGTCCATCAATTCCTGAAAGCTTTGGAGTAGGCGATGAACGCGCCCAGGCTGTAGAAGGCCAGGATGCACTTACTCCTGTTGTAACTGATTCTGGCATTCAGCTTATGTCTATGAATTTTCTGCTTCAGAATGAAAATGACCCGGTTATCTGGCGTGGTCCTGTAATTGCGGGGGCAGTAAAACAGTTCTGGACAGATGTTATATGGAAGGATGTTGATTTTATGTTCGTGGATATGCCACCTGGAACAGGCGACGTACCGCTTACAGTTTTCCAGTCACTTCCTCTGGACGGAATTATTGTTGTAAGTTCACCACAGCAGCTTGTTCGCGTTATCGTAGAAAAGGCTGTAAACATGGCAAATATGATGAACATTCCAATTCTTGGAATTGTAGAAAACATGAGCTATGTAAAGTGCCCGGACTGCGGAAAAGAAATTACAGTTTTCGGCAAGAGCAACATTGATCAGATTGCAAAGGGCTTTAATATTCCGGTTCTGGCCCGCATTCCAATGCAGGAAGAGACCAGCCGTGCAGTAGACGCCGGCGATATAGAAAGCCTTGATATTCCGGAGTTGAAAGACGCTGCAGAAACAGTTGAGAAATTATTAAATGCCTAAAATCGAAGAACCGTTAAAAAGCAAGCCGAAAGGGTTGCTTTAGGTTCATCGAAAGAATGGCACAGAGGCAAGCTGTGCTTGCCGACTGCCATTGCAAATATCTGAAAATATGCTATACTTGTTTCTATGAATGATAACAAAGAAACAAAAGGTATTACCGAAGAAGAAATTGCTTCTACTATAAAAGAGCTTTGTCATCTGATTAAAAAATCAGATGATGAAGCCTTTATTTATGAGTTTTTCAACTGTCTTTTTACCAAGCCTGAGCTTAAGGATATTGCCAACCGCTGGCTTTTAGTAAAGGAAATTGATGCCGGAACTACTCAGCGAGAAATTGCTAACAAGTTCAGCATGTCACTTTGCAAAATTACCCGCGGCTCGCGAGAGCTTAATAAGGAAGACAGCGCCTTTAGAAAAATGCTGGAATTATTAAAAAATCAGTAAATTGAAAGCCATAATTCCCCGATAAAGACAATAGATATGTATATTCAGAGGGGAATTATGGAAAAAAGAATATCAGGCTTTAAAACTATAACTTTTGCCGGATTTACCGCACTTCTTTTACTTTCCGGCTGTGCAAGTACTAAGCCGGTCGCTTCTAAAAATACACCACAGCAGCTCATTATGCAGAACCGTAAAGCCGAGGCAATGCAGGAATTTGTAATGCCTACGGATATCAACGCAATGGATGAAGACGGAAATACCGTTCTGCATGTTGCCGCTAAAGTTGATGATGCCGAACTGGTAACTTATTTTATTTTTAAGGGAGCAGATCCTGAACTTAAGAATCTAAATGGAGATACTCCTCTGCATGTTGCAATCAAGAATAATTCTTTTGAAGCAGCAAAAGCTCTTTCAGCCGTAAGTTCAACACTCTTTTCACGTGATAATGAAGGTGTAACAGCCCTGGACCGTGGACTTATGGCAGATGATCAGTATTACGACATTTTTATTACAACAAAAGCAGGCGAACTTCGTGATGTAGACGGCCAAACTATTGTTCATTATTTCGTACGTACAAAAAATCTTAAGGGAATCCGTCAGTGTATTGCAGAAGGAATTCCTATTTCTGTAGTTGATGATAATGGTAAAACTCCGCTCGATGTAGCTTTTGAAAATCTAGATGATGAAGATTCAGTAGAAATTGCCGCAGAGCTTATTATGGGCGGTGCAGATGAAGTTGAAACTGAGTTTTCTTATTTCCAGGATGCAATGCTTGCCCGCAATGTTAATTCCCGCTTTGATGACGGCCAGACTCCGCTTCATCTTGCAGCAATTTACGGACATAACGCAATTGCAAAATATCTCCTTGAAAATGATGCCGATACAACTGTGCAGGACAGCTCTGGTGCAACACCACTGCATGAAGCTGTTCGCTATGGAAATATTGAAATTGCAAGAGCTCTTCTTAATTCGGGTGCAAATGTAAATGCCCGCGATAATCTTGGAAAAACACCTGTAATGCTTATTCTTCCAAAGGATAAGTCTGCCGAAATCTATAAGCTTCTTATTACCTACAGAGCAGACCTTAGCCAGAAGGATATGTTTGGTGATACAGTTCTCCATACAGCTTCAATGCTTAATGTGGGAGCAGGAACCTTCTCTGTACTTATCAGTGGAGGAGCTGATGTTGATGCCCGCAATAAGGAAGGTGTAACCCCACTGGCAATTGCAGTACAGAAAAACGACCTTGAAACAGTAAAACTGCTTACAGCAGCAGGAGCAGATATTCATACCCAGGATACAAACGGAAATTCTCCACTTTCTATTGCACTTGCCGGAACTCCTGAAATGCTTGAAGCAGTCGTTAATGAATCAAATGCAGCTTCAACAGATTCAAACGGAAATACACCACTGCATCTGGCACTTTTGTGTGATGCTCCGCTTGCAAAGGTTCAGTACATCATAAGCCTTATGAAGGATGTAAATACCCGTAATAAGGACGGTAACTCAGCTCTCTTCCTTTCTATTTTGAAAAACCGACAGAAGGTAGGGGAGCTGCTGCTTGCAAAAAATGCAGATATTTTCTCTACAAATACAAACAACAATTCACCTCTCCGTCTTGCCCTTAAGTATGGCGGTTCAGTTCAGGACTGGCTCATTACTTCTAAAACTATTAAGTCTAAGGACGGAACTGGAAACACAGTTTTGCATTATGCTGCAGAATGGCAGTATAAGGATGCAATTTCTAGCCTTGTAATGAAGGGTGCAGACATCAGCGTAAAAAATGCAAACGGTGAAACACCTCTCTTTAATGCAGTAAAAACTAATAACCCGGAAATTATTCAGATTGTAGTTGATTCTGGGGCTGACATTCAGGTTCGCGACAATCTTGGTTCGACAGTAATGCATACTGCTGTTCGCTGGGACGCTCCTGCTTCAATTGATAAACTGCTGGAGCTTGGAATTAATGTAAATGCGCAGAATACTTCAGGAAAGTCTCCTCTGGCCGAGGCTGTTGTTGCCGGTAAGTTTGATATTGCTAAAAAACTTCTTGCTTCTGGTGCAGACCCTAATACCTGCGATTCAAACGGCGTAACAGTTTTGATGGATGCAATCCGCGGAAACAGTCGTGATAGCGTAAAGCTTCTTTTGAGCTATGGTGCTAACCCTAACGTTCAGGAAGTAAACGGACAGAATGCTTACCACGAAGCAGCTTATATGGCTGATATTGATATAATCAGACTGATTAGAAATGCCGGTGGAATTCCACTTTCCCGCGATAAGCAGGGAAATACTCCTTTCTCAATTGTTTTGAAAAAGGATATCAGCGTAATCCGTGAAGTACTTGGAAATAATTACACAATTACAGACAGTGACGGAAATACCCCTGTTCATATTGTGGTTAAGGCAAATGCTTCTGATTCCCTTCTGCAGGTTTTGATTGATGAAGGTTACCCGGTTGATACAAGAAATGCAGACGGTTATACAGCCCTTAATTATGCAATTGAAAATGATGATGTAAAGACAGCACTTGTACTTCTTGAGAATGGCGCAAATCCATTCCAACAGATTGATAAGAAGGGTAAAAACGGAATTTCAATTGCTCTGGATAAGGGTAACAAAAAGATGATTTCGAATATCGTAAAATATGCCGGAAAGATGACGGATGTTCAGGGAAATACAATCCTTCATTACGCGGCTAAGACCTGTACTCCTGAAATGGTAAAGACTTTGATTTCTTATGGAATTGATAAGAGTGTGAAGAATGTGAGCGGTGATACTGCTTATACGATTGCCGTTAGATGGAGAAGGCCGGAAATTGCGGCGTTGCTTAAGTAAATGTCATTGCCGGACTTTTGAAATAAATGTCATTCCCGTGCTTGACACGGGAATCTAGAAATCCCTGTCCATTCTAGATCCTCGGGTCAAGCCCGAGGATGACAAAAGCGGAAACTAAGCTTCTTCTTTCGAAAGCATCAGGTTAGTAAGAATACCAAGGATAAGTGCACAGGCTACAGTACGAATCTCAACTGCACCGAAGCTTACTACCATTCCGCCTACACCAGTAATGAAGATTACCGATGCAACGAAGAGGTTGCGGTTCTTGTTCAAATCTACAGTCTGGAAAATCTTAAAGCCTGAAACTGCAATGAAGCCGTAGAGGGCAATACAAACACCACCCATTACACAGCTAGGAATTGTTTCGAGGAAGGCTACGAGAGGACTGATCATAGAGAAGATGATACATGCAAAAGCACAGCCCCAGATAGATACTGTAGAAGCGTTGCGGGTAATTGCTACACAGGCAATAGACTCGCCGTATGTTGTGTTAGGACATCCGCCGAAGAAGGCACCTGCGATAGAACCTACACCGTCACCAAGCAATGTGCGTGTAAGGCCTGGGTTTTCAAGAAGGTCCTGTCCAACGATGCTTGAAAGGTTTTTGTGGTCTGCAAGGTGTTCTGCGAATACTACGAAAGCAACCGGAACATAAGCTGCAAAAATTGCAATGAGGTATTTACCTGTAACTGCACTGAGTCCTTCGCCGCCACCAAGCATAAAGGTGAACTTTGGAAGTGCGAAGATACCGCAGTTCTTAAGGGCGCTGTAGTTAATTACAATAAGCTCTGGATTATTAATTGCCTTGCCGATGAGGGCGAATAAAGAGGCACAAAGATAACCTGCAAGAATACCAATGATAAAAGGAATGAGACGGCCCATCTTTTTGCCGTAAGTAGAGCAGAGCATTGTAACTGCAAGTGTTACGAGACCGCATACAAGGCAGATGTAAGTGCTTCCGCCTTCTACGCTTGACTTCATAAGGTCTCCAACGGCATTGCCGGAAAGGCTTAATCCGATAATAGCAACTGTAGGTCCGATTATTACCGGTGGCATAAGCTTTGAAATCCAGTTAACACCGCAGAACTTTACTACAATTGCGATGATAACATATACGAGACCTGCCATAAGGGCACCAATGATAAGACCCCAGTAGCCGGCCTGTTCTGTAAGGCCAAGAGTTGCGGCACCTGCAAAGGCACTGAACATTGAAGGAAGGAAAGCGAATGAGCTTCCAAGGAAAACAGGGCTTGAGCTCTTTGTAAAGAGAAGGTAAACAATAGAACCAATACCTGCTCCAAAAAGGGCTGCAGAAGCTGAAAGATTATGACCTACAACTGCCGGAACTGCAATTGTGGCAGCCATGATGGCAAGAAGCTGCTGCAAAGCAAACAGCACAACTTTACCGAATTTTGGTTTGTCTTTGATTCCGTAAATCAAATCCATTTTGAATACTCCTTTTATTATGGTTAATTAATTTATTATAATCGCATGGGCTCCAGAATTCAATTATATTTCCAGAATTATATTTCATGTTGCCTGCAGGATTTTTCCTTGTTATATTATATATAAACAGCTGTTATATTTGCGGCTTTACAAGGAAGTTTGTATGGCAGATTTTTTTGATTATTTGAACTGGCGCGGTGATTTAACTTTTGATAAGGTTCCTTTTGGAAAGATTGATGCGCTTTTGCTTGCTCACTTATCCTATTCAATATTTGATGGAGTAGTTCCTTCTTCTTTTGAAGAAAAAAAGACTTTGGGTCAGGTTGCTAAAGATTTTGCGGCCATGCCTGATTATGAAGAAAGAATTAATATAGGATTTCTGATTAACAAGCGTACTGCAGAGCTTATGTTTAAGTGTGCAGAAACCGAGCGCTATAAAAATATGGAGCTTTGTGCTTTCAGAAATATTTATAATGAAGAAAATGTAGAACAGTTTGCAGCTGTAACTTATATTATTAAGGAAAATGGCCGGGAAAAGAAAATAATTGCCCTGCGCGGAACTGATGATACGATTGTAGGCTGGAAGGAAGATTTTAATATTGCATGGATGGAGCAGATTCCGGCTCAAAAGGATGCCCTTGACTATTATAACGAAGCTTGTTCTGCATTAGATGGAGATTTTATTCTTACAGGACATTCAAAGGGTGGAAATCTGGTAATAAATACAGCGGTTATGTGCGGTGATAAACTGCAGAAAAGGATAAGCCAGGTTTATAACTTTGACGGCCCAGGCTTTGCTGCAGATTTCTTTGAAAAGGCAGAATACAAGGCTGTGGAGGAAAGAATTAATTCATTTTATCCGGGCTTTTCTGTAGTAGGAATGATTTTTCATCATCCAAAGAAGTTTGAAATTGTAAAAAGCGATGGTTTTGCCTTCTGGCAGCATGATGCTATGAACTGGCAGATTATGGGCTCAAATTTTATAAATGAAGGTGACTTTACAGAAGAAAGCCAGCTCTTTTATAAAGCTTTTAATGAATGGATAGACAAACTGGATACAGAGCAAAAGAAAGATTTTGTTGAAACTATGTTCTATATATTAGAAGCTTCGGGAGCAAAAACTAATAACGAAATTGAAAAGGATGCCCTTAAATGTACAGCCCGCATGCTTGCTTCCTATGCCGAAATGGGCAAAGATCGCCGCAAAGAGATGAAAAATATTTTAAGCATGTTTAAAGATGTCATTGCAGATGATATTCCAATCTTTAAGCCTCTTGTACTGTTAAAAAATAATTTGCGAATATTAGGGTGAGGTTTTATAATTTAAGTATGAGTGATACAACAATTGTAACAAGCAGTCCTGTAGGACGCCATCTTGATTCTCTTGGGGAAGGAAAGCCTGCCTCATATCTTATGTTCAATCAGAAAAAAGTTGAACTGGTTGCAAAAATTACTATAGGCCGCGATACAGATAATGATGTAGTAGTTGATAATAAGCTTGCCAGCCGTCATCATGCTATGATTCAGAAAATTAAAGACGCATATTTTATAAAAGATGTAGGAAGTACAAACGGAACCTTTATTAATGGAATCCGTATTCCAAATGATAAATATGTAAAACTGAATCCAGGTGATAAAATTTCAATTGGTAATATGAGCCTTGTGGTTTCCTAAGGTTCTGTGGTGCAGGGCGTGGATTCAATCTTTCAAAACATAAAAAAAATACTCACTTCCAGCAGTTTGCCGACTTATGATGAATTCTTTGAAGTATTGAATGAGGCAAGCGAGGTACTTGATTCTGAGCGTGGAAAAGCTTTTGAATACAGGCCTTTGTCTTCTGACGGTAAGCCTGGTTCTCTTCTTGATTTTCACGAAGACCAGCTGCCCCTGCTTGTTGTGCCGGATTTTCATGCCCGCCCTTATTTTCTATTGAATATTCTTGAACATCAGATTTTTGATGAAGCAGACCTGGGGGGCGCGGCTACTGTTTTTGAAGCAGTAGCACAAGGCCGGCTCAGACTTTTGTGTGTAGGAGATATTCTTCATACAGAGCGGGGAACCAGAGAAAGGTGGGCTGCTGCCTATATAGAGTTTTTAAAAGAGATTTATACGGGGCCTTCCATTTCTGCAGAGATGCAGGAGGGACTTTGTCTTTTATGTGCGCTTTTGGTTTTAAAAAAAGAATTCCCGTCTTATGTTCATATACTTAAAGGAAATCATGAAAATATTTTGAATGAAAACGGTGGCGGAGATTTTGCTTTTAAAAAATTTGTAGATGAAGGAGAAATGTGCCGCTGCTTTATTCAGGAATACTACGGAGACGATATTCTTTATTTGATGAATTGCGTGGAAAAGGGACTGCCGCTTTTTTATTTTGGAAAACAATGCAGCGTTTCTCATGCAGAACCAATGAGGGCTTTTGGGCGACAGGAGCTGATTGATGCCAGACAGAATGAAGAGGTTGTGCGTGGGTTAATCTGGACTAACAATGGAGAGGCAGAAGAAAAAAGTGCCCGGGTGACTGTGCAGAATCTTTTTGATGCGGGAGTTCCAAAGGGCTATTTGTATCTTGGCGGACACAGACCTGTACAGGGAAATTACAAGCTTTTGCAGGACGGCTTTTATATTCAGATTCATAATCCGGGAAAACAGAATGTTGTTTTTGTTCAGCCCGATAAAAGTATAGATTTAGAAAGTGATATTATTAATGTTGCAAATAAGGAGATGCTATGAGCGACGAGTTTCCACCAATGATTGGTAAATACAAGGTGCAGGGTATTATTGCAAAAGGCGGAATGGGAGTTGTGTATAAGGCAATTCATCCGTCGCTTAAACGTTATGTCGTAATTAAAAAAATGACGGCACGCGGACATGCAGGGGATGCCGGACGTTTTAAGCGTGAGGCTCAGCTGCTTCTTGATTTACAGAGTCCTTATATTGTTCATCTTTTTGATTATTTTACAGAAGCCGGTTACCGCTACATGGTAGAAGAGCTTGTTGATGGGACGGCTCTTGATGCCCTGATAAAAAGACAGACTTCGCTTCCGGTTCCTGTTGCAATGCTTGTTATGCAGGATGCCTGCTATGCCTTAAAGTACGCTCACTCAAAGGGAATTGTCCACCGCGATATAAAACCGGGAAACATACTTTTGTCGAAGCGGGGTGAAATCAAGCTGGCAGACTTCGGAATCGCAAGTGATCACGCAGAGGGAACTGGAGCCGGAAGCGCGGCGGCTGCAGCTGCAAGACTTGCAGAAAGTTCATCAACCGTAACCAGCAGCGACCTGACACAAAGCGGCGTTGCTCTGGGAACTCCGGCCTATATGCCGCCTGAACAGTTTGAAGACAGTGCCAGAGTTGACCACAGGGCAGACGTTTATGCCCTGGGAATCATGCTTTACGAAATGGTTACCGGTACAAAGCCATACCCAGGTTCAATGTCGCTGGACACCCTCAAGGTAATAAAAAAGGGAAAGTATATTTCACCCCGACAAATTGATAAGAATATTCCAAAAGAAGTTTGCCGCCTGATTCATAAAATGACCAGGCCAAAAGCAAAAAGACGTTACCAGTCTATTGATGCGGTTTTGCGTCAGGTTAAGAAATATCTTAAGCATTATGATACTCATGAACTTAGAGTACAGCTGGCAAAGAGTGTAGTTGCAGGAAAGCTTTATACTTTTGCACCGGAAGCGCTTGTACAGAAAGATAGGGCCAGCCGCATTATTAAACGTATATGTCTGGGAGTTGCCGCTGCGGCCGCAGTTTTTGCCGGCTTGTGGTATTGCGGTTTTATTCATAAGACTCTGCTTTCCAAGTGGTATACCGAAGTCAGTGTAGAAATGCAGATGCCTCGTTCTCTTCTGGAAAATATGGACTTACCTGCAAGGGCAATCTTTTTTGAAAATGATGGTTCTGACATTCCGGAGGTAAGCGGTTCACGAAGAACCTTTACAGAGCAGGGCAAGGCTTTTTACGAAAAAGTTCTTTTCTGGACTCCTCGTCTTAAGGTGGAACGACCTGCGGCAAGAAATAAAACTTACATTATCAGACCGGTTTTCCTCAAAAGAGGTGATTACCGGGTTAAGGTTGTTGTTGGTCCTTATGTCTGGTGGAAGAGCTTTACAGCAGGAGATGAGCCTTGTGTTCTGGACTGTGACTTTTTGAAAAATGCAAAGAGAAAGCTTTCTATTCAGACCAGGGCTTATGACAAAGCCTCTGGAAATGAGATTGAAGCAGCCCAGTTTAAGATCTTGTATAAGAATAAATGGCTGCCACTGGAAGAAGTGCCTCTGGAAGAAATTGAATCAGCTTCTGTATGGAAAATTCGGGCAGAAGCAGAAGGCTACAGGAACGAAGAGTTTTCTCTTTTGATAGACTGGTACCAGGATGCCCTTATGATTTCTTCTGAACTGGAAGCGGAATTATTTGACGATAGGCCATAAAAATTATTATATTTAAAATATGGCTAAAGATGATAATACTAACGAAATAATCCCTTCGGAGCAGATGCTTCCTAATAAATTAACCCTCATTCCTCTTGCGGGCCGTCCAATTTTTCCGGGAATTTTTACTCCCCTTATGATTAATTCCAACGATGACGTAAAGGTTGTAGAAGAGGCTTATGAGAACGAAGGCTTTATTGGAATTGTAATGCTTAAAAACGAAGCTGAATCTCCGACTGTTGCAGACCTGCACAAGGTTGGAACTGCAGCCCGTATCATCAAAAAGGTAAATCTGCCTGATGGCGGAATCAATATCTTTATTTCTACTGTAAAGCGTTTTAAAATCAGAAAGACTCTTCACAACGCAGCTCCTATGGCGGCGGCTGTTGAATATCTTGATGACGAAGAAGCAAATACTTTTGAGGTTAAGGCTCTTACCCGTGCCCTTATTTCCGAGATGAAAGAGGTGAGTGAGAATAATCCTCTCTTTTCCGAAGAGATGCGCCTCAATATGGTAAACATCGATAACCCTGGAAAAATTGCAGACTTTATTGCTTCCATTCTCAATGTTGATAAAGATGAGCAGCAGAAGATTCTTGAGACTGTAAATGTTCGGCAGCGTATGGAACAGGTTCTCGTTTTCATCAAAAAGGAACAGGAGCTGCTTCGCGTTCAGAAAAAAATCCAGAACGAGCTTAATGACCGCATAGAAAAAAATCAGCGTGAATATTTCCTTCGCGAAGAGATGAAGTCTATTCAGGAAGAGCTTGGCGAAACTCCGGATGGTAATGAAACTGACTATCAGAAGTTTAAGAAGAAGATTGAAGAACTGGCCTTTGAAGGTGAAATCAAAGAGACTGTTGAAAGTGAGCTTTCCAAGCTTTCTTTGATGGAGCCTAACTCTTCTGAATGGGTTGTTACCAGAAACTACCTTGAGTTAGTTTGCAGCCTGCCATGGAAGGTTCCTGCTGTTGATGATTACGATTTGACTCGTGCAAAAAAGATTCTCGAAGAGGACCACTTTGGCCTTGAAGATGTAAAGAAGCGAATTATTGAATACCTTGCTGTTCGCAAAATGAAGAAGGATGCAAAGGGCTCTATTCTGCTTCTGGTTGGACCTCCGGGAGTTGGAAAAACTTCTGTCGGTAAATCTATTGCAAATGCAATGAACAAGCCTTTCTACCGCTTTTCTGTAGGTGGTATGAGAGATGAGGCAGAAATCAAAGGTCACCGACGAACCTATATTGGTGCCATGCCTGGAAAAATCATTCAGGGACTCAAAATAACAAAGTCCAGCACTCCGGTATTTTTGATTGATGAAGTTGATAAGATGGGCTCAAGTCACAATGGCGACCCGGCTTCTGCTTTGCTTGAAGTTCTGGATCCGGAACAGAATGTTTCTTTCCGCGATACTTACCTGGATCTGCCATTTGATATTTCGAATGTCTTCTTTATTTTGACTGCAAATACTCTGGATACTGTGCCTGAACCTCTGCTTGACCGTGCGGAGATTATTCAATTGAGCGGATATATAGACCAGGAAAAGCTTGAGATTGCAAAGAAGTATCTTATTCCGAAAAATCTCGCTAAGAATGGCCTTGCCAAAAATCAGGTAAAATATACAAAGGCTGCCCTTCTGGAAATTGCAGAAGAGTACGCACGTGAGTCTGGGGTGCGCAATTACGAAAAGTGTCTGGACAAGATTCATAGAAAGATTGTTACTGAGATGGTCTTTGAAGCTGAGAAAGCAGCGGTGATTGAGTCTGTCGAAAACACATCTAAGTCAGATTCTGTGGTTTCGATACGCCCTTCGGGCTACTCAACCACCGTAACACTCGATGCCCCGGACCTATTCAAATATCTTGGAAAACCGGTCTTTGATGAAAGCCAGATAAAGGTTGCAGCTGTTCCTGGAACTGCTATCGGTCTTGCCTGGACAAGCATGGGCGGTGACACACTTTTAATAGAAGCAACTTCTTTCGCCGGAAAAACAGGCCTTGTTTTGACCGGCCAGATGGGCGATGTAATGAAGGAATCCAGCCAGATTGCTTTTGACTGGGCCCGAAAGTTTGTTCTTGAACGCGGTGACAAAGACGCAAAGTGGTTCGAAGAAAACATTGTTCACCTGCATATTCCGGAAGGGGCAACTCCAAAGGATGGCCCTAGTGCAGGAATCACAATGGCAACTACCTTTGTCTCTCTGCTGCTGGACAAAAAGATAAAGCCTCATCTTGCTATGACAGGCGAGCTTTCTTTGACCGGTCAGGTTCTGCCAATCGGTGGCCTGAGGGAAAAAACAGTTGCCGCAAAGCGTAACAAGATTAAGACAATAATTATTCCAAAAGCAAATGAGCGCGACCTGGAAGATATTCCAGAACACGTAAAGCAGGGAATTAAGTTTATTCCTGTAAGCGATGTTCGCCAGGTGCTTGAGATTGCTCTTGGCGTTTAATCTACCTTAAACTTGCTTACTGCCTCGGTCAGGATTCCTACAGACTCCTGAGCCTGGGCAGAAATCTGGGTAATGTTCTGTGAACTTGCACTCAGGGTTTCTGAGGCACTTGCGCAGTCCTGGATTCCGCTGTCTACCTGTTTCTGCATATCGGAAAGGGAATTGAAGTTTCCTGTTACCTGTGAAGTTCCCGAGCTGATTACGGAAGCACTTTCCTTTACGTTTACACTGCTGTTTTTGATGTCGCTGAGTGAGGCCATAATCTGTTCGGCCTTGTCACCTTGAACGGCAATGGTGTTAGAAAGAGACTTCATGGTTTCTTCAAAGTTCTTTATTTCGGTAATTGTATCTTCAAAGGATTCTTCTACAACGAGAGAAGAACTTGAGATTTCGTTAATCTTAGATTGAATTGCCTTAAGTGATACACTGGAATCTTTTGCCTGCTTACTTGTTGTTTCTGCAAGCTTTCTGATTTCGTCAGCAACTACAGCAAAGCCTTTACCGCTTTCGCCGGCATGGGCAGCCTCAATTGCGGCATTCATTGCAAGAAGGTTAGTCTGGCTTGCAACCGAAGAAATAACCTTGTTCATTTCAAGCAGGGCACCAGACTCTGCCTGAACTTCCTGAATCTGTTCTACAGATTTTTTAAGAGACATTGTATTGTTGCCAGAAGCTTCTACAATTGTTCCAACCTTTGTTGTCATTTCTTCTGTATTTTTTGTGATTGCAAGGAAGTTTTTCATCATATCTTCGATGTTGTTGGAAGAAGACATAATGAGTTCGTTCTGGTTTTCAATTTCAGAATTCAAAACAGCAACCTTCTGGGCCATCTGATTAATAGCTTCGTTTACAGAATCTATAGCAGTACTCTGCATTGTGATTGTTTTGTTCATTCCATTTATAGCATTTTCGGTTGTAGAAACTGAAGAACCAATTACATGTGAATTGTCGGCAAGTTTATTTGAAACATCCTGAATATTTCCAGATGATTCACGGATTGTGCTTACGAGAGAGCTGATGCTTTCTGAAAATTCATTAAAGCCTTTAGAAAGCTGTGATGCTTCCTGTGTAAAATAATCAGGATACTTTTTTGTAAAGTCTCCTTTTGCAATAACCTCGCAGCCTTTTACAATTTCACGGAAGTTATTTGAAACACGGCGGGCAAGAATTATGTATACGCCGATCATAATTAAAACAATGATTAAAAGAATTCCAAAAACCATCAGAACAAGATTTCTATACTGGCTCGAAAAATCTGAGGCAGGGCCTTCTGCAACAATATACCAGTCTGTTCCATCAATTTTGTGAACACCGTAAAATTTTCCACCCTCAATAAAGGCTTTAGCTTCATCATTCAAATATGATGTTTTTGTATAACTAGAGAACCCTGCATTATCAAAATAATTTTTGTTCATTATGGAAGAAAAATCATCATTTGTAATAAAGAGGCCGTCGGAGGTGATAATATTTACCCGGCTGTTATCAGAAAGATGAATGTCATTTACTGCTTCAGAAAGGGCATCAAGCACGATATCTGCGGCAGAAACACCGATTAGTTTTCCATTATTGTCGAGTACACGATAGCTGATGGTAACTATAATTTTTCCTGTATTTGCATCCGTAAAAGGTTCTGTGTAGCATACTTTATTTTGATTATTTACGGCGTTTTTATGCCAGAGCCGGGACTGCATATCAAAATCTGGAGCCGCTTCCCAGCCTGTGTGAGAAATCAAAGTTCCTCCATCCCAAATCTGTTCATAGGTAGCATAATATAGAAGAGTTTCTTCCATCATATTGCGGCCCATGCTTTTGATTACTTCTTTCATTTGATTTCGGTCATCGCCAAGAACTGGAATTACATTTGAAAGATCTATAACCAGATCATTATATTCACCAAGAATTCCAGAAACCTCTTTATTTAAAGTTTCCATGGCCTGATTTACTGTATCTACTGTTGATTTTCTTACTACATTTTGAATTACAAGTGAAAAAGAAAAGCCTAGAAAGAGGGTTATTATAATAATTGAACCGACTGTTCCGATTAGAAGTTCTGACATAAGTGAGAGATGTTTTTTTGCTTTCATATAAACTCCAGAAAATAACTCTTTGTTATTTTATAATTATAATTGAGGATATAAGAATTAACAAATGCTTTTTTAGCGTTTATTGCTTTTTTTTATAGTTTATGTTCTGCAAAGAACTCGATACTTGAGTTTGTTTTACCTTCGCTCTCGAAGATAATGATTTCATTTGTTCCGGTTTTCAGAAGAGGGGCCGGAACATAGAGTCTTCTTTGCGGACCGATTTCCCAGAAGCGGCCAAGATTAAAGCCGTTTAAGAAAATACAGCCTTTTCCCCAGCCGGAAAAATCAAGATAAGTGTCGCAGGCTTCATCCACTTCGAAGTGGAAGCGGGTAAAGCTTGGGCCAGACTGAGGGGTGCCGGCTGCACTTGCGGCGCCTGCTGGACTTGCCTTTGTCCAGTTAATTTTTGAAAGCTGTTCAGCATCCAGATTCAGATTGTAATATTTCCAGTTTTCAAGTGGGGTGTCATCAGCTGTTACTTTGCCGAAGATACCCTTGCGCTGGAAAGGAATCTTTCCTGCAAAGTTTACGCGGCCAAGATTTTCTACAAGAAGGCTAAGTTCGTCACCGGCAGCAGCGGAGATTTTCTGGGCATTTGAGATTTCTTTGTCAAAGACTGTAAAGACTGCTTTGTCATTTATAAAGCCTGTGATTCTATCGTTTGCTTCTTCGATTTTAAGCGTACTTGCGGCTGCCGGCATCTTTGTCTTATACAGAATATATCCGTAATCCTGACCTGTTTCTTCCATGCTCAAAAGCTTTTGGCCTTCGATTGTTTTTTCTTCAGCGATTTCCTGAAGAATGTCAAAAAGAGCAATTGAGTCTTCGGCCATTACTTTCCCGTAAGCCTTCTGCTTAATATTTGTGCTTAAAGGAATTTCTTCGAAGTCCCGGTATTTCTTTATGATTTTCTGGAAGGTAAGATATTTTTCTGTAATCTTTCCGTCTTCTGAAAGAGGGGCGTCATAATCATAAGAAGTTACATCCGGCGTGAGCTTTGTGTAATAGTTTGAACCGTTCATAAAGCCAAAGTTTGTACCGCCGTGGAACATGTAAAAGTTTACATTTCCTTTTTTCAATATGTAATTGAGGTCTTTGATATTTCGTTTGAGTTTTGATTTTTTGTGCTCTGTGTTTCCCCAGGCATCAAACCAGCCAATCCAGAATTCCATGCACATAAGGGGTCCTTTGTTGCCGGTCTTTTTCATCATGCGTTTCATGTTTGAAAAAAGAGGGCGGGCATGGGAGCCGAAGTTTCCAGTTGGAAGGGCACCTGTGAGCTGGCCGTTTATAAACATTTTTCCCCATGGTCCGTCGCTGGTAACGAAAGGTACTGTAATTCCTCCTTCGCGCATTAAATCAGCAAGAAACTGAAGATAGCTCATGTCCTTACCATAGTAGCCGTATTCATTTTCAATCTGCATGAGGATTATGTTTCCACCCTTATCAATCTGATGGTTTACAAGGCGGGGAAGGAGAACCTTGTAATAGTCATGGATATTCTGATAATAAAGTTCATTTTTGCAGCGAAGCTCAAGACCAGGAATTGCAAGGAGCCAGGAAGGAAGGCCGCCAAGCTCCCATTCTGCACAGATGTAAGGAGAAGGGCGTACAATTGCGTAGAGCCCAAGGCTTTGTGCTATATCAAGAAACTTTTCAAAATCACAAAGGCCGTCAAAACAGAATTGGCCCTTGCGTGGTTCTGTGATATTCCATGGGATGTAAGTTTCTACTGTGTTACAGCCCATGTTCTTTAATTTTTCAAGACGGTCTTGCCAGTATTCTGGAACTACGCGGAAGTAGTGGATTGCTCCGGAGATAATCTGGAAGGGTTTTCCATCCAATAAAAATGTATCTTTGATTTCAAATGTACTCATATTTTAATTATCCTATTCCATAAATCCGAGTTCAACCAGCCATTCTTTGAGCGGCTGATTGTAGTGAAACTCTTTCATAAAGTCATTGTCCTTCATTCCAAAGCCGTGTTTGCCCCATGGGTAGCGGGCAAGCTTACTTGGAATGCCTGCTGCCTGCAGAGCCTCGTAGAGTCGGAGTGAGTTTTCAGGAATTACAACCGGGTCATCATCGCAGACAACTACATAGGTCGGTGGCATATCGGCAGAAACGTTGAGTTCCATGGAGAACTCATCTTTGCGGGCTTGAGTCTGATTTTTTGCACCCTTACCGAGCAGACTGTTGCGGCTCCAGCGGTGGGCAATATCATCCTGCATGCTTACAACAGGGTAAACAGGAATTACAAAATCCGGACGCAAACTAACGTTAGTTTGTATTCCAAGCTTTGCAATTTCGTCATGAGTCTGCCAGAACTCACCGGCCATGGTTACAAGGTGACCGCCGGCAGAAAAACCGATTACTCCAACTTTTGCGGGGTCAATATCCCAGTTCTCCGCATTTTCGCGTACCAGCTGAATTGCACGCTGAATATCCTGCAGCATGGCAGGGTGGTGGTAGAGACTTTCTGCAGTACGATATTTTAAAACAAAGGCAGTAACTCCGTTTTCTGCAAACCAGGTTGCGGTAGTAGTTCCTTCGCTTTTTAATCCTAAATGATGATAACTTCCGCCGGGGCAGACAATTACTGCAGTGCGGGTATGTGGAGCTGTGTCGGAAGCCTTATGCATGAACATAACGGAAGGCTCTTTTTCCATTCCTTTTACATTGCGCCAGAGATAAATAGTTGCGTCCTGGGCAAGGGCTGCGGTACAGAATAAAATTGCAGCTGCAAATGCGGTAAAAATCTTTTTCATATTTTAAATATATCATTATTGAGGGGATTTTTCTATTATTCTAAATATGGTAAAATCCCTAAATTATGAGTGAAAAGATGGAAAATATAAAGGCAATAATTTTTGATATGGACGGGGTAATTCTCGATTCAGAATCAATTTCAGATATAACCTGGAGAAAGGCTGCAGAGGAAAAAGGCCTTTCTGTAAATGATGAAATATTGAATGCCTGCCGAGGCTCAAATAAAAACGACACAATCCAGACTTTGAAAAAATATTACGGTGAGGATTTTGACAGCGAAGCCTTTCTTGAGAGAACTTCAGAACTCTTTCACGAAATAGAAGAGAAAGAGGGGATACCGCTGCTGCCTTATGCAAGGGAGATTTTAGAGTATTTGAAGCCACACTACCGTCTGGCTTTGGCATCTTCTACAAGAGGACCTACTGTAGAACGACAGCTTCGCGCAGCCGGCGTAATCGACTTTTTCGAAACCCGCACAACCGGCGAAATGGTAGAACACAGTAAGCCTAATCCGGAAATATATCTTATGGCCTGCAAATCAATCGGTATGAAGCCAGAGGACTGCGTCGCAATCGAAGACAGCCTCAACGGAATCCGCAGCGCCCACGCCGCCGGCCTTCATCCGATTATGGTGATTGATAAGGTTCAGCCGACGGAGGAGATCAAAAAAATGTGTGAAAGTATTTTTGGCTCGCTCGATGGACTAAAAAGTATTTTGTAATTTACTCTAAAACTTTTGCAACTCTGAAGTATTCTGCCTTTCGGCTACAGTCGTAGTTGTACATTCCGCAGTAAGGGCCGTTCATTTTGTAGCTGTAGTCGTTCTTTGGAAGTGACGGATTGTCGCAGATTCCCCAGATGGCTACACAGGTGAGGCTCTTTGTTTCGTGTGCGGCGGCTGCCAGCATTTTGAAGAAGTTTTCATAGTAGTTTGCGTGTTGTTCGGCTTTTTCTTTTTCGTAGTTGCGGAGGGCAAGTTCTGTAACCTGAACTTCAAGGCCCATCTTGCTGTAGAAGTTAATTGCGTTTTTGAATAGGTTGATGTCATTTACATTCATACAGCCAGACTGCTGGCCGTAGCCGCCGACGTAGCCCTGCATGCCGACACCATCACAGAGCTTTTCATCTTTGTTGATGCTTTCGATAAGTTTACCGATAGCCTCGCGTTTTGGAGAAAAGAAGGTGTTGTAGTCGTTGTAGAAAAGCTTGATGTTGGCATTTGCTTTTTTTGCGGCCTGGCGGGCATATTTGAAAGAAAGCTCAACGTAGTCCGGGCCGATTACATCGTAGAAATAGTTTGTAGTTCCACCGCGGCTTGTGCGGACTCTTCGAGGGTCGTCTGCCTTGCATTCGTTAGTGCCGTCTGCAACTGCTTCGTTTACAACATCCCAGCAGTAAACAACTCCAGGGAATTTTTCTTCAAAGTGGGCAACAACTTCTTCTATATAATATTGAAGTCTTTTTTTCATTGTGTCTGAAGAAACAAAGGCACCGTCGTTTTTGTAGCCCTCGCGGAAGAACCAGGCCGGCATATAAGCGTCCCATACAAGAACGTGGCCGCGGATTCCGATTCCGTTAGCCTGGGCAAACTCTGCAATTTTGTCTGCATTGTAATAGTTCATTGCAGGCATGCCGTTTTCGCTTTTCTGACTGGAGCTCTGGTTGAGAAGAGAGTAGGCTTTAAACTCGTTTCCGGCAGTGAGGCTGTTGAAGTCTGCCTTTACCATATCGGTATATGCTTTTTTCTGTAGCTGCTGGGGATTGATTACTGTTCCAAGCTTAAAGCCGTGCTTTGCGGCAAGCTCGTAGAGTGGAGCAGTGATTTCCGGCTGAGCGGACTCGGCCGGCTTTATAACAGTTTCTGTTTTTTCTGCTGATTTCATGATTCTGTCTGCCATGCTTGGTGCGGAAGATTGCTCAGTTTGTACTGGAGCTGATTTTGATTTTCCTGCGCAGGAGATGAGAGTAAGTGCCACGAGTGTTATTGCAGCTAGTGAAAATAGTTTTTTCATTTTTCCGTGTTCCTTCGAATGGTAAGATTAAAAAACGATTATGTAAAAACTTGAGGGACGCGAGTGGAAGAATAGTACAACCTGCATCTTGGCGTTCGCGAGCGGAAGCGAAGCTGAAGCGAGTCGGATACCACTTACGCCAAGCCGCAGGTTGTGCTGTTCTGCAACGGAAGTCCATCAAGTTTTTTATGGTAAAATTATTTTACAATAATCTTACCATTCGAAATATCAAGCAATTTACTTATAAATACCTGATACTCGCTTTCGTGGATTTGACCTGTGATTTTGATTTCGGTTCCGAAGTCTTCGGTTAGGTTGGAGATATGGAAAAGTTCCATATTATTTTTGACCAGTTTATAGAGTGAATAGTCTGTTGAAAAAGTGAAGTCCTTCTTAGCAACGAGTTCTTCGAAAAGCCCGGCCTCGTCGGCGGCGGCAAGAACACCTTTGGCGCCGTTGCCGTAGGCTTTTACAAGGCCTCCAGTTCCCAGTAATGTGCCGCCGAACCAGCGGGTAATTGTTAGAACTGTGTTGGTGCAGGCGCGGCCGCGGAGTATGTCCAGGGCAGGGCGGCCGGCCGTGCCGCTAGGCTCTCCGTCGTCACTCATGCCCATGACCTCGGCACCCGGGCCGATGACGAAGGCGTGAACTACGTGAGTTGCGTCGGCATATTTTGCCTTCTGGGCTTTTACGAGTTCGCGGGCCCCGGCCTGTGAGTCGCAGGGAAAGAGCTCGGAGAGGAAGCGGGAGCCTTTGATTGTTTCTTCGTATTGGATGTAGGATTTTAATATTTCCATATTTTATATTAATTGTCATGCTGAACTTGTTTCAGCATCTATTACATGAGATTCCGAAACAAGTTCGGAATGACACGGTCTTGCGGGGGCGCTACGGGGGCGGAGCCCCCGTTAGAAGGGGTAGCGGAAAACGCCGCAGGCGGTTGGAGCGGCGGCTCAGGCATAGCCTTCGCCGAGACTCGCTAAAAACAGTCCACTGGACTGTTTTTGCCCTGCTACGCAGTGCCGCTCCCTAAGGGGTCGACTTCCCCCTCCTGACTTCTACTCCACAACTATATCCTGTACTTCCTTGCTTACAACGCGAACGCCCTTAGCCTTAAGGCTCTTCTCTTCAAACTTGTCGGCCTTGAACTTTTCCTGAAGAACCTTGATGCGGCCCTTCTTAACGTAATTAAGCTGGAAGGTGAAGGTCTTGCGGGTATCAACGTGGAGAACCTCGCAGCCCTCAGGAGCAAAGAAGTAGTCGCGGTTCATGATGTAGCCCTGAATCTTACAGCGCTTAACGTAGACAAACTGAGTTGCAGGGTCGCGGTAAATAATTGTAAAGAGAACCTTTGAAAGACTTTCTTTGTCGGCAAGACCGCAGTAACGCATTTCCGGACCAACGAAGATTTTTTTCGGCGACTCAGAAACAGAGTAGATTCCGCTCTTGCGGACGTAAAGCACTTTGTCGTAAGGAGTAACCTTGAGAACTTCTACGCCGCCGGAAACTTCTGTTCCAAGGTTTCCGTTTTTCTCGTCGTACTTGAGGGAAAGGTCGCGCTTTGTAACGGCCTTTACGTCTACGGCGTTGATATTTGTAATCTGAGTGTGGCGCTTGAAAGCATCCTCGCCAAGCACGGCCAGCTTCTTTTCGATTCCATCCAGCCAGCTGATTGCGTAATCTACCAGGTGCTTGAGCAGGCGGTTGATTTCCTTGATGCGGGCATTGATTGCTTCAACCTCGGCCTTGTTCTTGCTCATATCGTAAAGGGAAATTCGGCGGATTGGGATTTTCAAAAGGTGATCAACATCTTCGTCTGTAATAGGACGAATCAGCTCTTTTGCAAATGGCTTAAAGCCGTCCTTTACAGCCTTGATTACGCCTTCTTCAGTTTTCTGCTGTTCGATTTTTTTATAGATTCTTTCTTCTACGAAGATTCGCTCGAGGGTACGCAGGTGCAGCTTTTCCATCAGGTCTTCTTTTTCGAGCTGAAGTTCTGCCTTGAGGATTCCTACCAGCTGCTTTGCGTGATGCTCGATTACCTGTGTACAGGTCATCTGCACCGGCATGTTGTCTTTGATAACCAGGAGGTTACAGTAGATTGTCTGCTCGCAGTCGGTGAAGGCGTAGAGAGAATCTACAACGTCCTTTGTATAAACTCCGCGCTGCAGGCGGATTTCGATATTTACTTTATCAGAAGTATAGTCCTGAATTGATGTGGCTTTAATCTTGCCGTTTTTTACAGCCTTTTCAATTGAGTCACACAAACGTTCGGTAGTTGAGCCGTAAGGCAGCTCGGTGATGACGATTTTCTTTTCATCACTGGTATCCATCTTTGCGCGGGTGATGATTTTTCCAAGACCGTCGTTGTAGTCAGATACGTCGATAAGACCGCCGGTAGGGAAGTCCGGGAAGAGCTGGAACTTTTCGCCACGCAGACATTTCTTTTCTGCCTCGATTACCTCGTGAATATTGTGGCTGAGAATATTTGTACTCATACCAACGGCAATACCTTCGGCACCAAGAATAAGGACGAGAGGCAGCTTTGCCTGGAATGCAACCGGCTCAACATCACGGCTGTCGTAAGTATCAACATACTGAGTAATGCGCGGATTTGTGTTTAAAATTTCCTTTGTGATAGGGCGCAGGCGGCACTCAATGTATCGGGGAGCAGAGGCACCATCACCCGTAAACATATTACCAAAGTTTCCCTGCTTGTCTATAAAAAGTTCCTTGTTGGCAAGGTTTACAAGAGCAGTATAAATAGAAGCATCTCCGTGCGGATGGTAAGCCATAACCTTACCGCACACATTTGCAACCTTTGTAAAACGTCCGTCGTCTGTCTTGATTAAAGTGTGAATGATTCGTCTTTGAACAGGTTTAAGTCCGTCCGTAATTTCAGGAATAGCGCGGTCGCGGATAACGTAACTCGCATACTGAATAAAATTCTGGTCAAAGAGATTTTTTACATAAGCCATTATTTTCCCCTAAAGGACAGTAGTCCTCACCCATGTAAAATTATAAATCATAAATTCGGGATTTTCAATAGTTGAGGAGGGGAAGGCCTTCCCCTGCGCGCAAGCCTCCTCGCTTCGCTGCGGTGTCTTGCGCTACCCCTTCTAACGGGGACACCCCGTAACGCCCCGGTTACATCATTGAAAGCAAAAAATGTCATTGCGAGCCGAAGGCGAAGCAATCCATCAAATCTTCTTACCCGCAAGAATCTCCTTGTAATCCACAAGATTCTTGCGGAGCAGTGTCGGAATGTTCAGCTCGTATGGGCAGCGTTTGAGGCAGGCGCCGCAGTCTACGCATCTTTCAATCTTCAGCATTTCTTCCTGCCAGTGTGGAGTGAGCCAGGCCTCAGACGGAGCTCGGCGAATCATCTGGCTCATACGGGCGCACTGGTTGATTGTGATGCCGACAGAACATGGCGAGCAGTAGCCACAGCCACGGCAGAATTCTCCGAGCAGCTCATCCCGGTCTTTTTTTATGATTGCTTCGAGTTCTGCTGTCATGGCCGGCGGCTCTTTGAAAAAGGCCAGCCACTGCTCAAGTTCACTCATTCTCTGAATGCCCCAGATTGGAAGAACTGGGTACTGGCTCATAAAGGCCATGCAGGCGACGGCGTTTGTAAGGAGACCGCCTGACAAGCCTTTCATTGCGATAAAGCCGACGTTGTTTTTCCGGCACTTTTCTACAAGGGCAAGGTCGCGCTCGCTTGCAAGGTAAGAGAATGGGAACTGCAGCGTCTCATAAAGTCCGCTCTCCGCAATCTCTTCGGCAATGCCGATTTTGTGGGCAGTAATTCCAATGTGGCGGATTTTACCCTGAGCTTTTGCTTCGAGCAGAGTCTCATAGAGGCCTGTGCCGTCGCCTGGCCTGTAGCATTGTTTTACGCAGTGCAGCTGGTAAATATCAATATAATCAGTGCGCAGGTTACGGAGGGAAGTTTCAAGGTCTGCCTTAAGCTGGTCCGGACTAGTCGCAGTAGATTTAGTTGCAATATAAATTTTCTCTCGGGAAGGGAATCCGTCGCGGCCGGTAAAGCCCGTAAATGCTTCTCCGATTTTTTCTTCGCTGTCAGAATAGGCTCGGGCAGTGTCAAAAAAAGTCATTCCGCCGTCGTAAGCTCTGTGCAAAATCTCAACGGCAGTTTCCATATTAACGCGCTGAACAGGAAGCGCTCCAAAAGCATTTTGAGGAGTTGTAATTCCGGTGGAACCGAGAGTGATTGTTTTCATACCTAAAATTATAGCACAGGTGGTAAAAAATAGTTAGCAGGCCGCGCTGGTTTTGCCGCGACCTGTCTTGCTGCGTCTATTTCCGTATCACTTCACCTCAATAACCCGAATCGCAAAGGTGTCATCAGCGACGCATATTTCACCGGTGCCAATTACTTTGCCCGCACGAATAATCAGTGATGGATCACCGGCCCGCTGTTTTAAGGTGATGTAAGAGCCCTGGTGAAGCCCTGCAATTTCTTCTTTTTTAAGCGATGCACTTCCCAGTTGAATCGAAATGTAATCTTTTTCGGTGTATTCGATTTCCGAAAGCTGAGTCGTTTCTGCAATCTCTATTCCGAAAAGCTCATCTATGCAGACTGTTTTTCCTGTGTGAATTACCCGGTTTTCGAAAACGATGTTCAGGCCTTCATTTTCTTTTTTATCAAGAATCAGAATTTTACCAGGCTCGAGTTGAACATTTTCCGGATTAAAGCGTCCAAACTCTACAAAAATATTATCCGGCTGTATATGATTTTTGATGTTTGACAGATTCTGAACTTTTACTCTGTTATTCTCACCGCTGAAATAACCGTTCATCAGAAGCTTATCAATAAAAACATCACTAAACTGAAAATTAATATAGCCTTCTGTATTCTCAAGTTTTGCCTTTATTCCCAGCATCAAAAGCATGCGGCGTTCTTCCTGCCGCGAGTTATTTCCACTTCCTGCCGCTCTTCCTTTTTCAAATGGATTCAAATTTTCAAGCTTGACTTTGCCGCCTGTCAGCTGCTCAACATTTTTGTAAAAAACATCAACAATTATCTTCAGAAAATAATTTTTAAAGACATCAAGATCAAAATCTGAGATAGGCGAATACTTAGAAAAATCCTGTTTAAGCAAAAGCTTTGCAATTTGCGGATCAATTTCTACCGTAAAGCCTCCATTTGTCTGGTCTGTATAATTAAAGTCATAGAAAAAGCATTTCTGTGGAATTAAAGCCAGAAACTCTTTATTGATTAACTGATCAACACAAAAGAGTTCTGATTCAAAGCGTTCGTTCAGAATAATAGAATATTCCTTATTTATTGCCTAGCAGATATCTTCTGCAAGCATCCAGATTACATGCTGCATTTCTCTGGAATAACGGTCAGGTCTTTTAAAGTCATAAAATTTAATCGTCTTTCCGCTTACATCCTGACTCAAGGGAATTTCGCCCTTCATGAGGCTATCAACTTCGATTCCAAAGATTTCAGCAAGCTTGGGCAGAACAGTAACATCAGGGCAGCCTTCACCGCGTTCCCATTTTGAAACTGCTTTATCGGTAACATTGCATTTTTCAGCAAGTTCCTTTTGAGTGAGGGCTTTTCTCGTTCTCATCTCATAAATCAATAATCCAGTTTTCTGTGCGTTCATAATTTCTCCTAAAACTCCGCGTTAGCGGGCGCGCATGGCGGGTATTTGTCACTTCTGCCGGCATCTGACATTGTAATATTAGCACAGTATTTTGCCCTTGTAACCCGACGGCTGGTTTATCTGAGTAGAATTTTGAGTAGAGTTTTAAGAAATAATTAAGATTTAAGGCTATTCCGTAGAGTTTCTTTCGTGTTATAATATTTATATGGAAAAAATGAAAAAAGGTTTGATTCTCGAAGGCGGCGCAATGCGGGGAATGTTTACCGCCGGTGTGCTTGATGTTTTTATGGAAAATGGAATTGATTTTGACGGGGCAATCGGTGTTTCTGCCGGAGCAACCTTCGGCTGCAATTTTAAGTCCCGCCAGATTGGTCGTGCCATCCGTTACAACAAACGCTTTTCTCATGACTGGCGCTACTGTTCCATCCGCTCCCTGATTTTTACCGGTGACCTTTACGGGGCAAAGTTCTGCTACGACACTCTGCCTAATAAGCTTGATATTTATGATCTGGAAACCTACCGGAAAAATCCTATGGAATTCTGGTGTGTCGCTTCTGACTGTGTAAGTGGCCAGCCGGTATACAAAAAACTTGAGACCTGCGATGCCAATGACCTTACCTGGATGCGGGCCTCTGCCTCAATGCCTCTTGCAAGCAGAGTTGTAAAAGTTGACGGCTACAAGCTGCTTGACGGCGGAATGACAGATTCCATTCCGCTGAAATATTTTGAGAGCCTGGGCTACAATCGCAATGTCGTGATTTTGACCCAGCCCCGAGACTTTCAGAAAAAGCCTGCTTCGCTGATGGGCCTCATGCGCTTAATGCTGAGAAAATATCCCAAGCTTGTAGCTGCAATGAGTCGCCGTCATATCGTTTACAATGAAGAAACTGTCGATATTTTTGCAAAGGCAGACCGCGGAGAAGTTTTTGTAATATGCCCGGCGGCTCCGCTTGGAATCAGCCGCACAGAAAAAGACCCAAATGAACTTCAACGGGTTTACGAAGAAGGCCGCCGCATTGCGCTTGAAAAGCTCGCGGAAATCAAGAGGTTTTTAGATGAGTAATCATATCTATATAACCCGTCACGGCGAATCGCAGTGGAATCTGGAAGGTAAGGTCCAGGGCGTAACTGATATTCCCCTTACGCCAAAAGGAATTGAACAGGCTCACCAGCTTGCAAAGAAAATCAAAGAGACCGGAATTAAGATAGATGAAGTTCTTTATTCTCCATTGAGCCGGGCTGCCGATACTGCAAAAATTGTCGCCGAAGAAAACGGGCTGCCCCTTACTCTGGAACCACGCCTTATAGAACAGAACTTTGGAGAATACGAGGGTCACGAATGGAAAAAGCACCCCGGAGTTTTTCACGAAGCCAAAAAGCAGTTTGCCTCCGATTATAATGGCGGAGAATCAATGCTGCGACTAGCTCAGAGAATCTATAATCTGCTTGATGAACTGAAGTTACGGAGTAATACAGAAAATAAAACTTTCCTCCTTGTTACACATGGCGGAATTGCCAGAATGATTCATTCCTATTTTAATTCAGAAACAAACGAAGAGTTCAGCTCCACAGAAACCGGAAACTGTGAGATAAAGGAATATTGTTTCTAAACTCAAAAGTACATATTTAAAGCGAAAATCTTCATGGTTAATATGTACTTTTTTCGTGCAAGTACCGGCAATTGACTACTGAAAGGTCTTATCAGCTGTAGTTTTACATATTTAAATGGAAAATCAGTGGCGTTAATATGTACTTCTGGCTACAGGAAGTGTGTTTGCGGGCAAAAAGTACATATTTAAAGCAAAAAACTCGCTGGTTAATATGTACTTTTGCCCGAAGGCACTTTTTATTTATCTTATAAATACACCGCAAAAGGAGTAAAATTGGCTAAAGAATTTGAATGTCTTATGCCGCCGCAATTTACAGAATCAGTTGCTCGCCGGATTTTCTGGCTTGAAAAAGACCTGGGAATAAAGCAGAAATCTCTGGAAAATGCCCCGCCTGGTTCAGTTCGAATAGTCCGAAAAAAGAGAACAAATCAATTTTATCTGCGCGAAAATAATAGTGATTTACAGGGAAAATATATTCCGCGGTCACAGGGTAAAATTGCCCGTGCTCTCTGTCAGAAAGTCTACGATAAAAAAATCGTGTCTGCGCTGCAAAAGGAAATTACATATTTAAAAGACTTCCTGAAAAACTATGAAGAACTAAATGCCTCAAAGGTTTGCCTGAACCTTCCCGTCATCCGTTATAAAGCAGCAGATCCTCTTACACTTTCAGATGTTGAATATGTTGAAAAATGGCTTTCAGTTCCCTACCGGCATAAAACAATTGATCCAGAAACACCTCTCTTGTTTACCGAAAACGGAGAACAAGTTCGTTCAAAATCAGAAGTTATAATTGCAGATACTTTGAAGAACAATCACATTCCATATCGTTATGAGTATCCGGTATTGATAAATAGAAATATCAATAAGTTTAAGGAACCTGATTTTGTGACATTTCATCCAGATTTTTGTTGTCTGAATGTAAGAACCAGAAAAGAGTATTTCTGGGAGCATTTTGGAAAAATGGATGATACTGAATATGCAAGAAGGGCCGTCGAAAAAATCTTTCTATATAGTGAACATGGATATGAGCTTGGAAAAAATCTGATTATTACGATGGAAACTAGTTCCTGTCCAATGTCTGGTGCTCTTGCAAGAGATAATGTTATGAATTTTTTGATGTGATAAACGTACACACTGCCTGTTTTTCAAATCAGGCGTTGGAAATCAGGTGGTGTGTTTTTTTTGTAATCAGTTTCTTCCCGCGGCCTTTTCCAGAATTTCAATAAGTTCGCTGTAATTCTTGCGCACGCTCTTTCTGTGGGCGTCCTGAATGAACTCAAGCTCGTTGCGGAAGAGTCTGTCTTTTGCGGAAACCGGCATGTACTGAATGCTGGTGCGGGTGTAGTAGTGCTCGATGCAGCCGCGCGGTAGGATGTAGATGCGGGCGGCTTCGGCGGCGGCTAAAATAAAGGCGGCGAGATTTTTGATGACTGGAATTGTAGCAGCGGTTGCAGGTGAGAGCAGCGCTGTAAGTTCTTCATCCAGTTTGTTGACGCCCTGCAGCATTACTGTTTTGTAAGTATCTACGGCCTCTGCGTTTTCGTGTTTTTCTCGCAGCTGGCAGAGCTTTTCCATAAGCGGCTGCAGCTTTTCTGGAACCGGATTTTTTTCGCAATACTCATGAAGTTCCTGCGACACTTTTATAAGATATCTTTCCAGCCTGTAAATCAATTTGTCAAAAGTGATTTCCTGAGCCAGTTCTTTCGTAGAAAAAATCGAGCTGTAAAAATCAGCCTGGCGCTCCTTTTGCTTCTCAAGCCAGCCAACTACGCGCTCGTCTTCATTTGCAACATCGCGGAGCTTACCGGAAAACAAAGAATCAAGATCAGTAATAATTCGGCCGTTAGTCCCCAATAACGAACAGACCTTACAGAAAACACCAAGTTCATCCTTACCGCCAACGTCAATAATTCCCGTGCCTGCAGCGCTGTACTCATCTTCAATAAAAGTCAAAAGATAAGTGAACATCTGCTGGTCAGTATAGCCTTCCACAAAAATCTGGTTGTCGGAAAAAAAGAACTGCTTGTGATAGGTATTGAAACGCGGCAAAAATCTGCGGAAAAGTGCGTCATCTTCCTCTGAAAGTTCTTCAATGCTCGTTGGCGCCTTGTTAATGTGACAAACGATGACACCACTAAGCTCCTCAGGCGTGCGCAAATCAATATAAAAAGGGGAGTGCGAAATCAAAAAGAACATGCGCTGCTGACTGTGCGAAACTTCCTTTCGAATCTCATTCATAAAAAAAGTTTGAAACTGAGGGTGCAGGTGCAGCTCCGGCTCATCAATAAAAAGACAATCGTCTGCAGTGGAATCATAAAGATTTACAAGCAGGGAAATGATTTCGCGAAGCCCGTGACACTCCGCCTCTTCCAGCATATATTCCACATTCCAGGCCTTGTTCTCTACAATCGGAATTAGAGTTCCATCAATATCTTCTATAAAAGTAATCGATTTTCCAAACATGCTCGAAAGAACTTTCTCAATTTTCAGGCGGATTTTTTCGTTGTCCTTGAGAATCGAAATCTGGTCGCTGTAATTGCGGTCGGCACGCAGAAATTTTACCGAATAGCCGGCCGCTTCAAACTGCTGTGAAATCTTTTCTGCCAGAAGAGTTTTTCCGCTTCCGTTAGGTCCCACTATCAGATTAATCTGCGACCAGTTAGATTTCTTAAAAACAGTTTTTCCCCAGAGAAAAGGAATTTTCACGCGTGTTTCGAGCTCAATCATAATTATATTATAACACAGCTTTGATTTTATGATATAATAAAAAATATGAAAGTTCTGACAATAATCCCGCCAATCATGCAGCTCAATACCGCCTATCCTTCGGGGGCCTATCTTACTTCTTTTTTTAAGACAGAAGGCTGCGAGGCTTCCTGGTGCGATTTGAATATCCGCCTTTTTTATGAGATTTTTTCAGCCGCCGGATTACGCCGTCTTTTTGAACTTTCAGAGGCCCGTGCCCTGCAGCTTGCCGACCAGGCCGAGCGCAAGGGTGATGATAATACAGCCTTTAATCTCCGCCGCTATATAAGCCAGAAAGAAAACTGGATAGAGTGGATTGATTTTATAACAGCCGTTTTGTGCGGGGGTGGAGCCCGAGAAAAAGAACACCAGTTTTTGTATTCGCCTTTTGCGCCGCGTGGCAGCCGTATGGAAAATTATCTTGCCGGCCTTGCAGAAAATGGCCGTGAGCCTACCGTAGACGACATGCGCTTTTTGTGCTCCTTTGCCCTGGCCGATTTGTCCGACTACATCACCGTTGCCTTTGACCCTCAGTTTTCTCTTGTCCGTTACGCCGAGTCGCTGGCAGTGGACACCCGCACTTTTTCAGATTTCGAGGCCCAGATAGATTCTCCGGTTATGGAGCATTTTTATAAGCCGGTTTTAGAGAAGATGCTTTTGGAGCTTCCCGCCAACAATATTATCTTCTGCATCTCAATTCCCTTTGCAGGAACTTTTCTGCCGGCCCTCTACACTGCGCGCTACCTAAAAGAAAAACTTGGAAGCTCAGCCTTTGTCTGCATCGGCGGCGGCTTCGTAAACACCGAGCTCCGCGAGGCGCGCGATCCGGCCCTTGCAAAATACATCGACGCCATTTCCTACGACCGCGGCTACGGCTCATATCACGCACTGCTAGAAGCCTGTCATGCCTCATTGGATGCCAGTCATGCTGAACACAAAAATTGTCATGCTGAACTTGTTTCAGCATCTCCATTGTACAAGCTCCGCCTCTTCACCCCGCAAGCCGACAGCTCTGTAAAAGTAACCGAGCCCCTCTGGCAGACCCCAGCCGTTGAAAAATACGAAAACGAAATCACTGCAAAAATCATCCCTGATTATTCCGACATAGACTTTTCAATTTACCCCCGCATGTGCGACGATGCCAACGCCATGCACCGCATCTGGACAGACGGCGCCTGGATAAAAGCATATCTTGCTCACGGCTGCTACTGGCACCGCTGTGCCTTCTGCGACACCACACTTGATTACGTTTGCGGCTACAAGCCAACAGATATTGAACCCTTATTTAATGGGCTTCTAAAAACTGCCCGCGACAAGGGAGTCTACGGCATCCATTTTGTAGACGAAGCTCTGCCGCCAGTCGCCCTTAAAAAGTTTGCCCTCTTAAATGCGCGCTCCGGAAATCCTCTTTACTTCTGGGGCAACGTGCGTTTTGAAAAGACCTTTACTAAAGATCTTGCCGCCTTTTTAAGCTACTGCGGCCTTGGAGGAGTATCTGCGGGAATTGAGTCTGCAACCGGTACAGGCCTCGAAGCAATCAACAAGGGAACAGACATCTCTTCCATCATCCGTGCCTGCTGTGCTTTCAAAGAAGCGGGCATTCTCGTCCACGCCTATATGATCTACGGTTTCTGGAATGATACTCCTCAAACCATAATAGACTCCATGGAAACCTTGCGTCAGTTCTTTGAAGCAGGCCTTCTCGACAGCGCCTTCTGGCATAAGTTCGTACTCACAAGAAATTCAACAGTTTATAATCAGTGGCAGAAGGAGGACAACCTCAGTCTTGTTTCCAGCGAGGAAGCCAGTTCTGCCTTTGCCCGTAACAATCTTCATTTTAAGGGCGAAGAAAAGTTTAATAAGTTTGGCACTCCTCTGGAAACAGCCCTCAATTGCTGGATGCATGGCGACAGACTCGATCAGCATGTGCAAAAGTGGTTTGACTTTCAGGTGCCAAAGCCGACTGTAAACCGCAGTTTTATCAATAGTTTAATAGAAAAATATGAAGAGAAAAACCGCCAGCGCGCATCAGTGTTGAACGAAAAAACTGCAGCCAATATCTGGTGGCTGGGTGGCACCCCTGTACTTTGCGGCACTGCCAATGAAAATCAAAAAGAATACCGCTGGCTCTATCTTATGGAAGAGCAGACAGCCCCGGCCGCAAATCTCGAAGATCTCATTCTGCTTCTAAAGTCACTGCGACCTGAGGCCCCGGAAGCCGACCGCAGTACAGCCCTTGCCGAGCTTTCAAAAAATCCTCAGCTTATCAAGCAGCTGAAAAAACTCCACGGCCACGGCCTTGTTCTGTTAGATTTCTAAAATCTATGCTATAATCAAAAGCATGAATTACAAAATGCTGTTTGATAAACCCGCAGAAAAATGGGAGCAATATCTCCCTCTTGGAAACGGCCGTCTTGGCTGTATGGTAAAAGCCCATCCTTCTAATGAAATACTTCAGCTCAACGAGGAAGGAATCTGGTCTGGTGGCCCTCAGGACCGCCTGAATCCTGATGCAAAAAAGAACCTGGAAAAAATCCGTTCCCTTGTAAATGAAGGTCGCGTCCTCGAAGCCCAGTCACTTGGCTTTGAAGCAATGAGCGGTACTTCTTTTAATGAGCGCGCTTATCAGACAGCAGGTGATTTTCACATTGATTTCTTTTCACAAAAAAATAGCGGGCTTGCCTGCGGCTGGCCTCTTGCCCACAAGTCAGATGAAAGTGTTCTTACCAACTATAAGGTTGAACTCTTCCTAGACATGGCCTGCACTCTGGTCACTTACACAGATGATGAAGGAACAATCTTTACCCGCCGCACCTGGATAAGCGCTGTGGATGATATTCTATTTATGCACGTAACCGTCAGTACCCCGGGAAAAATTAATTACTCTGGTTATCTTGACCGGGGAATCTGGTGTGACAAGATATGGGCAGACGCTGGCTGTATCTTCCTTGAAGATTCTCACGGTATACCTTTCTGTGTGGGAGCAGGGGCAATTGCCCGCGGCGGGGAGTTCGGAACTCGCGGTACCTGTCTTTACGGAAAAGCCTGTGACGAGGTTCTATTCTTTATTGATATACAGAGTCTCAAATGGAATAAAAAGTGGAATAAGAAACCTCTTACTAAAAAACAGTATGACAAGTTGATTCTGAAGAACAAATGGACACCACTATGTAAGTCTAATCTAACTAAAATAAAAAATCGCATTTCCGCTGTGGGCCTTTCTGCCGCCGCCGAAGACTTTTTTGCCTGGCACCTTGTTGAATGGAAAAATTACTGGGACCGCTGCGATGTAGAAATCGGTGGGGATGCTTTCCGGTGGTTGAGTAGCCCAGAGGGCGTATCGAAACCACAGGGTAACCGTGCTCTCGGAAAAGGTGGTTTCGATACGGCTGGCGCCTACTCAACCACCCCGGATCTCTTGTTATCTGCCGCCCCGGACAACACTTTCCTCGTAAATCAATACATAAACTTTTCACGCTATCTTATGATTTCCGGCAGCCGTGTCCCGGGCCTGCTGCCGCTAACACTTCAGGGCCTATGGAACGGACAGATTGAGCCGCCCTGGCAGAGTAAATACACAATCAATATAAATGCCCAGATGAACTACTGGCCGGTCAATATGACAAGCCTCAGCGAATGTGAACTTCCTTTCTTTGACCTGCTTGAACGCTGCTATCAGCCAGGCCGAAAGGCTGCCCGCGAAATGTACGGCTGCCGGGGTTATGTCCTTCATCACAATACCGACATCTGGGGAGATGCAGCCCCGCAGGATGCCTGGATTCCTGCTACTTACTGGGTACTCGGCGCCGCCTGGATGGCAACTTATATAATAGAACATTATGAATATACAATGGATAAAAGTTTTCTTGCGCGTTATTACTATTTAATGCACGAAGCAGCTCTTTTCTTTGTTGATTATCTTGTTCCGAGCGAAGAAGCAGGCCTGGCAGAAGACGGAAAGCCATATCTGATTATTAATCCAAGTCTTTCTCCGGAAAACTCTTACGTTACAAAAACAGGCGAGGTTGGTGCCTTTACTCCTGGCTGCGAGATGGACAACATGATTTTAGAGCACCTCTTTACCGGCTGCTTAAAAGCCCACGAAGCCCTCGGCCAGAGCAAGCCTTACCCCCAGTCAGACTTCGAATCTTTCGAATACGTACTATCCCACCTCAAAAAGCCATCTCTCAATTCCGATGGCTCCCTGATGGAGTGGAATCGTGAAGTGGAAGAGGTTGAACCCGGCCACCGCCATATCAGCCACCTTTACGGCCTTTTCCCGGGCCACACAATTACCCTTGAGCGTACCCCGGAACTCTGCGAAGCCGCAAAAAAGACCCTGGCTAAACGCCTTAGCAACGGCGGCGGCCACACCGGCTGGAGCCAGGCCTGGATAATAAACTTTTATGCCCAGCTGGGCATGGGAGACGAAGCACTTTCTTCTATTATAAAGCTCTTCCAGCACTCAACTCTGCCAAATCTTCTCGACAATCATCCTCCATTCCAGATTGACGGAAACTTCGGTGCCCTGGCTGGCATTCTCCGTCTCTTAATACAAAGCGAGTTTGAAGCAGACGGCACAGTAAGAGTAAAACTCCTCCCGGCTCTTCCGTCTGCCCCTGCCTGGCAGTGCGGCCACGTACGCGGTCTTGCAGTAAAAGGCGGCTATACAATCGATTTTGAGTGGAAAGACGGAAAAGTTGTAAATCATACACTCCATCCGGGACCATTTGCTATTGCACAAACTCCACAAATCTGATATATTCTTTGATACGTATTTAGACTTTAGGCTAACTGACGTTTAATCCCCGTTTTACGTGCAGCGGGCGGTCTGAATTACCAGTCTTTTGCAGTATGGATTCTGTTTCCTTGTTCCTCTGCATCGGGCGATTTATAACGAATTATTTTAATAGAGGTATTTTATGTACGCAACTATTGAATTTAAGGGCAAGCAGTACAAGGCTGAGAAAGACGTTGTCCTTACAGTAGATAAGCTTGATGCTGAAAAAGGTTCAAAGATTGACATTGATACTGTTCTTCTCGTAAGCGATGGAGACAAAATCAGTGTAGGAACTCCTTATGTTAAGGGTGCAAAGGTAACTGTAGTTGTTGAGGATTCTTTCCGCGATAAGAAGGTTCTCGTATTCAAGTACAAGTCAAAGAAAGACTATCATCGTTTGATTGGTCACAGACAGCAGTATACAAAGGTACGCGTTGAGTCTATCACTCTCGCATAATTAAATAAGGAGATTACTATGGGAAGAACACGTGGTGGATCTGGTGCAAAAAACGGACGCGATCCGAATCCAAAAAGCTTGGGTATAAAAAGATATGCTGGTGAATCTGTAACTGCAGGTTCTATCATCGTAAAGCAGCGCGGAACAAAATTCTACCCTGGAGCAAATGTTATGAAAGCTGGTGATGACAGCCTTTTTGCTACAGCAGATGGAAAAGTAGTTTTCGGTGAAAGAAATAACCACAAGGTTGTTTCTGTTGAAGCTGCAAAATAAGTTCAGTTTTTACTGAATATGAATGCCCGGTAAGTAAAAGTGCCGGGCTTTTTTTTTGGAGTAATTATGATTGGATTTGCAGATGAAGCTTTGATAGAGGTGCGCTCAGGTAACGGCGGCAACGGCTGTGTTGCCTTCCGGCGCGAAAAATATATTCCTCATGGTGGTCCTAACGGCGGTGACGGCGGTAAGGGCGGTGATGTTATTTTTACTGTAAAGCGGAATCTACGAACTCTTGCAAATATCCGTCACAAGCACTGTTTTAAAGCACGAAACGGCGGCGACGGTCAGGGCTGGAACCGCTACGGTGCAGACGGCGAAGACTGTGTAATTCCTGTTCCTCCTGGAACAACAATCCGCGACGCCGAAACAGAAGAAATCATTTACGACTTTTCAACCGCTAAAGGTGACGAATCTTTTACCTTCCTCAAGGGTGGTAACGGCGGCTGGGGTAACGTTCACTTTAAGTCTTCAACAAATCAGGCACCAAAACAGGCTAACCCGGGACAGAAGGGCGAGACCCGCTTTCTTAAACTTGAGCTTTCTATTATGGCAGATGCCGGTCTGGTAGGCTTTCCTAACGCCGGAAAATCATCTCTCCTTACTTTCTTTACAAATGCCCGTCCAAAGATTGCGCCTTATCCTTTTACGACAATCATTCCAAATCTTGGTGTACTCCGCGTAGACGACGAATCAGATATCATCATTGCAGATATTCCTGGAATCATTGAAGGCGCCAGTGAGGGCCTTGGTCTTGGAGACACCTTCCTTAAGCATATTACCCGTACAGCCTGCCTTATTTTTATGATTGACTGTTCAGACGAAAATTACCTTACGGCCTACGACACTCTCTGCAAGGAGCTTCGTAATTATTCTGATAATCTTATGGAAAAGCCACGCATTGTTCTATGTAACAAAATTGATGTTGAAGGTGCTTTTGACCGCGCTGTTGAAGTTCAGGAAAAAATTAAGGCTGCAGAGCCGGACACTGTAGTTATTCCGGTTTCAGTTCATACAGGCCGCGGCATGAAGGATGCCCAGCATCAGATTATGGAACTGGTTTCTAAGCAGGAAAAACGTGATATGTCGGCAGCTGCAGATGCCGGAATCGGCGACAGTGCAGCAGAAAATGCAAATCAGTTTGGAAGCAGTTTTATGAAAGACCGTGCCTATATTGACGATGACGATGATAATGTTCAGTACCCGGGAAGCGAGCAGTAATGAAAATAGCAGTATTCGGCGGAACCTTTAATCCTCTTCATGTTGGTCATGCAATGCTGGCAGATACAATTATCCGCGAGCTTGGCTACGACAAAGTGCTCTTTGTTCCAACCTTTCAGCCACCGCACAAGGATGCTTCGAAAATAATTTCAGCTCAGCACCGCTTAAAAATGATTGAAGATTTTTGTGCCAGCGAGGGCAGCGGCCACTTTGAACTCGAAACCTGTGAGGTTGACCGGGGCGGCATTTCTTACACCTCAGACACCCTCGAATATCTTACAAAAAAATATGAAGGCAAACTCAGTAAAAAACTGGCCTTTGTAATGGGAGATGAGGTTGCGGCAGAGTTTGATAAATGGCGTAACCCGCAGAAGGTAAGCGCACTTGCCGACCTCATTATCATTCACCGCTACCCGGATGTAAAGGCTATGGAATCAAGCCTTTATGCAAATAAGCCAAGCGGCGACTACAAGGGAGATTTTTCAGTTAAATTTGATTTGAAAAACTTTAAGTATCCCTGTATTTACGTTGAATCCCCGATGTTGCCGGTTTCTTCTACAGATATCCGCCGCCGCATCAGCGAGGGCAAAAGCTTTAGATATCTTGTTCCGCCGGCAGTTTTTGATTATATTATAGAAAACAACTTGTATGATTGATTATATAGAAAAGACCGAAGAAATCCGTGCCTTTACCCAGGCGCATGTAAAAAAGAGCCGCTACGAGCATTCTGTTCGGGTTGCAGAAACCTGTGCCCGCATGTGCCGTCAGTACGGACTTGACTGGCGCAAGGGCTATCTTGCGGGAATCGGCCATGACATGTGTAAAGATTTTTCCAGCGAGGAGCTTTTTGAACTTGCTGCCCGCGATGGAAATGAAATAAGTGATTTTGAAAAGAAAAAGCCGGCACTGCTTCATGGACGTGCAGCCGCAGTTATGCTTAAGGAGCATTTTAAGGTTTACGACCCGGAGATTCTTGAGGCAGTTGCAAATCATACTTCCGGAATCATCGGAATGTGTGATCTTACAAAGTGTCTTTTTCTTGCAGATAAAATTGAACCGGGTCGACCTCAGTCTACAGAGGAGTACCGCGCAAATCTTTTTGCAATGAGTCTGGATGAAATGCTTTATTCTGTGCTCGAAGAAAATTATGAGTATCTTATAAAACATAATGTGGAAATTCAGCCCGGAACAAGGGAAATGATAAATTATTATGCTCAGCAGAAAAGTGAAAAATGAGGGGGAAAGCTGACTGATGAGAAAAATCAAAATTCGAGATGAACAAAAGGGAATTATTTTTATTGCTCTTATCATTATAACAGCGGTGGCACTTTCCTTTGTGTTTGCCTTTTCTCTTAAAACAAATACTGTAGAAGATGCGCTTAAAGAAAAGGGGATTATGCGTACCCTTTTTATTATAGAAGATGATGATTCAAGCATGCTTTTTTCAAGTGTATTGATTTATAATCCTTCTTCTAACAAAGCGGCTCTTGTAAATCTGCCTGGTCATACAGGTGCAATTTATCAGTCTCTTGGGCGTGTAGATAAACTGCAGAAAGTTTATTCCGAGGCCGGTGTAATCAGCTTCCGTAATGAGGTTGAAAAGCTTCTGGGAATGACAATCCCTTATTACGCAATTATAACGCTGGAAAATTTTATTAAGATTTCAGACTACCTTGGTGGTATGCGTGTATTTATTTCTGAGCCGGTAGACTGCCTTTCGGAAGAGGGTGAGAGATGGCTGCTTCCTTCCGGTGCTATTAACCTTGATGGTGATAAAATCAATACTTATCTTCATTACAGACTGGAAGATGAAACAGAAGCTGATGTTCAGGAAAGATATCAGAATGCCATGGCTGCTTTTATTACCGGAATTCACGATAAAAAATTCGTTATTTTCCAGAAGGCAAACCGAAAACGCTACCTTGATTTTATCAAGACAAATCTTAAGGAAGAAGAAGAGACAACGCTTTTCGACGCAATTGCAGATGTTGATGCTGAATCAATAATCAAGCAGACAATTACAGGCTCGCTTCGCCGTGTAGATGGTCAGCAGCTTTTGATGCCTGATAATAACGGTGAGTTCATTAAGGAAGCAGTAAAGACAACAACAAACCTTCTGGCTTCTACAGATGGAACTCTTACCAGCCGTGTATATGTACTGGAAATTCAGAACGGTACTACAACTCAGGGCCTTGCTCGAAATACTGCAATTCTTTTCCAGAATGCAAGTTATGATGTATTGAGTCCTGTAAATGCTCCAAGAAATGACTATGAAGAAACTGTAATCATAGACCATATCGGAAATATGGAAGTTGCAAAAATTGTCGGTGAGTTTATCCGATGTTCAAATATCAGGGAAGCTACCCCTGAAGAGGAAGCCGAAAGTTCAAGCCTTGATGCGGGCGTTGACTTTACGATTATCCTTGGTAGAGATTTTGACGGACGTTATGTTGTTCCGTCTCGAAGGTAAGCGCAGATAAAGCGCAGGTGGTAATTATGAAAACAATGGAAGAAAAAGCAAGAGAAATTGCAAAGTTGATGGAAGATGGAAAGGGTAATGATGTTACTCTTTTGGATATCAGCGGACTTAACAGCTGGACAGATTATTTTGTAATCGTAACAGTTACATCTTCTGCTCACTGGCAGGGACTCTATAAGCAGATTAAAGAATACATCAAGGATAATGACCTTGAGATTCACGTTACAAACCGCAAGAGCCCGGACGGCGACGACTGGAACCTTATTGATTTAGGCGCCATCGTCGTACACCTTATGTCTGAGTCTGCCAGAACTTTCTATGATTTGGAAAAGCTCTGGCACGCCGGAAAAACAATTGATTTCCGAGCCTAACGAAAAATCCGGTGGTTGAGTGATGCGGAGCATCGTATCGAAACCACCATAGAAATCTTTATATACATCGGTGATTTCGATACGTCCTTCGGACTACTCAATCACCGATGTATATCTATTTATTTTGTTACCTTCTTCTTCATGAAAATCAAGAATCCCAACAATACTGCCGCACCGAAAATCCATGAGATGATGGCACTTGCGACAAGTCCGATTCCCTGAGTAATTCCGGCAACAATGTATGTGAGGAAGCTTACTACAGCAACTGTAATGGCGTAAGGCAGCTGAGTTGAAACGTGTTTTACGTGTTCACACTGAGCACCCGCGCTGGCCATAATTGTTGTATCCGAAATTGGAGAACAGTGGTCACCACAAACCGCACCTGCCATACAAGCAGAAATTGAAATAATGCGCAGTGGATTTCCCGGTGCAAAAATTGCAATACAGATTGGAATAAGAATACCAAAGGTTCCCCAGCTTGTTCCTGTAGCAAAAGCGAGGAAGCAGGCAACTACGAAGATGATTGCAGGAAGCATCATCTTAAGACCTGCAGCAGAACCTTCCACAAGACCAGCTACATATTCCTTAGCACCAAGGCTGTCTGTCATAGCTTTAAGTGTCCAGGCCAGAGTCAAAATCAAAATAGCTGGAACCATAGCCTTAAAGCCGTCTGGAACGCAGAGCATGCTGCTCTTGAAAGAAAGAACCTTGCGGCAAACATAGAAGATGATTGTAATAATCAGGGCTGCAAAAGAACCAAGCACAAGGCCAACAGAAGCATCTGAATCAGAGAATGAAGAAATGATGTTGAGGAAGTTTGCATTTGCTTCAGTTGTTCCGTCTTCGAGTACGTTGAACTTTGTAAAGAAACCGCCTGTATAAATCATTCCGAGAATACACATAACAATCAAAACGATGATTGGGAGAATCAGGTCAATTACACGGCCATTTGCATTTGCTCCATCTTCAACTTCGTCAGAATCATTGTTCATAACTTCAAGAGCCTTTTCATACTTAGACATTTCGCCGTATTCAAACTTCATGAATACCATTGCAAACATCATTAATATAGTAAAGAAAGCGTAGAAGTTGAAAGGAATAGCCTTGCAGAAGAGGGTAAAGCCGTTTTCACCTTCGCTTACAAAGCCTGCTACTGCTGCAGCCCAGGAAGAAATCGGTGCAATGATGCAGACTGGAGCGGCAGTAGAGTCAATCAGATAAGAGAGCTTTTCTTTTGAAAGACCATACTTGTCTGTCATAGGGCGCATAACCGAGCCTACAGTAAGACAGTTGAAGTAGTCATCAATAAAGATAAAGATACCAAGCACGATTGTAGCAATCTGTGCACCGGCCTTTGTCTTGATGTGTTTTTTAGCCCAGCGGCCGAAAGCAGCAGATCCTCCAGCCTTGTTCATAAGGGCAACCATAATTCCAAGAACAACGAGGAATACTATGATTCCTACGTTCCAGCTGTCGGAAAGCTGGGCAATCATACCGTCTTTAAAGATGTGATTGAAGAAGCCAGGGAAGCCGGCTGCAGTTTCAATGGCGTAGAAAAGTCCGCCGATTACAATACCAATAAAAAGGGAAGAATAAACTTCCTTTGTCCAGAGGGCCAGAGCAATGGCCACGATTGCAGGCACAAGGGCCCAGAATGTTCCTATCATTTTTTATTCTCCACGTTTTTAAAGTCAGTTGCGAGCGGTTCCTTAACGCCGTCTTTTTCCAGCTTTTCCAGAACTTCAATTGCATAATCCAGTTCCTCAAGCTGTGTAGCAGCGCAGTAAGTTTTTATCTGTCGCAATGCTTTTATAGCTTTTTCGTTTGTCATAATTTCCTCCTGAGAAATATTATAACACACGTTTCCCGTCATTGCGAGTGAAATACCCGTCATTGCGAGGAGCGAAGCGACGTGGCAAGCCATTTGCGAAGAGAATTCCATATTGACAAAAAGTGTTAAAAATGTCATTTTGTAGAAGTGCCTTTTGGCAGAATATTCTTACAGGGGTAAAAGATGAAAAAATATGCATTTTTATTTCCGGGACAGGGTGCACAGGTTCCGGGCATGATTAAGGATATCTGTGATGCTTATCCTGAAGCACGTGCAGTTGTAGATCAGGTAACAAAAATTACCGGCGTTGATATGCCAAAGCTTCTTTGGGAGAGTGATGCGGCAACTTTGAGCCGTTCAGATAACAGTCAGCTTGCAATTACAACTGCCTCGCTCGCAGTTATGGCTGTTTTGAAAACAAAAGGTATTGAGCCAAGTGCCGCAATGGGCTTTTCTCTTGGAGAATTCCCTGCTTTGTATGCAGCCGGCGTTTTGAGCTTTGAAGATGTAATTAAAGTAGTTCGCGAGCGCGGACTTATCATGCAGGCAACATGCGAAAATATTGCAAAGGCAAACGAAGGTCACGCACCTGGTATGACAGCTGTTCTTGGGCTTCCACCAGAGAAGGTAGAAGAGCTTGCTAATGGCATTAAAGATGCTTATGCAGCAAACCTTAACAGCCCTGTTCAGACAGTAGTAAGCGGAACAGCTGATGCTCTCGAACAGATTGAAGCAAAGGCAAAGGAAGCAGGTGCCCGCCGTGCTCTTCGCCTTGCAGTTGCAGGACCTTTCCACAGTCCTCTTATGCAGGAAGCAGCTGATAATTTTGAAAAGGCAATTGCAGGTGTTACCTTCAATAATCCGGATAAAACTCTTTTCAGCAACGTAACAGGTAAGGAAGCAAAGGACGGAGCAGAAATCAAAAAGAATGCCGTTCTCCACCTTACAAATCCTGTTCGCTGGACATCGGAAGAAGCCGTTTTGAACGACCTGATTAAAGCAAGCGGCGACGAATGGGAACTGATTGAACCAGGTGTTGGTGCTGTTTTGACAGGCCTCTGGGGAAAATCAGGATTTGCTGAGACTGCAAACTGTATTGCAGTGAATAGTGCTGACTCTCTCGGAACTCTATAAGTGAATAAATAGTGTCATTCCACGGCTTGACCGGGGAATCTAGATTGTCCGGTCAAGCCGGACAATGACATAAATTGTTATATTAAGGATAAAAAAATGGCAAGACGTGTTGTAATTACTGGAATGGGAGCAATCACTCCTCTTGGAAATACTGTAGAAGAAACCTGGGCTGGAATTAAAGCCGGAAAAAGCGGTATTGGTCCAATCACACTTTTTGATGCATCTGTAAACAAAGTTCACTATGCAGCAGAAGTAAAAAACTTTGATCCTTCTTTGTATATGGATTCAAAGGATGCCCGCAAGATGGCTCGCTTTACACAGCTTGGTGTAGCTGCTGCAAAGATGGCTCTTGACGATGCTGGCCTTATGGGCAATCAGGAAGTTCTTGATGAAACTGGAATCATTCTTGGTGTTGGAATCGGCGGTCTCGAAGAGACAGAAGCAGACGTTCTTGGAATGGGAAGAATGGGTGGTGTAAAAACTAATCCTATGGCTATTCCAAAGCTTATTCCAAATGAAGTAGGCGGAAATATTGCAATTAACTTTGGCGTTCACGGTCCTGTTCAGTCAATTGCAACAGCATGTTCTTCTGGTACAGATGCTCTTGGAGTTGCTTTTGATATGGTAAGAAGCGGCCGCCTCGACTGCTGTCTCAGCGGTGGTGCAGAATCAACAATCTGTCAGTTCGGTGTTGTTGGCTTTGAAGTTCTTCATGCTCTTTCTACAGGTTTTGATGATGACCCGACAAAGGCAAGCCGTCCTTTCGACAAGGACCGCAACGGATTTGTAATGGGCGAGGGCTCTGCAATTCTTATTCTCGAAGAGTATGAGCACGCTAAGGCTCGTGGTGCTAAGATTTATGCTGAAGTTGCAGGTTATGGTGCTTCTTGTGATGGTTACCATCTTACAGCTCCAAATCCAGACGGAATCTGCGGTTCAAAGTGTATGACACGTGCCCTCAAGGATGCCGGAATGGATCCAAGTGAGATTCAGTACTACAACGCTCACGGAACTTCTACAATGAAGAATGATTCGAGCGAAACAAATATGATTAAGATTGCCTTTGGCGAAGAAAATGCCCGCAAGCTTAAGATTTCTTCTACAAAGTCTATGCACGGTCACTGTCTTGGTGCCACAGGTGCTGTAGAAGCTATGATTTGTGTAAAGGCAATCAACGACAGCTTTGTTCCTTGTACAAAGAACCTTGATAATCCTGATATTGAAGGCGGCTGTGACCTCGACTATACACCAAACAAGGGCGTAGAGATGAACATTGATGCTGCAATGTCTGCAACATTTGGTTTTGGTGGACACAACGGTGCAATTATTATCAAGAAAGTAAAATAGTTTCAGACTGACACACTTCGTGTGCAGTCTAAACCGTTTAATCTCCCGACAACCTTCGGTTGCGGGAGAAAGTAATTTCGTCCCGACAGGCTGCGCCTGCGGGACAAATCATAAGGATTTAACAATGCCACTTACTACTGATATAAAATCATTACTTCCACACCGCGAACCATTTTTGTTTGTAGATTCTATTATTTCTGCAGACGAAAAAGGCTGCGTTTGTGAGCATACATTTACAGAAAATGAATTCTTTTTCAAAGGACACTTTCCTGAATACCCTGTAGTTCCTGGAGTTATTCTCTGTGAAACTATGGCACAGGCAGGCGGCGCGGCTTTGCGTTACCTGAATATAGTTCCTGCTGATGGACTTTTCTTCTTTGCCACATTGGACAAGGTAAAATTCCGCAATCAGGTTCGCCCTGGCGACAAGGTTCGCATGGAAATCGAATTCCTCCGCAACAGTCCAAAGATGATTAAACAGGCCGGCAAAGCCTACGTAGGCGACACCTTATGTGCCGAGGCTGAATGGATGTGCCTCGTCGGCGCAGCGAACTAAGTGAGCGAGCCGACGAAGTACAATAACTTCCTTACACAACGCGGCGCCGCAGGCGACGCATGTGTTTGGTAGGTTCTGCGCAATAACATAGCCCTGTCATTGCGAGCCCGAAGGGCGAAGCAATCCATTGTTATGACTACAATATTTATGTAGTCAAACGGCCAGAATTCATATATAATAGAGAGAAAATGAGAAGGGTAAAGAGTTTATTCCATATTTTCATAATCTCTCTATTATTAAACGGCTTTTCTTCCTGTGCACTTTTTGAAAATGATGTTGCAGACTTCATGGAAAAATACACAGAAACAGCCGCAATTGAACAGCACACCTTCAGCATAGAAACTTACACCAACGCTGCAAACCAGCTCTGTATTCCTTCTGATCAGGATGTAGAAATTACCTTCTACATGCGTAACCCGAAACAGTTTAATCTTGTTCCTTCTGTAAACTTTGAAAATCTGGACGGCCAGATAAGCCGTTCTGCAGTCGGCATTGAGCAGACAGAATTTGCAATCATAAACCTTACTCTGCCACAGGACTTCCTTATTCCGGCAGACGAAGGAAAAGACATAACTCCACTCATCAATCTTTACGAGCCAATGAGTGGCCGTGACTTTGACCGCTATTCAGTAAGCCTTAGCTGTAACTCAAAGCCGCCTGCAATTTTAAATCCGACAATCTTAAACAAGGGTAACCAGACCTTCGTAGTTGCCTTTGACATGCCTAACGAAGAAGAAGTGGCTATCCGCCATAAAGACCTTGCTTCTGTAGAAATTAACGGAGTAAGCTATCCGGTTCAGGTTACTACAGAAACAGACTCAACATCAGACCCGGAACATCCTAACCTGCAGGTAGCCCGCTACACCTTTACAGATGCTCACTTTAAGCGTTCTTACAGCAGCAGCTACATCACACTCAAAGGAAAGGCCTTTGAACACAAGACAAATAACTCTGTTTACTTTGAAACTGACGATGCCTTTACAAACGGCGACAAGGAATATTCAATCATCCTGCGCGATTCAGCAGGCCTTACAAGCGAGGTTAAGGCTTCTACAAGTATTTCAAAACTTGTAAAACCTGAAATCTTAGACAGAGACGGGGCTCCTATAGCGGAAGGCCTTCTTGCAGCCGCTCCTTATGACGAAGATACAGAAAAGGGTGTAATTACAATTATACCTCCAACAGAAGACCACCTTGGAAACCCTGTAAGCGGCACAACCGTTTACTACAAGGTTTACGAGGCAACAGGCAGCGGCCGTATCTACACAAGCGGCACTACAACCACTGCAAAGACCATAGAGCTTCCTCAGAACACCTACCGCGTAGAAGCTTACGCAAGTCTTACAAACTACGAAAACTCAGCAACAAATACAGTTAAATTCCGCTTTATGAACAGCGTTATTTATGTAGAAGCAGTAACATCGACTTCAGATTCTAATGCCTCTAACCTTACTACAGGTGATGGTTCTATAGCCGCTCCGTTCCCTACAATTGCAGATGTTATTGAAGATATCAATAGAAACCGAACAGGTAACGACAGAAAGCCTAAGTATACAATCTACATCAAGGGTGACTTTACATCTCCAACTTACGGTATGCAAGATCCTACAGCTCCTCAAGATTACGGAAGCATTATTCTTGATAGTATCGAAACAGATGAACTTATCTTCAAGAAGTGGCAGGGTGCATCGGAAGCTAAGCTAACGGGTATAAACGTGGCTCCAACTTCAACACTCCAGAAGGTAACAATTGGGGATATTACAGTAACTAACAGCAGTGGTGACGGTATTACACATAGCAGCAGCAATACGCTTATAATTGATGGAACAACAATTACTGGCTTTGCTCATGCAATACAACAAAATGCTGGTTATCTTACAATCAAGAATTGTAATATTTCAAATACTAACATAGGTCTGTATGTTAATGAGTGTACCCGCTGTGATGTTCAGGGCGGTGTATTTGAGTCAAATAATTCAAATGCCATTTATTATTCTAATGTAAGTGGTACCTGTACAATTTCTGGTGGAACAATCAAAAATTCAATTAGTACAGGTGGTCCAGGTATTGTAATTGAAAACTCTACATGTACAATTTCTGGTGTTACTATTACAAATTGTGATGCTGGCGGTATTGAGTTAACAGGTACTTCAACACTCAATCTTTCTGGTGGTACAATTACAGGAAATAAGCCATTTGGTATTAATGTTAATAGTGACAGCACACTCAAGATTCATGGAAATCCTAAAGTAACCGGCAATACAGTAAGTAGTGGCACAAGCCCTGCAAACGTAATAATTACAAAGGACAAGACAATAACTATAGATGGTCCATTTACTGCAGGTGCAAGAATTGGTGTAACCACACACACTGATAATGAGCCAACTGCTATCGGTCAAACTTATCCATTCGCAACCGACTACACTAACTCCGGCTCTCCATCTCAGTACTTTACAAGCGACAGAGGCTTCAGCATTGTTGGTGGCTCAGGTGGTGCTGTAAGCATTGCTAAATCCGGTTCAAGCGGCGGCCAGTATCTGGCTACAGATTATAACTTCACCTTTGCGGCAAGCAGTAACGGGGCAATACCAGGTCAGACAAAGGCTATGACTATTACTCCAACAATCACTAGAACAGAACCTGGAAGTACACCGGCAACAAATATAACCTACGCATCAATTGCAGATGATGTTACCTGGTCTGTATTGGTAAAGAACGGTGGAACTCAGGTTGCATCATTTACAAGTAACAGCTTCACCTTCCCTGCAGTGCCAGAGGGTAACTACAAACTCCTGGTAACCGCAACTTACCTTGGCCAGCCACACGGAGCCGAGTTTGACATAGCGGTTAATAACAGTGCCGAAAACGTTGCGGCTTATATCAGCAGCCTCACTACTGCCGGAACTTACAATGTTGTTGTTGAAGGGCCGGTGGGGGCTAGTGCTACACTGGGCAGCGAAGGGGGACTTGCTAAAGTTGCAAACGCAATTAGAAGTTTAACAGAAGGACCTGATAGAGGAGTTAGAATAAATCTTGATGCAAGAGCTACTATAAATTCTGATTTTATTGAAGATTATAACGATGGAATGTATTTTAATAGTAGCGGGGCTTTAGTCTCTATTGCGCTTCCAGACTGGATGGAATACCTGGTTACAGAACTCTTTTTAGATTGCGATGGTCTTGAAAGTATTGAAATTCCAGATACAGTTCAGCTTATTATGTCTTCAGCCTTTGATGGCTGTAGCAGTCTGACAGAAATAACTCTGCCTGCAACAATAAGTGGAAGTGTTGATGACCATGGAATTGAGGAAGGTGCATTTGATCGTTGTACTTCTCTAGCAACAATCAACTTTACAGGAACAATAGACCAGTGGAAGCGAACAAGGCGTGAAGTCAATTGGCACAGAAACGTTCCCGCAACCGTAGTTCACTGTATAGACGGCGACTGCGGTTTGGATTCTATTCTGCCATTAACCGGCGGTGTTACAGTATTGGGTGACATTCCTATAATAATATCGTCGTCGCAAGTATTGACTGCTGAGAGATGCCTTTCTTTTAATAATTTTTGGGTAAGCGACCATGAAACGACACAAGCTGAATATGTGGCTGTAATGGGAATAAACCCAAGCAGTTTTAATGGCAGTTCAGGAAAAGAACCTGACTCTGGTGAAATACAGGAAAACCGTCCTGTAGAAAATGTAAGCTGGTATGATGTCCTTGTTTACTGTAATAAGAGAAGTATGGCAGAAGGACTTACCCCATGCTATACAATGAAAAAAGCTTTAGCTCCTACAGTAGATTCAACAAATCCTGATGACTGGGGAACTGTACCAACTTCAAGCGATACAAGATGGGATGCAGTAACCTGTAACTTTAATGCAAACGGCTACCGTCTGCCGACAGAGGCAGAATGGGAATACTGCGCAAGAGGCGGAGACATTTTAAGAGATGACATGGCAGTCGGAGAGACTTACTACTGCGGAACAAGCGATGAAAGTGACCTTGAAAATTATGCCTGGTATAATAGAACTACAAATGTAAATAGCAAAACTCATGAGATAAGAAAAAAGCACCCGAATATAAAAGGACTTTACGACATGAACGGTAATGTAGCTGAATGGTGCTGGGACTGGTATGCGGCCCATATAGATAGGGATATGCCTGCAACCGGTTGGCCGTCGGGCGGCACTGAACGCGTTAACCGCGGTGATAGTTGGAAAGATTCTAGCTGTGATTTGTTTGGGCGTGATTGTTTTCCTCCGTATGAGCATTTCGACTCATTAGGCTTCCGAGTAGTCCGCACCATTCCGTAATCCCCGCAGACATGTCATCCCCATCTTGCGCAAGTCATGGGGCTTTCCAACAAGTCTTGTCATGTCGAACTTGTTTCGACATGCTATTTCAGGGCTTCAAGAACTTTACCAAGCGGGGTATTCATCTTTTCGGTTGCACGTTCATCACCATATTCTTCAACTATCTGACTGACCATTGAGGTTATGCTTTCACAGAAACAGATTCTTTCACTAATTCCCGAACTTGTTCTTCGGTCATATTAAGGGATTTTGCGATAATTTCTATTGAGACTCCATTTGCATAAAAGTTTCGAGCGGCTTCCTCAGCTTTTTCAGAGCGGCCTTCATTTTTTCCTTCGGTAAATCCATCTTTGTGCCAGATTCTTTTTGCTTCTTCTTCATCAATTTCTGTCAAACACATGCCGATTACCTCCGCTCTATGTATTTTGAAAAAGCCTTCCAGTAAATTTTCTTTTATTGCTTCATCTACAGCCATTTCAATCGCCTGTTTTTTCTCAATTCCTGCTTCTATGTTTGTAGTAATCATAGAAACAAATTTTACATAATGATACAACGGAATACAGCTTTTGTTAAGAGTGCCATTATGATTAGGATGAAGATTTATTATTGTAGCGGTCCATTGAAAATCTCCTGATTCATCCTTACTTAAAAAAGAATCTGATAACTTCATTTTCCAACGTTCCGGCTGTTTTGGTCCTCCATGATAAAATACATAAAACTTTGGAGTAGGAATCATAACTCTTGAACAACTAATAAGATTCTTGTCATTTTCGCTAAGATAAGTCTGATATAGTATTGCAAAATACATATATCCTCTCAGTGGCATGTTTGGATTATAAGAACTTTGTTCTTCAAAAAGATTCATTTCTGTATCTATAAGAAAAGAAATATCATTGTGCATTGTTATGTAAATAACATTTTCAATTGTATTAATTTTCAATTCATCTGGATTCTTAAATTCTGTTCCATTCAAAGCGTTATATAGTTGAAGCCGCCACCTTTTGCTTTGTTCTGTATCTTTTCCAAATATGAATTTGAATAGTCTGTCTTTGTATTCTGGATTCCCCAATGATTTTACCTGATTTTCCATTTCTTTCTCCTGTAATCTTATTTGAACATAGTGCCGCCGCGAGGCAAGCGGTTTTCTCTACATATAATATTGTCCAAACTTGTTCATTTTATGCAGTTTTTTTTGGAAAAAATTTGTGAAATTTGTGAAATGTAACTTGTAAATAATAATGTCGCCAGTTTCTTTAAACTGGTGATATTTTTTTATATTGGAATCTTAAAATTCATACCTATATGTTTTTGAAGTTCCAATTCTGGAGTTGACCCTTTAAGGATTTTTCTCGGATAGTTATTCATCCATTCCTGAACTTCAGCAAAAAGTTTTGGATTCAATTTAGAAAAATCTGTTCCCTTTGGATAAAATCGTCTGAATATCCTGTTGTGATTTTCATTAGTTCCTCGCTCACTTGCACAATAAGGATGCGCAAAATACAAACAAGTTCTTTTTCTTCCATCCTTAGAATTTTCAATTCCTGAGAAATC
>NZ_ATWV01000003.1 GCF_000421345.1 Treponema bryantii NK4A124
TTCTGTTAAATCTTGTTATACTTTTTCCACCCATACAGAAATTCTAATAGATTTTAGAATTTTTAAATAGTAGGTTCCTTAAGTTGATGATGTTGCGCAACGCCCCCAGTGAATTAATCTAAGCCATTAAGAAAGCTTTCCCAGTCTTTTGTTACATATGGTTCGTTATATTCATATTGAGCTATACGAGGTGAACCATCTTTGTTGCCAAAACAAGAATCCATGTATTCTTTTTGATTTTCTGAATTAGACTCAATATCATAAAACTTCATTTCTGGAAAGTTAATTTTAGCTAATTCAATAGCTCGTTGAGTCTCTTGGTTTTTACTTGATCCGAATAATTTGAAAATCATTGGCATCTCACTTATAATTTCCTATAATTCTCTAAAATTGCAATCTCGTTTGATTTGATAAAGTTTAAGATTTGTTCGAATGTGTAGTCGTGTACGCTGTAGTTTTCGGACATAACTCTATCCCCTATTTATAACTTTTTAATACATTCATGCTCAATTGACGCCATTTTTATTGTTTCAGAAAATCCTTTATATAACACATTATTCTATAATCACATTTTCATAAAATCTAATTCCAAGATCATTTATAAAAGCCCCTCCAGAATTACCGCAAAATGTGCCTCCGCTTGGTAAATGAAGAAAACCGGATAATACTAATGGTGAAAAATCTGTATTTAATCTCTTTAACTCTAGTTCTTTATCAAAGTTTTCTTTTTTTCTGGAATTGTCTTTGCATTGATAATACACTTTCAAAGTAGAAATACTTGTAATAGGATTCAAAGAACCAATTGAAAACTGTATAGCATTATATTCATCTACAGTGAATATCTTTTCTTTAAAAGTTGTAACAAATAATTTAGCAAGCCATTTTGCTTTTATTTCTGTCTCATATTTATCTAAAGAAAAAAGCGTTTGTTCCATAACAAAATCTAACATTTTTTTAGTGCCACATATTTCTTCAATTCTTTCTTTATAATCTTCCTTATCAAAAATACCACTATTTTTAATTGGAATAATAAAAGCATTGAATTTTCTTATAGCAAGGATAGTTGAAATATTAGAGGCAATCTTTACTCCAGAAATCATCCATTTGAGAATTGGAATATCTGTCAGGATTGATTCTTTACCCGTTAGCGCCAAAACAGCGGCTTTCAAATCTATTTGTGATAAATCGAATACTGTTTCTAAAAGATTAGAATTTATAGCTTCTATAAGTTCATTTGTTGCAGCATAATCTGCATTCTCGTTATCTGTCATCTTACAATTCTCCTCTAAACGCCCTTGCCAGTATTGATTTTTTTAGCAGGGCGATTTGGTCTAGGACGGTTTGTGTGGCTTCTTTGACATGGGATTCTTTCTCTAGTACGGTGTCGAGGAAATTGACAATTGACAGTTGATAATTGAGAGGAGGCAGTTTTATAGGAAAACTGGCGATAATTTTTCCGCTCAAATTTAATTGATTACCACCTACTGATTGTTCACGAATCTGCCAATAATTACACATAAAATAATAGAATAAGAATCGATTATTTAATTTTTCGTTTGGTTGGAGGACGCAAACAGCCTGATTTGTTGCTGTCGGAATTTTTATTATTGCAGCTTTTCCACGAGTTACGCCCATTCCATACATGGCAACAACGACAGATTCAGCTGGAAATATTTTTGCAGAACTGTTTTCTACACCTTCATTTGTAATTCTTTCTTCAACATCATAAATGTCGTTCCAATCAATTTCACCAGTTTTCAACCATGGAATATCACCATTTTCATAATACTCGGAATGACTTTTTGACGGAGTTCCACCAGAACCTAATCTGCAACATTCTCCAATCGTAGTATCTTCCCAATCCTCAATCGGCAATTCTTCATCATCAATTTTTAATTGTCCGGTGAAGGCTTTGTGCAGGATGGCGGCTTTGCGGGTTTCGAAGCTGTCTAGTACTGATTGGGCTTTTTCCTGAGCCTGGTCTAGTTTTGCGAACATTGTTTCTATGCGGTTTACGATGCGCTGTTGTTCGGTGAGAGGTGGTAACGGAAAATGTAATTGTAATAAAGAATTAGATGATAAATGTTTTACCGTAACACTTGGAGTTGCATCATTGATCTGTTTTAATGGAATTGGTAAATAATAATACAAAAATTTATCATCTAAATCTTTTGAAGCTGATTTAATTTTACAAACTCGTTGATTTAATAAACCAAAATCTGATTTCCATCTTGAAATATTGAAATCTCCATCCATTCCAATAAGTATTTCATCTTTTTTGATTTTATATTCATCAGGACAATCTTCATCTGTAAATGTTTCTGTATAGCCTCTTACAACATCACGAATTCTTATAAGTGGAAAAGCATTTTCAGAAGAATTTGTAAATCGTCCAGAATCAAATGGATAACCATTGAGTATTTTTACATAATCACCTAACTCAGCAATTTTCCAGGAGGCATTTGGAATTATTGGCTCAGGTAAATCAACTTTCTTTGCCATCTTCTACTTCTCCGTCTTCTGCAGTTCGCGGACAACTTCTTTGATTAGGTCTGCGGCCATTTCAAGCTGGTCTATGCAGGCTTGGGCGCTTTCGATTGGGTCTGGAAGATCTTCGTAGTCGAGGATGCTTTCGTCGCGGATAAGGCCAAGGTCAAGGCTGTTTCCTTTTGCGGCAATCTGGTCGCGGGTAAAGCAGTTCCAGCGTTCGTCTTTTATTTTTGTGCGGTCACTGGCTTCGTAGGCTTTGATGAAGTCGGCAAAGTGTTCTTTTTTGAGTTGATTCGTTTTGCCAAAGCTTGGCATGTTGGTACGAAGGTCGTAGAACCAGACTTCTTTTGTGTTGTCTTTGTCGGTTTTTCCGCGGGTAAAAAAGAGGACGTTTGTTTTTACGCCCTGTGCATAAAAGATTCCGGTTGGCAGGCGGAGGACTGTGTGCAGATTGCATTTGTTCATTAAGTCTACGCGGATTTTTTCGCCGTCGCCATCTGCAAAAAGAACGTTATCCGGAAGAACTACTGCGGCTCTGGCTTTTCCGTCTGCTTTTAATGAGCGGTAGATGTGCTGCAAAAAATTGAGCTGCTTGTTGCTTGTAGTGTAAGTAAGGTCTGTGCGAAGGGCACGTTCACCGCCTTTTTTAGTTCCGAATGGAGGATTTGTAAGAACTACATCGTAGCCTTTCATTTCCATTCCGATTGAACTTAAGGTGTCGCCCAGTGTGATTTTGCCATTTATGTCGTGAAGATAGGCATTCATAAGGGCTAGACGATGTGTGTCGTGAACAAGTTCTGTTCCAGTAAAGGCCTGGCTGTCTTCAAACTCCTGCTGCTCACTTGTACAGTGAATGAGGTTGTTGTTGTTGTCGAGTACATATTTGTGGGCGCTGATCATAAAGCCAAAAGTTCCACAGGCCGGGTCGTTGCATTTTTCGCCAAGCTGAGGTTTTACAAGTTCTGTCATTACATCGATTAAAACTCGCGGTGTAAAATATTGCCCTGCTCCGCTCTTTTTTTCTGTGGCATTTTTCTCGAGCAGGCCTTCGTAAAGATCGCCCAGTCCTTCGTCTTTTGCACTGAACCAGTCGAGCGCATCTATTGATTTTATGATTTTTTCAAGATTCTTTGGTTCGTCGATTGAAGTTTGACTACCGGCGTAAATCTCAAGTACACGGCCACTTGTTTTTGTTCCCAGATGGTCAAGGAGTTCTTTGTAAAAATCTTTGAGGGCGATTCCATCTTTCTTTACAAGCTTGGCCCAGCGATATTTCTCCGGTATCTGTTCTTCGGCTCCGGGTATCTCTGAACACATTTTTAAGAATAAGATATATGTAAGTTCGTTTAAATAATTTTGATATGTAATTCCATCGTCGCGAAGTACATTACACAGGTTCCAAAGTTTGCTTACGATTTCTTGTGTTGTCATTTTTTTATTCCTTTATATTATTTCCCAATATCCGCCTTTATCTGCTCCAACGCGACGGATTATTCCTTTTTCTTTTAGTTGTTTTATTTGCCATTCTATACCGCGTCTTGTTAGTCCTGTTATTTCTCCTAATTTTTTTTGAGTAATAGAAGGATTTTCTTTTATTGCAGTAATAATTATGTTCGCAGTAAGGGAGTTTTCTCCACAGTTTTCTCCACAGTTTTCTCCACAGTTTTTCTGGCTGGATTCTGCTACTGATTCTGATTCGTTGTAAAAGTCATCTCTTACAAAAAATCTGCTGATGAAATACGAATGTTCTTCGTCTGTTTCAAATTCTGGCTTAGGAGAACCGTTCTTTTCCAGTGCATTCAGGATTTTCTTAAAACCTGTGTTACGGCCTTCTGTAAGGTGCAGTTCTTTTAAGAACTCTCCAATTCTTCGGTTTCTGTAGCGGCGGTTTGTGACTTTAAAATTTTTCAATCCCTCTATTGTTACAGAACGGTCTGGGCCCGGGTGGCTGATAATTTCAATTTTATCATTTTCTACACGTACTTCTATAGGCTCTCGAACATCATAGCCTTTATGATAAACTGCATTTGCAAGAGCTTCCTCAATTGCCGCAAATGGATAATTAAAAAATCTGTCTGCTTCTGCCCTGTCGGGATATTTTATAACTTTTTCCTTGATAACTGAATTTTGAATATACTGTAAAGCTTCCCTAAGCTGCTGATGTATCGGGCCTTTGAAAGTTTTTTCAATTAATTTGTCGCCACCAACACCATCGGGGAATTCAACAATATCAATTTGCGAATATGGCATAAACTTTTCTGGATTCATACTGAAGAACAAAAGCGCAACATTTCTCGGCTTCATGAATTCAGGCTGAGAGTTGCATAATTCCATATTCATGCACAAATCTTCAAACTTCATTGTATCAACTTCTGATTCAAGGCTGCTTCCAATTTCGTGAAGATAAGATTTTATAAGTGTTATATTTAAATCTGAAAGTTCTGCCTGATGGTTTACACGATCATCAAAAGGAACTTTGTTTGCAAGAGAAAATAAATCATTAAGCTCTTCGTTCGACGGCTTTATTGTGCTGTTCATTTTACGAATAAAATATGTTGCTTCACTGGATGGAATAGCCTTGCCGCTTTTAAATGTAAAATGACTTGGTGATTTATACGGTCGAACTTGACCGCCTGGACACCAGACAATGATTAATTTTGTATTTTCATCATAATCTACTGGAGCAACAACCGGCAGATAATCTGGCGTAATAAGTTTGCATTTGTTTAAGAGATCTTTTAGAATATCGTCAACTTCTGCAGCCGGAACTCCTTTAAGAGGAAACTTTGGGCGACCGTTATCATCTTCTACACCAATAACTAAATAGCCGCCAGACCAGTTATCTATATCATTTGCAAAGGCTGTAATTGTTTTTAATGAGGCATCAGGATTCCAGGTTTCTTTAAATTCGATTCTTGCCCACTCAACAACATTTCCTGTAAGCAAAGTTTTTATGTTTATAGGTAAAGCCATTTAGTCTCCTTATGCCGCATCATCATACAGATATTTATTCAATTCAGCAATCAATGCGTGAAGCTGGAACTTAAAGTCTTTATCAATGCGCTTAAAGCCACCTTTATTGCGGAATATAACTACATTATCAAATATAGATTCTTCCAGTACGTTTTCCTGTAAAAGATTTGCTTCTATTACGTTAAGCCAGCCAAGTTCAACCGGACTAAAATTATGATTTGCCTTGAGCTTTGCAACGGCTTTTTTTATTCTGTCTTCGTGACTCTGCATTGGCGAACCAATTGCGCAGGTTCTGATTACACTGATAATGTCTACTGTCAGGTCTGCGTTGGTAACTTTGTTCCATGCTGTGTTAAGGCTTGTAAGATCATACCCTTCATTTGCAAGAATAACGGCAAGATTTTTAAGCGCCTGGCGGGTAAGGTCGGCTGGCCTTGTGCAGACAATTTTTAAGGCTTCAATCTTGTTTCGGTTTTCTTTTATGTAATTTGTAAATTCTTCGATGTAATCTTCCGGCTGCTGCAGATTGTGCTTGCCGTATCCGCGGGTTATCTGAACATCTTTATCCTGCTTGTTATCTATGATAATTTTTCTCAGTTCCGCTTTATCATCTTCCAGCAGTTCAAATACTTTTCTGTCTTCAATAATCTGCTTTTTTGCTTCGATAGGATTTAATTCTTCAATCTTCTTGAGATATGTTTCTATGCTTGTTTCTTTTGTCAGAATCTTGAAGTTAGAAATTGCTTCAGGTGTGAGATTATTCTTTTTGCGGTTTACCTTTGCTAAGAGCTGTTCAATTTGATATTGAATTATTCTTGGTTCAGTGTCTGGTACTGAAGTCATCGCATCAATAAGTTCTGTCATTTTAATCTTTGGCTTTTGAACTACAGGCTGCATATCTATTTTATCTTTGATATGGTCATAGACTCCGGCTGGGTCATAAATATTAAAATGAGTTTTATTGATTTCCGGGCAGCGTCTTGTAGCACGTCCTAGCATCTGTTCAAATAAAATGCGGGATTTGATACATCGCATAAATACAAGATTTGAAATTGAAGGAACATCAATTCCAGTGGTAAGCAAATCTACTGTTACTACAACACTTGGGAAGGTTTCATTCTTAAACTGTTTTATAAGGTCTTCTATTTTCTTTTGATTTCCACCGCCGGCGCTTCCTGTAATTTTCATTACAGCCTGTTCCGGAAGTTCATTTTTCTCGCAAATCTTTTTGATGATATCTACAATCATATCTGCGTGTTCATCATTCACTGCAAATATCAAAGTTTTTCCGTGTGTGTCTGGTGCATCAAGTGTAAGATATCCGTTTTCAAAAAGTTCTGAAAAAACTGCTTCATTGAATGGACGTGTAATAATATCTCTGTTGAATTTTTCTACATCGTAATCAACTTCATCGGGCTCTACTTCTGCTTTAACAACAGTCTTATTATTCGGGTCGTATTTATCTACAAGAGTTCCTGCTTCAAAATGAATTCCATTACGAGTTTTATCTGTAGAAATAATATAGGGAACGTCATGGTCGCAAAGATAACCTTCGTAAACTGCGCGGCGATATGAATAAGTATAAACAGGCTCTCCAAAAATCTGGGTAGTCTGTAAAGCTGGTGTTGCTGTAAAACCGATTCTGACTGCATCAAAATATTCAATTATATTTCGGTACTTACTCTGATAATCTAGCTGGTCCCGGAAGAACAATTCTTCTTCAGCCATTTCTTTATCAAGAATATAACCACGATGAGCTTCGTCAATAATTACTAAATCAAAATCAGTAACAGCTGGCATACGGTCGCCATCATTGTACAAGATGCGCTGAACCATTCCCTGAACTGTAGAAATCTGAAGTTTTGTTTCTTTATCAATTATCTTTTCATCTAGATTTTTTATATTGTATATGTCTGTCAGTGGCTGAAGCTGATCAAGTTTTACTTCGCTAAATACATCAAAGGCTTGTTTTCCAAGAGAGTTACGGTCTACCAAAAGCAATATTCGCTTAAAACGTCCTGTCTTTAAGAAGCGATAAATTAAGGCAAGGAAGGTTCTTGTTTTTCCGGTTCCTGTTGCCATAGCTAAAAGAATATTTTTTCTACCCTCTTCCAATGCTTTATCAACTGCGTGAATTGCTTCTATCTGATAATCGCGAAGACTCAAGCCATCTTTGTTTCGCAAGAAGTCTTCATCATCAAGCTTTTCATATTCTTGTTTGAATGCTTCGGAATTACGTTCAAGTAGTTCTTCAATACCAATCGGACTCATCCAGCCCTGCAACGCTTTTGGAGCTTCTGTTGGTTTTGTAAAATTAATGAACCAGATTCCAGATTTTGTTTCCAACTGCTTAAGATAAGGGCGGCCATTTGTTGCAAAGGCAAAAGGAACTTTGTATTCCTTGTTTACACCCCAGGCTCCCTGAACGTAATCTTTATCTGAATCTTTTATAAGGCTTGCATATTCTTTGCACTGCCCGTCAATTACACAAGGTATATCTTTGTGTTCAGCTTTTGCTTCAATTACTCCAACAAGTTTTTCACCAATAAAAAGAGCATAATCTGCATAACCGTGATTGTAAATTTTTGAATCAGTCTGCCATTCGGCAATGGCCATGTTGTGACCTTTTTGAGGTTTTGTACCGTGTAGTTTTTGATTTAAAATATTTGTATCACATTCCCAGCCAACTTTGCGGAGCTGGTCATCAATAAGTTCTCGAGTTTCAGCTTCTGTAAGTGGACGAGCCCGGTTTGCTTTATATGAACGGTTCTTACGTTCTGAAATTAAGATTTTTGGAACTTGTGCAGCGGCGATAGTTGCTTCTGCTAATAACTGATTTTCTGTATCATCATCTTGTTTTTCTTGTGGGGTAAAATCTGCAGGTTTCTTTATTTTTATAATGATTTTCTTTTTTGCAAGTGCATTAAGTTTTTCTGGAGTTACATATTCTTTATATTCTGGATTTTTGTTTGTTCCATAAGTTCCTGCAAACCACAAACAAAGGCTGTATGCAATTGGAAGAAGTTCTCTAACTAAAACTGAAGAATCTAAGTCCTCATGAACTGCTTCGTTTCCTATTTTCCTAAGACGGGTAAAAGATTTTGCAAGTAATGAATTAATGATACCGTAATCTTGGAGTGTATTTATTCTTGTTGCCTGATTTACATCATTAACATCACCTGTTGGACAAATGATATTATCGTATTGATAAATAAGAGTTGTTATGGTTTCCCCAATTTTTCTGATTTTATATAAAGCACCATTTGGATCTGTCTCACAATATGATTCTGCCAATATGCCGAGTTTTGCGAGTACTGGAAATTCTTTTTTTAAATAGTCAAATGATGAAGCCATTTTTACTCTCAGATTATTTTATTTTAATATTATAACACAATTTTGTTTATATAGGTTGAAAATATTCTTAAAACTTAAAACAAATCCAGCACAGCATCCAGATAGATTTCTTCGCGGACTTCAAGCTGGTGCTCGGGCTTGGTCATGTAGTAAAGGATAAACTCTAAAAGAAGAGCAGAACCGAGGCCGCGGCCTTCCAGTTTGAAATTGGTAAAGCCCATGGGGAGATAGGTTTTCTGGATATCCTGGATGCTGATGAAGGCGGGATTTTTCATGGCTTTGGAAAACTTGTAGCCGCCCTGGCCGTCTTTTCCAGTGCATTTGTGGTCGGGGATTTCGTCGCCTGAGCTGGCGAGGTTTTTGCGGCTTACGTTTTCGTAGCAGGCTTTGCGGGAGCGGCAATTGATGTCGCAGCATTCGTTGCAGAGGAATTCGACTTTGTTTCTTTGTTCTTGGGTGAGACTTAAAAGTTTATCGAAGTTTTTGTTCAGGCGGAAGTCCGGGACTACGTATTTGAAATCGGGTCTGTCCAGTTCGGTGAGCAGGTCTTTAAAATCTGTGAGGACTTTTGTTGTTGAGGATATCAGATACAAATCGGGATATTTTAATTTGAGATAAGTTACTAACAAATCAGAATGGACAATTACTCCGGCAGGGATTTTTGCGCCTTCAAAAAGCCTGCACAGCTCGTTGCATTTTTTGTCTGCAAGGTGTTCTTCTCGCAATAAGGAATTACTGAAGGTTAGTCTTGCGGAGATGTTATACATGTCCATCAGCGCGAGAACATCGTGGGCATCAGTCTTACCTAAACTAGTTCTTCCCCCGCCCCACAAACATCCCTCGGGTGCGCCATAAATCGAAGCAATGTCACACCATTCATAAAACCAGTCGCGGTGCTGGCGATAAAGCGGCAGAAAGACTTTATAAAATTCATAAAACTCAAAAAGCCCGGGAAGATGGTAATGCGCGATTTTTTTCGGGGTCACGATGATGCCTACATTCCGAACCACTGTGCTGCTGTCTGGTCTGCCAGCTGAAGCAAAATAACCAGAGGGTTCTGCAGGAAGTTTGAATAGTTAAAGGTCTCGCTGTCTGACAAATCAGAAAAGCCCATGTGGCGGCTTACGGCTTCAATCACCATGCGGTTGTTTATAATAGATGGTAGAATTTCAATCATCATCAAAACAGATTCGTTTCCGTGGCCAAGGTTGCGGTTGTCGTTAAGAGTCTTATAAAATGGCTGCTTAATCCAGTTGCCGGTGATGTCTTTTGTGTTGCGGTACTCTACTCCGTAAAAACCGGTTTTGCAGAAGTCGTGACAGAGGGCGGCAACAAAAATGTCGTAGGCACGCACGGTGTACTTTCCTGCCTCCGGCGAAGTGTAAAAGTTTTCAAGCACAGTATGGGCAAACTCAAGACTCTGTTTGATTACCATTAGGGTGTGAAGCGAAAGTCCACCCTTGAAATTTCCGTGGAAGCGGGTTGAAGCCGGGGCTGTCCAGAAATCGGTGTGGTCCAGCCAGTCTTTCATGCTGGCGGCTTCGGTGGCATCCTTCATGATGTAATCTATCATTTCTGTGATGCAGGGCTTTACTGCTTCAATATTGCTTTTACCATCCGGCTGGCATGGTGAAAATTCGTTGTAAATGTCGAGAAGTTCGTTTACTTCTGTGTAAAGTTCTTGTCTTTCGTTTGTGTCCATTTTTTTACTCCTACTCAAGAATAGTAATTTCTACTCGTCTATTTAATGCTTTGCCTTCTGCAGTATCATTCGAGGCAATCGGCTTTTTGCCGCCACTGCCTTTGCAGATAAAGCGTTCGCTGCCAATTCCGCGGGTACTCAGTGCAGCCGCAATTGAATCAGCTCGTTCTTTAGAAAGCTTCATTTCTCCGGCTTCGTAGCCTGTGCTTGCAGTGTGTCCTTCAATCAAAAATTGAGCGCCCTCTGCAAGCCGCAGTATTTCTGCAATCTGATCCAGACGTTTTTCTTCACCCGGAAGCAGTTCTGCACTATCGGCCTTAAACTGAAGATTCTGTATTGTCAGGCGGATTCCGGCTTCGGTGTTGTCTACAGATATAGGGGCTGCTGGCTTAGATGCTTGTTGTGATTTTGCCTGATGATCTTCGATTTTCTTTTTAAGTCTGTCGGTTTTTGATTTTGTGTCTTTATCCGGATTTCCGCCACTAACCCATTCACTGGTGTTTATCGGTTCCCAGGAATCATCATTAAAATTATCAGGGCTACCTTTTCCGGCAGCGCTTCCAGTCTCCTGCGGAAGTCCTCCCGCTGTAGCTGCATCATCCTTTGCTACCGGCCTTTGCAGCAGTTTCTCCGCTTCCTCATCATCCAGCAGATCCATTTTCTTAAGGGCTGCAATCAGCCTGCTTCGATCTATGGCTGGCGGATATTCGGTAAACAAAGAAATTGTTCCCTTGAACTGATATTTATTTCCATCTTTATAAACAAAGGTCTCATCAACCGTATCTCGGATAACAAGAGCAGTGCCTGTAGCCTTACTTACAATAATAGTTGCCTTGTGACTGCCCTGTGCATAATTAAGTTCCTTGTCTCCACCCCAGTCAACATACATTGTAGTTCCACCCATATTGTAACGGGTTGCCCATTCAGCGGTAATCAGATAGACAGGTTCTCCGTTATAGTTATCGTCCCCTGTATAAGTGTAGCGAACGTAAATAGGCATTTTTGTGATGATGCCTTTAGAAAGCGGGTCCACTGCCCTCATTGCCTTTGCTTCCCAGATATCACCCTTTTTGATTTTACGGCTGGTAAAAGCAGGAAAGCTTCGGAAACTCGGATAACCATTATCAACCAGCATGGTAAGATTGCCGTCGCTGTTAATTATAAATGATGAAGGAATAGCTTCGTGAATACCAAGTGCTACCTGAGACTTGTTACGATTGGTATCCTGGTCAACATAGAAGTCACCTTCGTAAACAAGGCCTTTGTCTGTCCAGGTAGGAATAATAAAAGCCGAAACTATTTTACTCTGCAAACCAACATAGCGCCCGTTTTGATAAAGGCGCAAATCACTGCGTTCTGTAAATTTATAGTTCCGGCTTCCTTTATAGGAAATGGTCTGGCTTGCTCCGTCAGAAACTTCCCCCAGCGGATGATTTATTGCAGACTGCCCCGTCATAAAAAAAGAAAAAGAAAGAAAAGTAAAAAGTGCACACCCGATTTTCTTAATGCGGGACAATCTGATTTTTTTCATTTAAATACCAAGATCCTCGCCAACAAGAATAACCTTAATTCGGCCCTCAGGCTTACACATTCGGGTTTCTACAAACTGGCAGCATATAGAATCCGGGCTCAAGCAGTTTGCACATTCGCCGGTAAGTGAACAAGGCGCCTTAGAATTTGGAAAGCGCATATTATTTACAGGAGCCGCATAATTACGTACACGAGAATAAGCAGCCTCCATATCTTTTACGATTTTATTCATTCCTGCAATAATCAAAATGTTTTTAGGACCATAGCAAAGCGCTGCCACGCGGTTACCCTTTCCGTCAATATTAAAAAGTTCTCCGTTTTCTGTAATTGCATTAGAGCTCATAAGGAAGGTTCCGCAGTTCAAAGCCTGATGCATAAGCTCTTCACTTTCTTCCGGGCTTTTCGCAGTTGCACGGTCAATGATTTTATAACCTTTATCAGCCAGCACCTTTTTGATTCCAAGGGCATCAACTGTCATAGTTCCACCCCAGGAAACAGAATGGTCAGCAGGAATCAGCTCCAGCACTTTTGCCGCCACATCCTTACTGTCAGAAATATAATAAGCCTCAAAGTGTCTCTTCTTCAAAGCCTCAACAACCTTAGGCCCAGCCAGATCATTTCTCTTCTTCAATGGTTCCAACATAAAATGTCGCCTCCCAAAACTCTTATAAAATATAGTAATTATTATACACTTTTTTTGATTTTTTTTCTCGAAAAAGTGTCAGAAATGACATATCAAATCAAATTTATATATAGAGATTTGTAAGAGCCGCGGTGCGGCACTATGTCTCGTTATATAAATCAGGAGTTTCTCATGGAAGAAATCAAAAAGGAAGATGACAAAGAATTTGAACCTCAGTATCCGGCACAGCTGTATACCCAGAGACCTAACCCAACGGCACTTTTGAGTCCGCTGTATGACTCAACCTTCAAAGGAATCTTTACTCAGGAGACGGAAGATTCAAAACTGGCACTGCAAAGTTTTATATCTGCAGTACTGGGGCGAACTGTTAAGAGTGTTACATTAAAACCTAATGAACTGCCTAAAGAGAGTTCCGAAGAAAAAGGTATGAGTTATGATATAAGTGTCGAATTTGATAACGGAGAAATATCAGATATTGAGATGCAGGCCTGGAAGCAGGTTTATGACTATAGAGTAAGGGCCGAAATTCTGATATCAAGACTTCTTTCCCATAATGCTAAGAAAGGAGCAAACTGGGTAGCTCCTAAAGTATATCAAATTTCCATTCTAAACTTTCATTATACTAAAGATGACAATAAAGAACTTGCATGGTATACTATGAAAGATCAATCAGGCTCGGGCCTTACGGATAGACAAAACATTATTTTTATTGATTTGGAAACCATACGGAAGAAATTAGGCACACCGATTGAAAAACTAATGCCTGTCGAAAAATGGGGTCTGTTTTTCAGTTATGTAGACAATAAAAAATATGCTGATTATATCAGCGAACTTGTCAGGAGTGAAAAAGGAATTATGATTGCAGAAAAGATTGTAAAACGCATGAGCGAAGCAGACGACAACTGGTCTGTTCAGAATTCCCGATACAAAGCCGAGTGTGACAGAAATTCAATTGAATACTATGCAGAAAAAAAAGGCCACGAAGAAGGTCTTCAAGAAGGGTTACAGCAAGGGCTGCAACAAGGACTAGAGCAAGGGGCACAAAAGAAAGCCGAGGAAGCCGCAATTAATCTCTTGAAAATGGACAAGCTTTCTCAAAAAGAAATCGCCCAGGTCCAAGGGCTTACACTCGAAAAAGTTCAGGAACTAAAGGAAAAAATAAACCACGCACCTGCGTGATCATAAAATAATTTTTTTACGGCTTGATTTCTCAAGCCGTTATTTTTTTTCTTTCAGCCCAAATATTCAGTTCAAGGCGCCTTCCACAGCTCCCTTACGGTCGGACTCCTCCTTCGCTACGCTCAGTCCGGTGGCTGCCTGCGGCACTGCTCCACGCTTGGGGCGCATCACTGTAAAAAATCACAACAGATTTCTACGTCGTTTATATGGGTGATAAAGAACAGCCTCTCGAACAGGAACTCAGATTATCAGATGCTTTTTATGAGAAAGACAGCAGTAAACTTGAACTCGTAGTAAAAGTCAAAAACTGCTCGGATTCAAAATTCTTGCCCTTGTTAAAATCTTGTGATATTCTTAAAGAGTATTGCCGCTTTATAGAAATAGTAGAATTGAATTTTGATAAGCGGCATCCTAGAAGGTCTTTCCAGAAAGCAATTGAACAGGCTATGGAAGAAGGAATCTTAGTGGATTATCTTGACCGAAAATCCAGGGAGGTTATTAACATGCTCAGTGCACAGTACAGTTATAAAATGGATATTGCTGTAAAGAAGGAAGAAGCCTTTCAGGATGGATTGACGGAAGGTATTTCACAAGGCGCACAGCAGAAAGCCGTGGAAACGGCCCACAAACTTTTGGCAGACGGAAAATACACAGCTGATGAAATATCTTCACTTTTAAAAATTCCGGTTGAATCTTTTACAGAAACTGAGAGGACATAAAAAACGGCGGGCTCCGGGAGTGGAAGGCCGCCGTTGGTTGTTTATGTTGTTTTTATATTACTGCAATGTGGACTAGAATGTCCTTATGGCGCGAATTTGATACGGCCATTGCAATGCATTCATGTCATCTGCCAATCCGCTTGTACTTTTTGCGTAATTCACCCAACCATTCGAGGCCCAAGTAGAAGTGCAATAAAGTTTAGAGTTGCTTGGCTCAACTTTTGTCGCGTAGCTTGTTCCAATTTTTTCAATAATTGGGTTTATAACATTAAGTTTCGATATCAAAGCTGACATTTCATCTTTGGCAGGAATATACCAGCCTGATGAGTAAGTAACTCCAAGGTTGGTGGCCGAGCTGCTGTATGCGCTTGCCCAATAGAATCCCGGATAGTTTGTTTGGAAGTTCACAGTAGTATTTGCGTCGCTTAGCGATTTCACTTTTGTCATATTTTCGCTGCCGTCTGATGCGCTGGATGTCATAGTAGCCGCTTTCGAATAAAGCTGACAGACAGGCTCGACAAGTCCTAACTTAGTACCGCTGTCGGGCGACTCCTTCAAGCCCAAGCCTTTCATTGTACTGCCAGACTTGTAGAATATTACAGCGATGGCCTTAGCAGGATTTTTAATCGTTGCCGAGCTGCCGTCCATGGCGCTTCCGTCTGAGTAAACGACATCGCCAGCTTTGTCAGGAGTAAGCTTTGTTCCCCAAATTCCCTTAAGGTTGCCGCTTGTGTCAAGAAGCCATGTTTTTGTACTGCTTGTGTCTTGAAGAACGCTGAACCTTTGGCTTACAGTAGAGATTGATACTCCACTTCCCGCTTTGACGATAGTCTTATTGTCGTTGTATGAAGAAGGCGTTATCATTGCCACGGTACCGGATCCACTAAGAGAGCCCGACACATTAATCCAGCCATACTGAGAATTTGTAGCATACCATGCAACGAAGATGTCGTTCGTGTTTTTAGCCGGATTTGACATTGCAAAGCTTCCTTTTACATTCAATGTTTTGCCATACTTAACATATGCCCCGCCGCCACCGCCAGTGGCTGCTGTGCTTGTTGCGACATTTTTAGTAAATACCGCGCCGTCAAGGGTGCAGCCGTCAGCATTTACGGTAACTCCGCCGCCAGTATACGCGGAGTTGTACTTAACTTGGTTCTTTACTGTGAGCGTTCCGCCATTAAAGTAAATGCCGCCTCCCGATGCGGTGGCGCAGTAATTATAAGCCACAGTGCCGCCATTAAGGCTTACGGTTCCGTCGTTGACATAGATTCCTCCTCCGCCGTAAGTTCCAGCGCTGTTGGAATGTTTGCTGGCGTCGCTTTCCGCCGCGTCAGTAGCGTTTTTGTCGCCGATTGTTCCGGCGGACATCGTGAACGTTCCTCCCTCAACATAAACGCCGCCGCCTTTGCTGGAAGCTTTGTTGCTTGAAATCGCGCCATTAGCGTTGTCCATAGTGAACGTTCCGTTAGTGTAAACACCGCCGCCAGATACGGCGCCGTTATATTTTGCGTTTGCAAGATTGAAATAGGTGGTTGCCGCAGTCCAAATTCCGCCGCCTTGTCCGGCAGAATAATTGTAAGAAACATTTCCGGCGTTAAGGTCTACAGTATTCTTTGCTGTAGCGGCGTAAATGCCGCCGCCGTCATGGACCGCGTAATTTGAAAATTTTTCGTCCGCGCCTGTCGCAGCAGAGGTTACGCCGCTTGAGCTGTCTCCAATCGTTCCGCCGCTCATCACAATAGAACTTCCGGATGACGTGTTACCGAAAAGATAAACGCCGCCGCCGTCGTAAGCCTTGTTTTTTGCGATTGTTCCGCCGCTCATTGTAAGCGTTGCGGTCTCATTAAGATAGATTCCGCCGCCGTTCTTGTATGCCGCGTTTGCGATAGTGCCGTTACATGAAATAGAGCCACTTGCAATCTCAACGCTGCTGCCCGAAGCGACAAGAACGCCGCCACCTGCGTTGTAAACGTAGTTGTAGCGGATTCCATAAGCGGCGTCCAGTGAGGTTCCTGTTGTCGCGGTCGGAGTCGCGTAGCCAAGACGAAGCTTAGAGCCTGTTCCAACGTAAACGCCGCCGCCACTCTGCGCGGAGTTTGAATGTTTTCCAGAATCCCCTGTAGCGGCGGAAGTTGCGTCTTTGTCTCCAATAAGCGCTGTACCTGTCATGCAGAGGGTCGCGTATTTAAGGCCAACACCACCGCCCTTGCCCTGATCCGAGTCGTTGCCGCTTATCGTTGCGTCCGACTCCATTATAAGGGTTGCAGGGCTTTCGCTGGTTCCCTCAACATAGACTCCGCCGCCAGAATATTCTGTATCGTTTACGGACAAGTAATTAGCAGTAACAAGGGCTCCCTCTCCAAGCGTGAGGCTGGCGCCGGCCACGTTGGCGCGAATTCCACCACCACTGGCATTTTTATTGTAACCGCCCGTTATCTTAATTTTCTTTATTGTAACAGGAGTTGCTGTATTAATTGTAAGGGCTGTTCCAGAATCTGTCGCGGTTGATAAGTTTCTGTTTATTATATCTTTTGAATTTCCCTGAACGCCTTCAATCGTGATAGCACTGGCAAGGCCGCCTGTTGAAGTTGAGCCAGCAGGAATTGTCTGGGCTGTTCCGGTAATAGTTCCAGAAAATTTAACAGTAAATGGAAGCGTTGTGATCCAGCAGGCTTTTACTCCTTCCTCAATTGAATTGAATGGCTTTAACTTTGTACCAATACGTTCACTTGCAGTTTCTGAAGGTGCGCTAATTCCTGACGCGCGATTTTCAGAACCCGCAACATAAATGTCCGCACCGATTCGAGTCTTTAAGTCATCGGTTAATGTCCATGAGCTTTCCTTGTAGCCAACAGACCATTCTGAGTCGCTGGTATTAAAGTAAGTGTAATAATCAGCGGCTTTAGTTCCGGCAAGAACTTGACTTCCGCGCGCCCAGGTTGATGGAGTGAGTGTCATTTTATTAGAAGCCTGCGAACCGCTCCAAGTGCTGTCAATAGTAACTTTTTTGTTGCTTGGCAAGTAAACATCATTTATTTTCAAGGTTCCAGATGAAACATAAGCCGAGCCGCTTACATTGAAGGTTCCTGCATTGTAGATAGCACCACCATCACCAGTTCCATCTGAATCACTGTCGGCAATATTTGCATCACTAGAATTGCTTCCTCCGATTGTACCTGCAGTCATTGTAAGGCTACCAGTTGAACTAATATAGATTGCGCCACCTGAGCCATATGCAGAATTTTTAATAATTTCCGATGTACCGTTTATATTTACATTACAAGTATATGAACTGTGAGTATAGATAGCACCACCAAGATTTTGAGATTTATTAGATGTCATACAAACTGCATCAAGATTTACAGTTCCTTTTTGAACATGAATTCCGCCTCCACAGTTTCCTGTCTGATTATATGAAACATTACCGCTGCCTATTTCAACAAGTCCATCATATACATAAATACCACCACCACCATTTGCATTATTGAAATTTCTTCTAACTCCACCAGTTGTCATTGGAGAAGGAATAGGTACATGTGTAGTTGAATTAATTCCGCTATAACCAATGTAAACATTTCCTGCTGAATAAATTCCACCTCCAAGATTCTGAGCCCTGTTAGCATATTTTGTTGAATCTGTATCACTATATTCTGCAATTGCTTCTGTAGTATCTCCAACAATTGCATCGTCATACATGAATAACGTACCATTAGCCCCAACAGATATTCCGCCTCCATTTCCAGGAGCATAGTTACCCGTTACCTGTACGCCTTCACCCAACTTAAGAGTTCCTTTTGTAAGCAGAATACCGCCACCATTTCCGTTAGTTGGTGCACCACCCGTAATTAAGATGTTTGTCATGGTGATTTCAAAATCATTTGAAGGAGCGTTTATTTCCAGAGTTCTGTTATTGGTAGTTCCGCTAAGTACAGCCTTATATGTACCCCCTGTAGCTTCCGGATGTTTTGTGATTGTAATTGATTTTGCATTTACAGGAGCTGCTTCCGTAGAAACTATCTTATGAGCACTTTTTACAGTTCCATCAACATAAATTGTGAAAGGAAGGCTACTGTCTGTACAAGCCGCTATTCCAGCAGTAATAGAAGCATAAGGCTTTGCTTTTGTACCGCGGGCCCCTGAAGTAACACCTGCATTTCCAATACGAGTCTCATCAGTAGTAGCTGTACTTGCAACGTAGATTGGCGCATTAAGGGCACCAGTTGTTGCAGCTCCTGTACCTTTTAAAGCAAAAGTAAAGTCTTCGTCGATTGTAACAAATTTATTTTTTATTGCATCCGTAATTCCGCTTGTAAGAGATGAACCCGGAATAAGAACTTCATAACCACGGGTCCATTCTGCCATTGTAAGTGTTGCAATAATACCTTCTTTTTCAAGCGCACTTTCTACTTCGATTTTTCCTGTGTTAGCCACAGCTATATCATTTTTGCTTTCAGCAACCGTTCCATTCTGGAAATATGCATTTCCTCCAATTGCTAAAGTTCCGGCACAATAAACTGCTCCACCTAATCTGTCTTCATATCGGTTATTGTTTGATTGAATGGTTCCATCTTTTATATAAAAATACTTACCAGCAGCAATATTAATACCAGAACCTTGGTAAGTTGCTGTATTAGATGATATTGAACCACCTTCAAAAATTGCATTATCTTTTGAAGCAGCCTCAGAATAAATACCAGCTCCATACCAGGCTTCATTAGAAGAAATAATACCGCTTTTCATTAAAAATGTTCCGGTTGTATATAATCCTCCCCCATTAACCTGAACATCACCATTTCCTCTAATACCTGATGTACATTCTTCTTCTACTCTGCTTCCATTCTCATATTTATAACCTAAATAAAGATTTCCGGCATTGTAAATGCCAGCCCCTTTATGAGCTACATTACGGAATGCGTTATAAGCATTTCGCTCTGTATTAGTTTGCCCATTTTTGTTTTTTGTGGTTCCTATAAGTGCATCTTTACATATATAACAGTTAGCACCTTCTGCAATGTAAACACCACCACCGTAGGTTTCACCTGATTTATCAAGTTGATTACCAGTAATACCTATTCCATCAGCAAGTGTAACATATGCACCACTTTTTTTTATATATAAACCACCGCCGTAATGTTTTTCAGACTCTACTGTTCCGCCTCCATCATATATACCAAGTTTTTTTAATGTTACAGGAACTGTAGAATTTATTACTAATGCAGATTTTTCAGAACCACTAGTTGTTGTGCCTTTAAATAAATCTCCAGTTATTGTATTGTACATTCCTTCAGTCCAGCCACGGATTCCCTCTATTGTAAGCGACTTAGCACTGAAGCCACTATCAGGAATCTCTGTGTTACGAAGAGTGCCAAACATTTTAATTGTATAATCAGTATTACTGTCAGTACATATTTGCTCGAGAGCATATTTAAGGCTTGCAAATGGATATTTTTTTGTACCTCGGGTAGTAGTTGTATCTGCTGGACTTCCAATTTTGTAAGAAGAATCTGCACTTCCAGCCACGAAAATATCGGCTTTAAGAACACCTTCTGTTGTTGTGCCTTTTTGCTGAATTGTAAAATCTTCGTCTGTTGTAGCAAAACAAGATATATTACTGGTAAGGAGACTTGCATTTGCTGCTCCTAAAACGGTAGTTTCTCTGGTCCAGGCATTTGGAGTTATAAAAATTGGAGAATCTGAATCATGTGCTGCTAAATTTGTTCCAATAGAAACAGGGGTACTTCCCCAGCAATTAACATCATTCTTCTTTTCTGCTTTTGTATTATTTACACCGTATGGAATAGAAACTGAATCGCATAGAGTAATAGAAACAGCGTAAACCGCTCCACCAGCATCAGATGCTTCATTATTTTGTATTGTAAATGTTCCATTCAGCGTTAGAGAATTATTACTATAAATTCCTCCGCCACTTTCTGCAATATTATCTTCAATTGTTCCGCCGGAAAAGATATTACCTGCTATGTCACTATTATCATTCATAATTCCGCCACCGGCTACACCTCGGTTTAAGCCAATGGTTCCGCTCGCCATTCGGATAATCTTACCATTCATAATTCCACCAGCGTCAGAGCTGGAATAATTATGGCTTATTCCATATCCGGCATCGAGCGCATGAATTACATTATTTGATTCGTTCGTCCAGTCTTCGTAACCAAGATATACTTCTCCATTATTGTAAAGACCTCCGCCATCACGGGCAGAATTAGAGGCATCATCTTCATCTTCCGGAGCAGAAGTTATTGTTGTACTTTTTAAATCTCCAATAAGAGAAGAGCCATACATAAATAATCTGGCACCATCTTCTACATATACACCGCCCCCTCTGTATGCGGTGTTTCCGGTAATATGAGCACCATCTGCAAGTTTTACGGTTCCGTTTGTAAGATAAATTCCACCGCCCTTATTATTACTACCGTTGCCAGTTCCTTCACCGCCAGTAATTTTAAGATTCTTAATGATTACAGGAACACCGCTATCTACAGTAAGTGTTGAGCTGCCGTCGCCAGAAAGGCTTGCATCACTCGTTGTACTACCTGCAGGCTTAAAGCCTTCCAGTGTAAGACTTGCGGCATTGTTTTCGGTAGTTATGTTTTGAATTATCTGATTGCCACAAACATTTCCATAAATTGTAAAAGTAAAATCAAAATCAGGATTTGTTAATTCCTTTAAAGCATATTCAATTGAGGCAAATGGAGAAGATTTTGAACCATGAGAGTCTTCAGTATCAGCTGGATTACCAATTCCGTAAGTAGAATTTGCCTGACTTGCAATAAAAATCGGAGCATCTATAATTCCGGTAGTTACATTTGAGTTTAGTTTCTTTGCAGAAAAGTCTCTGTCAGAAATTGTAAATTTGGAAAGGACTGTATCTACGGCAGCCCCTAAGGTCTGAATAATCTGTGTACCACGGCTCCAGTCTTCAGGAGTGATTAAAGCGACAGCCGACTGTGTGAGTGAACCTGCTACTGTAATTTTTGCTTTATGAGAATCATCTTTGGCAAGATAAACATCATTGCGGCCGGCAGCATCTGAAGCTGCGAACTGAAGTTTAGCACTGCCTTTGATTTTGAAATCTGCCTGAGGGCTTACATAAACTGCACCACCCTTGGCTGCAGTGTTACCTGAAATGACTGCGCCGTCCGCAAGTGTTACATTTGTGTTATCTGCCAGGTAAAGGGCACCACCGTTACCGCTTGAGTTATTACCGCCTGTAATCTGAATATTTTTGAAAGTAACAGGTTTTGATGTAGTGATTGAAAGAACCGGAGATGAAGTACCATGACCGCGAATAATTGAGGTTGAGCTGTTAACTCCTGCCAGTGTAATTGAAGCGGCCCTGTCTGTTGAAATTGTATTGTTTGCTGTGTCAGTTGTTTCACCGGTGATGTGAATTGTGTAATTATTTGCAGGCTGATTCTGAGTATCAATTATAGAAAGAGCTTTATTTAATGAAGAAAATGGAGAATATGGAGTTCCCTCGTTTGAATCTGAAGGCGCTTTTCCAGGAAGGCCGTCGCCATAAGTTCCGGGGTAACTTCCCACGTAAATCTGGGTAAGGCTGTATTTTTTAAGTACGTTTGTATCAATCTTAAAAGATTTAGTTTCATTATTGATTACACTCGCATTACCATTGTCGGCCCAGGTGCTGGTTGTCATGTTTTCAAAAACGTTGATGATTTGAACTGTCGTAAAGAGAGGAAATGTTTCTGTGGCAGAACTGTGAAAAGTAAATAAGACTTCGTAAGAACCGCTTTTTATTGCTGGAATATTAAGCTTAGCTACCTTTCCATCTGTGGCATCATTTGCGAGCTCAACAAGAGGTGCAACATCACCATTTTTCCAGTTATCTTTATTATCAGAAAGACAGGTTGCTTTTACATATCCGATTGTATCGTCATCGGGAATATCCATCTTTAAATCAATTATTCCGTTACCACCAGATGTAAGTGGTTTAAGGAAAAATGTATGGTCTGTGTCAGAAATAGAATTTTCGGTTATTTCAAGGGGATAAGAGTCCTGAAGAAAAACAGCAGAATTAACATCGGTTTCGCTAGCTCTGATTCCTGCAATGATTGTCCAGGTGTAGCCTAGTTCAAGTTGAATTGAATAGGCCCGAGTTGCTTGAATCACTTCACCATATACATAATCAGTTCCGTTGCAAGTAGCCTTAATAAAATACCATGAATTTGCTGGAACAACCGGAAGCGCTGAACGTCCCTGATCTTCTGTATAATCACTTTCTGGTCTCGCAGGGTCATCATTTTCAATTCTGTTTATTACGCTTACAGGGTAGGCACCATTAAGTTCAAGGTCGCCACTTATCGTTGCGTATTTTTTTACAGGAGCAGCAGGAGTATTGCTTTTTGTTTCTACAGCCGTTTCTGTATTTGAAACTGTAGTGTGTTCTTTTTTCTTTTGCTCATATGAAGCTGCAGATTCGTTATCAACAACATTAGAACAGGACAGGACAATAAATAGAAAAGTCAGAAATAATACTGAAAACATCCGGCCTATTTTGAAATGTTTAGCAATTTGAAAAAATGTCTTTTTCATACTCAATTCCCATAATAAGACAATTTATGTCATAAAATTATATCATATTTTTGATATTTTGCTATATTTATTCTATATATTGAATTATTTTAATAATTCGTAAGCGATTTTGTCTATATCGATTTTTTTATTATTTTCTGTAATTCTATTGTTATTAGGCGGTATTTAGGGTAAACTATCTTACTTTATTATATTTATCACACAGCGAATTCGCTGTTTCGTAGTGGAGAACGTTTATGTCGGAAAAAGGCACAAATCAGTATTACATTACCAGACAGGATTCCACAGAATCTAATGCCCGTAGCTACCCGCGAAAATTTCCATTCGCAATTGCTAAAGCCAAAGGCTCATGGGTTGAGGACGTAGAAGGAAACAAATATCTGGATTTTTTGTGTGGTGCGGGAACTTTAGCACTCGGCCACAATGATGACGAAGTAAACAAGGCGATGGTAGAGCTCATCACATCTGATGCTCCCCTTCACACCCTTGATTTAACCACCCCTGTAAAAGATGAATTCGTTGAAACGATACTTCGCCATCTTCCTTCTGAATTAGGAAATAATGCGAAAATTCAATTCTGCTCACCATCTGGAACGGATGCAACAGACGCCGCAATCAAGCTCTGTAAAACTGCAACCGGCCGTTCTGCCGTAATCTCCTTTGCCGGCGGTTACCACGGAATGGGACAAGGCCCTCTTGCCTGCATGGGAAATCTTCATGCAAAGTCAACTGTAAACGGCCTTATGCCGGATGTTCACAGCTTCCCTTACCCTTATGCTTACCGCGATCCTTTTGGACTTGGCGGAGAAGAAGGAGTAAAGGCTGCCTGCAACTTTTTTGAGCGTACACTTAAAGACCCTGAAAGCGGAATTACAAAGCCGGCCTGCGTAATCTTAGAGCCAATTCAGGGCGAAGGCGGAGTTATTCCTGCCCCTGTAGAGTTTTTGCAGACTGTTCGCCGTGTAACTAAAGAACTGGACATTCCTCTTATTGTAGATGAGATTCAGTGCGGTATGGGCCGCAGCGGTAAGCTCTTTGCTTTTGAATATGCTGATATTGTGCCGGATGTACTTTTGCTTTCTAAAGCAATCGGCGGCTCACAGCCAATGGCAGTTGTAGTTTATAAAAAAGAACTTGATAAGTGGACTGCAGGTGCACACGCTGGTACCTTCCGCGGAAACCAGCTTGCTATGAAGGCCGGAACAATTACTTTGAAACGTGTTTCTCAGCCTGATTTCCTTGCTGATGTAGTTCGTAAGGGAGACCTGATTCGTGCTAACCTCCGCGACCTTCAGAAGCGCGTAAGCATTATCGGTGATGTTCGCGGCAAAGGCCTTATGGTTGGTACCGAGTTTGTAGATCCGAAGGGAACTCCGGACTGTATCGGCTCTCTGCCTGCCAGCGGTGAAATTGCCGGCGCTGTTCAAAAGCTCTGCTTTGAAAACGGACTGATTGTTGAAAAAGGTGGCCGCAACGGTGCAGTTATGCGCTGTCTCTGCGCCCTCAACATTACAGACGAAGATCTTGGTAAAGCATGGAAGATCTTTGAGAAGTGTGTACTTGAGATTGATAAAAAATACAGATAATTAAACGTCTACCCAGTGGTTTCGATACGCCACTTCGTGGCTACTCAACCACCGGATAAAAAGACCCTGGCATAAACGGTGGTTTCGATACGACACTTCGCGGCTACTCAACCACCGGGTAAAAAAGATCCCGGCATAAACGGTGGTTGAGTAGGCCGCAGGCCGTATCGAAACCACCATAAATAGGAAACTAACATGCAAGACCTCTTTCTAACCTGCGAGAAATCAAATAAAAAGACCTACAAAAAACTCATAAAGCAAACAGCCTCTGCAATTGCCGACGCCTTTGTAAACGAGTCTGCCTACTCCGGTCCGACCCCGGACGAACTCAAAAAAATTGTAGCTCAGGACTCAATTCTGCCCGAGCACGGTCTTGGCTGGGATAAGGTTTTTGCACTCACAAAAGAAAAGGTTCTTCCAAATCTTCTCCGAACTCCTTCAACAGAGTATATGCCTCACCTTCATGGGCCATCCCTTTTAGAAACAATTTCTTCCGAGCTGATTATTTCTACTTTTAATCAGTCTATGGACAGCTGGGACCAGTCTCCTGTAGCCACAGAAATTGAAGTTGAAACTATCCGCCATCTCTGCAAGCTCTACGGTTACGACCCGGCCCAAGCAGACGGAGTTTTCACAAGCGGAGGCAGCCAGTCTAATCAGACTGCAATCATACTTGCACGCGACTGGTTTTGTAACGAAATCTTAAAATATGATGTTAAAAAATTTGGACTCAATGAGAAATGTTCTAAGCTCAGAATGTACACAAGTGAAATTTCACATTTCTCTATGGAAAAATCAGCCCACATACTTGGCCTTGGATATCAGTCTGTTGTAAAGGTTCCGGTAGACAACCGCAAACGCATGGACATAACTGCCCTCCGCTCTCTCATTGATGCAGACATAAAAGCCGGAAACATTCCATTCCTTATTGTTGGAACTGTTGGTACAACTGATTTTGGCAGTATTGATCCGCTGAAAGATTTAGCTGCCCTTGCACGCGAACACAATATGTGGCTCCACGCAGATGCCGCTTACGGCTCTGGTGTTATTATGAGCGAAAAATACCGTGACCGCGTTGCAGCCCTTAAACTCTGCGACTCAATCACTGTAGACTTCCACAAAATGTTCCTTATGCCAATTTCCTGCTCCGCAGTTCTCTTAAAAGACGGCTCAACCTTTGATGCTCTCACAATCCACGCAGACTATCTCAACCGCGAGGAAGACGAAGAAGACGGCTACACTAACCTAGTTGATAAATCACTTCAAACAACCCGCCGTTTTGATGCCCTTAAAGTATGGACCAGTTTTCAGGTGCGTGGCCGCGACGGCTGGAGCAAGCTGATAGAGACCAGCATGGAAAATGCACGGTATTTTTACAACCAGCTTAAGGCCGACCCGGACTTTGCAGTAGTAACTGAGCCGGAAATCTCTTCTGTTGTATTCAGATATTGCGGAAAGAATGACACTCGATCTGGAGAAGAACTCGACGAAATCAATAAAAAGGTTCGCCGCACCCTCATTCACAAATATGGAACCATTATTGGCCAGACAGTAAGTGATGGTAGAGTATGTTTAAAATTCACTCTCTTAAATCCTCGTATCACTCATAGAAAACTCGATGAATTAAAATCTCTGATTTTGTCATTGTCTGCTTCGAATTAAATGTCATTGTCCGGCTTGACCGGACAATCTAGATAGGACTGTATTTTCTAGATCCTCCGGTCAAGCCGGAGGATGACAGTAATATTAAGCCAGAAGAAGACAGTTATTGTTTAATTTTCTTCACAGGAATAATCGTAAAATTAATACTCTTTTCAGTCTCCATACCCGGCCCAATATTGATGTCCCAGTATAAGGTAGACTCATAAGTCATGCTTACCGGCTTTGCCTCTTCGCACTGCATATTCTGGCGGTTAAATACTATAGGATTCATGCAGTAACCGCATTTTTCATTTGGTTCAAAAACAAAGGAAATACCGTTTGCCTTATCAGACATTCTGACAAGCTGAATGTTTTTCAGTTTATTTCCTGCATTAATATCTTTAGTTGACTTTTTAGGATTAATAACAAAAATCTCACCATTATCAACAGCTTCAATATTAAAGCCGGTTTTGTCATCGTTTCTGAAGAAGATATTAACAAGGTTTGCTTCTACTGCAAATTTTGCCCCAAGAGTTTTCTCGCTTTCGTTTTTGATGATGTACTGAACATACATTCCGGTAGAATTAATTACATATTTTTTGCGCAGGTAAACAGTCTGTCCTGTAGGCTTCCATACTGCTCTTGCACAAAGCTGTATTTCTCTGTGAGACTGAGAATACTTTAATTCGCTGTACTGAATGCGGGAGAATACTCCGTCACCTGCAGGTTCTCCACCAGAATAGTTTCTAAACTGTTCACTTGTAAAAAGATGATCAATGAAAATGCCTCTTTCGTAATCATCATCAAAACCATCAAAAACAGCACGGCGTTTAAGATTATCTGCATAGTTACAGAGGTTCTTCATAACATCAAGTTCACGAACAGCTCCACCGTTTAAAGAAATATAGGCAAAATACTGTTCCATGCGGCAGACATATTCCGAAATACCATCATTATCGTAATCAAAGCTGGTAACTGATTCAACAAAATTACCTTCTGCACGCAGCATCTTTTCTGCTTCGTTAAGGTACTTATAGGCCTGCTGGCGGTTTATTGTATTTTCTACAGCATCTTTTGCAGTACAAAGAATATTTGCACCATTTTGAGCAAACCAGAGTTTTTCACGTGCAGCCTTCTTTCGCATTTTATCTGTTTTATATTGATTTACCAGAAGTCCGACATAAAGAATGCGGTTATATAATTTTTGTGCTGCACTATAGGTATAAAGAAAATCGTAAATTGAATAAGGTAATCTGTTTTTTTCTCCCTTATCATTTTGAATTACATTAGAAATCTCTGTGCTTATTCCAACAGGAATATAGGACTGGAGTTTTGTTTTTACATTGTGAGTCCTGAAGTCGTTAGGAGTTGTTAGTTTAATCTTACAATCTGGTGTAGACTGTATATATTTATCAAGCTGTTCAAACCATTTTGTATTTGTAAGATTCAGAGCGGTTTCTGCTTCAAGATTAATAACTACAATGCGGTCTGCATCGAGCTGTAAATATGAATCCTTTTTTTCTGCCTTAAGAACTGCCTTTTCTATATTCCAGATGAACTCTTCTGCAAGCATCTGAGAATCAGGTATAAACTCATCATAAGCGGCAAAAATATCTATACTTTTTCCAAGATCAGACATGAAAATCGGAAGGAAGTTTTTTTTGCCCTCCTGAATAAGGGCGCTTGAAAGAACAAGGTATTCAATTCCACAGTTATGAATATTATTTACTAAAGAAGAATCCCAGCAGTCCTGAAAAAGTGTCATACCACGAGGGCGTTTACCAAAGGTCTGTCTAAGTTCTGAGGTCAGTTCGTCTATCTGGCCGTTTCGGTCAATGGAATTCAAAAGAGGAAGCAGAGCATCATGATAAGCGCCGCCTAGAACTTCAATCTGCTTACGGTCTGTAAGTTCACGGACAAGAGTTATAATTTCATTTTTTCTTTTTTTATAAAATTGTAATTGAGGACCGGTAAATTTAAAAGAAAGTGGAAAAGACGGATGTGAATAAAGGAATTTAAGAATCGGCTTATAAACAGACTGGTAACTTTTTTCAAAAAGCTCGCTGTTTTCTGAATTAACAGAAACTGACTTTACGATAAAGCTGACGTATATTGAACCCATTATTCTTTATACGGCATCCCACCAAAAGCCGATTATCTCTCCTTATTAAATAGATTTTTTTATAATACCCTTCCCCAAAGGTATTACGTTTAGCGATGAAAAAAAAGTTCCCTGCATCACTTAAAACGTTTTAACATTCTATAACAATATTCCCATATTTTAAAGTCTTTTTTAGCATTCCAGCTAATATTTTCTTCAGATTTTAACTTTGTACAGGAAGTTCTTTCATCTGAATTATTTGCACAAATCACAGTTCTTTTTGTGTCTGCAGGAATTAAATCAATAATATTCTGTGGACAGATTGAAACGCATTTTCCGCAGCCACAGCAGTTGTCTGTAATTACAGCTGTCATGTTTTCAATTCTGATTGCTTCCTGCGGACAGATTTTTACACAGTCTCCAAGACCAAAGCAGGCAATCTTACAGTCCAGTGCGGAACCAAAAACTGTTTTGGCCATTGTACATGTGTATTTTTCATTGAATAAAGAACGATTGAGTTTGCATTCTTTATGGCAGGAACAGAAGACAAAGGCCTTTTTATCTGACGGAACATATTTTTTTTCTTCAGGCAAAATTACAGGAGAAAGAGACATAGGAATAAGCGGGTCATCCTTTTTTGAGTCTCCTTTTGTAATTGAAGGAATAAGGATATACAAAGTAAAAAATGAAAGAAGAGTCAGTAAAAGTAAAAAAAGAATAAGCAGTATTGTTTTGAGAATCACTTTATTACCTCCGGATTAAGCCAGACAATATCCCATACAGAAAGTAAAAGAATCAATACAGAAAGGAATAAGAAATAAAGACTGTAATATTTCTCGTCTAAAAGACGGCCGTTAGAACATACTCTTCTGCGGAATGTGAGACTGAAAGGTATGATTATCAGCATGGATAAGAGACTGCACAGGCTTATGAAAAGTGTAAAAAGCAAAGAAGAGCTTTCTGCAATTGAAAGAAGAATTACCAGATATGAAATTGCAAACTCGGTTGTTGAACGTCCGGTTGTGAGATGGACAATTCCTCCAAGGAAAGTGCTTATTGCTGCATATACGATAAAGCAGACCAGCGGAAAGAGCTCTGTGATTTTCAGCGGCACTAAGAGATAATAAGTTATGAGCCAGGAAATTACTGCTGAAGAAACGATTGAAATTGCACATTTTACATAAAAGATTGTTTCCTTGAATTTAACAATTCCAATTTCAGCTACTTTATTTAATCCAATTCCATAAATGAGTACTACAGAAGAAACTAAGGTGTAATAAAGGAAAGTATAATAATAAATCATTTTGCCCCTCCTTTACTTGAAATAATTCTGAATTTATTTTTTAAGAAAAGAAATAAATAAATTATTAAACCAGTAAGAACAAGAGCTCCAGGTATTGTTGCAAAGAAGGTAAAAATACCAACCTTATTCGGATTGAATAATACCTTTTCAAAAATCCTGTGATTTTTACCAAAGAAGGTAAAGGTTCCATAACCTGCAATATCTCTGAAAAGATAGAATAAAAGAATTATTACTGAAAATACCAGTGTCTGTAAAAGATTGTTCTTTAGTCTTACTTCCAGAGTTTCTTCGTTTCCTGTAAAAAGTGTATGTGTAAGGAAAACTGAAACTGGTGGAAAATACAGATAGAAACCAAGAATTAAGGCAACTTCGGTATATGTTAAAACAAGAATCTGTCTGTACAAAACAGTGATTGCAATCATGAAGAACATTACAAAATATGTTCTTATCTGTTCGAACTTAAGTTTTGTAACAAGGGAATTGATGAGAATTCCAAGTATTTCAAGTAAGACAAGTTCAATAATAAGAGTAAGACCAAAAACGAATCGGCCTGTAGGGGCAATCGTGAGCGCCAGAAAAGACGCAATATACATAAAGGATTTTTTCTGTTTCATTTATTAATTACCTCTTTCCTGTTTAAAGATTTCTTCGAGACGAAGCTTCCAGTACTCAACACGTCTTCCGGTAACAGAGTTTGTAAGCTGGTCGGCACACCTTCCGTGTAAAGAAGCATATCCGTGGAAAGTCACTTTAGATTCTTTATCAATAATATAAATTCCGGCTTGAGGTCCGTAAAAAGTCTGTAATCTGATTATTGCAATCTTATAGTTTTCGCCATTCTTTTTATTTCTGGCATCATAAGCAGCTGCACTTGAACTGAGAGGATTATTAATTCTTACCTTGTTCCCTATTTCCCAGGTATCGGGTACTGTTTCTGAAAGAGTATTTTCAATAACAGCCTTAAGATTCGAGTCCCAGGACTTTTGAGAAACTTTTACAATGTAAACTAATATACAAAAAACAAAGGATGTAATCAGAATGAAAATTGCATAATTGATAAAAAAGTTTTTATAGGAAATCTGCTGTTTCATTTTTTATCTCCTGTTTCGGCGGCAATTTTTTCAGAATACTTCATAATTACTTTTCCCGTAGAAAGATCATTTTTCTTTTCTTCGAATATACGGATTATCATACAGATAATGTTGGAAAGAATGATTGTATATGCCATTCCAACAGGAGAAGTTCCACAGCCAACAATTACAAAGGCAATTATTCCGCTGATTATTCCAAGAATTACTTTTCCGGATACGCTCACAGGAATTGTTCCGTACCATTGCAGTAGGAAAAAGGCGCTGAAAAGTATTCCGCTTGTGAGTAATGCAAGAAGCATATCTCCCTGGTTTATTGTTCCTCCAAAAAGATATGGAACAAATAGTCTTACTAGTACTGCGTAAACTGCAATAAAGCATGAAGGAATAATTAATGAAAATGAATTGTCTGAAAATAAAATTATGGATGAAATAAGTGTTATAAGATTAAATCTGAAAGCAGGAATCAAGGAATGGCTGTCCCAGAATAATGAAACAAATCCTTCTGGAATTGTTACGTTTGTTATGCTGAAAACATATTTATTCAAAAAGGCTGTTATTGGAGTGTCAAAAGAGTAAATCGGAAAATATCCGCTTTGAATAAGATATACAGATGTATTTCTTACTGTAAGCAATTCTGAAGTTAATGCAAAATGTGGAAAGAAAATATTTCCAATATACCAGGCTATAATTACTGAAATAGCCGGAATGTTGATCCAGCTGTTTATTCCCTTAAAAACAATCACTCTGGAAACAAGAATTGTCGCAAATGAAATTACAAAAACCATAGGGAGAGGATATGTTTCCGGAAGCAGCAGTCCTATAACAATTCCCTGTAATGCAATGTTCATTATATTATAAAAAGGTTCTTTGCTTACATAATAGTTAATAACAGAAGCAAAAATTGAAGCAGCAAGAGAAGTTATAACTACAAAAAAAGCATTATAGCTTTTTGTAAAAAGCAGCATTAATACCTGTATGCTCATAAGAATAAGAAGTCTTATAGATACAGAAGATATTGAAGGTATGCTATATACATAGGGTTTTACAGAGATTTTTGAATTTTTAAGTTTATTTTCCTTTATTTTATTTTTCATAAAATCCTCAGTTATTCTGTAATCTTATTCTTAAGAACTTTAATTGTCTGGCAGAGAGGCAAACGTGCCGGACAAACTGTGTTACAAAGTCCGCACTCGATACAGGCTAAAGCTGATGCGGCGTAGGTGTCCTTAAGTAATTTAAAGTTTACTGTATGGTTATAAAGTATGTCTGGAGAAAGTTTTACAGGGCATGCAAAACGGCAGTTTCCGCAGTTAATACATGTGTAAATCTGTTCGTCTGTATTTTTCTTTTTTGAAAGGAATTCAACAGATTTAACGTATTTTGTAATTGGAATGTCTAAGCTCTTAACGGAATAGCCGCAGAGCATTCCGTTTATAATTATGTGAGCAGGTTCTTTTGTAAAGCCGCCTATCTGGGGAACAATGTCTCTTATGCTTGTTCCAAGTTTTACATCCAGCAGGCAGGAAGCGTTAAGACAATTGCCGGAAAAATGAACCATACGGTCTACACAAGGTGTTGAAAGAGCAAGTGCTTTGTAAGCTTCGTAGATTGTCGAAGAGTCTGTAAAGAGATCTCTTTTTGTAAGTGTAAAATTACAGATTTTATTAAGAGGTCCTCTTACAAAGGCAGAAACAATTTCTCTTGGAGTTCCGCATGGATATCTTTGAATTTTCATTTCAAGAGCATAGATATCTTTATAATCCGGATTATCAAAATAATTTTTTTCATGAGATTTTGTATCTATTGCAAAAATGATTCCTTTTGCATTAATTGCCTTTGCTATGAATCTGGCACCCTTCACTATTTCTGCAAAATAAAATTTATACATTAATGAATCTGTTATGCGGTAAGGGTCTTCATCAAAAAGTCTTACTACCAGATTATGTCTTTCCTGAATGGCGTTTATCTGTTCAATCTGAATTCCAAGATTTTCAGGTATGGCAGTTTTAAAGGTATTTATAACGCCGTTTTTAATCAGGGTTGTTGCAATTTCTTTCTGAGTATATGAATCAGGTGTCTTTTCATGTGGAATTTTTCCTAAGTATGAAAGTGCACCGCCAAATTTAATTTTTACGGCAAATTCCTGGTGGCCGTTCGGAGAAACACAAGGATCAATCGAAAGTATTTTACCAGGCACTGATGAATGGAGAGAAGATGTCCAGCCTTTTGAAAACTCAGACTGAGCAATTACATCACCTTCTTTTACCATATCCCCAGGCTTTACAATTGCTTTATAACAAGACTCGCTTTCCTGAGACAAAGGAATATTTACTATTTTTGGAAGAAATGCTTTTTGCGAAGTATTGTAATTTTTTATAATCGATGAAACTACAGGATTATTTGATTTCATTTACGTATACCTTTTCTTATAATAATGGAAAAATAGATAAAAAGTAATATAAAAAGACAAATAAAGCACATAATTATACCAAATATATTTATCTGATAAGAAGATGTTGCAGTATAACCTCCGCAAAAGTCTTCGCCTTCGGATTTCATTACTTTTTCTACAGAATCGAATTGAAGATTATCAATACCATCATATACATCTTTTTTAAATGATGAATCATATTTAAGTGTGTTAATCTGCTCTGTAATTATTCCATTTTCTGCATTTTCTATAAAACTGGAATACTGAACTATATCTTTCTGCCCTTCATTTTCATTCAGTGATTTGTAAGGATATGTTTTTACATTCCAGTATAATCTGTAAAAATCTTCAAACTGCGGTAGATTGCTGTCATTAATATGAGACTTTGCCGGAAAGAGAATTTTTCCAGAAGGTGTTTTTATTGTATCAGTTGAGGTAACAAAAATCAGGACAATAAATAAAAGGGCTGCTCCGGTAACAATATTCATTGATGCAAATACTTTACCTGCAAATAGAGAAACTCTTTTTGAAGACCTGATATAAACCGGTACAAAGGCTTTTTTATTTCTGAAATAATCTTCTACAAAATAACAGGCTGTAAGAGCAGAGCCTGTTCCTATGAAGGCAATAAGAAATAAAAAGCCAGAAGAAAGTGAACTTGAAAAAGCTGCAATAAAGGCAACACCAAGCATGGCCGGAATTGAGTATCTGCTTAAGAGTGTTATTATCATGTTTTTTCTGCGCCATAAGTTTGAAATAAAAAAGATGCATAACATTGTGAGGCAGGTAGCAGTTGCAACAGGATAAAAAGGATTTCCGTAAAGATACAAAAGCGGTATAAGGGAACCGCATAAAAATGGAATTTTGTTTTTTGAAAAAATAAAAAGCATGGCAGAAAGCAATATTCCGATTAGTGGTAAGAGCCAGGGGTATTCTGCAGAAGAATCTTTTATGCAGTCAATTCCCTGCCCCTTAAGCTGTCTTATTAAAGCGCTGCTTTCTGAGTTATATTTTGAAGGTATGTAATACAAGCGGTATGCATTTGCTTTATCAAAAAACATTGCATTGCGTTTATTAAAATATGAATATTCCGGATTATTATAATTCAGTTTAAGCATTGAAAGCTCAACTGAATTTTCTGCAAGTGGAATCGGCAGATATTGGCCCGACTGGAATACGGCATTTTTTATTCCACAATCATTTATTGCCTTTACGACGGTAGAATCATCAGTATTTACAGGGACACAAATAACAGTATAGTTTTTCCATAATTTTCCGGAAGGAACTGTTTTAAAAACCAGAATAAGTATAAGTGAAAGAAGAAAAATAAAAGGTGAGCTGATTTTTACATACTTATTCATAATAAACTACTATTACTTTAATAATGAAAATGAAAGACCTACTAAAAATCCTAAGAGACAGCCGCATAAAACTTCCATAGGTGTATGTCCATCAACTTCTTTTAATGATTTATAATTATTAATGATTTCTTTACCCTTTAGTTCATTTCCGATTTCATTTAGTTTTTTAGCCTGCATTCCGCTTGAACGGCGAACACCAAAAGCATCTCTGATAACAACCAGAAAAAAGCATAATGCAAAAATAAAGAGATCTGAATGAAGGCCATGGCGTATTCCGATTGTTACACACAAAGAAGTAACAAGTGCAGAATGGCTGGAAGGCATACCGCCTGTACGCCAGAACATAACTTCAATAAGTTCGCCTAAAGAATGGATTCGTCCGTAGATAAGTTTTATGGCTGCTTTTATGAATTGTGCACCAATCCAGCTGAATACGCAGGAAAGCAAAATTGGATTATGTAAAAACAGTATAAATTGCTGCGTAATTGAATATGATTCTGCCATAATTTTCCAGATATAATCAAATAAATATTAATATATTTTATCATTGAAAGGCTAAATTTACTAGTAGATTTTAAAAAAATAGATATACTTAAAAAGTATGGAATTCAGGGATTTTACAGCAGGCAAAGATGATGATGGCAGAAGATTAGACAGAGTTCTCCGGATTTTTCTTAAAGAAAAAAGCCTGAATGAAATTTATAAACTTATCCGCAAGGGGCTCATAAAAGTAAATCAGAAAAAAACAAAAGCAGATTCTCATGTAGCAGAAGGAGACCTTATTTCAATTGCGGCCTTTTTATTTGATTCAGAAAAGTCAGAAAAAAAAATCCCTGAATCAAAAATCAAACTTAATATCATATTCGAAAACCAGCACCTTTTAATAATTGATAAACCTTATGGATATTCAGTTCACGGCTGTCAGAATGAAAATCAGATTAGTCTTGAAAAAGAAGTTTCAGCCTATCTCCAGGCAAAAAATGAAAAGACTGATGAAAAATCACTTTCCTTTAAGCCGGGACCTCTGCACCGACTGGATAGAAATACTACCGGCCTTCTGGCTTTTTCTAAGAGTCTTGAAGGCGCTCAATGGTTTTCTGATTGTATAAAAAATCATACAATCAGAAAAAAATACACAGGTATTGCAGAAGGAAATCTTACGGACACAGAAAACTGGGAAGATAAGCTTGCAGATTCAGAAGAAAGAGACGGGGGCTTTTATACCGTTTCGAAAAGCGAAAAAGGCAGTCTGGCCATAACCACTGCAAGACCCCTCGCCCATGGAAAACTTAATGGCAGGGATATTACTCTGGTAGAATATTCAATAAAAACCGGAAGAAAACATCAGATTCGCGCCCAAAGCAGCCTTCACGGCCATTCTCTGGCAGGAGACAGGTCTTATGGCGGAAAGCAGTGCCAGGAACTTAAAAGAGAATACTATCTGCATGCCTGCAGCCTTACTTTTCCAGCTGATAATCCTCTTGAACTTCCTCAAATAATAAAATGCCCTCTCCCGGATGACTTTATACACTTATTAGAATGTTGTGAAATTAAAAATCCTGAGTTATAATAGTTTTATATGGGCAAGAATTTTTCTGATATTTTAAATATGTTTCAGCGTGTTCAGGTTTATGCACTTGTTGGCGAAAGTGGAACCGGAAAATCTTTCCGTTCAAAGCTTCTTGCAGAAGAATATGGGATTCATGCCATTATTGACGATGGTCTTTTAATTCAGGATGAAAAAATTGTAGCAGGCCGTTCTGCAAAACGCGAAAAAACTTATATGGGTGCCGTTCGTGCTGCCCTTTTTGATGATAAAGAACACCGTGATTCTGTTGCCCGCGTACTCCGCAAAACTCATATCAAAAAGATTCTTCTCCTTGGAACTTCTGAAAAAATGGTAAGTAAAATTGCCATGCGTCTTCAGCTTCCACAGCCTCAGAAAATTATTCACATCGAAGAAATTGCCTCAAAAGAAGATATAGAAAAGGCTATTAAATCACGTCAGGTAGAAGGAAAGCATGTAATACCTGTTCCTTCAATCGAGGTAAAAAAGAATTATTCTCAGATTTTCTCTACCTCCATGCATGACTTTTTCAATAAAAACAAGCTTTTCAAAAAGGCAGGTAAAAACCTTACCGGTAAGATGATTGAAAAATCAATTGTTCAGCCTGAATTTTCTAAAAAAGGCCGTATTGAAATTTCAGAAGCTGCCCTAACCCAGATGGTTATGCACTGCGTAAGCGAATGCGATCCTGATGTAAAAATAAAAAAGATTTCTATAAAAACCGATAATCGTGGTTACAGACTTATTGTAACTATAGATGTTCCCTTTGGTACTCAACTTACCGGCAAGGTTCACAAGCTTCAGCAGTATATCATAGACAAAATTGAGTCCTTTACAGGTATTCTAATTGAAGAAGTAAGTATTGTTATTGATAAAATCTCGAAACCAGCCAGTATGAAATAAATAGATTGCCACGTCGCTTGCGCTCCTCGCAATGACGTGTTATGTTTCGTCATCGCGAGCCTGCAAACTATAACGTCATCGCGAGCCCGAAGCTAAAACGTCATCGCGAGCCCGAAGAGCGTGGCGATCCATTCTTTTTAGAAGTCTGTTTAGGCGCCTGTTTTACAGGAGCTTTCTTAGGCTGATGAGCCTTTACTCCACATTCATTCAAGGCTGCTTTTACTGCAAATTCCAGCTCTTTTCTAACCGGGTTCATTGGTAAAACGAAATTGCGGCATTCTGTCCAGGTTTTTCCATAGAGTTCAGTATATGAATATTTACCTGCAGTTTCTTTTTCCCAGTCTGTAAGGGTGCCGACAAAATCTTTAATAAGTAACAGAAGCTTTTTACCAAGTCTTGCATCCGGTTCAATTGTATTTAATTGACCAAGTTTTTTTACACTTTCCATGTATTTACTTTCAAAGTCACGGCTTTCATAAATCAAACCTGTTGCAGAAGGCTGAAGATATATAAAAAGATCTGTATCCAAAGCTTCCTGAACAATTTCGTAGGCATAAACATTGTTAATGATTTTCAAAAGCTCTTCTGTAAGGCGGGATGGTGAAACCTGAGAAAGCAGGCTTGCAGAGCTCCGGATTTTATGTCTTAGTGAATGCGGCATTTTTGCATGTGTAGTTGCTGAATACTTGATGGCGCGGAGCATTCGAACAGGGTCTTCAACAAAGATTTTATCTAAGGCAATTACAGGTCTCAGTATATGCTTTTTGATATCCCTCATGCCGCCTACATAATCAATTACCTGCTGTTGTAGAGGATCGTAATAAAGGGCATTCATTGTAAAGTCGCGGCGCTGAACATCTTCTTCGATTGTACCAAAGTCGTTGCCTACAGAGCCTTCTGCATTTGAACGGAAAGTAGAAACTTCAAAAATTTTGGTACCAAATACAACATGGACCAGCCTGAAACGGCGGCCTATTATGCGAGAATTTCTGAATATTCTTTTTATCTTAGATGGTGTGGCATCGGTGACAATATCAAAGTCTTTTGGTTTGTTTCCAACTATTAAATCTCTTACAGCTCCGCCAACAATATAAGCAGTAAAACCTGCGTCTCTAAGTCTGTTGATAATCTGAAGCGCATCAGGATCTATGTTTTTATTTGATATCAGATGTTCCGTTTGCGTGTAAACGACTGCCTTTTTTACAGGGCGTCCTTGACCATCGGTACCATATCTAATTAACACGATTACTGATATTATTGATATTTTTAATTAATAGTCAATATCCAATTAATAATATCCTTCTCTACTTCTTCTTTGTTGTCTTCGTTGAGGATTTCGTGGCGGTCTCCCGGATATTCTTTCTGGTCGATTTTTTCCATGCCTTTGGCTTTATAGATATCTATAAGCTTTTTGATTGTTTCGCCGTAGCTTCCAACCGGGTCATCACTACCCCAGATAAAGAATACAGGAAGATTGTTTGGAATCTTATTGATGTTTTTTGTTTTATGAATCTTTGAAAGACCTTCTGTCATGCTGCAGAAGAAGGAATTTGTGAGCGGGAAGCCGCACCAGTTATCCATCTTATACATTTCAACATTGAGTTCATTTTTAGAAAGCCAGTCAAATGGAGTTTTTGGATTTTCTACTTTTGCATTATAAGATCCAAAGGAAAGCTGATCCATAATCTTAAGACATTTATTTTTGCCGGTAAAGAAAGTTATTACATGAGCAGCAAGTTTTCCAAAAGCAATAAGAGCCGGACGTGGACCTGCTGTTCCACAGAGAATACAGGCATCTATATCATTTCCATGCTCTTCAATAAAGCCCTGGGCTACAAAAGAACCAAATGAGTGGCCCATAAGAATTGTCTTTTTATCAGGGAAATCTTTTTTAAGATTATCAGTTACGGCTTTAAGGTCTGCTACGGCGCGGTCAAAGCCCTTTTTGTCAGCAAGTTTACCGAACATACCTGTTCCATTTTTATCTGCAGTTTCTGCAGAACGGCCATGTCCTCTCATATCATAAGCATTAAGAACAAAACCATTTTCTGCAAGAATAGAACCAAAGCGGTCATAGCGAAGCGAATGTTCTGCAAGTCCGTGATGAAGCTGAATTACTCCTTTTATTTCTTCTTCTGTATCTGGCTGCCAGCGATTACAGCAAAGCTCATAGCCGTCGTCCATTTTCAAAGTAAAACTCTTCATCAACATAATGTTTCTCCTTTTTTATTGTAACAATAATATAGTTCTGTTAATATTCTGTTATATGACTATTATAACAGATAAAATGGTTTTTGGGGGAAAATGTTTAGGAAAAATTGATGGAAAGAATGTATTCGTTCCCTACACCATTCCAGGCGAAAAAATCGAAATAAATATAACAGAAGAAAATAAAGATTATGATAATGCTGAGGCTGTATCAATTATAGAAAGCTCCCCTCACCGCATTATTCCACCCTGCCATTATTACGGTAAGTGCGGCGGTTGTAATATGATGCATATAGAGCCGTCATATCAAAAAGAAATCCGCAAAAGTATACTTACAGATATTTTTCGCCAGAACGGAATCGATATTACAGGTAAAACACAAATTGTTGATGGTCCGGATTATAATTACCGCTGCCGCTTCCAGCTTAATGACGGCGGACTTTCTCAGAGAAAATCAAATGTAGTTATTAAAGTTGAAGAATGCCTTTGCGCAGAAAAAAAAGTAAATGAATATCTTAAGAATACTGCAGAAGATTCAGACTCCAGACCTAAGGGACGCAGCCATCTTTTTGGAAGCTCTTTTTCAACAGAAGATCTTAAGATAGCAGCCGAAGAGCCAATTCGTAATCCTAAAACAAAAATTACAGGCGGCGGTCAGAAAAATAAAAAGCTTAAAGTCAAAGAAAACCGCTATTTTTCAGGTACTCTGGCTTCTCCTGAAAATACAATGTCGGTGCAGCTTGGAGACCACAAGCTTTCTTTTGATGTAAGGGGCTTTTTTCAGTCAAATCTTTTTGTATTTGAAAAAGTCTGCCGTCTCATAACAGACATTTTGCCGGGCGGTAAAAACATTCTCGATATGTATTCAGGCTGCGGTTCTATTTCAACATTTCTGACAGAAAAGTACGAAAACGTAGTTCTGGTAGAACATAATCGCGATGCCCTTGTATTTGCAGAGCAGAATCTTGCAGGAAAAAAACATGTGAGCTACGGTTTAAGTGGAGCAAATTTTGTAAAAACTTGTGCAGCCAGTATGCCCCAGTTTGATGCCTGTACAATTGACCCGCCCCGTTCCGGCATGGAAAAGGAAGTGTGTGAATGGCTTTGTAAATCAAAAATCCCTTTAATTCTTTCGCTTTCCTGTGACCCGGCAACACATGCCCGCGACTGTGCCCGCCTGATTGAGGCAGGTTACTCTCTTAAACAGGCTTATCTTCTGGATTTTTACCCTAACACAAGCCATATTGAAAGTCTGTGTCTGCTTGAACTTGATTCTTAAGAGGCTTTAATTTTATGAAAAAAGAAATAAAGAAAATCATTCTTGCTTCACTTATATTTTGTTCTGCAAAAATTTCATTTCTTTTTTCACAGGATACCGGGCTTGAAACTCTTTCAAATTACAATACAAGCTGGACGGCAGTTTTACCCGGAAGTGTCCTGTGCGAGCCGGAGGTTACATCCTACGGTTTTTGTCTTGCAACAGATGCCAGAAATCTTATGGGCTTTTCTTCTAACGGAAAACTTCTCTGGGAAAAAAACATAGGTCGGGTAAGAAAAATTTCTCTGACAGCCTTACGGGGAGACTTCATTCTTTTTCATGACCAGAACTCAAACATCATAAAACTCTTTAATCCAAGCGGAAGTGAAATCTGGTCTAAATCTCTTGATTTTAAGCCAGCTGCGAAACCTTTTGCCGGCCGTGACGGGCGGTTTTTTATTCATGGCGAGGGAAAAGTTGTCTGTTATGGAATCAATGGAATTATCAGATGGAGTATAAAAACAGGTCAGCAAAAAGACTTAGCTCTTCAGGAACTGCCGGATGGTTCAATAGTTGTTTTCTTAGCTGATCAGGATGGAAAAACAAAGGGCTTAAGACTTTCGCCTTTTGGAGAAGAACTTGAAGACATCACCTTTGCAGCAAGCATTAAATATGCCTTTACCTGCAGCCAGGGTATTCTTTTGATTTTTACAGACGGCAGTGCCGGTCTTTTTTCTATTTCCGAAGGCTTAACGCAAAGCCGCTGGGTTACCTCAATAAAAGCCGGAAATCCTATGTTTCTCATAAATCATAACAGAAAGGATTTCCGTCTTCTTTCTCTTTCCCAGTCAGACCTTACAATTTATCAGATTAATACTGAAGATGGAAGTGAAACAGCCAGCTGGAAAATCAGCGGAATTAACGGAAACGCTCTTGTAAAAAGTGATTTTTCAGATACCGGTATTTTTTTAGCAGATTCTCAAAAAGCAATTTTAATTGATTCCGAAGGAAAAGAACTGTGGGCTGCCAGAATGCCGGAAAATGTAAGAAACAAAAGTGTAAACCAGATAATCTATCTTAATGATAACTATCTGGTATTTTGCTCTAAAAACTGGTCAATGAATGCCTACCACACAAGCCAAAGCACTTCAAAGTTTATTTCTGATCAAACTGTTCAAAAAAATATACAGTCTGATTATTCTTCTTTTGCTCCGCTCGATTTATCTGAAATAAATTATTATTCACAGGGGGGCTTTTATTCTCAGTTAAAAAATCCGGACCGGGAAGCAGCGATAAAAAAGGGAAGTTACGGCAAAGCAGAAAAGGAATGGCTCAGCCAGACTCTTTCTATTGCAAGACTTTACTACCTGGATTCAACTTCATCAGACTTTGGAATTCATATAGAAAAATCAGTTTTCAGCACCGATTCGGCTGGTCTTGAAACAATTCTTGTTCAGCTTGCCCTGCTCTGTACTGATAATACACAGGCTGCCTGTGCGGATATAATTTCCCGCAGTAATAATAAGTTTCTTTGCCGGGCTATTATGGCAAATATTTATGGTTATGATCCGGATGGCAAACTGCTTACTGCAATTGAAAAAAATGCTGAACTGGCAGGTACAAAAGATTCTGTTTACTGCAATACTATCTGCGACGCGGTCTATTCAATCTGTCTTTTTATGGGCCGTCCTGCCTACAATAAGCAGGGAAAAGACATAATAAAACGCTTTATGGGCGCAAATTATCCGTCGAATACCCGTATGTATGCCCGCGACACTTTAAAGAAAATCATCTCTCTGGAATTGTAAATATCCCGCAAATATGGATTGCTTCGCCTTCGGCTCGCAATGACGTCATTGCGAGGAGCGCAGCGACGTGGCAATCTATTTAATAATTTATTGGCTAAATTTGATTTCCTATGTTAAAATAATTAAATCTAAATATTTATAGGTGGCTTATTTATGAAAAAATCTTTGTCTTTACTAACTATAATCCTTTTACTTTCTGCCAGTCTTTTTGCTCTTGAAGTAAATGAAAAGGAACTTAAAACTGCAGACGAAACAACGATTGAATTCATCAACTATACAGGACCTCACAAAGTAATTGATTCTATTTCTGCAATCCGTTCAATTGGTAGCGGACTGGGAAATCAGATTGCCGTAGATCCGACAAAATCTGCAAATACAAACAAAAATGCAAAATACTGGGTAGTACACGCAATAGACGAAAATGAAAGCGGAAAACTCGATGCAGATATTCTTTTCATCGGTGCCGATGCGACTGTTGACCATATCAATAACCTTAGAAGAATTATTTCTGCTTATCTTGTTTCGGCCTACGGCTATAGTGAAAAGGATGCAGATACAATTGCAGTTTTCATTACTGTTTACAATGCCGTATACCGCGGAAAAATTGATACTTTCAAATCAAAATATAAAAATATCGTAATTGATAATCTTTCTTCTGAAAATTGTGGTCTTTCCGTAAACTATAAGGACTGGCCGGGAAAATCAGAAATTGTAATTCCTCTTTATGATATTAAAAATGGTGGTCTTTCTACTGTAGAAACTTCTGTTATCAGCGATTCTTCTGTTGTTGATTCAATGAAGGAAGATGATGACAAGAATGTTGAAAGCCGTAAGGAAATGGTAGACATCAAGGAACGCGAAGCTGATCAGGCCAGCGAAAAGGCAAAGGAAGCTCAGAAGCAGGCTGTAAACGAACAGAAGAAGCTGGACGAAGAAAAGAAGAAAACTGAAGAAACTAAGAAAGAAGCTAAAGAAGCCGAAAAGAAAGCAGAAGAAAAGCAGAAAGTAGCTGATGAAAATCCTGATGACAAGAAGGCACAGGAAGAAGCTAAAGAAGCAAAGAAGGAAGCTGAAGAAAAGAAAGAAGCTGCAGAAGAACAGCAGAAAAAGCAGGACGAGCAGCAGGCTAAGACTGACGAGGCTAAAGAAGAAGCTAAGGAACAGCAGGCCCGTGCAGACAAGAAAGAAACAGAAGCTCAGAACGAACGTAAAGAAATTGCTAAAGATCAGGCAGAAGTTCAGCAGAAAGAAGCTGCTGAAGCCCGCATGACAACTGAATTCGGTATTATTCTTTCTGATGAAGCAAATATGCTTTCCCGCCTTGTTAAGTTCAATATTGAAAACGGAGAAGTTATTAAGAACTCCCCTGTTGCACAGATTCGTAACCGTACAGTTTACAAAGAAGGCGATGAGTTTATTGCAATTGCCGGAGAAAACTCAAAGAAAGGTGCCGTAAAGCTTGTAACAATTTCACCTGATACACTTGAGATTTCTGCAGAAAGTGAAAATGAAATTGCAGAAGATTCTGTTCTCGTACAGGATGGCAGTGAATATTACTGCGTTGTAAGCGACGGCGGAAAGTTCTATCTTGCTAAGTTTGGCGGAGATTTAGGACTTAAACTCAAGTCTCAGATTCAGGTTAAGTCTGGAACTCCAGTAACTGTAACAGACAGCGGAATTGTAGTAACAGACAGCAATGGCCGCCTGCGACTTCTGGATAAAAAAGACCTGTCAGTGATATCAAATACAAACGAAGCGGATGCTAAATGATAAAAAAGGGGCTAAGGCCCCTTTTTTATTTTAGCCTTCATCTGCTTTATTTTCAAATTTAGAGTAAGACGGCAGGAATATGATATCAATATCACCTGTTGCACCGTTTCGCTGCTTAGCAAGAATAATCTTAGCATCCTGGGCTGCAATAGCATCTCCGTCTTTAATACGGTCACGGTGAAGGAACATTACAACATCGGCATCCTGTTCAATAGAACCAGAACCTCTGAGCTGTGCAAGGTTTGGTTCCTGCCCTTCTGCATCACGGGCTACCTGACAAAGAGCTACAATTGGAATCTGAAGTTCACGGGCAAGGGCTTTAAGAGATTTTGATATTAAAGATACCTGCTCAAATACCGGAGCTGTTGGATCTTCTGTTGAAATCAAACCGATATAGTCTATAAAAATAACTTCAACTTTATTGTTCTTTACCATTCGGCGGGCAACAGCACGAAGGTCAATAAGTTTCATGTTTGGAGTATCAACGGTGTAAAGAGGTGCTTCAAACCAGCGGCCTGCTGCATCCTGAATTTTCTTTACATCATCAACCTTAAGCATACCCGAACGTATTTTCTGCATAGGAACTCTTGCTTCCTGGGCTAAAAGACGCATACCGATTGATTCATAAGGCATTTCAAGTGAAAAGAAGCCGCATGGAATACGTTTTTCACAGGCAATATTCTGAATCATAGAAAGTGCCAGTGCTGTTTTACCGATAGAAGGTCGGGCACCGATGATTATAAGTTCAGACTTCTGGAAACCAGAAGTATAGGTATCGAGTTTTGCAAAACCGGTTGGAACACCGGTAAACTGATTCTTGCTCTTATAGCGTGCTTCAATAAGTTCAATTTCCTTGAACATAATTTCTTTTGCAGAATAAACCTGAGTAGTTTCATTGTGTTCTGCAAGAGCAAAAATCTTTTGTTCGGCTTCGTCTAAAAGAGCCTTACTGTCTTTTTGTAAGTTGAAAGAAGATGTTTTAAGATCACCTGAAATATGAATTAAATCTCTACGGGCAGCACGGTCTAAAACCATCCTGGCGTAATAATCAATATTGGCAGCTGAAGGAACTGTATCTGTTAAAGATGCAATATATGCAGCCCCACCTGCCTGTTCAAGTTTATTTTCAACGGTAAGTTCGTTTATGAGTGAAATAGTGTCACCAGTTGCATTTTTGGAAAACAATTTCTGCATTGCTTCGTAAATGACCTGGTTCTGAAGGGAATAAAAACGGTCTGGACGTAAGATAGAAACTACTTCTGACATTGCTCCCCAGTTTAAGAGAAGTGCTCCAAGAACAGCCTGTTCAGCTTCAATATTGTGTGGTGGAACTTTGTCGTTTAATGATACATCCATTTTTAAATTCTCCCTTAATAAAAATCGATAAAAAAAGCCGGTAAATACAGTGTACTACCGGCCCTTAATAAAATCAAAGAAAAATCAGAAATTATTCAGCTTTTTCTTCTGCTGCTGGAGCTTCTTCCTTTGCAGGTTCTGCTTTCTTTTCAGCCTTCTTTGTTTCAGCTGGAGCGCTTCCCTCTACAGTCTGTGCCTTTACAGCAACATGTACTTCTGCAGTCTGTGATTCGTAAAGTTTGATTGTAGCTTTGAAGTTTCCAACAGACTTGATTGTTGAACCAGGAATTTCGATTCTCTTGCGTTCAATTTCAAATCCAAGCTTGTTGAGTGCTTCAGCAACAACGTTTGCTGTAACAGCAGCGTAAAGCTTTCCGTTTGCAGCAGCTGGCATGTTGAGTTCGATTGCTGCAGCTTCGAGTTTTTCCTTGAGGCTTGCAGAATCCTTTCTCTTCTGCTCTTTGCGTGCTTCGATTTCTGCCTTGCGGCCTTCGAAAATTGCTACTGTAGCTTCATTGTAAGGTACAGCAAGATTACGTGGAAGAAGGAAGTTGCGTGCATATCCGTTAGCAACGTTCTTTACGTCTCCCTCTTCACCAAGTGATTTAACGTCTACGTTAAGAATTACTTTCATTTGTATTTCCTCGAGCTCCTGTATTTTTTCTAAGATTACCTCGGAGTATAAGATAATCCGATTTTAGATTGCCGGGTCAAGCCCGGCAATGACAATCATGTCATTATCGGGCTTGACCCGATAATCTTTCTTTTACTTAATCTGCAACGTAAGGAAGCAAACAGATTGAGCGTGCGCGCTTGATAGCCTTTGCAACTTCACGCTGGTGCTTTGCACAAGTTCCTGTAATGCGGCGTGGAAGAATCTTACCACGTTCTGTCATATAACGGCGGAGTGCATCTGCATCCTTGTAATCAATCTTTGCTTTGTTAGCGCAGAAGCGGCAAACCTTCTTGCGGAAGTATGTTTTACCTTTAGCGCGTCCGTCACGATCTTCTTCGCGACCTTCAGAAGCAGAAGCTTCAGCCATTGCAGCTTCCTGTGTCTGTTTTTCTTCCATTTCCTGTGTATTTTCTTCAGACATAATTATTACCTCTCAATTAGTCAATTAGAATGGGATATCTTCCGGGAAATCACTTCCTGTGTCACCGTATGGTTCTGATGAATAGCCGCCTCCGAAACCACTGTTCTGACCTGCATTACTAGCCGGCTGGAATCTTGGAGCACCCCCTGCCGAGCCTGAGCTCTGGCTGTTATCTCCGCGTCCGCCGAGCAGCTGTACCTGATCAGCAACAATTGTTACTCTGCTCTGCTTCTGTCCATCTTTTTCCCATCGGTCCTGCTTAAGGTGTCCTTCAACACAAATCTGCTTTCCCTTTGTAAGATATGGTTTTAAGTTTTCTGCGGTTTTTCCCCAGATTGTGATATTGAAGTAGTTTACTTCTTCTACCCACTGGTCACCGTTCTTTTTGCTTCTGTTGACAGCAATGCTCACATTCGCTCTGGCTTGTCCGTTTCCGACATAACCGAAACTACGCTCATCAGAACCAAGATCCTGTGTGAGACGGCCAATAAGAACTACATGATTTAAGTCTGTCATTCAAAGCTCCTTTCCGCTTTTAGCGGTATTTTCTACTTAGATTCTTTTTCGTCAAGTCTTACAAACTGATACTTCAAAAGATTCATGTTAATTTTGAATTCTTTATCAATTTCAGTAATTTTAGAAGGATTAAGCTTCATAGTGTAAAGAACAAAACGTCCCTTCTTCTGCTTCTGAATCTGGTAAGTAAGATCGCGGTCGCCAAATGGTTTTTCTTCTGTGATTTCAGCGCCGAATTTTGCGAGTGTGCTTTTTACATCTTCAGCACCTTTTTTTGACTTTTCATCTTCGAGTGGATAAATAGTCATAAGTTCATACTTTTTCATAAGTATCTCCTCAAAAAAATAATCTCTGCGTATAGCAGAGTTTTCAGGAGGCAGTAATACAATCATGTCATCAACGATTTCAGACTGTAAAACAAGACGTGGCTGGCGAAAGCCGATAAGAGTCTTGTTCCTCCTTATGGATAAAGAGAATCATATTTCAGATTCCCAAGGGGTGTTCTGATAATATAACAAAAATGTAAAATACAGTCAATTATGAAAATACTTGTAGATTTAGGGGCATTACTTTATAATTATTATATGTTTTATAGAAAATCATTATTGCTTTTTATAATATCATTATCATTTTTATTCCCTCTTACCGCCTTCTCTTCCCGCAAAAAGGTTGTAGACGATGATGCAGCATTAGAAAGACAGCAGGAATTAATGGAAAAACGTGCAAAAGCAGAAGCAGATATTGCTGCTCGAAGAGAACAGATGGAACGCGAAGAAGCGGAAAGAATCGAAGCAGAACGTCTTGAAGCTGAAAGACTTGAAAGAGAAAAACTTGAAGCAGAAGAAGCTGAAAAAAGAAGACTTGAAGAAGAACGGCTTGAGGCAGAGCGACTTGAAGCAGAAAAGATAGAAAACGAAAAGAAAGAACAGGAAAGACTGGAAGCTGAACGACAGGCTTTGCTTGCTCAACAGATGCAGCTTGCCCTTGAAAAAGAAGAACAGAAAGCAAAAGAATCCAAAAAAACAAAAGAATATCTAAGCGATTATATAGTTCAGGATATTGAAGAAATAGAAGAATCAGCTGAAGTTGAGTATTCTGCAATTAAGAATCCTGACCAGACTGATGTATTTGGTAGAACTCAGTTAATGAAAGCTGCAAAATCCGGAAATGAATGGCAGATAAAAAGACTGCTTGAAGCAGGCGCTTCTGTAAACCTTACAGATAATGACGGCTGGACTGCACTGATGTATGCAGTAAGATATAACGAAGGATTAGAGTGTGTTGAACTTCTTTTAAATGCTGGTTCTGATGTAAAGATTATAAATAATTATGGTTTAACAGCTCTTGCTCTTGCTGCAAATTACAATAATAATCCAAAAATACTTACAAAGCTTTTAAGCACATATAAACCTTCAGATAAAGAAGTTTTACGTGCCCTTGTTTTATTACTTTCGGAAAATAATAATTCAGAAGATTCACTTCTTTCAAAACTTGAAATTCTTCTTGATACAGGACTTCCTGTAAATATTTTATTTGAAGGAAAAACTCCTTTAATGTATGCTGCAGCTTATGGTAATTCAACAAAAGTAATAAGAAAACTTCTTGAATACGATGCGTCTGTAACCATTCGTTCTTCAGAAGGAAAAACAGCTTTTGATTATGCTTCAGCCAATAAAGCACTTATACATGATGATGCTTACTGGGCATTGAATACAAAATAGGTAAATAATGAGAATCACTGGTGGAAAATTAAAAGGAAGAATAATTAAATGTCCGGACGGAGTAATCCGCCCTGCCATGGACAGAATGAGAGAATCTGTGTTTTCAATAATTGGAGACTTAAACGGAAAATCCTGGCTTGATTTATTTTCCGGTTCAGGAACAATTGCAATTGAAGCTGTTTCACGAGGTTCAAAAGATGTTGAACTCTGCGAAAAAGATAAAATCAAAGTTGGAACAGTTTTGGAAAATGTTTCAGTTACAGAAAAAGATTGCGGTGTAAAAATCAAATGTCATTTTATGCCGGTTGAATATTATATAAAGCGCTGTAAACGTTCATTCGATTTTATATTTTTTGATCCGCCCTTCCCTTACAAATTTCATGAACAGCTGGTCCTTCAATGCGACCAGAATAATATGTTAAATCAGACAGGTACTATTCTTGTTCACCGCCCGGCAGAACATTTTATGCCGGATACTATTGGCCGCTTAAAAAGAATTGACCAGCGTGTATATGGACGTTCTATTGTGGATTTTTATAAATATGAATAATGAAATGAGTCGAGTCAAGGCAAACTTCGCTTAAAGTCTTGACTCATTTTTTTATAACTTTTTGTTATTTTTCTGAATGAAATAAGAGGTTTCCCTTAAATTTAATTACTTTGACATATCAAATTTATGTGTTATAATTTTATATATAAATTTTTGAAATTATGAAAGATAGAAAAAGTTTAGAAAAAAAATTTACTGATGCAGTTCAAGAACAAAAGATACCGGATGGTTTCATAAAAGTAACCGACAATCCGGTTGAAGGTCTTAATTCAGAACAGAAAGTTATTCTAAACCGCAAAGCTAACATGATGTTCAATAATGGTAATGTAGAAGATGCCAGAAGAATCTACATTACAACAGGTTACTCAGACGGACTTACCCGTGTGGGTGATTATTATATGAACAAAAACGAAAGTCTAAAAGCCTTAAAAGCTTACTATCTTGCACATAATAAAAGAGACGCTGAACCGATTTATGAAAATCTGGCAAAAGTAATCTCTACATTAATAAATGATTGAGAAAAAAAACGAACGTAAAATGGAGTTTAAAAATGGATAAGTTCAATCAGACAGAAGACATTATGATGCCCGAATCATTCACAGAATCTTCAAGTCCTGACAGTAAGCCTGATGAAATTACAAATAAAATTTCAGATCTTTCAAAAAAGGGTTATCAGCTTATAAAGGAAAACGACATTCAGGGAGCTAAAAAAGCTTTTAATGAAATTCTGGAAATCGAAGAGAATAACAACTATGCACTTGTTGGTCTTGGAGATACAGAAAGAAAATTAAATCATTTTAATGATGCAATTTCTTACTACAAAAAATGTCTTGAATTCTACCCTGCTAATAACTATGCCCTCTTTGGTCTTGCAGACTGTTATAAAGCATTAAATCAGTATGCTAAGGCAATTGATATCTGGCAGCAATATCTTGTTCATGATGATAAAAACATTACTGTAATTACCCGAGTTGCAGATGCTTATCGCAAGATTCATGACTTTAGAAAATCAAAGGATCTTTACCTTAAAGTTCTTGAAATGGAAAAAGACAATGCTTATGCTCTTATTGGTCTTGGACATTTGAACTACGACTTTAAGGAATATAAAGAAGCCCTTTATTACTGGACCCGCATTTACGAACTTAACAATAAAGATACAGTAGATATTCGTGTTCTTACCGCAATTGGTAACTGCCACAGAAAACTCAAGACTTTCCAAGAAGGAACAAAGTATTTTGAAATGGCCCTCGAAAGAGAACCAGCAAACTTCTACGCCCTCTTTGGTCTTGCAGACTGCTATCGTGGAATGAACCAGCAGTTTAAATCAATTTTCTACTGGAACAAGATTCTCGAGATTGATCCTAAAAACAAGGTAATTCTTACTCGTGCCGGTGATGCTTACCGTACAACCGGAAACTACGAGGAAGCTAAAACTTACTACAACAAAGCTCTTGAAATTGATTTTGATATTTATGCAGCAATTGGTCTTGCCCTTATCTGTAAAGGTGAAGGTAATAACGAAGAGGCTGCAAAGCGCTTTGAAAATCTTATTAAGAATGACCCTCGCAATGGTCGTCTCTATGTTGACCTTGCTGAATGTTATACTTCAATGAACCGCAAACAGGATGCTATTAAAGTTCTCAGCGATTATATGAAGATGGACAGCAGAAATACTGCGGTTCGTAACACTCTTGAAAAACTGCAGAGAAACTAATAAGATTCCTTCCTATGAATCAGATTGTTTTAACAGGACTTCTCCCCGCTGAAATTTGCCAGCAGATTGAGCTGCAGCAAAAATTCCGGGGACTTCAAATCTTTAAATGGATTGGCAGCGGTGTAACTGACTTTGATGCTATGACAAATCTTTGCGCAGATCTCAGAGCCAGTCTTAAAGAAAAAGCCCTTCTCCGTTCTTCAACTGTAAGTAACGTATTAAAAGATCCTGATGGAACAATAAAACTCCAGATTACTTTACATGACGGAAATGCCGTAGAAACTGTTTTACTCACAGACCGCGAAGGCCGTAAAACTGCCTGCGTTTCCTGCCAGGCCGGTTGTGCCATGAAGTGTGCCTTTTGTCAGACAGGAACTCTGGGACTTGCCCGCAATCTTGAAGCCGGCGAAATTGTAGAAGAGTTTTTATACCTCGAAAGCATTGCCGGAAAACTTGATAACATAGTCTTTATGGGTATGGGTGAACCAATGCAGAATCTTGGTGCAATCCGTCGTGCTATAGAAATCCTCTGTCATAAGGACGGCCGGGCCCTTTCTTCTAAACGCATAACTTTGAGTACCTGTGGAATCGTAAAAGGTATTTATGATTTAGCTGATAATGGACCTGCTATAAGACTCGCAGTTTCTTTGACTACAGCAAATGAAGATTTACGAAAAGAACTCATGCCGGTTGCCCGTGGAGAAGACAATAATCTGCAGGAATTAAGAAAAGCAATTTCCTATTATGCCGAAAAATCCGGCAGACGTGTTACTCTTGAAGCGGCCCTTCTTCATGATAAAAATACAGATGAAGAAAGTGCTCAGAATATGATTAGCTTTGCACGCGGTATTGATGTAAATATAAATCTTATTCCCTGGAATCCTGTTTCAAGTCTTCCATTTGAAGAGCCATCAAAAAATGAAGTTTTCCGCTTTGTAGAAAAACTTGAAAAAGCTGGCTTAAACGTAACCCTCAGAACAAAGAGAGGGAGAAAAATCGGCGGAGCCTGCGGTCAGTTAGGAAAAACAAAATAAGAAAAAGTTCTTATAAAAAACGTTTGACATTTCCATTTCTTATGTTATTATTATATCAATATGATAGTAACACTATCACATTGAGTGAACGAATATTTATAACATGAGGTGGGAATATGAAAACCTATACAGTTCATGAAGATTATTATGCAAATGAAAATTCAATTATTGATGTATTAAATCTTGAAAACTTTGTAGATGCAGCAAAATATCGTGTTGATAATGCTTTCATAAATATCGGAGGCTGGCAGAGCTGGAACCCTTCTACAGATGTTCTTCCCGGAAAAAAGCAGCCTTCACTCACCTGTCATTTTATTCATCAGTGGAATTCATATCTTGTCTTTCCCCAGACAAAATTTAAACCTTCAAAAAACCTTGTTTTAGGACAATTTGTAAGTTACCTCCGCTGGGAAAATTTTTATCTTGTTTTTGCTTCTGTTGGAAATGCTACAGGCTTATTACCTCCTGTTCAGTTTATTTTTAATCGTAAAGAAAACACTGTAAGTATTGAAATTTGCGATAAAGGTAATAACTGGAAAAAAGACGATATTACTGCCAGGATAGAAATATTTACCGCAGATTCTTTTTTTGACTGTAAGGAAAAGCTTGCTTCAATTTTTGGAAATGACCATTTCAAATCTGTTAAATTTCTGGGAACAAAACCTGCCGGCTGGGAAAGCTGGTATAATCATTACACAGATATAAATGAAACATTGATTTATGAAGATTTAAAAAATCTTACTAAATCCTCAAATATTGTTAATAACGAATTAAATACTTCAAAAATATTCCAGATAGATGACGGCTGGGAAGAGGCTCTGGGAGACTGGCAGGTGCGCCAGGACAGATTCCCGGATGGCTTTAATAAAATTGTTTCAGATATTGAAGCATCAGGATATATACCAGGTCTGTGGATTGCGCCATTCATTATTGATTCAAGAAGTAAAACAGCCGGCCAGCATCCCGACTGGCTTTTACACGATGAAAATGGAAAACTGGTACCTGCAGGTTATAATCCTCTCTGGGGAAAAAATGGAACTTTCTACTGTTTAGATTTAAGCCGAGATGATGTAATTGAACACCTCAATTCCTTAATGGAAACAATAATCAATAAATGGGGCTTCAGATATATTAAGCTTGATTTTTTGTATGCTGGAATGCTCTGGGGAAATTACAGTCAAAAAACTGCTTCATATAAAATTTACTCAAGAGCAATCAAAACACTTACAACAATTACAAATACAAAAGACGGCAGCCCTGTTGCTTATCTTGGTTGTGGTGTTCCTTTTGAGCTCTCTTTCAAAAATCTGCCGCTTTCAAGAATTGGTTGTGACACATACGAAAAATGGAAAAATCCACTAATGCATCTTATTAACTGGAACGGTAGAAATGAAGCATACCTTAACGTTGTAGATACACTGGGACATGCTTTATGGAATAAAACAATTTTCTTAAATGATCCTGACGTAATTTTCATTCGTAAGGAAAATTGTAGTCTTACAGATAATCAAAAATTCCTTATTGCCGGAGTTGGCGGCATGTTTGGAAGTCAGCTTATGTATTCTGATGATCCGGGGCTTGCTGGTGATGAAGAAAAAGAAATGACAAAATTATTTCTTGATTATTCAGAAAAATTTGAAAATGAAGAATACGGTTTAACAAAGATCAAAGAAGATTTCTACGAGTTTTATACAAAATCTGGTAAATATACAGGTTTTATAAATCTTAAAAATGATGAAGTTGCGATAAGCATTAAAGAATAAATTCTGGAGGTATTTTAATGCAGATTTTTAACAATGATATAAAAGAGAGTGTTTACAATAAAGCCGTAAAAACACAAAAGAAATTCATAAGAAAATTTGGTGATGACAGAAATACAGAATATCATCTTTCTCTTGTAGATAATGAAGTTCTTACTCCACCCTTTGGCTGCAAGACAATTGTAACAGACAAGACTGCTGGTACTGATTCTTTTGCAGAAAAGCTTCCTGAAAAGCCTCTTATTATCGGTAACATCCGTATGGGCTTTGGACACTATAGAATCTCTATGGCAATGGCCAGTGCAGCGAAATCTCTCGGCTACACTCCTCTCTGGTTTGACTTAAACTCTTTCCCTGAAACAACCTGTACAAAAATCATTTCATATCAGAATAATTTATATTCAATGGGAAGCCGTTTGTCTCAAAAGTTCTCTCTCTTTAATAAACTTTTCTGGGAACCAATGAATTACGAAGGTTTTAAAAAACTTTCATATAACGCAGGAGACCAGAAAACTGCAGAACTTATGACTCCTCTCTTCCGCGAAATTCCAAAGGAAACTCCTTTTATTGCAACTCATGTATGGCCTAGTCAGGCTGCAATTCATGCTGGAATGAAAAATGTTGTAAATGCAATTCCAGATAACTGGCCTATGGCTTTACATCTTAGCGAAGGGGCAATTCATACTGTACAGACTTTTAATTCATACTGGGGTTATAGAATGCTCAATGGATTTGAAGATGGAAAGATTTTAAATCCTATGGGAGACGGTGACCTTATCTGGATTGGACATTATATTGACCATGAGCTTGTAAGCAATATCGAAGCTGATTGTGCCAACAGAATTACTAGAACAAAAGAAGGAAAACCTCTTCGTTTCCTCTTCACCATTGGTGGTGCCGGAGCTCAGGGAGAATTCTTTGCTTCTATCATAAAAACTCTTATTCCTTATGTAAAGAAAAATAAGGCCTGCATATATCTCAACTGTGGAGATTATGAAAATGTATGGAACATGCTGCAGAAGATGATTCCGGAATTTGCTGATGGTTCACTTCCTGTAACAAAACATTTTAATGACTGGAAGGAGGAACTTGAATTCGCCAATTCTGCTATTGAAGGACTTGAGACAGAAAGCGGTTCTGGTATTCATGCCTTCTGTAATAAAGATATTTTTGGGGCTGTTTATATCACAAATCTTTTAATGCGTGCAAGTGATGTTCTTATTACAAAGCCAAGTGAACTTGCCTTCTATCCTGTTCCAAAATTATTTATTCGCCGAATTGGCGGTCATGAAATGTGGGGAGCTATACATTCTGCAGAACTTGGTGACGGTACTCAGGAATGTGAAACTCCAGAATATGCTTCGGCTATGGTAAAAATGCTGATTGAACAGCCAAGTCTTATTGAAGGTATGTGTAACAACATTATTGCACAGAAAAAAATTGGAACTTATGACGGAGCTTATAAAGCTGTAAAAATTGCAGCAGGAATTAAATCAGGGAGAGACTTATAATGACAGCTCAGGAAAAACTTGCAGAAGAAAGAGACGGTCAGAAGAATGCTCGTATTGAAAGAATTCTTTTAGCTGCTTTTTCTCTTTTTTCACACAAGGGATTTGATGCAATTGCAATGACAGATATTGCTAAGGAAGCAGAAATAGGTGTTGCTTCTCTATACCGCTATTTTGAAACAAAAGATGAAATTGCTATAAGAACGGCAATCTGGGCCTGGGAAAGTCAGGAAAATCTGATTTTACCAATTTTGAATGGAAGTAATTATTTTTCAAAATCAGGAAGGGAACAGCTTTCACAGATTTTCGATTTATTCTGTAAGCTTTATCAGAATGAACCAGACTTTTTCCGTTATATTTACTTTTTTGATGCTTATATTGTTTGTCAGAAAATATCTCCGGACAGGCTCGAAGCGTATCAAAAGATAATTCAGTCCGTTCAAAAAGTTATTGGAAATGCAATTCACAAGGGACTGGAAGATGGTTCTATTTCAAAGCAATTTAAAGATTGTGAAAATCAGCTTTATTTTTCTTTGATGCATACCTTCTTTTCAGTTTCTCAGAAATTAAGTCTCAGCGGTAAAATGCTGAAAATGGATGAAAGTAATGATGGGGTCCAGCAGCTTAAGCTTCTGGGCCAGATATTATTAGGGGGCATAAAATGAAAACTTTAACAAAAGGCAAAATGTGGTGCTATGCAATAGGTCAGTTAGGCTGGTCTATCATCAGCGGATTAATCGGTTCATGGCTGGTATATTTTTATCAGCCAAATCAGGAAGCCATTAACGATGGTATGATTTCTCTTATTCCTCAGGGAAGAGTCGTTCTTGGTATTCTGACATTTATTGGTCTTGTAACTGCAGTTGGACGTATATTTGATGCAGTAACAGATCCTCTTGTAGGAAACTGGTCTGACAGCTGTAATCATAAGCTTGGTCGTCGTATTCCTTTTATGCGCTGGGCCGCAATTCCACTTGGACTGGTATTCGTTCTTGTTTTCTGTGCACCGGTTTCTCATATAAGCGCAGTCAATACAGTGTGGCTTTTTGTAACCGTACTTGCTTATTACTTTTTGATTACCTGTTATTGTACCCCTTATACTTCCCTGCTTGCTGAACTTCCTCATAATCAGGAAGAAAAGCTTAACCTTTCAATGTGTATTTCCCTTACATTTATTGTTGGTACCTGTATTGGTTATACTGCACCTGTAATCTGGGGAATTTTAATTAATGGCGGAATGGCAAGAATTCCTGCAATGAGAATTACATTTGCTATTCTTTCTGTTATCGCAACAATCTTTATGCTGGTTCCTGCCTTTGGTATTAATGAAAAAGATTATTGCGAGGCTACTCCATCAAGTTCAAACATGATTTCTTCTCTTGGAAAGACTTTTAAGAATAAAGATTTCAGAATCTTTGTTGGACAGGATATCATTTACTTCTTTGGTCTTGCTATGTTCCAGACAGGTTTACCATTCTTTGTAACAAGTCTTCTTCAGCTGCCTGAAAGTATGACAACAATTATGTTTGGTGGTCTTACCCTTCTTTCACTTGCCTACTATCCGTTTGTAACAAAAATGGCTGCAAAATGGGGAAAGAAAAAGCTTTTGATTGCCGCTTTTATCGGTTTTATTCTGACCTTTGGCTTCACAGCTATATCCGGAGAAAAACTTGCCTTCATCCCTGTTGCAGTTCAGGCTGTAATTATTGTAGTTCTTGGTTCATTCCCACAGGCAATCTTTGGAATCATTCCACAGACTATAGTTGCTGATATTGCCCTTGAAGATGAAATTGAAACAGGCGAATCAAGAAGCGGAATGTTCTATGCTGCGCGTACCTTTGCCATGAAGCTTGGACAGTCTCTTGCCATGCTGATGTTTACTTCACTTGCAACAATTGGTGTTTCTGAGGCCGCATTCAGACAAGCTGCCGCAGCAACAAAAGAAACTGCTGCCGGTTCTACTCTTGGTTATCGTGTTGTTGCACTTGTTGCTTCTGTCTGCTGTATTATCGGTGGTATTATTATGGCATTCTTTAATGAAAAGAAAGTAATGTCTACTATCGCAAAAGTTGAAAGTGGAGTATAATTAAAGAATGAAAAATAAACTGTTTTATGGGCTTTTTACTTTATTGTTGTCTTACTTATTTATTTCTTGTGCCAGTCTTCCTGGCAATAAGGATTCTGGGAAAGTTACATATGCCTATAAAACAGTTGAAATTACAGAAAATCAGAATTATCTTTCTACAAACATTAAGTATCCGGAATTTGAAAAACTTCCGGATCTTAACAAACGTATTTCGAATACAGTAAACAGCAACTGGAAAAACTTTAAATCATATTCAAAATCAGAATGGGATGAAATTGTTGCCTTAAATAATAGAGGTTCAGCAAAGCTTCCATCCTTTGAATATCTTGTAACTTATGAAGTAACTGGAAATAAAGATATTATAAGCGTTCTCTTAAATACATATATTTTTAGCGGAGGAGCCCACGGTAATACAAATCTTGTTACCTTCACTTATGACACAAAGACGGGAAAGTTTATAAATATTCTTGATGCTACTTCAATGTCTTATAACGAAATATCTTCTGTAACTCGTAATACTTTATATAAAAAGCTGATTGATAATAATAAAAAAATGGCTCCGGCAGAAGAAGATTCCTTAAGAGAAATGATTAATACAGGAGCCTTTCCTCAGGCAGGGAATTTTGAATTGTTCACAGTTGATGGAAGTAAGGTTTTTGCATGGTTTGAACCATATTCAGTTGCACCTTATTCCTATGGCATTCAAAAAATTCAGGTAAAATAGATTTTTACTACATCGTTTTAGTTTGTACAAATATTGTACATTTCGCTAAAGTTCTAGTATTTTAGTAAAATCCCTTATGGATTTATATTGAACAAACTATATAATTATTTTATATTTGTTTCAGTAAAAAATGAGAGTTAATTATATTTTATGAGGTTTTCTTATGCAGAAAAAGATATATGTAGTTGGTATGTTTGATGATGGAACAGCAGGTAAAGTTCAGGCTGCAGTTTCAGCTGTTGCTGGAGTTACTAACTGTGTAGCTAACTGTGAAAAATCTCAGGTACTTGTAGACTACGATGATGCAGGTGCAGAAGCTGCTATTAATGCTGCAATTTCTGGCTGCGGTGTAGATGTACTCGGCTAATATCTTATGATAAAGCTTACTATTCTAGATGGTCATGCGGTAAATCCGGGTGACCTTCCATGGACCTTTTTAGACGGCATTGTTGATTACAAGGTATACGAAAGAACTTCCCAGGAAGAAGTAATTAAACGTATCGGTAATTCAGATGCCGTTTTTCTTAACAAAATCCAGATTACGAAAGAAATTTTCGAAGCTTGTCCTAAACTCAAATACATTGGCGTTCTTGCCACCGGTTATAATGTAATTGACTTAGAAGCTGCACGTGCTCATGGAGTAACTGTTACTAATATTCCGGCCTACTCTACAGATTCTGTAGCCCAGCATGTATTTTCTTTTATTCTTTATTTTACAAATCAGGTTGCTCAGCATTCAGCTTCTGTTATGGCTGGGGACTGGGTAAAATGCCGCGATTTTTGTTTCTGGAATGGAAGTCTCACTGAACTTTCCGGCAAAACACTGGGCATTTTCGGTTATGGAAATATAGGAAAAAAGGTTGCAGAAATTGCTAAAGCCTTTGGCATGAAGATTATCTGCTGCACAAGAACTCCTAAAGAAGGAATGCCAGAAGCAGTAAGTTTTGAAGAATTATTAAAGCGTTCAGATTTTTTGACACTTCACGCACCTCTTACAGAGCAGACAAAAAATATTATAAATAAAGAAAGCCTTGCTTTGATGAAGAAGTCTGCTTTCCTTATCAACACAGCCCGGGGAGGTTTTGTCGTAGAAAAGGATTTAGCTGATTTTCTGAATAATGGTGGAATTGCAGGTTATGCCGCAGATGTTCTTTTGCAGGAACCTATGGCCGAAGATTGTCCTTTACTTAAAGCTAAAAACTGCGTGATAACCCCACACATTGCCTGGGCTCCGCGTGAAACCCGTAAGAGACTTCAGGGAATTGCGGAAGAAAACCTTAAGGCCTGGCTGGCGGGTAAGCCGATTAATGTGGTGTCATGCTGAACTTGTTTCAGCATCTATAAGCAAGACCCCGAAACAAGTTCGGGGTGACAAATAATTTAGCCTAATCGCTGATATCAACATCAAACTGAACCTGAACATCGTAGTCTGGGAAGGCGTCTTTTACATCCTGTACTACATGGTTGAACATTTCCTTCATACTTAAAGAATCGAATGAAACTATAATATCAAAACGCATCTGCTTTGTTTTCTCATCAACAAAAAAGCCGTGCATCTGCAAAATCTCTTTGTGTTCCATAACAATTTTACTTACACGTTCACGAATTTGGGCAGCTGAGTTTTCCTTAGTATTTACAGAATAGATTCCGATTGCGCTCATTGCAACGCCATGCTTCATATAAACTTCGTTGGCAATTTTTCTGGACATAGAATCAATCTTATCTGCAGACCAGGTATCAGGAACTTCAATGTGGGCAGAACCGACATGCATATCAGGGCCGTAATTGTTGAGAACTAAATCATAAGCTCCAAGAATTTCCTTATCGCAGGAAACAATTGTTCTTTTGATTTCCTTTGAAAGATGTGAATCAATACGTTCACCGAGAATCTTGCTGATAGTTTCGCGGAGTACTTCTATACCAGCCTTGACGATTGCAAAGGAAATCAAAACTCCAAGATAAGCTTCAAGAGAAATGTGCCAGATTAAGAAAATTGCCGCTGCAAGAATTGTAGAAGCAGAAATAATTGAATCCATAAGTGCATCCTGACCGCTTGCAATAAGGGAATCAGAATTGACTTTCTTTCCATTTGCCTTAACATAAAGGCCGAGAAAAATTTTAACTAGAACTGCTACAATAATAATTATAAGAGAAGCTGTATTATATTCCGGAGTAATAGGATGTATGATTTTCTTTACAGATTCTATACAGGCAGTAAAACCGGCATAAAGAATAATCACCGCAATTACGAGAGCTGTCAGATACTCTGCCCGTCCGTGACCAAAGGGATGCTTTTTATCTGCAGGTTTTCCAGCGAGCTTTGTTCCTACAATTGTAATTACCGAAGACAGTGCATCACTAAGGTTGTTTACAGAGTCCATAATGATGGCGATAGAGTTTGTGAAGAAACCTACTGCAGCCTTAAATGCTGAAAGAAATATATTTGATGCAATGCCAATGATGCTGGTTTTAATAATGATCTTTTCTCTATTCATATGGCTCATTATAGACTTATACTATTATGTTCGCAAGCAGTTGCAATAGATTGCTTCGCTTCGCTCGCAATGACGAGTTATTTGTCATTGCGAGGAGCCCTACTGGGCGACGTGGCAATCCATAATTTTAAAAACGTTTAAAAACAGGAATAGCCTCGAGTGGAGCGTCTACTGTTACAGTCTGTCCACCCTCATATACTTTGCCATCGTGAATGTTTTCCCACTTTCCGGCAGGAAGATATACGTCACGCTTGAAAGTCTGTGGAGTCATAACAGGTGCTACAAGATATTCTGGGCCGAACATGTACTGGTCTTTGAGGTTCCAGCATTTTTCGTCTTCAGGAAACTCATAGAACATTGTACGCAAGGCTGGGCTTCCGTTCTCACTGGCTTCTTTCATAACCTTTGTTACATAAGGCTTGATTTTTTCACGGAGCTTAATCTGTTCTTCCATGATTTTCTGAGGACCTTCTCCATAGCTCCAGATTTCGTTGTCGCGGCCGGTAAAGAGGTGACCGCCGCCGTAGCCACGCTGCGGGTCTTTGTCCAGTAATGGAATATCGTGAGGATCGCGGTCGCCATGGAGTCGCAAAATTGGAGTAAATACAGCCCATTCAAACCAGCGGATAAGAAGTTCCTTAAACTCTTCAGTTCGGACATCACCATACATAAAGCCGCCGATATCAGTTGTCCACCATGGAATACCAGCAATACCCATATTCAAACCTTCACAAACAGAAGTTCTGAAGCACTCCCAGGTAGACTGAACGTCTCCATTCCAGATAATCTGATTATATTTCTGACTTCCAACCCAGGCACAGCGTTCAAGGTTTACAATACTCTTCTGTCCCATAGCCTTCTGGCCTTCATAGAAAGCGCGACTGTACATCTGAGGATAAATATTTGCGACCTGAAGTCCAGGACCTGCCTGATATCTGTAGTTACCAAAATCATAAACATTAAGGTCAGGTTCAGAGTTATCCAGCCAGAACATGTCGATTCCGTAATCTGCATAGTTTTTCTTACAGATCTTCCAAAGATATTCTCGAGCCTCAGGATTAGTTGCATCAATAGCAAGACAGTCACCCTGCCAGTCAAAGCTCTGGTTTGAACCACGGTCAGAACGAATCAGATAGCCCTTCTCCTGCATTTCTGCAAAGTGGGTAGATTTTTTGTCTACGTTTGGCCAAACGGAAACCATAACCTTTGTACCCATTGCGTGAAGCTCGTCGCACATAGCCTTAGGATCCGGCCAGTATTCCTTATCAAAGAACCAGTCTCCCTGACGAGGCCAGTGGAAGAAGTCAATTACAATTACATCAAGATGAATACCCATTTCCTTGTAGCGGCGGGCTACAGTTAATATTTCTTCCTGAGTTCGGTAGCGGAGCTTACACTGCCAGAAGCCAAGATAATCTTCAGTGAGGGCCGGAGCACGACCAACTGCGGCTGTATATTTTTCCATGATTTCAGCAGGTGTATCACCGGCGGTAATCCAATAATCCATTTCCTTTGTACTTTCTGCATGCCATTCAGTAATGTTTTTACCAAAGGTTACTTTACCAACAGCCGGATTATTCCAGAGGAAGCCATAGCCAAGATTTGATAAAGCAAATGGAATAGAAACCTGACTGTTTCTCTGAGCAAGTTCAAGAGTACAGCCCTTCATATCAAGATATGGAGTTGGATACTGGCCCATACCAAAGAGTTTTTCATCATCATTAGGATTAAAGCGGACAGTAAGAGAATAATCACCTCCAATGATTCCCTGGAACTGTCGGCTGATAATTTTAGTACAGCAGCTTTCTTTTGTTGCAGTCGGATCATACTGGCGGTAGTATTCCTGTAAAATCAGTTTATCATTTTTATAAAAAGAAATTACTCCATTATAGTTTAGGCGTGCTTCAAGCATTCCGTTTTTAATAGAAGCAGAATTTTCACTTACACTGATTTTTGCACTTCCGTGATTGATTTTTTCAGTAAGTGCTACATCACGGTCAATGAATGCAGCTTCTAAAGTTGAGCGAACACGGAAAGAATCTTTTCCCCATGCTTCTATCATTAATGTTTCATTACCTTTTTTGAATACAAGAGCATTTTTTGCTTCTAAAAACATATAGTCCTTCCTGATTATTTAATATATTATTAGTATAACATTCTTTACCGAAATTGCACTGTAAAAACATCGGATATTTACTGTATATTTCTATTTTTCTTAAATAATGAAAATAAGACTATCCTTTTACTTGTTTAAATGTTATATTTTAAATAGATGTAAATACATCTGCTATAAAAGGGTAAATTTGCCCTAAAAAAAATTTGGAGAAAAATTAAAATGAAGACATTTGCTGGTCCTGTTCTTTTCCTTGATAGGTCAGATATTAACACTGACGAAATCATTGCTTCTAATCTGCTTACAGAACTTCCTAAACAGGAGCTTACTTCCCACCTTTTTGAGAATCTCAAAATTGACGGTTTTAATCCTAAAAGTGACATTGCCGGTAAAAAGGTAATCATTACAAAAGAAAATTTTGGCTGCGGTGCTGAAAGTGAACATGCACCATGGGCTCTTGAAGTAAACGGCATTAATACTGTTGTTGCTCCTACTTTTGCAAAAGCTTTCCGTAAAGATATGTTTGCAAATGATCTTATGGCAATTGAAATTGACCGTAAATCTCTTGCAGATATGTTCCGCACTTTCGGTGATAAAGATACAGAATGTAAAGTAGTTTTAAATGATGATGGAACTGCTAAGGTAAAACTGATTGCAGGAAGTCTTTCAAAAAGCTATCAGTTTAATGTGGATGATGCTGAGAAGGCTTTGTTTGCTAAGTAATTTATAAATGGTGGTTTCGATACGGCTTTCAGCCTACTCAACCACCGTTATACAATAAATAAAAAAAGCCCGGTGGTTGAGTGATGCGAAGCATCGTATCGAAACCACCGGGCTTTGTAATTTTAAAGGTCTAACTATTTACAAGCTTCAAAAATAATATCAGCAAGGAAGATTACTGCGAGAATCCATGTAACAACAGGAATCTCTTTTGCTTTCTTACCAGCGCACTTAGCGATTACGTAAGAAATGATACCCCACTGAATACCCTTAGCAATTGAGTAAGAGAATGGCATTGTCATGATTGTGATAAATGCCGGAATACCTTCTGTAGGATCATCAAACTTAATGTCTACAACTGATTTCATCATCAGATAGCCTACAAAAATCAATGCAGGAGCTGTAGCTGCTGATGGAATAAGGAAGAAGAGTGGACTTAAGAAGAGTGATACAAGGAAGAGAACTGCAGTTGTTACAGAAGCAAGACCTGTGCGTGCACCTGCTGCAACACCTGAAGAAGATTCTACGAATGATGTTACAGTTGAAGTACCAAGACAAGCACCAACAACTGTACCAACAGCATCAGCCATAAGAGCTCCCTTTACATTTGCAACTTCACCGTTTTCATCTTTAAGATTACCCTGCTCTGCTACACCAAGAAGTGTTCCGATTGTATCAAAGAGGTCTGTAAAGAGAAATGTAAAGAAGATTACAAAGAACTGACCAAGAACAGCAAATGAGAACTTGCCGGCTGGAGTACAAACGATTCCCTTGAAATCAAATGCAAAGAAATGTGGAGCAGCTGGTGTAGAGAAAGGCTTGAAGTTTTCAGGAATTGTTGTAACACCAAATGGAATACCAATGATTGTAGTAATGATAATACCAATAAGGATTGCTCCTGGTACTTTCAAAGTATACAAAACGATTGTAAGGATAAGACCAATAACTGCAACGAGAGCAGCCTTGTTAGCCATTGTAAAGTTTACAAAACCGATGAGAGTTCCAGTTTCTGTAGAAACAATACCAGCATTTGCAAGACCAATGATAGCAATGAAAAGACCAATACCTACAGCAACAGCCTTTTTAAGACCTTCAGGAATTGATTTGATGATTGCTTCACGAACACCGCAGAGAGAAAGTATGATAAAAAGCACACCTTCAAGAAGAACTGCAGTAAGTGCAAGCTGGAAAGAACATCCCATACCCAGAACTACTGTGTATGTGAAGAATGCGTTAAGACCAAGACCTGGTGCAAGTGCAACAGGAAGGTTTGCACAGAATGCCATTACAAGAGTTGCAATTGCTGCTGACAATGCAGTAGCAGTAAATACAGCATTCCAGTTCATTCCTGCACCTGAAAGAATTCCAGGGTTAACAGCAAGAATGTAAGCCATTGCAAGGAAAGTTGTGATACCACCAATAATTTCCTTAGAAATTGTGGTGTTTCTTTCCTGTAACTTAAAAAACTTTTCCATAAATATATATCCTCCTTATGGATTTACAAATTAAAGCATGACCAGAACTTTATCGACACATGCACTTACGCAGGTGCCGCAGCTGGTACATTTTGTGTAGTCAATAACAGGAAGTCCTGAGCTGCAGTCAATTGCCTGCTCCGGACATTTTCTTGCACACATACCGCACTTAAAGCAGCCGCGGGAACAATCCTTTTTAATCTGGACTTTGTTATCACTCTTATTAGAGCATACTGCAATAGCGCCCTTAGTGTCAGCATCAATCATTTTGAAAAGGTGCTTTGGACAGGCTGATGCACACTTTCCACATGCTACACATTTTGATTTATCAACTTTTGGAAGTCCGTCATCTCCCATTCTGAGGGCACCAAATGGACAAACTTTTACACAGTCACCAAAGCCGATGCAGCCAAAAGCACATTTTTTTGTTCCATTGAGAGTCAGCTGGGCTGCCTTACAGGTTTTGATACCGATATATTCTGCTTTGTCTGCAGCACATTCTTTTGTACCGGCACAGGCAAGAAAGGCAACCTTAGGCTTTACCTCTATCCCAGCCTGACCAAGAATTGCAGCAACCTTTGCGGCACAGTCAGCACCACCTGCAACACAACCGTTAGACGGAGCATCACCTTTTACAACCGCAGAGGCAAAGGCATCACAACCGGCAAGTCCACAGCCGCCGCAGTTAGCACCGCTGAGGGCATCGCGAACCAGCTGAACTTTAGGATCTGTATCAACATGGAAAATCTTTTTAAAAAGGCCAAGAAGAATTCCAAGCAGAAGGGCGATGATGGCTGCTACGATTATTGTATAAAGAATTGTATTCATTTTCACCTCTATATGGTAAAGCTAAAAATTGCTTTCGCAATTTTTTTAACGCTTTTCTATTTATCACCGGCCGCCAGCGGCCTTACTCATTTAATAAGACCTTTGAAGCCTAAGAAGGCCAGACTCAAAAGGCTTGCACAAACGTAAAGAATTGGTGTACCGGCAAAAGCCTTTGGTACATTTGCAATCTTTACACGACTGCGTACACCACTCATGATTATCATAGAAATTAAAAAGCCCATTGCAGAACCAAAGGCATAAACAAGACTCTGAACATAGTTGTAGTTCTTGCTGATGCAGTTAATTGTGATTCCAAGCACGGCACAGTTTGTTGTAATCAAAGCAAGGTAGACACCCATTGCATTATAAAGTCCAGGAGACATTTTCTTGAGGAAGAATTCAACAAGCTGAACAAGAGATGCAATTACAAGAATGAAGAAAAGAGTCTGTAAGAACTCGAGTCCAAGAGGAACCATAACCAGTTTATAAAGAGGCCAGGTTACAGCAGTTGCCAGCATGATTACAAAAGTTGTGGCTAAGCCCATTCCAGTTGCTTTTTCTGTATCGTTTGTCATTCCGATAAAAGGACAGATAGCAAGATACTGAATGAATACAACATTATCTATAAGGGCAGATTTTATAAAAAGTTTAATTGTTTCCATTATTTCTCTCCTTTTGATTGTTTCCAGGCCTGAAGGCAGGCAGCAAGAATACCAAATACAAGGAAGCCGCCCGGTGCAGAGTTGAAGATTCCAATGCGGTAAGCTTCTGGAATTACTTCAATTTTAAGGGCAGTTCCAGCAAAAAGAGTTCCGCCACCGAGAAGCTCACGAATCAGTGAAATTCCAAAGAGAACTATTGTATAGCCGATACCCATTCCAAAGGCATCAAGTATAGATGCTCCAACCGAGTTCTTAGAAGCAAAGGCTTCTACACGGCCCATGATGATACAGTTTACAACGATAAGCGGAATGAAAACTCCAAGAGCATTGTAAAGGGATTCAACATAGGCATTCAAAACCAGCTGAACGATTGTAGTAAAGGCCGCAATTACAGTAATGAAAACCGGAAGTCGGATTGCCGAAGGAATCAGTTTTCTGAAAATAGAGATTACGATTTCGCTCATAACCAGAACGAAGGTCATTCCTAAGCCCATTCCAAGTCCATTGAAAATACTTGTAGTAACACCAAGCGATGAACACAAGCCAATGTTTAAAACAAGAAGAGGATTTTCAATAAAGAAACCTTTGGTAAAAGTTTTAAGTTTATTATTCATAATAATTTGAAATACTCGTGTCATGCTGAACTTGTTTCAGCATCTTTCATAGAAGATCCCGAAATAAGTTCGGAATGACAACGATTGCTATTTCTCAACCCCCTTCTGTTTGAAATAATCAAAAAGATTTTTTGTTCCTTCATTAATTAAAGAAGAAACCGCAACGCTGGTAATTGTTGCACCGGAAATTGCATCGAAGTTTTTGCCCGCAGTAAATCCATCTTTTGCATTTTTTCCTTCAAACTGACCGTAAAAGGTTTTGCCGTTTGGAAGCTTAAAGGTAGAATCATTTGCCTTAAGACCAAAGCCCGGCGAATCTGTAAGCTTGAGGAATTTCAAACCGGTAACATTACCATCAGTTTTCATACCGATAAGGATTGAACCCTGGTCATAAGTAGGACCTGTAACCTGAGCCGCACCACCAACAATCTTGCCGTCTTTTTTGGCAACATAAATTTCATCAACTGTAATTGCACCTACAACTGGAGCTTTATAATCATTTACAGTTTCAAAAGTAAGGCCGGCATCAGGGAAAAATTCCTGCATTGCGGCACTGACCTTTTTTGCCTGATTATCTGCAATTTTTGGAGCGGTAAAATTATTTACCAGAGCAAGCAGAGTACAGGCAACAACTGCATAGGCACAAAGAACGAGGCCAAGCTTAATCATGCTCCAGGCATTTTCTTTTTTAGCTACTTCTGCCATTACTTTGCCTCCTTTGTATTTGAATCTGCATTAGCAGGTCTTCCGGCCTTTTTGCCGTAACCGTACTTGCGGGCTGTAAGATTATTAAGGAAAGGAGCAATGCTGTTCATAATAAGGATTGAGAACATAACACCTTCCGGATATCCACCAAAGCGGCGAATCAGGAAGGTAATAAGACCACAGCCAAAGCCGAATACAAGGCGGCCTTTTTTAGTAAGAGGAGCAGTAGCATAATCAGTTACCATAAAGGTTGCACCAAATAAAAGACCACCGGTCATAAGACTCATTGGAAGATTTTCACCTGCAATCAAAGAACAGATTGCTACAGTGCCAACCATTGCCACAGGTGCGCGCCAGTCGATAATGTGAGCCAGCAGCAGGAAAGCAAAGGAAATCAAAATCAAAAGTGTTGAAGTTTCACCGATACAACCTGCTCTGTTTCCAATGAAATACTGCCAGTAAGTTCCGTCTTCTATTACAAAAGTTCCGGCCTTAATAGCAGATAAAGTTGTTGCAGAGGAAATTGCATCCATACCGCCAAGTGCCTTTGGAGCCATCCAGGAAGCGCCCATGGCAGCCGGGAAGCTTAAGAACATAAAGGCACGGCCTGTCAAAGCAGGATTAAATACATTAGAACCAATTCCGCCAAAAAGTCCCTTTGCAACAATCATTGCAACAGCAGCGCCAACAACAAAAATCCAGACAGGAGCAGTTGCAGGGCTAACCAGGGCCATCATAACGCCTGTTACACAGGCAGAAAGATTATTAATGACAACCTTCTGTTTTGTGACTTTCTGGAAAACAAATTCAAAGAGTACGCAGGAAGCAACTGAAACGAGTATACGAATCAGCGCTGCAAGTCCAAATAAAACAATTCCCATAATGACTTCTGGCAAAAGCGCAATTAAAACGCTTCCCATAATCATTGTGGTATTACACTTAAAATTGAAATGAGGGCTTGAAGAAACGTAGATTTTTTTGTCCATTACCTGCCTCCTTCGCTTGCGGCTTTTTCTGCTGCCGCCTTTGCGGCCTGGGCCTGAGCTTTAGCTTTTTCTTCTGCCATCTTCTGGCGGACAAGTCCTTTTCCAAGTCGGATTCTCTGAATAAGATTTACTTTGGCAGGACAGACAAAGGCACAGCAGCCGCATTCGATACAATCCATAAGACCAAAGCTTTTTGCCTTATCAAGATTTCCGGCTTTCAGCTCGCGGACAATCAGAGCCGGGCTTAATCTCATGGCACACTTTGCAACGCAGGAACCGCATGAAATACACTGACTTTCTTCTTCGAGGAAGGTTTCCTTTTCTGTAAGGAAGGTAACTCCGCTGGTTCCTTTAGCAATCGGGAAATCTGCAGACATCATGGCAAAGCCCATCATAGGACCACCGCTGATTATTTTTACAGCAGAATCAGGAGTAGCCTCACTGCTTTCTGCATCTTTTAATTTGAAAACATCCGGCATAAGGTCGCTTACAATAGTTCCAACAGGAACACGAATGTTTACAGGCTTTTCAACAGCCCCACCGCTTATTGTAAGTGAACGCTCAATAAGCGGCATTCCAAGGCGGAAAGCATCGCTGATTGCACAGGCAGTTCCAACATTTGAAATTACACAGCCTGCGTCTGCGGGCAATTTAGCAGAAGGAATCTCGCGGCCGGTAGCTGCAGATACAATAAACTTTTCTGCACCCTGAGGATATTTTGTCTTTACAAGGCAGATAGAAATTGAATTGCTTCGGCCCGCATCTGAAATTGCTTTTTCAAGCACCGGAATAAGATATTCTTTATTATCTTCAAGAACAATTACTCCCTTTGCGTGACCGGTCTCTGAGCCTGTCGAAGGGCCACCTTTTCCACCATTTACTATGTGAAGAATAATTGCAAGACCGTCTACAAGTTTAGACGGCTGTTCAAGAATTGTACGCTCATCACATGTCAAATATGGCTCGCATTCAGCGGCATTAATCAAAACATAATCAATTATTTTATCTGCAGGAGGATTCAGCTTTACATGAGCCGGAAAGGATGCTCCACCCATACCTACAATACCCGCTTCGCGAACACGCTTAAGGGCATCTTCTTTGCTGCATTCAAAAGGATCAATAACTGGCAGGAGACTTTCTCTTTCTGCATCATCAGCTTCAATGATAATACAAGGCGCAGTACCGTTGCCAGTTACAAGACAGTTCTGTATTTTCTTAACTTTTCCAGAAACGGAAGAATGAACAGGGCAATTCATAAAGCCATCGCCATTAGCAATTACCTGGCCTTTAGAAACCTCCTCTCCCACATTAACCACCGGCTGATTTGGTGCGCCACCCATTGTAACGGGAATTGTTACAGTTTTAGACGCAGGAAAAACCGGAGTTATAGGACACTGATTACTCAGTTCCTTGTACTCTTTAGGATGGATTCCACCCTTAAATGTTTTTGCTCTCATAATTCTTCTATTATAAACTGAGAAAAGGTAACTTGCAATATTTTGATTTTAGTATAAATAACATTTTTGCTTTTAATATTCATAACAATTTTTATTAAAAAATTATTTTCCTTTTTTTCAAGAATGGATTTATACTTTTAATATGGGTAAAATTGATTCCATAAAAAAAATTTTGGGAATTGAACGCTATACAAAATATACAGGCGATTATTTTGACCGTTCCAATATCCGTTCCAGTTTATATGTATCTTCCGTAGTTGTTTTGCTTGAATTATGGATGATTATAAGTACCCTCTTTTTTCAGTTCTTTGGAAATCTTAACCGTTCAAAAATCTGGCTTATAACACATCTTACCAGCTACGGGCTTCTTTTAATTTCAGCACTTACTCTTTTAATTTATTCACTGCTGCATGTAAAAAAAATCATAAAACGAAAAAAAGAATGGTTTGCAATACGACTTGTTTTCTCAATTATATCTTTATGCTTTGGAATATATATTTCCTATCTCGATTATTTAAAAGGTGAACAGTTTATCACACTTATGACAATGACAATTATTGTCTTCTGTTTTACGGTGTGGAGACCTTTATATTCAATTCTGCTTCTAACCGGCTCTTATACACTCTTCTTTATTTTATGTCATAACAGTATGCCTACAACTTATGCTACAAAAGTTAATCTTACTATAGTAATGATTATCATTCTTTTAAGTGCAATTAATGCTTACAGGCAAAAGCTCAGCGAAGCCCAGAAAGATGAAAGGCTGGAACAGGCTCATGATATTCTCTTAAAGCTTTCTATAAGTGATGAAGTAACTGGTGTCGCTAACATGAATTACTTCCGTGGCCAGGCCTTTGAACTTATGAATAAAGCTGATGTAATTCCATCTGATTTTATCTATCTTTATTTTGATATTGAAAATTTTAAGATGTTGAATCAGAAATATGGATTTTGGGAAGGAAATACATTCTTAAAAGAATTTGCAGATTTTCTCGGAGTAATTTTTGAAAATTCAATTATTGCTCATTTTTCAAATGATAATTTTGTTGTTCTTACAAAAGATGAAAAAATTAAAGATAAAATAATGCAAATCTGTAAAAAACTTACTGAATATAAATATGACATTAAGCTTGGTCTAAAGGTTGGTGCTTATAAACCGGAAAACAAAGAAGTTCTTCCTTTGATGGCCTGCGATCATGCCCGATATGCCTGCAATTCAATCAAAAAGTATTATAATCTTACCTATTGTATATACGATAAGGATATGTCTCTGCGCTTTCAGAAAAAGCAGCATATCATAAATAATTTTGATCAGGCAATAAAAAATGAATATATCAAGGTTTATTATCAACCGGTAGTAAATGCTTCAACAGGAAAGCTTTTTGGTCTTGAAGCTCTTGCCCGCTGGCAGGATCCGCAATTCGGTTTTCTCTCCCCTGCAGACTTTATTGAAACACTTGAAGAATATCATTTAATTCACCGTCTTGATATGTTTGTTGTAGAACGTGTATGCCGTGATATTAAAGATGCAAAACAAAAGGGACGAAAAATCATTCCTACATCTCTAAACTTTTCGCGACTTGATTTTGATTCTCTTAATCTTGCCCAGGAAGTTGCTGATTGCCTTGAAAAATACAATATCGATAAAACAGAGATTCACATTGAAATTACCGAAAGTACCCTTTCTGAAGATGATGAAAAATTAAAGGCAGAATTAAAAAGCTTCCGCTCTCATGGATACGCCCTCTGGCTGGATGACTTTGGTTCCGGATATTCAGGCTTAAATGTTCTTAAAGAATATGATTTTGATTTGATTAAGATTGATATGAAATTCCTTTCCAATTTCGAAGTAAATCAAAAATCCAGACAGATTCTCAAAAATGTAATTAATCTGGCAAAAGATCTTGGAATGCAGACTCTTACAGAAGGTGTCGAAACTCAGGAGCAATATGACTTTCTGCGTGAAATTGGATGTGAAAAACTTCAGGGCTACCTTTTCAGCAAGCCTATTTCAAGAGCAGACTTTGAAGCTAAGCTTGATGACGGTAGCCTGGTTATAGATTAACCTCTGCTTTTAATCTGTTCGGCAATCTTTTTAACGTCCTGAATTTTTCCTTTTGCCGCAACAAGAAGTGCATCATCACTATCAACAATTACGACATCATCAAGGCCAATTGTTGCAATAGTTCGTTTTCCGCCTCTTATGTATGAAGAGGTTGTATCCAGAGTAATTACATCATAACCCTTGATAACATTCTGATTTTCATCTTTTTTACTAATGTCATAAAGAGCAGACCAGGATCCAACATCATCCCAGCCGGCATTGAGTTTTACAACCCGGCCTTTTCTTGTTTTTTCCATAACGGCATAGTCAATTGAATCGCCCTTAATTTTACCAAAGGCCTCGGTATTAAGACGGATGAAATCTGTATCAATACTTGCCTTCTCAAAAGCTTCTATCGAAAGCTCTGCCATTTCAGGATTATATAATTTAAGTTCTTCTAAGAATGTGGCTGCCTTAAATACGAACATACCAGAGTTCCATGAATATTCGCCGCTGGCAAGATATTCCTGTGCTTTTTCAAGACAAGGTTTTTCTACAAATTTTTCAAGTCTGTAAGCACCGTCACTTTCATCTCCACTCGCCTTTACATAACCATAACCAGTGGCTGGGAAAGTTGGAACAATTCCAAAGGTAACAAGATAACCTTTTTCTGCATTTGCAGCCGCAGCTTTTACTGCCTTCTGAAAAGCTTCAACATCGGCAATAACATGGTCGCTTGGAAGTACTACTACAACAGCGTCTTTATCCTGTTTCATTGCTGCACAGCAGGCTGCGGCAATTGCAGGAGCTGTATTTTTTGCCATAGGTTCGAGAATAATAGCAGGCTTTACATCACTAACCTCACCAATCTGCTGTGCAACCATAAAGCGGTGGCCTTCTCCGCATGAAATTACAGGCGCTCCCAGCTCAAGTCCCTTAAGACGAAGCAAAGTTTCCTGAATCATTGTTTTATTTGAAATAAGGGGTAAAAACTGTTTTGGATGATCGCCCCATGAAAGAGGCCAGAGACGAGTACCGGCTCCACCTGAAAGAATAATTGGAATTAACATAGTAAAAGTATAGTAAAAAAATATTTTTTTGAAAATACTTATAATTTTTTTTAAAATGCCTATTTTATATATTGACACTTTTAGCTCAAAAATATATATTTAATACATCACTTGCGGATGTCATATAACGGCTTATTATCTCAGCCTTCCAAGCTGATGACGAGGGTTCGACTCCCTTCATCCGCTCTAATTAAAGCTTCCTGATTAGGGAAGCTTTTTTCATTTAACTAATAATAATTTTTGTTTGGGGAGTCGAACCCCAAGGGGTACGGCCGCGAGATTAATCTCGCGCCCAATTTGCTAAAATTGCTGCTCGCAATTTTTTAACGCAAATTGCCCTTCATCCGTTTCGAGTTAAGAGTTCAACTATGTGTAGATAGCCGTTTTCCTTATGTTATTTAATAAAACGAAAATCAGCTTCACCTTTATTCATAAAAGTCTGGATTCTGCATTTTTTAGGTTTCAGGTTTTCAACAAAATATCTGATATCGCTTGCATAGTCAGAGGCTACATATTCTGCATCGTAATTCAGCGAGAGGCATTCTTCTTTTCCAGTATCAGTTGTTCTTGATATTGCCCCATAAAATCTTACAATATCCTCAATTGCCGGAAAATATCTCTGAAGATTTTTAAGTTTACATTCTTCCTTCAAAAAATCCAGTTGAAGCTTTTCAATTTCTAAATGATTTTCATGTCCGCACTGACCGCAAATCTGCTGGCAGAAATCTGTATATTTTTCATAAAACAATTCAAAAACTTTAGAAGGCTTATACTTAAGCAGTCTGCAGACAGAATTAAACCACGGAACTGCACGTCCAGAATTATAAAAAGATGTACAAGCCATAGAAAGCTTTTCTGCCCTCTTCATATCATCAACTAAAAGTTCTTTTGTTTTTATAACATGATATGGCGGTTCTTTTTCATAAACAAGTCCAAGTCCATCAGCCCGGTCAAACAAATCAGTTCCCGGCAATACTGACAGACAGAAAATTTCCAAATTATTCGGATACTGAGAAATTGCAAAATCAATTCCCTCTCGGAAGGAGCCAAAGGTTTCACCAGGTAAGCCATATATCAAATCAAGTCCAAAAGTAACACCTTCTTCATTTAAAATTGAAAGGCCTCGTACAAACTTTTTTTTATCAAAAGGTCTGTTCACAAGACGTAAGGTTTCCTCATTAGCACTTTGTAAACCAATCTGCAATGCACAGGGAATCTTTGTAAACTCATGAGCAAGCTCACGGTCAATCAGTTCTGCCCTTGCTTCAAAATAGTAAAAGGTATCTGGAGTTTTAGAAGCAATCAGTCGCAGTAACTCCACAGCTCTTTTTTTATTTACATTGTAAGTAGGATCTAACACAAAAACCTGGGGGACTTTCTTTTTGGCAAATAAGTCAAGCTCAGCTTTAATACGCTCCATGGGAAACATTCGCACAGTCTTTTGTCCTTTAGACTCATAGCAATAAGCGCATTTAAAAGGACAGCCTCTTGCCAGTTCCCATAAGGCGCCTTCATATTCTGCGGGATCTATTATTCCATCAAGATATGGTGAATGTATGAGAGATAAATCTGGAGATTGAGAAATTATTACTTTGTCTGATTTTTCAGACTTATTGATTATTTTTGTAATCAAAGAAGGTACAGAAACTTCTCCTTCTCCGCTGACAGTATAATCAAAACTTTTATAAAAGGAAGGATGTGCTGTAATTTCCGGACCACCGGCAATTGTAATGATTCCCTGAGATCTTAAAATATCTGAGGCAGTTTTCAAAATCTCTATATTCCAGACAAAACATGAAAAACAAATAATAGCCTGACCGGAACTTCTGGCAGCCTCTCTACTTAGTTTTTCCGCAATATATTGTGCCGCAGCATTTTTATCTTTCGGAAAATCTTTATCCTCCAGGCAAAAAGCTTTGAGGCTTACATTAACAAGTCCCTTCAACTCATCAAAATGTTTAATAGCCGAAGCAATACAGGCAGCCCCAAATGGCAATGCCTGCGGAGACTTTTCAATTAATAAGGTTGTACAGATAACGGAAGAGGCCACTTACTTTGCTGCCCCTTCCTTCACATATTTATCCAGCTGAACATTTGCGATATTCACTTTTTGAACAACACAAGGACCTGCTACACAACCACCAGGACAGCTCATTACCTCAACAAGATTTCCATCACCTTCTTTAGCCTGCACACGTCCTGCATTTATCTCGCCATAGTAGCGAAGTTTTTTCATACCTTCTTTATCAAGTCCGTTAATTACGTCTAACTTTAAAATTGAAGGGTCAGCAAGTCTGCAGCGAACAGCTTCTGCCACACCGCCGCTTCTTGCAAAATTGCGGCCACTGGAACTAGGTACTACATCTTTCTTAACTGCGTCAAGTTTACTAACCTCAATTCCTTTTGCTTCAAAAAAGGCCGAAAGTTCTTCTGCTGTAATTACATAATCAACTAAATCATCATCAAAACCTTCACGTCTCTTTGCAAGACAAGGGCCGACAAAAACCGTTACACATGAAGGGTCATCTTTTTTAGCCAGCTCTGCAGAATAATGCATTGGACTGCGGGTTTCACTGACACAAGGATCCAGGTCCGGAACATGAATATGTACAGCCCTTACATAAGCTGAACAGCAGGATGTCGTCATTAACTTATCTCCCCGCTTCATTCGCTCAGAAAACTCTGCAGCTTCTTTTTCAGCACAAATATCAGCTCCCTGGGCAACTTCATAAATGTTAGCAAAGCCTAATTGTTCCAAGCCTTTCTCAAGCTGACCGGAACTACATTTAAACTGTGATGCAATAGAAGGCGCATACATTACACTTACCCTGCTTCCCTTCATAATGTGTTTAATTACATCTACCAGCTGGCTCTTATCCATCATGGCACCAAAAGGACATTCCTGCATACATTTACCGCAGTAAATGCACTTATGAAAATCAATAACTTCGTGACCATCTTCACCTTTAGAAATGGCACCAACAGGACAGGCTGCCTCACAAGGTACTGTAATTTTGATGATTGCATGATAAGGACAGTTCTGCTCACAAATACCACAGTGGATACATTTAGATGCATCAATATGTGCATGGTGAATAATATGGATAGCCTTCTTAGGACAGTTCACCATACAAGGTCTTGCAAAGCAGCCCTGACAGGCATTTGTAACCATAAAATTCTGTTTAACACATCCATTACAGGCTTCATGTAAAACTGTAATCATTGGCCACGTTGGCTTCTCTCGAGCCAATGCTTCTCTTGCATAATCATCAAGGTCATTAATATCATTATAGTTTTCAACAGAAATACCCATGCGGGCAAGAATACGCATTCTTAAAAGCTCGCGATCATGATAAATACAACAGCCAATAGGCTGACTGTTAGCGGGTCTCATTTCTGTTGGGATTTTATTTATTTTACGGCTGTCGAGTTCTCCTTCCAGTTGAAGTTTTGCAATTCGTACCAGAAGTTCACGTTTTACATTCGAAGCATTATTATTTATATTCATGATTTTTAATAATACTGTAATTTAAATTTGTTTGCTATAATTAAAAACATCATCTAAAATATTTGTATGCTTAATTCTATTAAATCAAAATTTTTTCCTCCAAAAGATTATTTCCGAAATCTTCCTATCCGTGAACAGGAACAACTTTCTTTAGTTGTAGGATCAAATCTTGTATTCATGATTCTCTTCGCAATTTTCGGAATTACTCTTTTTTCTTTCAAATATTATATAATAGGAATTGGAGGATTAATTCTTCTTGCCTTCTTTATAACTTCTTTAATTCTGATAAAAAAATGTCATATTCATTTCGGTGCATGGACAACAACTATAGCGATTCTTATTATATGTGCTGTTGAATGTTATGGCGGACCTTTTGCAGTTTCAAACTATTTGCCATACAGAGACTGTTGTTTTATATGTGTAATGGCGGTTTGTAATTATGTAGTCAGTCTTCGCAGAAAACAGCTTTATGGCTTTTTAATTGGCGGCCTTTTAATATGGTTAGCATCAAATGCTTTACTTTATCAGCCTCTCTACAAGGCTAATCCTTCTACTGCTTCTATGAATGTAATTATTTGTACACTTGGAATTGTAACTACAAATATTTGTATTCTTCTTTTTAATAATTTTACAAACCGTGTAATTACCCTTGCAGATGAAAATGAAAAAAAATCTTCGCTTGCCCTTAATAAAATTTCAAACGTAATTATAGAAACAGCTGAAGGACTTAATATTGGTCAGCAGCTTTCTGCATCAACCGCAAAAGCGGCAAACAGTGTAGAAGAAATTAACGAACTGTATAATTTTATTAACAATGAAACAACATCTCTTAGCTCTGAAGCAGTTACAATTAAAGATTCCAGTTTCCAGATAAATGATAAAGCTAATCAGATGAAGCAGAGCGTTCAAAACCAGAGTAATGCAATTACTTCTACCTCTGCAGCCCTTAACGAAATGTCTGCAAGTCTTACAAATATCAGCAGCATTGCAAATAATCAGCGGGCCGGAATGAGTAAACTTGTAAGCAATCTTGACTCTCAGATGAAGCTTCTTCACGACCTTGTAGATGATATGATGAAGGTAAAAGAGTCTTCTGATAAGGTATCTACTTTTGTTGAAGCAGTTAATAAGATTTCTGCCCAGACAGGTCTTCTTGCCATGAATGCTTCAATCGAAGCGGCCCATGCCGGAACTTTAGGAAAAGGCTTTTCCGTCATTGCTTCAGAAATCAGAAAACTTTCAGAAGAAACAACAAAGAATGCCCAGAAGATTACAGATACACTCGAAGAAAATGAAGCAATTGTAAATACAACTTCAGAATCAGTAACATCCTTTTCAGAATATACAAAAACAATTACAGATGAACTTAGAAAAACAATCAGCGTAATGGAAGAAATTCTTACCGGAGTTTCCGAAATTGATACAGGAACCAGGGATGTAATGAATGCCCTTACCCAGATTGTAGACGATGCAAATGTAAATACCCAACTTGCCGAAGGTGTTGCCGGAGAAATTATTCAGCAGAACTCTGCCCTGCAGAATATTTCAAACGGAACAGAAGAACTTCAGCAGAAGGTAAGCAGCCTGGAAGGACTTCTTTCAAACATTAGAGACGCAATTGCAGAAATCGACAGCAATGCCTCAGCAAATGAAATTGTAGCAGCAAAAATTTCCGGAGCCCTTTGTTAAAAATTTTTTTTAATAATGAGGCCTTTAAATATTAAAAAAAAAAACTTGACAATAAATATTAATATGTTATTATAAATTACGACAACGTTGTAGTGTTTTACGAAAACGTTGTAAATAAAAAAAACTTGCCATAAGGCAAAACAAGAAGGAGAAACCATAATGAAAAAATTTATTATTGGTGCTGCTATGTTGGCTCTCGCTGCAACTTCATTGTTCGCAGAGGGAAAAGTTCTTAATGTTTATTGTTGGAACGATGAGTTTGCATCACGCTTTAACGACTACTACAAGGCTAAGAATCCTAAGGCTTTGGAAGGCGTAACTGTAAACTTCATCCAGACTCCAAACCAGGGTTCTGCTTATCAGGATAAGCTTACTCTTGCTCTTCTTAAGAATGAAGAAGTAAAGGTTAATGATCGTGTTGACCTCTTCCTCGTTGAAGCAGACTATGCTGTTAAATTTACAAAAGAGGGATATGCTCTTGATGTAATTAAAGATATCGGTCTTACAAAGAAAGATCTCGCAAATCAGTACCAGTACACAAAAGATGTTGTAACAGACTCTAAGAAAGTTCTCCGTGGTGTATCTTGGCAGGCTTGTCCTGCTGGAATGATCTACCGCCGTTCATATGCTAAGGCTTTGTTCGGAACAGATGATCCAGCAAAGGTACAGGAAAAGGTTGCTGACTGGGCTAAGTTCAACGCTGTTGCTGCACAGGCTAAGGCAAAGGGATACTACATGGTATCTGGTTATGATGATACATACCGTATCTTCGATGACAACAGAAAGTCAGCTTGGGTAAAGGGTAACAAGATTGTAGTTGATCCAGCTATCAACACATGGATTTCACAGACTAAAGAATTCACAGACAAGGGATATAACAACAAGACTTCTCTCTGGGCTTCTGAATGGTCTTCTGGTATGATGAAGGACGGAAAAGTATTCGCTTACTTCGGACCAGGCTGGCTCATCGACTTCTGTATGGCTAAAGACGATCCTGCTTCTGCTGCTAACGCTGGAGACTGGGGATTCTGTGAAGGTCCACAGGGCTTCTCTTGGGGTGGAACATGGATCTGTGCTGCTAACGGAACAGACAACATTGAGTTGATCAAAGACATCATGAAGACTCTTACATGTGATCAGGCTAACATGACAAAACTTGCTAAGGAAACAGGCGACTTCGCTAACAACGTTCCTGCTATGACAGCTTTGGCTAACGACAAGTCATTCCACAACTCAGTACTTGGTGGACAGAACCCATATGCTCTTCTCTTGAAGAACGCACAGTCTATCAACAAGAATACTATTTCTAAGTACGATCAGGGTATGTCTGAAAACATTCAGGCTGCAATGAAAGATTACTATGAAGGAAAAGTAACTCTTGAAGAAGCTTGGGACAACTTCTATACATCAGTAATTGAATTGTATCCAAACTTGAAGAGATAGTTTATAACTAACCTTCAAAAGGGGGAATTGCTCTGCACTTCCCCCTTTTTTTAGTAAAAAAAATACATAAGAGGACGGTGTTATGGACACTAATGTTTCAACAAAAAAGAACAAAAAAAAACATTCAGTACAATATGATAGATGGGGTTATTTTTTCATTGCTCCCTTCTTCCTTGTTTATTTAGTTTTTTCATTAATTCCCCTTTTAACAACTTTTGTTTATAGTTTTTTTGAAAATTACCGCATTGGTCTTGATACAGTAGGACCTTATGCTAAAGTTTATAGATATTTTGATGGTAACAAAGAAGATTTTGAGTGGGAACTCGAAGAACTTCCTTTGGCTCTCGACACCTTCGTTGCAGAATATGAAGGCGACACACTCACTCTCGATATAAAAGACGAAATCATGGATGCACTTTATGAGGTTGACGGCACAATCGATTACGATGCTTATGAAAAAGACCTTGTAAAGCTGCTCGAAAAAGATATCGAAAACGGTAAATCAGTAGAGGCCTTTGCAGAAGATGCAAAAGCTCTCATCACAAAAGAAATTTCTGCTTTTAAGAAAAACATCTCTGTTGTTTTCAATAAAAATGACAACATGGGACGCTATTTCTTAAATACAATGATTATGTGGATTATGGGATTCGTTCCACAGATTTTAATTTCCCTTTTGCTTGCTGTATGGTTTACAAACACAGAATTGAATCTAAAATTCCAGAGATTCTTTAAAACTGTAATTTACATGCCAAACCTTATCATGGCTGCAGCATTCTCAATGCTTTTCTATGCTATGTTCTCTCCATCGGGTCCTGTAAACGGTCTTATTGCAAGGTTCTACGCAAGCATGTCTAACACTGCTGCAACCGGAGCTGAATTTGAACCAATCAGATTCTTCTCTTCTACAGGCTGGACACGAGGTCTTGTTGCAACAATGAACTTCCTTATGTGGTATGGAAACACAACAATCATGCTTATGGCTGGTGTAATGGGAATTGACACAAGTATTTTTGAAGCAGCCCGTATTGATGGTGCTGGTCCTTTCAAGACTTTCTTCAAAATTACACTTCCACTTCTGCTTCCTATTTTTGTTTACGTACTTATTACTTCTTTAATTGGTGGTATCCAGATGTTCGATGTACCTCAGATTTTGACAAATGGTAAAGGTACACCTAACAGAACTACCATGACAATTATCATGAAGTTGAATAACCACTTGTTCAGTAAAAACTACGGACCTGCAGGTATTACCTCTATCCTTATTTTTGCAATTACAGGTGTACTTAGCGGCATTGTATATAAAACAACAATGCAGAAATACACAAATAAACGCTAGGAATACAGGAGAAATAATATTATGGAAAAAATAGCAAGTCAGAGCAGAAATGTTGGAGTTAAGAGAATAATCTGTTACATCGTATTAATTCTTCTTGCAATCATTTCTCTTTTTCCTCTTTATACTATGCTTATAAACTGTACAAGATTGCATTCACAGATTCAGCAGGGCTTCTCATTCCTGCCAGGTTCAGCATTTGGCAAGAACTTTACAAACCTTGCAATCAACAAAGAGACAACAAGTGGTTTCTGGCAGTCTTTGATTCAGAAATATGAAATTGCAGATAAGGGTAACTACGCAGAAAACTATCCTGTTCTTCGTGGTATGTTAAACTCACTTTTCATTGCAGCTTTAACAGCTCTCTTCACTACTTACTTCTCTGCAATGACATCTTACGGAATTTATATGTATAACTTCAAACTTAAGAAGTTTTCATTCCGTTTCATTATGGCAATCATGATGGTTCCAACTCAGGTTTCAACTCTTGGTTTTATAAGACTTCTTGAGAAAATGCATCTTATGAACAGTTTCGTAGGTCTTATAGTTCCTTCTATTGCGGCCCCTATCGTATTCTTCTATATGTATCAGTCAATGGAAGCAACCCTTCCATACTCTATCGTAGAAGCAGCACGTGTAGACGGTTGTCCAGAGTTCAGAACCTTCAATCAGATTGTAGTTCCTATGATGAAGCCTGCATTTGCAGTTCAGATTATTTTTGCTTTCGTTTCATCATGGAACAACTACTTTGTCCCAGCTCTTGTTATTACTGACAAGATTAAGTGGACTGTTCCAATTGTAATTGCAGCTGCACGAAATGCAGACTACATGAACCGAGACCAGGGTATTAACTACATGCTTATGACACTCGCAATTGTTCCTCTTATGGTTATGTACCTTACCCTTTCTCGTTACATCATTGGCGGAACAACTGCCGGCGGTGTAAAAGAATAAGTTTTATTTCCTCTTATTATTTTTTTGGCTGCCAGAGACGGACACCTTTGGCAGCCTTTTTTGTTTATAAATTTTATGTATAAAAGATGATTTTAAAAAGTACTTTTGTATTAACAAAAAACGTTTAATAGATTATAATTGATAAGATAATCAGGGGATTTTCGTCAAAAAAAATCCTTACATAATTTTCACAGAATATTTATTTTAGGAGACAGAAATATGTCAAGAAAAATTACAATCATCGGTGCAGGACAGGTTGGTTCTACTGTTGCCTATGCCCTTACCTTGAAGCAGATTGCTTCAGAAATCGTTATCATCGATATCATTAAAGAAAAGGCTATGGGAGAGGCAATGGATATCCGCCAGGGTACTCCATTTATCGGCCCTGTTTATGTTCACGACGGTGATTATGAGGATGCAAAAGGCTCTGATATCGTTGTATTTACTTCAGGTGTTGGACGCAAGCCTGGACAGTCACGTCTTGACCTTACACAGACAAATGTTGATATCACAAAATCTGTAATTCCTCAGATTACAAAGGCTGCTCCTAATGCACTTTATGTTATCGTTGCTAACCCAGTTGATATTCTTACATATCAGTTTGTAAAGACTTCTGGTATTCCTGCAAACCGCATTTTCGGTACAGGTACAATGCTTGATACTGCACGCTTCCGTGCCCGCATTGCAGAAAACTACAAGGTAGCTCAGGAAAATGTTCACGGTTATGTATTCGGTGAACACGGAGATTCTTCTTTCGTACCTTGGTCTCTCGCTAACATCGGTTCTATTCCTGTTGATGATTTTGCTAAATCTTACCGCGGAGAAAAACTTCCAGATTTCGATAAAAATGATGTTGAAGACTATATCCGCAAGTCAGGCGGAATCATCATTGCTGCAAAGAAGTGCACAAACTACGCAATTGGTGTAACAACAGCTACTCTCTGTGAAGCTTTGAACTACGATACAGATTCAGTTCTTACAATTTCTACAATGCTCGATGGTGAATACGGAATCAAAGACGTATGTCTTTCTATTCCAACTGTTATAGGTGGTAACGGAATTAAGGGCAGAATTGAAGCACCTCTTACAGATACAGAAATTGCTTCTCTCCGCCACAGTGCAGACTGCCTCAAAGAGGTTATTAAACAGGTAAATTTCTAGGAGCAGAGAATGGAATACAAAATTGAACATGACTCAATGGGCGAAGTAAAGGTTCCTGCAGATAAATACTGGGGGGCCCAGACAGAACGCAGCCACGAAAATTTTGAAATTGGTGTAGGCATTGAAACAATGCCTCGTGAAATTACAAAGGCTTTCGGTTACCTCAAAAAGGCAGCTGCAATGGCTAACAATGCCCTCAAGCCTGAGAAGATGACAAAAGAAAAGCTTAGCGCAATCAAAAAGGCTTGTGACGAAGTAATCGCCGGAAAACTCAACGATCACTTCCCTCTCGTTGTATGGCAGACAGGTTCTGGTACACAGAGCAACATGAATGCTAACGAAGTTATCGCTAACCGCGCTAACGAAATTGCAGGTAAAAAACTTTGCCATCCAAACGACGACATCAACATGAGCCAGTCTTCTAACGACACCTTCCCTACTGCCCTTCATATTTCGGCAGTATATGCAATCGAAGACAAGCTCTTCCCAGCAATCGATACTCTTGTAGAGACCTTCAAAAAGCTCGAAAAAGAAAATATGAAGATTGTTAAGTCTGGACGTACTCACCTTCAGGACGCTGTACCTATTTCTTTCGGTCAGGAAATTTCCGGCTGGAGAACATCTCTCGAGCAGGATAAAAAGATGCTCCAGTCTTCACTTCCATTCCTTAAGCAGCTCGCTCTTGGTGGTACTGCTGTAGGAACCGGACTCAACACACCAAAGGGCTTTGACAAGAAAGTTGCTGAATGCGTTTCTGAACTCACAGGAAAGAAGTTCGTAACTGCACCTAACAAGTTCCATGCCCTTACAAGCAAGGACGAACTTGTATATGCCCACGGTGCAATCAAGGCTCTGGCCGCAGATATGATGAAGATTGCCAACGATGTTCGCTGGTTAGCAAGCGGTCCTCGTGACGGTCTTGGAGAAATCCACATTCCTGAAAATGAACCAGGTTCATCAATCATGCCAGGAAAGGTAAACCCAACTCAGTGCGAAGCTGTAACTATGGTTGCTGTTCAGGTAATGGGTAACGACGCTGCAATCGGCTTTGCTGCTTCCCAGGGTAACTTTGAACTGAACGTATTTATGCCTGTAATCGCATACAACTTTATCCAGTCTGCCCGCCTCCTCGCAGAGGCTATGCTCAGCTTCAATAAGAACTGTGCGGTTGGTATCAAAGCAAACAAAGACAAAATGCACCATAACCTTTACAACTCTTTGATGCTTGTAACAGCATTAAATCCATATATTGGTTATGAAAACGCAGCTAAAACAGCACACAAAGCTTTTGATGAAAATATCTCGCTCAAAGATGCCTGCGTAGGACTCGGCTTCCTCACAGCTGCAGAGTTTGACAAGGTATTCAAACCAGAAGCAATGGCTTTCCCTCGTTAATGCATATAAGGATGGCAGGCTATGCCTGTCATCCTTGTAATATTTCAGGATTATTTATTGAAACAGAAATTCCCTATATTTATTTTAATTACTGTTTCTCTTATTCTTTTAGCAGTAATTACCCCATCTTATTTACATAACAAATCACACGAAATCTCAAATAACCAGTTAGTTGCCTCTCACATTCACGGACTCATTGCAGGAAATATTGAACGTCCAATAGGAATTACAAGCGGTTTAAGTTCTGACGAATTTCTTATTCAGGCTCTTGAACGTGAAGAAAAGACAAATGAAAAAGAAATGGAAAACATGATGTCTTCTTTTCTTACAGCTGTAAAAAATCAATTTGGTTATGAGTCTGTATTTGTAATTTCAGAAAATAGCAAAAGATTTTACACTTCAAATGGCATTGCTAAAATTGTAAACCCTCAGGTAGATCCTTATGACAACTGGTATCCTATTCTTCTTGATACTGCAGATAACATTAATGTAGAAACTTATCGTGATCAGCAATTTGATTATCGCTGGAGTATTTTTGTAACTGGAAAAATTAGAAATACAGAGGGTAAGATTGAAGGAGTTTGTGGCATAGCTCTTCCAATGGATGACTGGCAGAAAATGCTTTTGTCGGTTGAAAAAGAATACAAGGTTAAAATTAATCTTATAGATTCTCAGGGGCTTGTTCAGGTTGATACAGATTACAATAATATCCAGAACGCCTATATATCTGATGCTCTTTCTGACTCTACTAATGCACATGGCTTTACTCATACTGAAAAAGGCAGAAACGGCTTTAGAATGACCAGATATCTTACCAGCTTAAAATGGTTTCTGGTAATTCAGGGAAGCAATGTAATTGAAGCGGAATTTGAAGGTACCCTGATAATCATCCTTATAAATATTTTTCTAATAACTTCACTAATTCTTTTACTTCTTGAACATAAAAAAAAGCTTCGTCATGATTTTATAAAATCTTCTTTACCGGAAGATGAATTAACAGGACTTCCTAACCGCAATTACATAAAAGAAGCTTATGGAGAACTTGGAGTCTTTAACACAACCCGTTACAAAACTCTCGCAGTTTTTGACATTGACCATTTTAAAACGGTAAATGAAGGACGTAACGGTGATGAAATTATTCTTGGAATTGTAGAGCTTGCAAAAAAAGCTCTTGATGAAAAAGGAATAATGTTCCGCTATTCCGGAGATGAGTTTGTTCTTTTTATTGAAATGGATCTTGCTGAAACTGAAGAAAGGTTTAAGACTTTCTGTAAAGAAGCAAAAGAAAATTTTGATGTAACGATTTCTGCAGGTCTTGTAAAAGTTGACTTGTCCGTTTCAATAAAAACAAATTACTATCGTGCCGTTCAGGCCTGTTATGCAAGAAAAGAAGCAGGCGGTAATGGCGTAGGAATAAGATGAAAAACAGGTCTACAAACATCTTAAAAAAACAGACAATTTTATATATCGCATCAACAATGGCTTTTGTATATTTTTTATCAGCCTTTGTAATTTATTTTTATTTCAGTAATCTCACCCGTGATAATCAGAACAAAACAATTTCGCTTGCTACCGAAAAGAAAATAATTGAATTAAATACTTTTTTTAATTCATCAGAAAATATTGTAAAAGAATTTCAAGCCTATATTATGGGCACAATTGAGGAAGACAGAATTCTTAACGATGCCGAATATGAAGCACAATACATGGAAAACTTGTCTAAGGTAATGTCTTCTCTTGCTGTTTTTCAAAAGGGAGCAGTAGGTGCTTTTTTCCGAATGGAGAATTCAAAGTATGGACCTTCAAGAGGCGTTTATATTACAGGCGGCTACCAGAAAAGTTTTGTAATCACACGAACGACAAATCTTTCAAAATACTCCCCTACCGACACAGAAAATGTCGGCTGGTATTATTTACCGATATGGAAAAAAGCACCGGCATGGACTTCTCCATATAATAAAACAAATATCAGTCAGAAAATGATTTCTTACTCCATTCCCCTTTATAAAAATGGAAATCTTTTAGGCGTAGTTGGAATTGAATTGAATCTTGCAATGATTGAAGATATGGTAAACTCTCTTCAACTGGAAGGTTCTAAAGGAATCTTGTTAGGCGAAGAAAATAACCTTATTCACATCAACACCCGTTATGAACTTACAAAGGCTGTAGAACGTTCTGCCGAGCTTTCCATTATTCTTGAGCAGTTCCAGAATTCAGAAAATAATGCACTTCAGAAATTTACCTGGGAAGGAAATAAATATTACGGAAACCTTTCAAAACTAGACAATGGAATGTCATATATTACGGCAATTTCACAAAACGAATTGTTCAAAAATCTTTATGGTCAGATTGTTTTACTTATACTTGCGTTTTTTATGGTAAGTCTTTTAACCATAGTTTTAATTTTCTTTATTAACACAAAAATAATCCGGCCTATAAAAATCATTACAAGAACAACAAACAGGCTTGCTCGTGGAGAATTATTTGTTGATATTCCTTATCAGTCTGAAAATGAAATCGGAACCCTTGCTAACAATATCCGTTTAATGACGACTCAGCTTAAAGAATATATTGAATATATAAGCGAACAGACAAAAAAAGAAAGGGAAGCAAAAGAAGCAGCTCTTACAGAAAGTCAGATAAACGCTGCGGCTTCTCAGGCTAAGTCTACTTTCCTTGCCAACATGAGCCACGAAATCAGAACCCCTATCAATGCCGTTCTTGGCATGAACGAAATGATTCTTCGTGAAGCAAAAGATAAAACGATTCTCGGATATTCAGCAAACATCAAAACGGCGGGCACTAACCTGCTCTCAATTGTAAATGACATCCTCGATTTTTCTAAAATTGAAGCAGGTAAAATGGAACTTATTTCTGACAATTACGAAATGTCATCTCTTATTATTGATTTAATGAACATGACCCGCGAACGAGCTCATAACAAGGGGCTTAAATATGAACTTAATGTTTCTCCCGACTTTCCTAAAACCTTATTCGGCGACAGCATACGTATAAAACAGTGCATATTAAATCTTCTTACAAATGCAATCAAATACACAAAAGAAGGCTCAATCACCTTCACAATCAATTTTGATAAATTAAACAATGATGAACTTTTATTAAAAGTGCACGTAATTGATACAGGCTGCGGAATTAAAAGCGAAGATATGGAAAAACTCTTTGCACCTTTTGAACGCATCGAAGAAGGTAAAAACAGAACAATTGAAGGCTCTGGTCTTGGTATCAGCATTGTACGCAAGCTTCTGCGTATGATGGAAAGTACGCTTGAAGTTCAAAGTACATACGGTAAAGGTTCTGACTTTTCTTTCCAGATAAAACAGAAGGTTATAGACTGGACACCAGCCGGAGACTTAAACGAAGCCTATATTGAAAGTGTAAAGCAAATGGCCAATTATAAAGAGAAGCTTCACGCCCCTCGTGCACATCTTCTTTTTGTTGATGACACAGCAATGAACCTCGATGTAATAAAAGGCCTTCTTAAAAATACAGGAATTAAAATTGACACTGCTCTTAGCGGAAAAGAAGCTCTTGAAGCAGTAAAACATAATACCTACGATATTCTCTTTATAGATCACCGCATGCCGGAAATGGATGGTATAGAAACCCTTCATGCAATGAAAGAAATGAAAGATAATCTTTCTGCAGGAAAACCTTGTATTGCACTCACAGCAAATGCAATCAGCGGTGTAAGAAAAATGTATCTCAACGAAGGTTTTGATGATTATATTTCAAAACCTGTAAATCCGGCAAAACTCGAAGAACTTATAAAACAATATTTGCCGCAAGAATATATTGAAGAAGTTCCCGGCGATGAAACTTCTGACAATATTAAAGCTGATGAATATTCTGACTTCCTAAATAACTTATATAAGATTGATGAACTTGATGCAGAGTCGGCCCTGAAAAACTGCGGCTCAGAAGAACTTCTTTTTTCAACAATCAGACAGTATTACAATTCAATTGATGAAAAAGCTCTTGAACTCCAGAACTTCTTCGAAGCTGAGGACTGGAAAAACTACGAAATTAAAGTTCATGCCCTTAAAAGCACTTCCCGCCTCATAGGTGCATTAAAGCTTTCAAAACTTGCAGAACATTTAGAAGAGTGTGCAAATAATCAGACAATAGATGAGATTAATGAAAAACATAAAACCCTTATGGATACCTTTTTAAGTCTGAAGCATACTCTCGAACCTCTTATCCATGAAAATAATTATATCGAAAAACCCGAAATCTCAAAGGAAGCTTTATCCGAAAAAATAAAACTTATTCAGGAATATGCAGATTCATTTGATATTGATGGACTTGATAACCTGATAAAAGAATTACAATCGGTAAAACTCCCGCTTGATTTTTCAGATAAATTTGATAAAATTCGCATAAGTGTAGAAAAAGTTGATTTTAAGGAATTACGTAATTTATTAACCGAAGGGAGCAGTAAATAATGAGTAATGAACTTTATATTATTGGTGATCAGTCACGAATGGTAGTAAAAAATCTGATTCTACAATTAATTAAAACGGACTGCCGCTTAAATGTATATCCTCCTCTGGTTGATGAAATAGATAAATTACCGGGAGAATCAATAAAACTTCTCGTTCTCCTTTCCGAAGACATTGAATTTCTTGTAATAAAAAAAATTGCCAGTATGCAGGCTCACTATAATTACAACATCTGCTTTATTGGTCGTATAGCAAACCTTTCTCTCGAAGATGATAATTTCTTTAAAAAAATTCCTTCAGTCAAACTTGAATCTTATACAGTTGATGTAGAAAAACTTTTAACGCTTATGAATACATATAACTGCACAAGAAAACGCATTCTTGTTGTAGATGATGAACCTATAATTCTCAGAAGCATTAAAATCTGGCTGGATAACGAGTTCGACCTCTTCCTTGTGAATTCCGGTGAAACTGCCCTTGAATTCCTTGATACCCATCTTGTAGATCTGGTTCTTCTTGACTATAAAATGCCGACAATGGACGGACCAAAAGTTCTCGAAGCAATCCGTTCAAGCTACAGACTCAAAGACCTTCCGGTAATTTTCCTTACTGCCAACAACGACCGTCAGAGTGTTATAACCGCAATGCAGTATAAGCCCGATGGCTACATTCTTAAGAGTAAAACTCCTGATGAAATAAAGGCAGCCGTAGAAGATTTCTTTAAGAACCGGGCCTTTAAAGACTAATTAACTCAATTTTTAATCTTCACAAAAACACGAAAAGAGAGTATACTTTTTGGATAATTAGGGGAAAAATCGTTTAACAATTTTTTCTTTAGTTTCTATAAATGTATATATTTATATGGGAGCAAGTATGACATATTCTTATTTTCCAGGCTGTACGCTCAAGAATAAGGCAACTGACCTTGATATCTGGGCTCGTAAGTCTGCGGAAGCGTTAGGATTCACACTTGAAGAAATTCCTGAATGGCAGTGCTGTGGTGGTGAATACCCTATGGCAAAGGATGAAATTGCATCAAAGCTTTCATCTGTAAGAGCATTGGCAAATGCCCGCGATTCTGGAAAAGATCTTGTTACTCTCTGTTCTGCCTGCTACAACGTTCTTAAACAGGTTAATAACGATGTTGCAACAGACGAGACAGTAGCTTTCAAGGTGAATAATTATCTCAAACAGGACGAGATTGAGTATCATGGTGAAGCAAAGGTTCTTCACTATCTCGAAATCCTGCGCGATGTTGTAGGCTGGGACAAAGTAAAAGCAGCAGTTAAAAAGCCATTTACCGGCAAAAAGATTGGTGCTTATTACGGATGTCTTCTTTTGAGACCTGGCAAAGTTCTTCAGCTGGATGATCCTGAAAATCCACAGCTTATCGAAGACTTTATCAAGGCAATCGGTGCAACTCCAGTTATCTATGCTCAGAGAAACGAGTGCTGCGGTGCCTACACAATGTTTGAAGATGAGTCTATCCCAAAAAACAGAACTAAGAAGATTCTTTCAAATGCAGAAGATATGGGAGCTGATTTCCTTGTAACCTCATGTCCTCTCTGCCGCTATAATCTTATTAAGAATAAGGGCGATTCAAAGCTCGATGTAATTTACTTTACAGAACTGCTTGCAGAAGCCCTCGGCTTGAAGGAGGAAAAGTAATGGAAAACAATGAACTTGTAAAAGAAATCATCCTTCAAAAAAGCGGCGTAAATCCTAAGAAATGTATGGTCTGCGGAAAGTGTTCTGCTACCTGCCCTAACTACGATGCCATGGAATATCATCCACATCAGTTTGTACAGATGGTAGAAAACGGCGACATTGAGCCGCTTTTGCAGTCTAAATCAATTTATGCATGTCTTTCATGCTTTGCCTGCCTTGAACGTTGTCCACGCCAGGTAGAACCTGCAAAACTGATTGACGGTGTAAGAGCATATGTTGAAGGTCAGCGCGGTCCTCACCGTCTCGACCCTGTTCAGGTTCCAGAGCATCTGGATGACGATATGCCACAGCAGGCTATCGTTAGTGCCTTCAGAAAATATAAACGCTAAGGAGTGACATAGAAAATGGAAAGAATTGGTGTATTTGTATGTCACTGTGGTACTAACATTGCCGGAACAGTAGACGTAGCTAAAGTTGCAGAAGAGCTTGGAAAGGTAGACGGAGTTGTTTACTCAACCCACTACACTTATATGTGTTCTTCTGCCGGTCAGCAGATGATTGAAGACCATATCAAGAACGACAAGCTTACTGGTGTTGTTCTTTGTTCATGTTCTCCACGTATGCACGAAAAAACCTTCCGTTCATGTGCAGAACGTGCTGGTCTCAACCCATTCAAAGTTGAAGTTGCAAATATCCGTGAACAGACTTCATGGGTAATGAAAGATATGGAGCAGGCTACAGAAAAGGCCATTGCTCTTGGTAAGGCTGCCATTGCAAAGACAATCCTTGACACACCTCTTATCGCAGGTGAAACTCCAATGACAAAGCGCGCTCTGGTAATTGGTGGTGGTATTGCCGGAATTACAGCTGCCCTCGACATTGCAGATGCCGGTTTCCCGGTTGATATTGTAGAAAAAGACTACACTGTCGGCGGTAAGATGGCAAAATTGGATAAAACCTTCCCTACTTTGGACTGTGCATCTTGTATCGTAACTCCAAAGATGACAGAAGTAAGCCAGAATCCTAACATCCGCATTCTTTCAGCTTCTGAAGTTTGCAGAGTTTCAGGATATATCGGAAACTTCGAAATCGATATCAAACGTCACCCACGCTATGTTGATGAAACAAAGTGTACAGGTTGTGGTGCTTGTATCGAAAAGTGTCCTAACAAGAAGGTTCCAAACGCCTTCAACCTTGGCTTGAATAACCGCAAGGCAATTGATATTCCTTTTGCTCAGGCTGTTCCAAAGGTTGCAAATATTGATGCTAACTACTGTCTCCACATGAAGGGACTTGCAAACGGTAAAGATAACGTTTGTGGATTCTGTGAAAAAGCATGTGCTGCAGGAGCCATCAAGTTTGACCAGAAAGAAGAAATCATTACAGAGAAGTATGGTGCAATCATTGTAGCAACAGGTTACAATCCTATTTCTCTTGAAAAATTTGATGAATACGCTTACAACCAGAGCCCGGACGTTGTTTCATCTCTTGAGTTCGAACGTCTCTGCAACGCTTCTGGTCCTACAAACGGTCACCTCCTCCGCCCATCAGACGGAAAAGAACCAAAGACTATCGTATTCGTTCAGTGTGTTGGTTCGCGCTGTTCAGCTGATTCTACAAAAGGTCACGAGTACTGCTCAAAGATCTGCTGTATGTATACTGCTAAGCACGCAATCCTTACACGTGACCACTATCCTGATACAAACTGTTATGTATTCTATATTGACGTTCGTACTCCTGGTAAGCTCTTTGATGAGTTCTACCGCCGTGCCGTTGAACAGTATGGTGTACACTACATCAAAGGTCAGGTAGGAAAAGTTACTCCTCAGAGCGATGGAACTCTTGATGTTCAGGGAAGCGATTTGATTTTGAACAAACAGGTTCATATCAATGCCGACATGGTTGTACTTGCAGCATCTATCGAAGCAGACAAATCTGCCCGCCCGCTTGCTACAATGCTTACAACTTCTATGGACAACAACGACTTCTTCCTCGAAGCTCATGCTAAACTTCGTCCTGTTGAATCTCCAACTGCAGGTATCTTCCTTGCAGGTTGCTGTCAGGGACCAAAAGATATTCCGGAAACTGTTGCTCAGTCATCTGGTGCCGCTGCAAAGGCAATCTGCTTACTCGTAAAAGACAAGCTCAAGAACGACCCTTGTACTGCACAGCCTGATGAAAATGCTTGTAACGGTTGTGGACAGTGTGCAAACGTTTGTCCTTACGGAGCTATTTCTTATGTTGATAAGGATTTCCGTGGTCCAAACAGAACTACAATTACACGTCACGTATCGCAGGTAAACAGCGCTATGTGTCACGGTTGTGGTGCTTGTACAGTTGCTTGTCCTTCCGGAGCTATGGATCTTAAGGGCTTCAGCAACAAACAAATCTTGGCGGAGGTAGATAGTGTACTGTAAGTAGCCACGGTGGTTGAGTAGCCCGAAGGGCGTATCGAAACCACCATCGTTACATACTCACTAAAAATTGATTATGAGTGAAAACAAAAACTGGACGCCAAAGATTGTAGCATTCTGCTGTAACTGGTGTTCTTATGCAGGTGCCGACCTGGCTGGTAACAACCGTCTCGAGTATCCTGGAAATGTAAAGATTATTCGTATCCCATGTTCCTGCCGCTTGAATCCGCTCTTTATTTTGCGTGCATTCCAGCGCGGAGCTGACGGAGTTATTTTGTGTGGCTGCCACCCTGGTGACTGTCACTATTCTACAGGTAACTACTTCGCACGTCGTCGTATGACCCTTCTCTTCTCTATGCTCGACTTCTTGGGAATTGAAAAAGGCCGCACACGTGTTGAATGGTGTTCTGCTGCAGAAGGTGTTCGCTTTGCAGGAATTATGAACGATTTCGTAAAGCAGATTACTGAGCTTGGCGAATGTAAAAAGCTGGAGGATGTAAGATGCAAGACAAATTAATCGCACGTGCAAAAGAACTCCTTGCAGAAGGAAAAGTTCAGAAAGTAGTTGGATGGAAGAAAGGTCTTTTTGAAGATGATATTACTCCTGCAGTATTCAACTCTGCAGAAGAACTCGACAAAGACTTTGTATTCAACAAGTTCTGTAAGGCTAACCTTTCTAAGTATCTTGTAAAAATCACAAGAGAAATTGAAGTTGCCAAGAGCACAACAAGAATGAACAACACAATGGCTAAGCAGAGAGATCCTAATGCCCAGGATAAACCTATTCCACAGGCAACTGTTCTCGTATTCCTTAAGCCAAGTGATACATATTCATTCACACAGCTTCTTAAAGAAAACCGCATTACCCGCGGCGACGTATATGCAATCGGAGTTCCTTGTCAGGACACTCTCGACGGTGGAGAAGTTTGTGATAACTGTAAAAACAAAAAGCCTGTTTCTTGCGACGAATTAATCGGAATTGAAGCTGATGTAGAGCCAGTTGAATCTACACGCATGGCTGAAGTTTCAAAACTTGAAGCTATGACTGCAGACGAGCGCGACGCCTTCTGGAAGAACGAGTTCAGCCGTTGTCTCCGCTGTAATGCCTGCCGCGACATCTGTCCGGCTTGTACCTGCGAAAAGTGTGTATTCGACAACAACAAGCTCTACACTTCACAGAAGGTTGCAGAAACTAACTTTGAAGAAAGCCTCTTCCATATTATCCGTGCATGGCACGTTGCCGGCCGCTGTACAGACTGTGGTGAATGTTCACGCGTTTGTCCTCAGCACATACCATTGTATCTTTTGAACCGCAAGTTCATCAAAGATATCAACGAGATTTACGGCGAATATCAGGCTGGAAGCGACATGGAAACAAAGCCTGCAATGCTTACATTTAATGCAGAAGGCGATCCTGAAACAACTATCGTTTACGACCGCTCACACGACAAGGAGGCTGAATAATGCTTAGTATCAGTGCTGATAAAATTGATTCATTGTTTGAGCTTATCGGTTCAAAGCAGCCTCTTTACCTGCCTGTAGACAACAACTCCGGCAAGGCTGATTTTAAGAAGTGGGAAAAAGGCACAAAGCTTTCTTCTGCCCTTAAAACTGTTCGCTCTGCAAAAGACTTCTTCTTCCCAAAAACTGAGCATATGGTTTCATATAAGGTTTCTGGTAAGGAAATTGAAGTTGAAGACCCAAGAAAAGATGTAGAAGACTTTGTAATTTTTGGTGTTCGTGCCTGCGATGCAAAAGGTTTTGAATGCATTGACAATGTTTATATGCATATGAATCCTCAGGATTCTTACTATACAAACCGCCGCGAACACGGAACTGTAATTACACTTGCCTGCAACGAACCGGCAAAAGAATGTTTCTGTTCAACTTACGGAATCGACGCTTCACTTGCTAAGGCAAGCGGAGACGTTTCTAGCTGGTGCGCAGACGGTACTTTCTACTTTGCTGCAAATACAGACAAGGGTAAAAAGTTCCTCGAAGCTGCTAAATCTGTATTGAAAGATTCAGACGACAAAGCCGTAGAAGCAACAAAGAAATCAATTTCTGAAAAGATTGAAAAACTTCCATTTGCTCACCTTGACCTTTCTAAGCTCGGAAAAGTTACCCCAGAGCAGATGAACAAGATTTTTGATAAAGACAACAAAACAAAGATCTGGGAAAAGGCTTCAGAAGCTTGTCTTGGTTGTGGAACCTGTACTTACGTTTGTCCAACCTGTATGTGTTTCGATGTTCGCGACTTTGCTACAGGAACAGACAAGGGAATCCGTCAGGTACGCTGCTGGGATTCATGTATGTATAACGACTTCACTCAGATGGCTGCAGAAAACCCACGCCACACTCAGAAAGAAAGAAGCCGCCAGCGCTTTATGCACAAGCTTGTTTACTACCCGATGGCACACGAAGGTCTCTTCTCTTGTGTAGGTTGTGGACGCTGTCTGACCAGCTGCCCTGTAAACATGAACATCGTAAAAGTTATTAAAATGATACAGGAGGCGGGTGAACTCTAATGGAAACAAAAGAATCATTCATTCCTTATGTAGGAAAAATTATTGACATTAAACAGGAAACTCCTGATGTTAAGACTTTCAGCGTAGTTGGTCTTGACGGAAAGAAATTGTTTAACCACATTCCTGGACAGTGTGCTATGCTCATTGTACCGGGCGTTGGTGAATCTATGATTTCCATCACTTCTTCACCTACCCTCGAATCTCACATGGAATTCTCAATCAAAAAATGTGGTTGTGTAACTGAATGGCTTCATAACGCAGAAGTTGGTCAGCAGATTTGTCTCCGCGGACCAATCGGAAACGGATTCCCTGTTGAAGGTGCTCTTAAAGGAAAAGATATCCTCGTAATTGCCGGAGGTATTGGTATTGCTCCTGTACACTCTGTAGTAAATTACATGATGGATCACCGCGAAAACTACGGTAAAATCCAGGTAATTTATGGTGCCCGCTCAAAGGCAGACCTCGTTCGTCTGGACGAGATGCAGAACGTATGGAAGAAACAGCCAAACTGCTCTATCGACATCACAATCGACCGTGCAGAAGAAGGCTGGGATGGACACGTTGGATTCGTTCCACCTTTCATCACTGAGCTTAAACCAGATGCCGGCATGACAGTAATCATGTGTGGACCTCCAATCCTTATCCATATGTCTCTTGGAATTCTTAAAGACCTTGGTTTCAAGGACGAACAGATTTTCACCACAATGGAAATGCGCATGAAGTGCGGTATTGGAAAGTGTGGAAGATGTAATATCGGTGATAAATTCGTTTGTAAAGACGGTCCGGTATTTAGCTTTGACCAGTTAGGAGAATTACCTCCAGAGTACTAAGTCAAATGTCATCCTGAACTTGTTTCAGGATCTAATTAAAAAGATTCCGAAACAAGTTCGGAATGACATATTAAGGAGAAAATAATGTCAGAAAAAGAAATGGCAACTATTTACATTTTTGGTAAAAAATATGATGTTCCGGCTGAACTTACCATTATGAATGCAATGGAATATGCCGGATACCAGCTCAAGAGAGGCTGCGGATGCCGTAACGGTTTCTGTGGTGCTTGTGCTACAATCTACCGCATTAAGGGACAGAACCAGCTTCAGACTTGTCTTGCTTGTTCTAAGAAGGTTGAGAACGATATGTATATCGCTACTCTTCCATTCTTCCCACTCGTAAAGCAGATTTACGATATCAATAAAATCAAACCTGAGCAGCAGATTATGATGCAGCTCTACCCGGAGATTTACTCTTGTGTAGGCTGTAACGCATGTACTCGTGCCTGCCCTCAGAGCCTGCAGACAATGCAGTACATCGCTTACGCTCAGCGCGGCGACTTTGCAAAGTGTGCAGACCTTTCATTCGACTGTGTAATGTGCGGATGCTGTTCTTCACGCTGTCCAGCTGGAATCTCTCACCCACAGGTTGCAGAGCTTGCACGCCGCTTGAATGGTAAATACATTCAGCCACAGAGCCAGCACCTCATCGACCGTGTTAAGGAAATTGAGGAAGGCAAGTGCGAAAAGGACATCAAGAACTTTGTAACTATGTCTACTAAGAACCTTGACAAAATCAAGGAACTTTATAACACACGCGAAATCGAGAAATAAGGAGAAAGACGAATATGTACGGAAATTACCTTGACGACGCTGCGAAAATCGTAGCTGAAAAACGCGAAGAAAACCTCAAATTTGAACATGCTCGTCTTACTGCAGAAGAAAAAGACGATTTGCTCTTGAAGTTCCATCCGGACCGCATTAAGAAGCAGTTCACAGAACTCAAGATTGGTCCTAACAAGGGACAGAAGGCTCCTATTGAGCTCGCAGAAATGCTTCAGGCAAAACCACGCCTCGAGCCAGAAAAGATTGACCTTAACCACATTGACTATGAGACAGACGTTCTCGTAATTGGTGGTGGTGGAGCTGGTACATCAGCTGCAATCATGGCTTCTGAAGCTGGAGCTAAAGTACTCCTCGTAACAAAGCTCCGCGTTGGTGATGCTAACACAATGATGGCTGAAGGTGGTATTCAGGCTGCAGATAAGCCAAACGACTCACCTGCTCAGCACTACCTCGACGCTTTTGGTGGCGGACACTTTGACGGAAAACCAGAGCTCGTATATACACTCGTAAATAAGGCGCCAAGCGTAATCAAATGGCTTAACGACCTTGGTGTTGAATTCGACAAGATGCCAGACGGTACAATGGTAACAACTCACGGTGGTGGAACAAGCCGCAAGCGTATGCATGCATGTAAGGACTATTCTGGTGCTGAAATCATGCGTACACTCCGCGATGAAACTTTCAACCGCGCAGACCAGATTACTGTAGTAGACTTTACTGCAGCTATCGAAATCATCAAGAACGAAAAAGGCGAAGCTGCCGGTGCAGTTCTTATGAACATCGAAACTGGAGAAATCCGCATTGCTAAGGCTAAGGTTGTAATCATTGCAACTGGTGGTGCCGGACGTATGCATTATCAGGGATTCCCAACTTCTAACCACTACGGTGCTACAGCAGACGGTCTTGTAATTGCATACCGCGCTGGTGCAAAGCTTCTTTATCAGGATTCATTGCAGTATCACCCAACTGGAGCTGCATACCCAACACAGATCCTTGGTAAGCTCGTAACAGAAAAGGTTCGCTCTCTTGGAGCTAAACTTATCAATAAAGACGGTGAAGTTTACATTCACCCACTTGAGACACGCGACGTAAACGCTTCTGGTATTATCCGCGAAGTACGTGAAGGCCGTGGTGTTCATAACGACGTACAGGATGCTGTATGGCTCGACACTCCAATGATCGATATGATTCACGGAGAAGGAACAATCCTTAAGTCAATTCCTGCTATGTACAACATGTTCATTAAGTACGGAATCGATATCCGCAAGGAACCAATTCTTGTTTACCCTACACTCCACTATCAGAATGGTGGTATTGAGATTGACAAGACCTGTCACACTAATGTTGCTAACCTCCTCGTTGCAGGTGAAGCATCTGGTGGTGTTCACGGCACAAACCGCTTGATGGGTAACTCACTCCTCGATGTAGTTGTATTCGGACGTGAAGCAGGAATCGAAGCTGGTAAGATGTTCAAGAAGATTAAGCTTGCAAAAGAGCTTTCTCTCCAGCACGTAAAGGACTTTGAAAAGGAAAGAGCTGCTGCCAAGATTAAGGGCAACGCTGTTTCTCCAAAGATACTCCCAACTTACCACCACGGTAACCCAGAGTTCGACAAGGCAATCCCTGGAGCTACACTTTAATATTAGATCCTCCGGTCAAGCCGGAGGATGACACTATTGTCATTGTCGGGCTTGACCCGACAATCTAAAAAAGCATCTAAAAAGCAGGTATTTGAACAATGCCTGCTTTTTCATTATACTGTATATAGAGGTATTACAATGGTTCTTTTTGGTGGAATCTTATCAATTAAGACAATCAGTTTTTTGGTATTCTGTGTATTCGTTATTGCCGGATTAGGATACCTGCTTGGTAGAATCACAATTAAAGGTGTTTCTTTGGGAACTGCGGGTGTATTTATCGTAGCTCTTCTTTTTGGTGCTTTTTTGTACACACCACTGGCAAATCAGCTTAAAGTTGGTGGATCAACATACGTTTCAAACGCCCTCAAGATTGTAGAAAATCTTGGTTTGATTTTGTTTGTTACATCTGTTGGATTTATTGCTGGTCCAAGTTTCTTTGGTGATTTGAAGAAGAACTTTAAGTCTTACATTCTGCTTGGTGTAATTATCATCCTCGTAGGTGGGCTTTCTTGTGCCGGCTGTATCATTTTTGATAACAAGGTTTACGGCCGCGATCTTGAAGAAGTTGCCGCAATGCTCGTAGGTCTTCTTTCTGGTTCCCTTACTTCTACTCCAGCCTTCTCTGCTGCAAAAGCAACTGTAACACAGGGCGGAGCAATTGACTATGAAGCAATCGTTGCTGTAGGTCACGGAATTGCTTACCTTTTTGGTGTAGTTGGTGTTGTACTTTTTGTACAGCTTGTTCCAAAGTTTGCTAAGGCTGATATGGATGTAGAACGTGCAAAACTTTCTGAATCTGCTCCAGAAGCTCCTTCAAAGCTTACAGGTTCAGAACTTGACCTTGATCCATTTGGATTCTGTGCCTTCTCTCTTGTAGCTGTTCTTGGTGTATTCTTTGGTTCATTCAAGTTTGGAAACTTCTCTCTTACAACAACAGGTGGTTGTCTTATTCTTTCTTTGATTTTCGGTCACTTCCAGAAGCTTGGAAAAGTAAGCATTATGCCGCAGGAAGCAACTCTTAAGGTATTCCGCGAGCTTGGACTTATGCTCTTCTTGATTGGTGCCGGTGTTGCTGGTGGTGCTTCATTTGTTAAATACTTTGAATGGGTTTACTTCATCTACGGAATCATCATGACTCTGCTTCCAATGATTATCGGATATATCTTTGCTAAGTTTGTTCTTAAATTGAATCTTTTGAACAACCTTGGTTCTATCTGTGGTGGTATGACATCAACTCCAGCTCTTGGAACTTTGATTGGTACTGCAGGAACAGAAAAAGTAGCAGGCGCATACGCTTCTACTTACCCGATTGCCCTTGTAGCAGTTGTTCTTGTTTCTCAGTTCCTGATTATTATCTTCCGATAGTCTAAAGACAGTTAAAATGGTGGTTGAGTGATTTGCGAAGCAAATCGTATCGAAACCACCATTTTTTATTTAACAAACTTCCATTCTATTACTTCTATTTTGCCGTCTTTAAGCATTCCAGGTTCAAGACCATCTTTTTCGGGGAGAATAATTATTCCTGAAAGTTCAACTTCTTTTCCCTGGGTACTTTTTAATTCTTTATAGATTTTCTCTTCTGCTGCTATTGAATATTCTTTATTCTCTTTTGTTTTTATACCAATATAAGTAAAAGGTTCATTTCCATAAACATGAATATAACCTTTTATAGTTTTCTGGTTATTCTTACTGTATGAACACAAAATCATAGAAATACTTAAAATTGAAAAAATAAAAATAATCTTATTAATTCTTTTTTTCATATATTAATCCTTTAAGACAAGAGTTACATTTAATTCAGATTCCCGATCAATTATTACATAATCTCCAGAAGATACCCTTCCTACATAGTGAACTATAAAACCATAAGGTTGAATTGCTTCAGAAAATTCATATTCATTATTAAATATTCTAGGGCCACGAAGGTAAAATTTTGTTTTATCAGAAGTTTCAAACCAGCCTAAATTATTAATATCATAATACAATTTATTATTTACATCTGATTTCAAGGCATATAAGCTTGAATATTCATGAAATGCATAATCTGTTAGATTTATAGCTTCTAGAGTTTTACTAATGCCATTTACAGATGATGTAATTGATTTATTTAAAGATAATCCTGAACTATCAGTGCAAGCATATACACTTCCGAATTTTTCAAACACTGTGTAAAAAGTTTCATTATATCCTAAATCCTGCAAGGCCTTTGTAATTGCCCCTTCATTGGTATAATTATTTGTTGCAATTTTATTTATGAGATTTATGCCACCATAATTTCTCATAAGGTAGGCACCAAAAGCATAGGCATTTGCATATGAGTATAATACAGTATCATTATCATCATCCGGCCAGTTTCCAAATCCCTGGTATGGTTTATCAAAATAAATATCAAATCTTGATTTAGGAGCAGATAAATCGTCCAATTTAAATACATCTTCTGCACACATTGAAAGCATTTCTGTAAACCAGGTTTCATACTGACCATATTTATTACAGAAATTTAAGAGATGCTGGAATTCATGTATTAAAGTTGATTCTACATAATAAGTTTGAATATTTCTGCCATTTGCTGTATATCCCTCTAAATCTTTTTGAAGGAAATAAGAATCAACATGAATAACTTCACATTCATTACTTGTTTGACTATACCTTTGTGAAGCAAGAGCAGAATTTAAGAAAATATCAGTCGGATTAAAAAATCCAAATACACCACTAGTCTGATTTGAAGTTGCATCACCAAATAAATCATAAACAAGTACTTCAAGTTTTGTATTTGAATCTGCCGTAATCGCTTCATTTCTCGCTACTTGCGGACTGATTATATTTGAACCAAAAATACTTGTTTCTTCAACAAATACACTATCTAGTGTTTGTGCAAGATCAACAAATTTCTGATCTGGTATAGAAACTAAGTTGGAATTATGATAGTACCATATCCGGCAGTGGCTACCTATTGCTTTTAATGTATATGTATTTGAAGTAATTGAATCATTTGCACCTGTTATTCCAAAGAACTGGCCTTGGTCACCAGTTGTCAGATTTTGAGTTAATAAAGAATTATAATTTCTGGAGAATCCAGAAACCGCACTTCTTGAAGAATTATTTATTTTAATTTCAGGCTTTTTGAACCGAACTTCATCCCTATAAATTCCATTATCAAGTTTAACCACATGTTTATCAATTATAATATTAGAATCTGACACTGCAGAACGAGACTCGCCTTTATTTAGAAAATTAAAATCAATAGTATCTTCTGAGCTATAAAGATTTTGATTTGTTTCATTAGAATAAATTAAATAACATTTCTTGCCATCATGAAAATCAGAAAAATAAATCTTTTCAGCATCTTGAGGAATTGTATAATAATATGTGTTATCTGGAAAATCATAACTTGTATATGAACTTCCAAAAAAACAGGATGTTACAGAAAATAGAAATACTGTAATAAATAATAAACTCAGTTTCTTCATAACTTTTCTCCTTACTTCGATGTCATATTAATTACGCCGTCCCAGTCGTCGGCGACACCATTTTCTATAAAGTTTTTGCAGCGGTCTGCGAATACAAGGGCAATCGGATCGCCGGCGCCCATTGAGTTAGCCTGCATAAAAAGTTTGCCGGCATTTACAAAATCGCGGTTTAAGTATTTGTCCAGGGCGGCGTGGAAAATATCAATTTCTTCACTCTGTTCTCTTGTAAGTTCATTTGTAAAGCCGACAATGCTGTACAATTGAACCGGTGTTGAACGGCCTACTACGCGAACCTGATCCAGTCTCTTTGCGGCAATGGCTCCTTTATGTACTCCAGAATCTGCCATGTTCCAGGTATCATCAGAACACATAATCCATGAACCGTAAGCCTTGTTTACGCCTTCCAGACGGCTGGCAAGGTTTACTGTATCACCAATCATAGTGTAATTCAATTTACTGAAGGTATCTGTTTTACTTCCCATAAGACCTACAAAGGCTTCTCCTGAGTTTACACCGATACGAGTCTGCAGAGGCTTAAGCTGAATTGTTTCTTTGCTGCCGTCTTCATGTGTGATCTCTTTAGGTTCAAACAAATCTGCATGAGTTTTGTTAAACTCAACTTCAACCTTTTTCATGCGGATTGCAGAATCAAGACAAAGATAAGCCCATTCTTCCGGTGTGTGGGAATTCATTGGATCCGGGGCACCGAACATAGAGATAATTGCATCGCCTTCGTATTTATCTATGTTTCCGCTGTTACGAAGAATTTCATTAGACATCTGACCAAGATATTCATTCAAAATCTCAATCAGTTTGTTTGGTCCTTCATCACCATAAAGCTTACCGATACTTTCGCTGAGAGTTGAGAATTTCTGAATATCTGAGAACAAGGCTGTAATTGTCTTTTTCTGACCTTCTGTCTTAAAGGCATCCGGATTTTTGCGGAGCTCATTTACAGTATCTTTGTTTGCAAAAGAAGAAGCAATCTGAGTAATGAACTGTTTTTCTTTTGTACTTAAATAGAAACGGAAGCCAATGCCTGCAATCAAATCAACAAAAAGATAAAGAATTGTTCCTACAAACTGAATGTAATACTTGCTGAAAACAAAGAGTCCTCCCCATACAAGACAATAAACGAAATATGCAGCAAAGCCTATAATGTTCTGTTTTGTATTTGAAGCCTTTATCAAAAGAAGAGTTAATAAAGAAAGAAGGAGTGCAAGCAAAAAGCCCCACTGCCATTTTATTGTACAGATAAAATCTTCTTTAAGAAGTGTATTCAAAACGTTAGCGTGAATACCTACGTTCATAAACTTTGTTTCGTAAGGAGTAGCACCAATATCAGTTGTAGATGTAGCAGTATTTCCAATAATACAGTAGGCATTTTTATAAAGAGGCTTGAGTTCCTGCATAAAATCATTAAAGGCATCAGAAAAATATTTCAGGTTGTCAAAATCTTCTTCAAGATAAGAACGCATTTCTTCAAGGGCAGGATCATTGAATCTTGCCATAAGTTCGTCGAGTCTTGAGTTTACACTTTCCAGATAACCTGCATTACAGTATTGCGCTACATCCGAATAAAAGAGATTTCTTAAATCAAAATATTCTCTATATTCTTCATCACTTACACCATCAATAACAGAACCGTCAGAATTATAGCCTGTACACTTTGCAAGCAGCTCTTCTTTCATCTGACTTATAGCATCATATTCATCAAGCAAAGCCCAGGCCTGAGCAGTATATTCCATTTCAGAACCATCATCTTCTGCCACTGCATGCATAGCAATATAATTAAGCATGGCAACAATCTGTTCTTCAAAAGAATCGAGTCTTATAAGATTTATAATTGAATCATTCTTAAAAGAAGCATCGCTGGAACCATGACGGTAATTAATAAGAAGACGGCCATAAGGATCAAGCGGGATTTTTAAATCCTTTCTTTCTCCGGAATAAGGATTTTTTGCATTTTTTACAATAAGATAATCTTTTTCACGAATCAGTTCTTTTGAATCTACCAGATCCAGGAATGGTCCAAAAGCCAGCTGATTGATATATTTATCTCCATACTTTACAAGCAGCTGCATTCTTCGGCGGATTCCATCTTCATCAACTACAGAGTTAGTATAGTTAGCACCATAAGCTCTGGTCATAAGCTTGTGCATTGCAGGATTAAAGCCCCGTGATTCTCCGGTTGTGTAAGAAGTATAGTCGTTTCCAATCTGAACAAGGTTAGAAGCATCTGTAACCTTGTCTGTAAGAATACGGCTCAAGATGTAGTTGTTTTCTTCCGGTGTAATATCATAGCCAAGGTCATCATGATTTATAGTAAGATAGGTATGACCAAAAAACTGAATACAACGGGCAAAGTATTCGTCGTTATCACGCGACATATTGTCTGCAATATAATTCTGAAGATTTTCAAAGGTAGGTTCTATGTTTTCAGAAATCATTTCATTTACAAGGGCTGGCACTTCAGATGCCCGGATATAGCCTGCATCAATTGCAGAAGAAAGCTGACCTATTAACTGATTTACCGTATCTTCTGTTGCATAAACTTCTTTATAGATTTTATCTTCTGCAGAGGGCGCAATACCGTTTTTAGTAGGTGAAATATATTCAATATCGAATATGGCACAGGCAGCACCAAGCTCTTTCATTCGAAGCAGTGCATCTGCATAAATATCACGACTCCATGGCCATTCACCAAGTTCTTTGATTGAAGGGTCATCTATTTTTACAAGCATGATATTTTTATCTGCAGCAGGTTCTTTTCTGCGTCCAAGAAGAGAATCGTAAAGACGGAAGTCTAATTTAGCAAATATACCTGAATAAAATAAAACTCCGAATACAAGAAAAACAATTATTTTAATTATAAAGCTGATAAATATGTTTTTATTCTTCATAAATTTATTATATCAGATATATATAAATAAGTAAAAAGAATTAAAAACTATACTTGTCCAGTGCGAGTTTTGCGGCAAGCTGCTCTGCTTCCTTCTTTGATTTTGCTGATACAGGGCCAAAGGTTTTATCGCCAAGGTGCACACTTACCTTAAAGGTCTGGTCGTGGTCTGGTCCTGTTTTTGCAATAAGTTCATATGCAGGACACATCTTTGTCTTTTTCTGGAATTTCTCCTGAAGCTGGGTTTTAAAATCTTTAACGCCGTTTGAAACTACTTCGTTTACAGCAGGCGCTATAAAAGAAAGTACATATTTTTCGGCAGCTTTATAGCCTGCTTCCAGATAATAGGCTCCTATAATTGCTTCCATACAGTCCGCAAGAATTGCAGGCTTTGTACGTCCCCCACTCATCTCTTCACCATGTCCAAGAAGCAAAAGCTTGTCGATTCCAAACTTAAGTGCTACAGGGGCCAGTGCCTTTTCTGAAACTACAACTGATTTAATTTTTGCAAGGTCTCCTTCCGGATTGTCTAATTTTGTATACAGATAAGATGCAGTGACCATTCCAAGTACTGAATCTCCCAGGAACTCAAGCCGTTCATTATTTTTCACTCCGTGCGCTTCGTTTGTAAGTGAACGATGATGAAAGGCCTGGTCTAAATGTTCTAAATTATTAAAACTTATTCTCACTCTGTCACAAAATTCAGACAGTTGTTTTTTACGTTTTTTTGTTAATTCCATAATTCCTCGTAAAGGTGGTCTCGATACACCGCTTCGCGGCACTCGACCACCGTTGGTTGAGTAGCTTTCGTAAGAAAGCGTATCGAAACCACAAAAAAAAAGCACAAGACTTAATCTTGTGCTTTTGCTCTTTATCTTAGTTATAAGACTTATTTGCCCTGTTCAGATTTGATGAAGTCATAAGCATCGCGAACAGTTTCGAATTCGTTTGCTTTTTCATCTGGGATGCTAACTCCCAATTCTTCTTCGATAGCGTATACCAATTCATAAGTATCAAGGCTATCAGCTCCAAGATCGTTTCTGAAAGAAGAATCCAATGTAATCTTTCCTTCATCGATTTCCAATTTGTCAGCAATAAGCTTCTGGATTTTTTCGAACAATTCGTCCATTCTTTTACTCCTAAGAATTAGCCATTAACTTCAGGTGTGATAACCTGGCGTCCGCGGTAGAAACCACATTTTGGACAAACGTGATGAGACTGTACAAGGTTTCCGCAGTTGTTGCATTCAACAAGCTGTGGAGCCTTAAGCTTCATATTGATTGTCTGACGTCTTTTTGTTACGGCCTTTGATGTTTTACTTCTTGGTACTGCCATATATGTAACCTCACTATAATTTATCAGATATAACTGAAGTTTAATATACAACAATTCCAATCTGAATGTCAATCTATTATACCAAATTAACAGTCTTTGTCAAACAAAAAATCGATTTTTGTCATTTAAAAACTAACTGTTATATTTTATCTTTAATGCGTCAGCGACAGACGGAGGTACCATACGGGAAATATCACCACCGAACTGAGCCAGCTGCTTAATCGACGAAGATTTTACAATTGCATATTTTTCTTTTGACTGCAAAAATACAGTTTCTATTTCCGGATTAAGGTTCTGATTCATAAGGGCCAGTTCAAACTCATAGCCAAAGTCATTTGCAGAACGCACTCCCCTTACAAGAACTTTTGCACCTACTTCTTTTGCGTAGTTTACAATAATTCCTTTATATGAGTGTACAGATACGTTTTTGAAAGGCTTTATAAGTTCCTTTAAGAATTCAACTCTTTCTTCCTCTGTAAACATAGTCTTTTTTTCCGGATTTACAGACACGACAACATCTACACTTTCAAAAAGTCCGGAAGCTCTTTTTATAATATCAAGATGACCATTTGTAGGAGGATCAAAAGATCCGGCAAATACTGCTTTTACCATATATAAATAATTTATCTTATTTGACGAAAACGAGCAATAGATGTAAAATTACTTGTTATGAAAAAGATATACCTAATATTCACAGTTATTCTCGGAGTTTGTTTGATTTCATGTGGAAGTAAACCTGAAGCAGAAAGTTCACAACCTGAAGCTCCGAAAGTTGAAGCACCTAAAAGCGAAGAACAGGTTCAGGATATAGATGAAGTTCAGGATGTAGAAGATGAAGTTGAACTTATAAATGAAGAAGTAAAACAGGAAGAAGATGATGAAGAATATCTTCGTTCAACACAAGCTCTTTCTGCAGAAGAATTAGTAACCAAAGATGAATTTGCTGAAGATAAAGCTGAAATTCTCAGAATCATCAAAGAACTTCAGAAGGTTATGGAAAAGGAAGATGTGGAAGACTGGCTAAAATATGTAGATAAAGATTCTAAAAATTTCTATTCTAACCCGGCAAATATCCGTAAGGTTCAGAAAAAGCTTCCTAACAAGGCTATTGTTTTGAATGGAATCGGCGACTATTTTAAGTATGTATTCATTCCATCAAGAAAGAATCGTGAAATTACCGAAATCAGATATATTTCTAAAACAAATACTAAAGCCGTTCAGGTAAATGAAGACCACAGTATTACAAGATATTATCAGTTTATTAAGGTAAACGGTAAGTGGTACGTTCAACTTGACCGTGTTTAATTTCCGTTGATTTTTTATCAAGTATATTCTATAATTATAAAGATAGGTCTAGAACCTTACACGGAGGAATTTTGATGAAACTTTCAAGAAAAGTTTTTGCTGCATCTGCACTGATGCTTTTAGCCGGATTTGCTTTTGCTCAGGAAAAAGAATCATCTGTTGAAAGTGAATATCTTAACGATGTTGATGGCGACATCATTATGACACTTGCAGAATCTGATGAATATGATAATAAACTTGTTGCCATTCAGTATCTTCAGGCAGCTCTTGAAGACGGAAACACTTCAGATGCTGTAATTCAGGCACTCGACCGCCTTGCCGGTGATGGTCTTACAACACAGAACCGAACAAACGGACGTCTTATGAACAACTTCCCAGAAATCCGCCGCGAAGCATGTAAGCTTATGGCTAAGGTTCCTACTGAACATTCTAAAAATATGCTTATTTCTATTGCTGTAGCAGATAATGAACCAATGGTAATTGCCGCTGCATGTAAATCTCTTGGTGAAATCGGAATTAACGAAAATGACGAAGCTGTAGATGCAATTGCATTTGCTAACCGCAGAAATCAGGTTTTGAATCCAACAAGTTCTCTTGCACTTGAAGTTCTCAATGCTTTTGAACTCCTTGCTGATTCAACTGAAAATAAAAAGACAATGATTGATGCTGTAGCCCGCATTTCTACAGACTACCACTACGTAACTCCTGTTAGACAGAAGGCTTACAAGCTCTTGAAAAAACTTTCAAGTTCAAGTGACAGCAGCAATAAGAAAAAATCAGAAGCTGACGCAAAATAATTTTATAAAACAATAATTTTGTAAAAAAGGGCTTCCGTAAGGCAGCCCTTTTTTAGCGCTCAAAGAAAATCACGATAACGTTGGAGCAGATATGGAACCTATAATACTTGCATCTTCATCACCCCGCAGACAGGAAATCTTAAAAATGCTTAAGATTCCTTTCAGAGTAATCATTCCAAATATTGATGAAACACTTTCTTCCGCAGTAGAAAAGGAACAGATTCCGGAATTACTTGCCAGCGAAAAAGTAGCAGCTGTAATCCGCTCTCTTCCGGCAGGACAGGAGATTCAGTGGGTTTTGGGTGCTGATACTGTAATTCTTTTTGAAGATAAAATTATTGGAAAACCTGAAAATCACGACCAGGCAATTGAATACCTTTCTGCCCTTCAGGGAAAAACTCATACTGTACTTACTGCTATTGTACTTTACAACGGCCGTGAAAAAAAGACAGTTTCACGTCTTTGCAAGACAAAGGTAACTTTTGCTCCAATGACTAACGAAGAAATTGAATGGTATGTAGAAACAGGAGAATGGCATGGGGCTGCAGGTGGATACAGAATCCAGAGTCTTGCGTCATGTTTTATATCTAATATTGAAGGTTCATATTCAGGAGCCGTCGGCTTGCCTATTTTTGAGCTTTACGATATATTAAAAGAACAGGGATATTCTATCCTTGAATAATGTAATTATTTTAGTCATGCTGAACTTGTTTCAGCATCTTGTAATAGATTCCGAAACAAGTTCGGAATGACGTAATAATTACTATCTTCCGGCCCGTATGGGTACGAGAAATAGAGTTTGGTAGTATTTTTCCGAAGGAAAAATACGCAGTGAAGGAGTTAATCATGGCAGTAGTAACCATGAAGAACCTGTTGGAATCTGGAGTACACTTCGGACATCAGGTAAAACGCTGGGATCCACGTATGAAGAAGTACATCTTCGCAGAACGCAATGGTATCCACATTATCGACTTGCAGAAGACAATTGCTGCAATCAAAGACGGCTATGATGAAGTACGCAGAGTTACTGCATCTGGCAAATCAATCCTCTTCGTAGGAACTAAAAAACAGGCACAGCAGGCTGTACAGAAAGAAGCTGAACGCTGTGGTATGTTCTATGTAAACAACCGCTGGCTTGGTGGTATGCTTACAAACTTCGCTACAATCAAAAAATCACTTCAGCGCCTCAAGAAAATCGAAAAGATGGAAATTGACGGCACATTCGATAATCTTACAAAGAAAGAAGTAGCTGCCCTCCAGAAGGAAAAGGCAAAACTCGAAAAGAACCTCGGTGGTATTAAAGAGATGAAGGAACTCCCAGGAGCTCTCTTCGTAATCGATACACACAAGGAACAGCTTGCAGTTGCAGAAGCACGCAGAATGGGTATCCCAATCATCGCTGTTGTTGATACAAACTGTAACCCAGAAGGAATCGACTACCCTATTCCAGGTAACGATGACGCTATCCGCGCTATTTCTTTGTTTACTTCTATTATTGCTAACGCTGTAATTGAATCTGACAATGAAGCTGGTCTTAAGATTCTTGAGAACCTTAACGACGAAGAAGATGTTCAGACTGATGCTTCTACAAAAACAGAAGATCAGGAAATCGTTGATTACTCTAACTATCAGCCAACTGAACCAAAAGAAGAAGATGTTGAAGCAGACGAAAAAGAAAGCCTTGCTGACGACGTTGACGAAGACAAAATTTATAAGGACTAATATATGGCAATTACAGCAGCTGACGTAAAGGCACTTCGCGAAGCCACTGGTGCCGGCATGATGGAATGCAAAAAAGCCCTTACAGAATGTAACGGCGACATGGCAGAAGCAGAAAAATATCTTAAGGAAAAGGGACTTGCAGCTATGGCAAAACGCGCTGAGCGTGCTACAACTGAAGGTCGTCTTTTCATCCGCCAGAACGGCAATAAAATTGCAGTTGTTGAGCTTACTTGTGAAACAGACTTCGTAGCAAACAACGCAGACTTTATCGCTGTAGGTGAAAAGCTCCTCGACGTAACTTTCGAAAAGGGTTACACAAAGGTTGAAGCTGATCACGAAGCTATTCTTGAACCACTCAAGGTATCTATCCGTGAAAACATGAAGGTTGCAAAGGTTGAGGTAATTGATGTACCAGCTGATGCAGTTGCTTCATTCTACGTTCACTCAGACAAGAAAACTGGTGCTGTAGTTGTAGTTAAGGGTTCTACTGCAGATGCAGTTAAGACTTTTGCTTATGACTGCTGTCTCCACATTGCAGCTTTCACACCATCTTATCTTTCAAAGAAAGATGTTCCAGAATCTTATATTGCTGAACAGAAAGAAATCTTCAAGGCACAGATGGATCAGGACGAAAAGATGGCTGGTAAGCCTGAGAACGTTAAGGAAGGAATTCTCCAGGGTAAGATTAACAAGCACCTTGCAGAAATCTGTTTCGAAGACCAGATGTTCGTAAAGGACGACAAGAAAACTGTAACAGCTAAACTTGCAGAAGTTGGAAAGGAAGCTGGTGCTACTTTGAGCTTCGCTACAGCTAAATTGTTCGTTTTGGGCAAGTAGTTTAATAAGGTGGTTTCGATACGCCCTTTGGGCTACTCAACCACCATCATAAAATGTGTCCGGTGGTTGAGTGCCGCGAAGCGGTTTATCGAAACCACTGGACATTACACGTTTTAATTAGGAGTTAGAAATGGCAGATATCGAAGAAAGAATGACTAAAACTATCGATTCTTTAAAGGATTCATTCAATACAATCAGAACTGGACGCGCTAATGCCGCAATTTTTGATAAGGTTCGTGTTGATTATTACGGAACAAAATCACCTTTGAATCAGGTTGCAACAATTGCAATTCCTGAAGCTCGTTCTGTCATCATCACTCCTTTTGACAAATCACTTATTTCTGAAATTGAAAAAGCAATTCAGATGGCAGACCTCGGATTAAACCCATCAAACGATGGTAAGGTAATCCGCATTGCAATTCCTGCCCTCACAGCAGACCGCCGCAAGGAGCTTGTAAAACAGGCTAAGACAGTTGCAGAAAACTCAAGAACAGCAATCCGCAACATCCGCCGCGACGGAAACGACGACCTCAAGAAACAGCAGAAAGACGGTACACTCACAGAGGACGGACTTAAAACAGAAACAGACAAGCTTCAGAAGCTTACAGATAAATACATCGACGAAATCAACAAGATTTACGATGCAAAAGAAAAGGACATCATGCAGAACTAAAGGCATTATGGCTGTTGATGTAGATAAGGAAAATCTTCCGCTGCATGTTGCCATTACAATGGACGGCAACGGAAGATGGGCACAAGAAAGAAAACTCCCCCGAACTTCTGGCCACGATGAAGGCCTTCGTACTGCAAAAAGAATTGTAAAAGCAGCAAGTGACCTTGGTATCAAATATCTTACACTTTATGTTTTTTCAACTGAAAACTGGAAACGTGCAGAACAGGAAGTCGGTTTCCTTATGAACCTTATTCATACACATCTTTGCGGCGAACTTGCCTTTTATAAAGAAAATGGCATACGAGTCCGCCATATAGGAAACTTTGACGCCCTTCCCCCTCAAATCCGCGCAGATATTCAGGAAGCAATCGACGACACAAAAGATTTTACTGGAATGACAGTAAATCTGGCAATAAATTACGGTGGTCGTGACGAAATCATACGCGGTATTAAAAAAATCATTAATGAAAAAGTTCCTGAAGATAAGATTGATGAAAAAACTTTTTCTACTTATCTTGATATGCCAGAATGTCCTGATGTAGACCTTCTTATAAGAACAGGCGGAGAACAAAGACTTAGCAATTATCTTTTATGGCATGTTGCTTATGCCGAACAGATATATACTGATACATTATGGCCTGATTATTCTAATGATGAATTTTATTCTCATATAGAAGCATTTCAACATAGAAACAGACGTTTTGGTGCTGAAAAACCGGCCGTAAAAAAAGGAAAATAAAATGAGTAAAGTTATAAAAAGATTATTCACATTCTTTATCGGAATACCTCTTGTACTCGCAATTGTATTCTGTGATTATCTGAATCATCTTCCTTTACAGATTGTAATTGGAATATTTGCCGTTCTTGGCGCTAATGAATTTTACAACATGCTGAGCAAAAAAGGATGCATTCTTTTTACCAGAGAAATTGTTTTAATCGGTACTGCACTTTTACCTTTTGCATGTTATATATTTATTCTTTCAGGTCTTTCCCTGGACATTACTCCATGGCTTTATATCTGTCTTATAATTTTAATGTTAGGCTTTGAAAGCTTTACTGCAAAAACCTTTGAAAATTCCTGTTCCAAAATTGCATATACAAGCCTTACATTATTCTATACAGGATTTCTTTTAACCTTTATTTCAAGAATGACTATTCTTCCTGATTCAAGATATGTAATCAGTCTTTTCCTTATTTTTGTTTTTATGTGTGATTCTTTCGCATGGTTCTTTGGAATCCTTTTTGGTAAATCAACACGAGGTTATGTAGCTGCAAGTCCAAACAAAAGTCTTGTTGGTTTTGCAGGCGGAACTATCTGTTCTATCGGCTGCGGTTTTCTTTTTAAGTATTTCTTCCCAAATGAAATTTCAATTTCAAACTCTCACCTTGTAATTTTAGGTTTTATTACTGCACTTGCAGCAATTATCGGAGATTTAGTTGAATCCGTTTTTAAACGTTCTTGTGACGTAAAAGACAGCGGACATTTAATTCCTGGTCGTGGCGGCATTCTTGATTCAATCGACTCAATTATAATTGCCGCTCCAGTTTTTTATATCGGATATAATTTTCTGTTTTAATATGAAAAAGGTTTTAGTTCTTGGCTGCACAGGTTCAATTGGCAGCAGCACACTTGATATTATTAATAATACACCTGAAGATTTTTCTGTTTGCGGTCTTCAGGCTCATTCTAACAAAGATAAACTTTCAAAGCTTGCAGCAGATTTTAAATGTCCATCTCTTCTTTCAAGCGAGGATAATTCAGCCCAGGCTTTTCAAAAACTTATTGATGAATCAAAACCTGATATTGTTGTAAATGGAATTGCAGGTGCCGCAGGTCTTCTTCCTTCAAAAATTGTTCTTGAAAACGGAATTGATTTAGCCTTAGCTAATAAAGAAACAATCGTAATGGCAGGCCCCCTCATCAAGGACCTTGCAAAAGATAAGGGAGCAGCTCTTCTTCCTGTTGATTCAGAACATTCAGCGATTTTCAATCTCACTCAAAGAATTGGAATGAAAAACATTTCAAAAATTGTTATTACAGCTAGTGGTGGACCATTTAGAACCTATTCCAAAGAAGAACTTGAAAACGTTACTCTTGAGCAGGCACTTAAACATCCAACCTGGAATATGGGAAAGAAAATCACCATAGATTCTTCTACCCTTGCAAATAAAGGTCTTGAAGTAATTGAAGCCGCTTTTCTTTTTGATGTAAAGGCAGATCAGATTGAAGTTGTTGTACATCCTCAAAGCCTTATTCATTCATTAGTTCGAACTAACGACGGTGAACTTTATGCGCAGATCAGTGAACCGGATATGAAGCATCCTATTTTATGTGCCCTTAACTGGCCGGAAAATAAAGCTTGTTACATGGAGCAGTTTGATTTGTTTGATAAGACGATGAGCTTTTTCCGTCCACGCATGAATGACTTTCCTCTTCTTTCTTATGCCTTTGAATGTGTAAAATTCGGCAAGTGTTATCCTATAGCATTTAATGCAGCCAATGAAGTTGCAGTTCATGCCTTTATTGACGGGAAAATAACATACCCTTCAATTTCCAGAATTGTTCGAGCCGTACTTGACCGTGACTGGAATAAATATCTTGATTCTTTTGAAACTGTTTTCGAAGCCGACAAAAAGGCCCGCGAATATGCTTCGGAGCTTATCTGATGAAATGGCTTTACGGTATTCTCTGTCTCTTTTTTTTAATTTTATTTCATGAATTCGGACACTTTCTTGCAGCAAAACTTTTTGGTGTAAAAGTCGAAAGTTTTTCTATTGGCTTTGGACCTGTTCTGCTGCATCGCACAATAAAGGGAACAGATTACAGACTTTCTCTTTTCCCTCTCGGCGGCTACTGCGGAATGAAAGGTGAAAAAGATTTTCAAAAAGCAATTGAAGAAAAACTGCCGGAAATTAAAGGCGAAGCAGACTCTCTTTATGGAATACATCCATTAAAACGTGCTTTAATAGGATTTGCCGGTCCTTTTTTTAATTTTATTTTTGCAGTAATAGCATGTGCTTTTATAAACGGCATAGGTTATACTTATTACACATATTCAAATAAGATTTTAATTACAGACGAAATTAAAAATTCTGCAGCCAGAGATGCAGGAATACAATCCGGGGATAAAATCATAAAAATTAATGAAAAAGAGATTTCTGATTTTTCCGATTTACTGGAAGAAATTTCTGTACGCCCGGATGAAGATATAATCGTTACAATTGATCGTGCCGGCGAAATTATTTCATTTCCACTGCATACAGAACTCGATAAATCTACAGGAAGCGGGAAGATTGGTGTAGCTGCGGACACTTCTGAAATACTTGAAAAAGAATCTCCACGATATGGATTTTTTGAAGCAATAGGACATGGCTTTATTGATGCTGTAAAATCCGTAGGTCTTACACTTAAAAGCATTGGAATTCTTTTTAAGGGCGTTGACCTGAACAATGCAGTTTCTGGTCCTGCCCGTGTTACTGAAATGCTGGGTTCTACTGTAAAAGACGGGTTTTCTGCAGGATTTAGAGTTGGCTTTGTAAGTCTCATGAGTCTTCTTTCAATTATCAGTATTTCACTTTTTATAATGAATCTTCTTCCCATACCAGTTTTGGACGGCGGTCTGATTCTTATTGCATTGATTGAAATTATTATTCGAAGACGGCTTAGTCCTCGTTTTCAATACTATGTTCAGTTCATAGGCTTGGCATTTATTGCTTTTATATTTATCATTGGAATTAAAGGTGATATTTTTTATTTTCTAAACAGAGGTAAATGATGAAAAAATACATTGGCCTTTTTGCGGCAGCTTTGCTGGCAGTTTCACTTTCTGCTCAGTCTCACATTTCAACTCAGTCTCACCAGGCACAGGTAACTCAAGTTGCACCTGTTTCCGCCCGTGGAACAGACGGTTCTTATTATACAGTTTCTGATGATGGATTTGTAATTAAATGGACTTTTGATGGTCAAGGCGAACACTACCAGTTTTCTGATGTTTCAATAAAACTGATTGCTGTTTCACCTAATGGCAGCGAAATTGCCCTGTATGAAACAGACGGAGGTTCAATTAACAGAATTACCGTATGGGACTGGAAAACCCTCACAAGAAAATATCTTAAAAAGTTTTCAGATTCTATTACATCACTTTCTTACTCTTCTAAAGGAACTTATCTTATTGCAGGAACTGCTACAGTTGATGGAGCAGTATTCATAAGAACTCAGGGCTGGCAGATTGTAGATAAAATTAAAGCCAATACCGGAATTGTAAGTTATATTCATACAAGCAATACGGAAAAAACATGTGTTTTCTATTCACCTTCCGGATCACTTTCCTTTTATGATTTTATGACTGGAAAGCTCAAACAGAAAATGCAGATTTTAAAAGGACTTTCACAGACAGTAATGTATGATGAAAACCGTTTTTTTGCCGGAGTCAGAGATAACTCAATTTACATTACAGCTTCCGGAAAAACAATTGCATCTATTCCTGCTAACAATCCTCTGATTATTTCTACAGAAGCAGATTACAACCTTTACTATCTTGAAACAGATGGTCGTGGTAACTACGAAGTAAAAATGATTGAAAGCCAGGAAGAAAACAAGGTTTCTAATCCAAGACTTGTAAAAATTCTCAAAGGACCGCGAGGATCCGGAATTATTACAGCTGCAAGAAAAGATGCCGTAAACATTTATTTTGGCGGTAAAAACGGTTCGGTTTATAAAAGTGAAGTTGAAGCAACAATTACAACAAACACAATGTATGAGCTTACAGATAATACTTATTCAAAAATTTATGATGTAGCTCCTGCTGATTCAGATTTTTATTTTCTTACTACAAATGCAGTTTACTCTACATCTTATGATACCGGAGTTATTTCTAAGCTGATTTCAACAGAAGGAGAAACTAACATAATATCTTATAAAGATAATTCTGTTATTCTCTGGAGCCAGTCGGAAAAAACACCAGTAAAACTTTTGAACCTTGACCGTAAATCTTCCAGCATTCTTTTTACTCCAAAGACTACCCTTCAAAAAGTCAGACTTTGCACTGTAGAAGATAAAGATTATCTTGTTGAAATAGAAAGTAATTCTCTTGTAAATCTTTATGATTTGCAGACTGGTACTTTCCGTGAAATATATTCTGGAACCGGTATTCAGGATGCAGTATATATGAACAATAAACTTATATATATTGCAAAATCCGCTGCCACGAATCCACAAACTCCTCTGCTTACAGTTAATCCTGAAACAATGGAAACTGTTCCATTAAGCATAAAAGGAAACGTTACTTATGCTTTGAGCACCGACGGAAAAACAATTTACGGTCTTAATATTATTTCTGATGAAACAGGACGCAATACATACGTATTCTCATTCAATATTTATACAAAGCAGATGACAAACATCCTTAAGTTTGCAGAAGAAGATGCTGAGGCCTTTACTTATTTGAATGGAAATAATTTGTTTACAAATATTGGCCGCAACAAAGTTTACTGCTACAACCTTTCTACTAAAAAGAGATTTGCATATAACCGCTCTGCTTCCATTCCAAAAACTCTTTGTATGAACAGCGGAAGAGCAGTTATTTTGAACTCTAACGGAAGTATTTCCTGGTGTGGTACAGCAGATTCAAAACTTCTTGGCGACTGGTATTTGACCAAGGATGATAACTGGTACGAGTTCTAAGGTGGTTTCGATACGCACTATGTGCTACTCAACCACCGTCTGTTCGCAGGTCCGGTGATTAGAGTAGTACGGTGCTAAAGCACCTACCGTATCGAAATCACATTATTTCCAGTCTGCGGTGTTGATTCCGCAGCCACGCCAGAGGGCATCTGAATAAACTCCAACATAATTCTGGGCACTTGTATCCCAGCTGAAATTTTTCTGCATACCTCGCAGCTGCATCTTTTTGATGTGATCTTTCTTATTGTAGTAAGCCCATACAGCCCAGCCGACAGTGTCGTAAACAGCTCCTGGGGTAAGTGCATCAAATAAGAAGCCTGTTCCGTCCCCATTATCCTGATTATACTGCTCTACTGTATCTGCAAGGCCACCTGTACGGCGAACGATTGGCAGAGTTCCGTAAAGCATTGAATACATCTGATTTAAGCCGCATGGCTCATAGCGCGAAGGCATAAGGAAGAAGTCTGAACCAGCTTCAATAAGATGACTGAGACTTTCGTCATAGCCGATGTAAGCACGCAGATTCGGCAGCTTTGACTGAAGGGCATTAATTTCATCTTCACACCACTTTTCGCCGGAACCAAGAATTGCAAACTGAAGGTCCATATTAGCGCACATTGAATAAATGCTGCCATATCCAGGAGCAAATACCTCTGCTATACCCTTCTGGTCTGCAAGTCGGGTAACAATTCCAATTACAGGCACATCCTTTTTTACAGGCAGGCCCATACGTTTCTGCAGTTCTGCCTTACACTTTGCTTTGTTGGCAAGGTCTTTATAGCTGAAGTTGGCAGGAAGCAGCTTATCTGTTTCAGGATTCCAGGTTTCAAGGTCGCAGCCATTGAGAACTCCGCGAACGACATCGCTTCGTACACGCAGGAGCCCGTCAAGACCAAAGCCGCCTTCTACGCTCTGCATTTCGCCGGCGTAGGTAGGAGAAACAGTTGTAATCATATCTGCGCAGGAAATACCAGCCTGAAGGAGGTTTATGCTGCCATTACGCTCAAAGCCTGCACCATGGTATAGATTCCAGTCTACGCCCAGAGCCGGGAAGTTGTCTTTTCCATACCAGCCCTGATATCCAAGGTTATGAATTGTTAGAACGCTTGCTGTGTGGGCAAAATAGCCGTTACGACAAACATGCTTAAGAAGAACAGGAACCAGACAGCAGAACCAGTCGTGGGCATGCATAATATCAGGATACCAGCCTAAGAGGCGACAGAGCTGGAAGGCACCGTGACACAAAACTGCCGAACGGTATGGGTTATCGTGGAAATCAGGTTCAGCCTTGGTACCGTAAATACCGTCGCGGCCAAAGCACTGTTCGTGATCAATAAAATAAACAGGCACATCACTTCCTGGTAGAGGAGCTTCATATACCTTTACCCAGGTCTCAATGGTACCAGCGGCTACAGCCAGAGGGGCCTCTATTGCCTTAAGTTTACTGCGGTCAATTTTATAATAACGCGGCATTACAATGCGAACGTCGTGGCCCTGTTTTCTAAGATTTATTGCGAGGGCAGAAACTGCATCTGCGAGTCCGCCTGTTTTTGCAAAAGGAACTGTTTCCGAAGTTACCATTAAGATTTTCATAGAGATCTCCTGAATGGTGGTTTCGATACGGCCTACGGCCTACTCAACCACCGTAATATGTTCACCGGTGGTTGAGTAGTACGGTGCTAAAGCACCTATCGTATCGAAACCACGTTTTTTGTTAGTTTTCATGTACGGCCTTGTAGAAGGCTTCTTTACTATTCAATATTGACTGCTCTGAACAGCAGTAAGCGATTCTGAACCAGCCTTTGCCGGCAAAGCCGCTTCCCGGTGCACAGAGTATATTGTATTTTTTAAGATGATTTGTAAAAGCCATATCATCATCATTCCATTTATCCGGGCACTTTACCCAGAGATAGAAGGCGCCTTCAGGCTTTGCATACTGCAGACCGGCATAATCCATAACCTCGCTGATTTCCTTCATGCGCTTTTCGTAAGTAGAAAAATCGCATTCAGCATCCCAGCTTTTTGCAATAACCTTCTGGAAAAAGGCCGGGCAGTTTACGAAACCAAGAACACGGGTACAGAAAATTGCAGCCGCAATAAAATCAGCTTTTTCAGGGCAGGCAGGATTTACACACACATAACCTACACGCTCGCCAGGAACACTAAGGTTCTTAGCAAAAGAAGTGGCTATTACAGCATATTCATACTTATCAAAAACGGTAGCAACCTTCTTGCCGTAAGTAATGTCGCGGTAAGGCTCATCGCAAATCAGGTAAGGATAACGGCCTGTTTTTGCACCGAACTCTTTAAGAGCATCTGTAAGGGCGATAATATCAGCATCATCATAAATACGGCCGCTTGGATTGTTTGGTGAATTGATGAGGACAGCAGCAGTTTTTGGACCAAGAGCAGCCTTTATAGCATCAACATCAAGAGAAAAATCAGCTTTTGTCTTTACAGGCACTACTTCACCGTCATGATTATGAACATAATTGTTATATTCAGCAAAATATGGGCAAGGAATAATAATTTCTTCACCGGCATTAAGAAGAGACTTCAATACAACATTGAGTGCACCACCCGCACCTACTTCCATAACAACGCAGTCGGCAGTAACTTCGACGCCCTGCTCGCGGCTTGTTTTTGCGGCCATTGCGGCACGAGTTTCCGGGTAACCTGCATTAGGCATGTAACCGTGGCGGAGGTGTGTGGTATCAGCTGCAACCTCACGAACTGCATCTACTACTTTCTGAGGGGGATCAAGGTCGGGATTACCGATACTAAAATCATAAACTTTATCTGCACCATATTTCTGTTTAAGAATGGCGCCTTCTTCAAACATCTTGCGGATTACACCGTTCGAAGGACTTTCTACTATATCTTTAACTTTCTTTGAAATCATAATTAAATATTATACCACACATTACGTTTACTTGCAAAACACATTGCTTTATCTGCGGCTCACAAAGATGATATTTAAAGTGTAATTAATTGAATAGTTAGGTGTTTTAGAATATAATAGGAGGACAAATTATGAAAAGAATTATTGTTTCTATTATTGTTTTACTTTCTCTTAGCTTTGCATTGTTTGCCGACCCTTTTAACAGCAAACTCACTTCAGAAGAAAGAGATACCATTGCAACTGGTGAGCTTCTTATCAAAAATATCAATTATGAAAAATTTATGTGCCTTAAAAAAGGTGAATCAGTTTTAGGTGATAAACTTATAGGCGAAATTCACGATTTAAATCCAAAATATCTGGCAGAAGTTATTCAGATTAAGCCTTATGCCGGAAATGAAGATCTTCCTCAGCGTCTTGAGACTTTGTTAAATAATGTTCCTGAGTATGCAGGTATTCCATATTATTCAGTTCACTCTGCCAAGTGGTATAATCTGTATGATTCTGCAGAAATTATTGAAACTGTAGACAATGAAAATGGAAAAAGTCTTAAAGCAAATTTGTACATGGAACCATTTGAGCTCGTAAAAGAAGATATTGAGCTTACAAGAGATCAGGATTCTATTCTCTATACTGCAGTTAACACAAACAAACTTCGTTATCTTGATAAATTTGACTGTGTATGGCCAAGAAAAATGAAGATTAATATTCTTTTGTTACGAGATGGTGATAACTGGATTCTTTATGGTATTGGTGGAGTTAATGCACCTCGTGTACCATTCTTTACAGAACGTATTCAAACATCATTTATAAACAGAATTCAAACCTTCTGTTCATTCATATTTAAGAAGTTTTAAGGGGAAAAACTATGATCTGGTTAATCGGTTGCAAGGGAATGCTTGGAAGTGAAGTAGCAAAGCAGCTTGATGAAAAAAAATTGCCATGGGTTGGAACTGATAAGGAAGTTGATATTACCAACCCTCAGGCACTTTTGGATTTTACAAATAAAATTGAGACAGCCGCATACTTTCCTTCTGATTTACCAAAAAGCGATCGAAAAATCAAATGGATAATTAACTGCTCTGCCTATACCAACGTAGATAAGGCAGAGGAAGAAACAGAGCTTGCCGAAAAACTTAATGCAGAAGGCCCACTTAACATTGCCCGCACGGCCCGCTCAATTGGAGCCAAACTGATTCATATTTCAACTGACTATGTTTTTGGTGGAAATGGAAATCAGCCATATACAGAAGATATGCCTAAAGCACCTCTTGGAGTATACGGTCGTACAAAAGCAGCCGGCGAAGATGCAATAATGAAAGAAATGAATACTTATTACATTATCCGCACTGCATGGCTTTACGGTTTTGATGGCCGCAACTTTGTATATACAATGACAAAGCTTATGAACAGCCACGATCAGATTCGTGTTGTAAATGATCAGCTTGGAACACCTACTTACGCACCTGATCTGGCTTCTGCTATTCTTCGCTTTGTTGAAAAAAGTGACAATGCAAAATCTTTCTTTGGCAAGAACAGTGCTCCAGCTTACGGTATTTATCATTTTACAAACGAAGGTCAGACAAACTGGCATGAGTTTGCAAAAGAGATTTATAGACTTGGTCGTAAATATGGAAGAATTACACAGGAATGTCAGGTAAATTCTTGTACTACTGAAGAATATGGAGCTAATGTTCAGCGCCCTGCTTACTCTGTTTTGAGCAAGGAAAAAATTGCTAAGGCTCTTAAAATCAAAATTCCAGAATGGCAGAACAGTCTGGAAAAATTTATTAAGAATGATAGATTTAATCTGATATAGAAGGTATTAAATGATTAACTTTACAGTTGGTCCAGTTCAGATGGACAAAGAAACCAGAAAAATCGGAATGGAAGAAATTCCATATTTCAGAACTCCAGAATTTTCCGCAATTATGAAGGAAAATGAAAAACTTCTCTGTAGTTTTTTTGATGCCCCTGAAAATTCAAGAGTTATTTTTATGACAGGCAGCGGAACTTCCAGTATGGAAGGCGGTATAATGAATTTCTTTACCAGCGAAGACAAGGTTCTTGTTGTAAACGGTGGAAGCTTTGGACATCGTCTGGTTGAAATCTGTCAGATTCATGATATTCCTTATACAGAAATTAAACTTGATTATGGAAAACCACTGACAGCAGAAGGCCTTGCCCAGTTTGAAAATGCTGGTTATACAGGCTTTGCACTTCAATTGTGTGAAACTTCAACCGGCGTTCTTTATGATATGAACTTAATAGGTGACTTTTGTAAACGCAATAATATTTTCCTTTTTGTAGATGCTGTAAGCGGTTTTATGGCTGATGAGTTTTCTATGAAAAATATGCATGTAAATGCCGCAATTACAGGAAGTCAGAAAGCCCTGGCCCTGCCTCCTTCAATGTCTTTTACTGTTATGGATGAAACTGCAATTGCCAGAGCCCAGAAAATAAATGTAAAAAGCCTTTATTTTAATTATCCTATGTATCTTAAAGATGGAGAACGCGGTCAAACACCTTTTACTCCGGCAGTTGCAACTCTTCTTATGCTTAACGAAAAACTTAAAAGAATTGAAAAGACAGGCGGAATTAAACATCAGAATGAACTTGCAAAAGAAAGAGCTCAATACTTCAGAAACAAAATCAAAGACTTACCATTCAAGCTTTTTTCAGACGCAAAAGATTCATCTAATTGTGTAACAGCATTGTGCCCTACAAAGCCTGGTGTAAACGCACATAAGATTTTTGAAATTATAAAAGATGAATATGATATGTGGATTTGTCCAAACGGCGGCGACATGGCAGAAAAAGTTTTCCGTGTTGGTCACATCGGAAATATCACTAATAAAGAAATTGATAAACTTGTAAAAGCATTTAAAGATTTGCAGAAACGCAATCTTTTGTAGAGAGGAGAACTTTTATGATAGCAGGAAAAACAGTTGTATATACAAGCGGTACTTTTGATATGCTGCATGCAAATCATATTAAAATGATTGAATATGCCCGCTCACTCGGCGACATTCTTATTGTTGGTGTAAACACAGATGAGTTAGTTGAATCTTACAAAAGCCAGCCAATCATTCCTTTTGATGAAAGAATTGCACTTGTAAAAGCACTTAAATATCCTGATATTGTTATTCCACAGCATTCTCTTGATCATACCGACAAAGTAAAAAAGCTCAACTTTGATGTTTTCGTTGTTGGCGACGACTGGGCTGGAAAATATGACTACCTCAAGGAATTAGGAGTAGATGTAGTATACTTCCCTTACGGAGCTGGTGTAAGTTCAACAAACCTCAAGCAGCGCATCTACGAAAACTACGAACAGATGAAGAAAAAAGCCGACAGCCACTTTTCAAATGATACTGATGTAAGGGATAAAAAATAAATCATGAAAAAATTATTTTCCTATATCATTATTTTATTTTCTTTATCATTTTTTACATTTGGTCAGGAAGCCTTAAAAAGCACAGAAGAAGAATATTACGACTTTCTTTCTCTTTCCGGAATCGTAACTCCCCCTACTCTTGGCTACAGAACACTAAGTGATTCTGTATGGGAGATTCCAGAAGATACATCGCACGTCTGGAAAAATAACAATCTGGGAACTACTAAAACTTTGTGGGAACCTGAAACTCAGTTTGATAATTTTTTCTTCAAAGGAATTAATCAAAATTTAACTCTAAAATTCTATGGACCTGAATGGTACAACAGTTATAATACTCTTGCCCCTTATGGACAAAATGACGGCGCTCTCTGGCAGGGCCGTGGTTATAATACTTCTATAAGTACCGGTGCACGTCTCGAAGCCTACGGATTTGAATTAACCTTAAAACCAAACTTCAACTTTTCACAAAACAAAGATTTTGAACTGATGGATAATTCCCAGTATTACTCAAACAAATACGCGTATATCTGGGGCTATGGAGGAGACATTGGGGCTGATGCTCCTCAGCGTTTTGGTGACAAAGCTTTTACTGCCTTTGATTGGGGTGATTCAGAAATTCGCTGGAGCTGGCATTCATTCACAATCGGTTATGGAACTCAGAGTCCATGGATTGGTCCTGCATGGCTTAATTCTCTTTTACACTCAAACAACGCTCCAAGCTATCCAAAACTTGATTTTGGATTAAGAAAAACAAATGTAAGAATTCCTTTCCTTGACTGGAATCTTGGCGATATAGAAACACGCTTATGGGTTGGAAAAACAACAGAAAGTGATTTCTTTGATTCTAATGATGAGAATGACCATAATTATATTAGTGGATGGAGTTTTTATTATGCTCCTTCATTCCTGCCGGGACTTTCACTTGGCTTTACAAAAGTCTGTTTAATTAAAACTACCACAGATAATTATTTAAAATATTTTAATCCATTATACGACACTAATTATAACGAAGATCAGAAAATGTCCATCTCATTTAACTGGATATTACCAAAAGCTGGTTTTGATTTTTATGGAGAATTAGGAATTGATGATTATATTGTAGGATATCATCATGACATGCCTCTCCTTAGTGCAATAAGAAATCCATTTCATACTATGACCTATACATTTGGATTTAAGAAGTCTGTAACAATATCAGAAAAAAAGAATCTTTATGGAGAACTTCTTTTTGAATGGAATAATACAGAAATGTCTCAGGATTTCCAGTTTGAATGGCCTTATAACTTCGGTTTTCATCATAACATAACACAAGGTTATACAAATAAGGGACAATGGCTTGGTTCAGGTTACGGCTATGGTGGTAACAGTCAGATTCTTGAATTTAATATTATCTACCCTAAAGGTAATACTTTATTATTTATCTGGAGAAATAATCCTGATAACAACTTTATTTATAAGCAGACTATAACAACTAGTTCCAGCGATGCAGAAGTATATCATCGCTACTATGTTGCATATAAAGCAAATTTTAATATTGGTATAAATACAAATTATTTTGTAACAAAAGATTTATCAATCTTCTCCGGCCTTGTTTATAATATGATTATTAATCCATATTATAATCCTAAAAAGCCAAATGAAGAAGAAGAATACTATATGGATCCGGTTTTATATCATAATTTCCAGATCCAATTAAGGATAAAATATAGTATCTAAAGATACGATTATCAAAACATTTTTATTCTAACATATCAACACGTACTTTGTGTTTACCGCCCACAAAGGGGTTAGATAAAAATGTTTTTGTAATTTCTCTTGCAGTAACAAAACCAATGATTTGAGCTCCCATACAAAGAACATTTGCATCGTTATGTTGTCTTGTCAGTTCTGCAGATTTTATATCTGAGCATAAAGCAGCTCTAATTCCTTTTATTTTATTAGCCGCAATACTCATTCCAATTCCGGTTCCACAGAAGAGAATTCCATAATCAACTTCTTTATTTAATACTTTATTACAAACTGCTTTTGCATATACAGGATAATCAACAGCATCTGCAGTATATGTGCCGGCATCATCAACTTCGTAATTATTTTGAATAAGCCATTCCTTTAATTTTTCCTTATATTCAAAACCTGCATGATCGCAACCAATTGCTATTTTCATGAATATAATTCCTCCTCAGAAAAATGCATTAAAGCTTTACATAAAGGAATATCTTCCTTTCTGGTGATTTTGATGTTATTCGGGAAGCCTTTAGAAAAATAAACAGTCTGACCATAATAAATCAGTACTAAATCTGCATATACAAAATCATGTTTATTTTCTTTTTCTGCCATTTCATATAATTTCAAAATTGATGAATAGTTGTAAGCCTGAGGAGTCTGTATTCTCATTATTGAACTTCTATCAAGCTGCTTATCGCCGCATTTTCCGTCATCAGTATAGATAACAGTCTCATAACAAGGGATAGCCAGAGATGCATTACCCTTTTCATGTGCAACTTCAAGCATATTGTTAATTGCAGCCTGAGGTAATATTGGTCTGGCAGCATCATGAATAATTACAAAATCATCAGCTGAAAGTTTTGAACGCAGAGAAAAAATACCGTTTCGGGTTGAATCATGTCCAGTTTCTCCACCTTCAATAATTTCCGTTACCTTCTCGATTTTATATTCAATTAACATTTCTTTAAGATATTCAATCCATTCTTTTACACAAACGATTGTTATTCCTGTAATTTGTGGATTTCTTTCGAAATTTTCAAGTGTATGAACTATAACCGGTTTATCATTTAGTGAAAGAAACTGTTTGGGCATTGGTCCACCAACTCGTGAACCAATACCTCCGGCAAGAATAATTACATGGTTCTTCATCAATTTTATTCCTTTACATCAATTACTTTTAATGCATCCATGAAAATTTTCATATATTTTTTATCCCAGATTGTTACACGAAGGAAGCCTGCACTGTCACCTTTTCCGCAGAATATCAGGATATTATGTTTTTTCAATTCCTCGGTAATTACTTCTGGTGTTTTGTATTTTGGTCTGATACAGATAAAACATCCTTCTGTTGGAATGTATGAATATTCTTCTTTATCAAGTGCATTCAAGAGATATTCTTTTCCTCCCTTAAAGGTTGCCTGTAAATCAGAATAGAGTCTATCAAAGTTATCTACGATTGTCTCACCAAAAGCAAGAGCAACATTGTTTACTGTATAATGAGGCTTATAATTCTTTATATATTGAACATTTTCTTTTGTAGAAATTACAGCTCCCATTCTAAGACCTGGTATAGAAAGGAATTTAGAGAAAGTTCTAAGTATTACAACATTATCGTATTTTTTAAGTAAATCTAATGATCCTTTTTCATAGAAATAATGATATGCTTCATCAATAATTACAACAGCATCTACAGACTTTGCTTTTTCAACAACTCTCACAATATCTGCTTGTTCATAAACATTACCAATAGGCATGCTTGGATTTACCAAAGAAACTAAACCGGTTTGATTATCAATCTTATCAATGAGCTTATTAATATCAAAAGTAAAATCATCTTCATAATGAATAAACTCTGTTTCCATCTGCTGCATATCTGCATATACTTTATACATTCCAAAGGTTGGTGTTACACACAAAAGCTTTTTACCTGGTTCACCAAAAACTTTTAATGCATATCCCATTGCTACTACAGAACCGTCTGTGAGAGTAACATTTTCATATTCAAGTCCAAGTAATTTTGCATATTTTGTAGTAAAACGAATTTCTTCTGGATATAAAGAAAGATAGGAAGGTGTAATTTTTTTCATTGCTTTCTTAAAAAGCCATTTTGGTAATCCGTCTGGATTTTCATTTTGATCAAGGCGGATATACGAACCTCTATCTTCTGGCTGATTTGTTCTTAAAAAATCTTTAATTATAGGATTTACATAATACATAATAACTTCCAAATAAATTTTATAGTATATTAAATTATAACATAAATACTTTATGGACAGCAATAACCAGAATTATACCTTTTATTTTAAAGAATTTTTTTATGAATTGTTTTACAATTCATTATATGTTATTATGAAACAAGCAGCATAGTAATTGGGGGCTATATGAATTTATATATTGTTAAAAAAGCATTTAGAAAGATATTTCGTCCATTATATAAAATTCTAACCAGTAAGAAGATTCTTAAAGCCGAAAATGAAGAATTAAAATATCAATTAAACTATCTTAAAAATCATATAAATCCAGACAATATTAAACCTGCTACTGGCATTTTACGTGAATATCAGTTAGCAGAATTAAAATTTCTTGATGAAGTTATGAAGCTTCTGAAACAATATAACATTACCCCATTTTTTGATGGCGGTTGTCTCTTAGGTTATTGCAGACATAAAGGCTTTGTTCCTTGGGATGATGATATTGATCTAGGACTTATGAGACAAGATTTCGACAGACTCCTTAAAATTATGAAAAATGAAATGCTTTTCTTTGAGATGAATAGTCTTACAGATTTGAAACATCCATTTTCATCAATATATGATAAAATTATTACAGAAAATCCTGGTAAAATTGCTGTAGTACTTTCAACAACTTGTATTCACATTTTTAAAGGAACATCCTTAAAAGATGCTGTAAATGTAGAAATCTTTCCATATGACTATGTTAGGGAATCTGTAACAGAAGAAGAATATTATAACTATAAAGAAAAATCTAAAAAGAAAATACAAAAATTAAAAAATTTTGGTCTTAAAAAAATATTTGATTTTTATGAGCAGGAATTGAATGCAGAAAATTCAGTCTTCAGCAAAGAAAAAACTAATAAAATAACTGATGGTCTAGGAAATTTTGCATTTATTGAATACAAATTCCGAGGCTTTCTCAAATATGATGAACTCTTCCCTCTCAAAGAAACAAAGTTTGAAGGGGTTAATATTTATGTACCAAATAACCCGGAAAGAGCCCTTCAGTGTATTTATGGTGATTATATGAGACTTCCTAATGATATAGGAATTGCTCACTCAATTGAAGATATCAATGCTTATCTTAAAGATAAAGGCCAGGATATTATTGATTACCGGGAAAAGTTTTAAATTATGACAGAATTAAATAGACCATTACCAATTGGTATTCAGGATTTTGAGAAACTTCGCACAGAAAAATATATTTATGTAGATAAAACTGATTACATTTATAATCTCGCACAGGAAAAACGTCCATTCTTTATTAGCCGTCCTCGTCGCTTTGGTAAAAGTCTTTTAATTTCTACTTTTGAGGCTTATTTTAAGGGAAAAAAAGAATTATTCCATGATCTAAAAATTGAAAAACTAGAAAAAGACTGGATTTCTTATCCAATTATTAAAATTGGTTTTGCTTCAAATAATTATTCTTCATCTCAAAAACTTCTTGAAAAATTAAATACATTACTTTCTGAATATGAATCTGAGTTTAATATAAATAAACAAAGCGAAGATCCTTCTGAACGTTTATACAGGCTTATAAAAGAAATATATAAAGACACAGGTAAACAGGTTGTAATTCTTATTGATGAATATGATAAACCAATTCTTGATGCTTTATTTACACCATCAGAAAATAAAAATCGTGAAATATTACAAGGTTTTTATGGACCTTTAAAAGAACTTGATCATTATATACGCTTTATTTTTATTACAGGAATTACCAAAATTGCCCACATCAATATTTTTAGTGGTCTTAATCAGCTCGATGATATTACCATGAATGAAAAATATGCATATATCTGTGGACTTACAGAAGACGAACTTAAGAATAATTTCACACCAGAAATTACATTATTAGGAGAAAGAAGAAACTTATCCATAAATGACACACTTGAAAAACTAAAAGAAATGTATGATGGTTATCATTTTTGTCCAGATACCGAAGGACTTTATAATCCTTTTAGTTTACTTAAAGCTTTTGACGAAAAGAAATTTGGGTCCTATTGGTTTGAGACAGGTACGCCAAGTGTACTTCTTAAAGTTTTAGAAAAAAATCCTTTTGATTTTTATTCACTTGTTAATGAAACAAAAATTTATGAATCAATTTTTACAAATTATGATCCAGAAACTAATACTCTGCTTCCAGTAATATATCAAAGTGGCTATCTTACAATTAAATCCTATAACGAAGAATCAAATCTATATACATTAAAAATTCCTAACAAAGAAGTTGAAAATGGCTTATTTAATATCATTATTCCACGCTTTACACCAATAACAGAAAATGAACTGGGAATTACAATTGACAAATTAAAAACATCACTTGCAGAGAATAATATTGAAATGATGATGAATATAATTAAAACCGCAATTTCTGACATTCCTACAATTATGAAAAAGAATTCCTGTGAAAATTATTATGAATCAATTATGCATGTTCTTTTTAGATTAACAGGATATTACACAATTTCTGAATTACAGTCTATAAATGGCAGAAGTGATATTGTTGTTAGTACCGCAACATCAAACTTTATATTTGAACTTAAACTTGATATTCCTGATGTACAAAAAGCAATAACACAAGCTATTCAGCAAATTCAGGAAAAAGAATATACAACACGTTATAATTTGAGCAATAAACAATTGTATAAAATTGTAGTAATCTTTTCATCAAAAGGAAAAGGTTTACTAACCTGGAAAACTTTTTAATAATACTATGGCAAAAGAAAAGTCTGTAAAAATAAATGCAATGTACTCTTTTATGAGAGCTGCATTAAAATTAATATTTCCTCTTATTACTTTTCCATATGCTTCAAGAATTTTGTCTCCAGAAGGAATTGGTCAGGTTAATTTTTCAAATTCAATAGTATCATATTTCAATCTATTTGCCCTTTTAGGAATTGAAACCTATGCAGAAAGAGAAACTGCCCGCATAAAAGATGATAAAATTGCACTCTCTAAATTTGTCAAAGAAATGCTTATTATAAACTTGATTTCTATGCTATTTGCATATTCAATGTTTTTTATTACCATATTATTTGTTCCTAAATTTCAGGCCTACAGAACAATACTTCTTATATGTAGTACTAAAATTCTTTTTAATGTAATTGGAATAAACTGGTTTTTTTATGGTATAGAAGAGTTTAAATACACAACAATAAGATCCTTTTTTGTTCAGTGTGCAGCAATTGCTTTTCTCTTTATTTCCGTACATTCAAAAGAAGATGTTTGGCTCTATGCTATTTATGGAGTAATTTTAAGTACAGGTTATGATATTTGTAATATAATTTATGCTCGTCATTTTATTGATTTACGTGTAAAAGTTAAACTGGAAATTAAAAAACATATAAAATATATATTTACTTTTTTTGGAATGACTCTGGTAACAAGTATATATGAAATGCTTGATACAACAATGATTGGCATTCTTTCAAATGACGAACAAACTGGGTATTATGCTGCAGGAATAAAGATTAATAATATTGTGCTTGGTTTACTTTCTGCTGTAACTGCAGTAATACTACCTCGCCTTTCATATTACAAAGGAAATGGTGAATCCGAAAAATTTGAAAAACTTAAAGATTCTATAATTGAAATTATCATTCTTCTTTCGATTCCATTAACATTTGGTTTTATTGCTCTGTCAAGACCTATTATCCTTTTAGTTTGTGGCGAATTATATGAGCCGGCAATTCCTATAATGCAGATTATTTCTCCAGTCATTTTTTTTATTTCAATTTCAAATTTGGCAGGGGCTAAATTATTACCTGCCATGAATAAGGAAAAAGTTTCATTAGCATCTTATATTGCTGGTGCTGTTGTAAATGTAACCTCAAATCTTATATTTATTCCTCGTTTTAATGCGATGGGAGCTGCTCTTGGAACTATTCTTGCAGAATCAACTGTTATGCTTGTACAAGTAATATTTTTACGAAAAGATTTCTTCCGTAAAACTATAATCATCAATTTTCTGCATTCTTTAATAGCATCTTCTATCATGTTTATTACAATTATATTTGTTCTTAAAATTATACATGGCACAATTCTTCAATGTATAACAGGTTTTATTTCAGGTTCTTTAATATATTTACTTGTACTTTTACTTTTCAGAAATAAAACTATTCTTAAATATTTGCAATTATTTAGTAAATTATTCAATAAATTTATAAAAAAAGAATAATAATGTATTTATCTTGTATTTAATATATACATATTATAAAATAAATCAGCATTTGAATAATTTATTGGAGTTTTAGCATGCAGTGTCTTGTAGTACAACAATCAGAAATAAAAGCTGAAAAATGGAATGATTTTGTTCATAATAGTTCAATGGGCTGGGCATATTTCTTATATGAAATGATTGGAGTTGATCGTAACTCGTCTTTTAAGAATATTTCTTTCGCAATTGTTGATAAAGACAATAATGATGAAATTCTGATGATTCAACAATTACATTATTTTGCAGATCGTTCTCCTAAGAAAGCATTTTTAATTAAAGAGAATAAGCTTGAATCACGCTGGGGATTCGTATTGAAAGATGAGTTGCCTAAAAAACATTTTAATAAAGTTAAAGAATGCTTTGAAACATACATTGATAATTATATGAATAAACATCATATCAAATCTTTCGAATCCAGTTTACCTCCTCTTACTCAAGCAAATATTAATAACAAGAATTCAATAAACCCTCTTGTATTTTTAAATTTCAGACCACAACTCCGTTATACTTATGTTGTAGATCTTTCTAAACCTGATGACAGGATGCTTGCAGATTGTGAAGAAGCAACAAGACGAGCAGTAAAAAAAATAGAAGCTTCTGATAAATATGAAATAATTGAAGGTAAAGCAACAGAAGAAGACTGCAAAACTTTTATAAAACTTCATAAAGAAACTTATACAAGAACGAATGATAAGACTGGTATTATTGCAGATGAATATCACTATCACATGTTTTTTAACTTAATTCCAAAAGGAATTTGCCGAGTCTTTTTTCTTAAAGAAAAAGAAAGCCAGGAAATTGTAGCCCAGTTTGCAATTCTTATCTATCACAATACTGCCTATTACTGGTGGGGCGGTTCTAAAAATGAAAAGGAAAACGGAATAAACAGGTATCTTATGTATAAAGTAATTTGTATAATAAGAGAAAGTTTCGGAAAAACAGGTTACTTCGAAACTGGAGGAGCTTATCCTTTCTTAAGAAATGGGAAATACAAAGGTCTCAATGATTTCAAAAAATGTTTTGGAACCATTCTCTGGCCTATCTGGGCAGGTTCATATACAAAACCATATTCCAGTTTTAAATTAACAATCATGAAACTCCTCCAAAGGGCCTAACTAGTAAAAAAATTGTTTATCTCAGGAGCATTTAATGCAGTGCAAGGTATTACAACAATCAGATCTTGATTCAAATTTATGGGATACTTTTGTTTTAAGTAATTCGATGGGTTGGGCATATTATTTATACGATATGATTGGTGTTGACCGAGAATCTACTTATAAGAATCTTTCTTTTGCAATTGTAGATATTGAAAATAACAATGAAATTCTTTTTATAATGCAGCTTCATTATTTTGAAGAACGACCGATAAAAAAAGCTTTTCTTATTAAAGAAAAAAAATTATCTTCTCGCTGGGGCTTCGTAATTAAAGATAATCTTCCTAAAAAACAATTGCGTCTTATAAAGGAATGTTTTGAAAATCATATTGATTCATATATACAAGAACATCATATAAGATCATTTGAAATAAATCTTCCGCCTTTAACTGATGCAAATCTTAATAACATAAAAGCAATTAATCCCTTAATCTTTTTTAATTTTAAACCTTCAATTCGTTATACCTATGTTGTAGATCTTTCAAAGCCAGACGACAGACTTCTTGCAGATTGTGAAGAAACTACAAGACAGGCCATAAGAAAACTTGATGCTTCAAATAAATACATTATAAGAGAAGCAGAAGCATGTGAAGAAGACTGTAATATTTTTATTAAATTGCACAAAGAAACTTATACCCGAACTAATGCAAAAAGTGATATTATCGAAGACTCCTATCATCACCACATGTTTTTTACTCTTATTCCTAAAAAAATATGTAGAGTATTTTTTTTAGTTGATAAAGAAACCAAAAATGTAGTAGCCTCAGTTGCAATACTTATTTACAAAAAAACAGCTTATTACTGGTGGGGCGATTCCAAAAATGAAAAAGAAATAGGAGTTAATAAATATTTACTTTTCAAAGTTATCTATTTAATACGAGATAGTTTTGAGAAAACTGGCCTCTTTGAAACTGGTGGTGCTTATCCCTATCTTAGAAAAGGAAAATATAAAGGACTTAATGATTTTAAGAAGTGCTTTGGAACTTCTTTATACATAATCTGGGGTGGTACCTACTCTATTCCAATTTCTAGTTTAAAACTCAGAATAAAAAAAATACTGCAAATGAATAACTAATACTTTCTGGATTTTAATAATACCTTGTAAAAGACATTTTGATGATATAAAATATAATAATATGAAATCGGATAATCAAGAACATTTTACACCCGAAACTTTACGAAAACTCCAGCTTATAGAATTAAAAGCACTCGATGAAGTTAAGCGCATCTGCGAACTTCATAATTTGAAATATTTTCTTATTGCAGGAAATCTCATTGGTGCAATAAGACACAAGGGCTTTATTCCCTGGGATGATGATATTGATATTGGAATGATGCGCAGTGACTATGATAAATTTATTGAGTACTGCAAAACTGACCTTGATACTGAACATTTTTTCTTACAGACTCCTTCAACCGAAAAAGGAAGCGCAGATTTTGAACTTGCCCGTATCCGAATAAACGGCACAAAATATGTTGAAGCACACAGAAAGAATTTAAATATTCATGATGGAATATTCGTTGAAGTTTTTCCTTATGACGACTTGCCTGACAATCAATTACATTGCAGACTTTTTGGAGATTCATTCCGACTCTTAAAAAAAGCTGTTGGTCAAAGAATGGGGTACCGATACGGTGGGGACAGTACAATCCGCAAAATCATTATTAACACCGCCGCCTTCTTCACCAGAATCATTCCTCTGGAAAAAATGATTAAGATTGTCGACAATTATCATTTGAAATATCAGAATCCAGATTCAAAATGGGTTTTCCTTATTGCCGGCGGAACTTCTTACAAGAAGGAACGACACCTGCGTTCAACTGTAACAGAACTTACCACTGCAGAGTTTGAAGGAAAACTCTACCCTATTCCAAAGGATTATAATAAGTTCCTCACAGAACAATATGGCGACTATATGACTCCGCCACCAGAAAACAAAAGAGTAAATAATTATCATACTATAGAAGAACTTGATTTTGGAAATTACTAAGATCTACTAACTCAGGAGTAAATTAATTATGAGTAAACAAATGGATGCCGCAAAAAATAAACACCGTTATACATCATCTAGACTTTCTCATATAATAAACAGTCTGCCTTACGCATTTGCCTCGCTTTTCTGTAAACGCGATAAAAAGCTTATTGTATTCTGCGCAATGCACTGTGATACTTTCATTTCCAATTCAAAACATCTCTTTCTCTATTTTCTTAAAAATGAACCAGATTACACAGTAAAGTTTGTAATTAATGATAATGAAAAAAGAGCTGCACTTATTTCTCAGTATGGAGATCATTTCATAGATACCCGCACAAAGGAAGGAAAGAAAATTGCAATACACGCAGCAACCTGGGTTGTTTCCTGGCTGGACCTGCCGCTTGGCGGTCTCTTTCTCCGCTTCCGACGTTACGTAATACACCTTGGACACGGCATTCTCTTAAAAGGCCTTGGCTTTACCGAAAAAGACGGCCGCTTTATAAAGAAGCTTTATTATTTCTTAAACAGAAGTAACATAACCTGCTCTCTTGCAACATCTGAATTCATGTCACACCTTGTAGCAAAATCTATGGGTACTTCAGTAAAAAGAACTGTAATCTGCGGCCAGCCATATACAGATGCTTTATTCAAAGAACCTGTAAAGGTAAGTATTATCGACAAAAATCAATTCAATATTCTTTATGCTCCAACCTGGAGACAGCACGCAGATGTAAAGCTTTTTCCTTTTGAAGATTTTAATAAAAAAGAACTTGAAGAATTTCTTGAAAAAAATAACATTCATATTTTTGTTCGTTTCCATCCTGCTTACGAAGAAAGCATACCTGCAGACATTCTCGAAATGAAAAATATTTCCTTATTCTCTGCAAAAGAATATACAGAAGTAATGGATTACATAAATAACTTTGATGCATTAATAACAGACTATTCTTCGATTTATATTGATTACATGCCTCTGGAAAGACCTTTACTCTTTTTACCTTATGATCTTGAAGAAGAAGAAAAAGCAACTGGTTTTGTAATGGATTATATGGAAAATACTCCGGGACCAAAACCATCTACACAAAAAGACTTCATTACAGAATTAAAAAAGATGAAAGAGAATCCGGAAGATTATATTAAACAGATTCATGAACTCAATTTGAAATTAAATAGTCCTGAAAAAAATTCATGCCAGAGATTAGGAGAAATAATTAAAAAGCAATGAAAAGAAATATTTTATTATCTACTTTTGTTTTATTAACAATTTTATTTATCGGCTGCCAGTCTACAAGGATTCCTGAATCCGTTATTAATATTGAACAACCTGACTTTGCCAATAATCAGGAATTACTAAAAATCTATTGCCCGGAATTTGAATATACCAATAAGAAAACACAAAAAAAACAGATTGTTGCCGGGGACTGTACTATAGTAATTCTTCCAGACAATAAATGCATGGTAGTAGATGCTTTTTCAAATGAAGCAGGAAAAGACTTATCTGCCTTTATTAAATCATTAGGCATTACAAAAATTGATTATCTTATTGCCAGTCATTACCATCGCGATCATATTGGCGGAATGTTAGCCCTTATTAACAATTTTGAAATTGGTACTTTTTATTCTAATGGAGTTCCTTTTGATTCTACAACCTGCGATTTATTTCTTGACCTCTTAGACTTGAATAATATTAAAATAAATGTATTAAAAGAAGGAGACATTGTAAATCTTACTGATGATGGTTCAAATTGCCGCATAGAACTTCTGTGGCCATCACTTACAGAAGATGAGATTTATGATGTTTATTGTAAACCTGGTAATACAGAAAAAAAGGCAAACTCAACATCGCTAGTTTTTAAATTGATTTATAAGGATTTTTCTTTCTTATTCACAGGAGATATGTATAAAGCTGTAGACAAGGCTCTTATTCAAAAGTATCCGGATAAATTAAAATCTACTATTCTAAAAGCACCACATCATGGCGAATTTTATACTGCAAACTCAAGAGCTCTTATAAAAACTGTAAAACCCGATTATGTAGTTGTTGAAGATCCACAGTATATTTGTCAGGTTATTTGTAAAAGATATGAAAGGCAGAATGTACCAGTTTTATTCAGAAGAAGGCCTGGATATATTTTACTCCAGTCTGATGGAGTAAAATATTCCATTGAAACTACAAAATTTCAGAAGTAATTTTATCAGAATGTGAAGGCTTTTACCCACATTGAAATTACTACGCCGCGATTTTCTTTATATTCTTCGCTTTCATATTTTGCATAGCCTGTGCTTGCGGATGGGCTGTCATTTCCGATTGAAGTAAACCAGTTATGAACATATCCGATAGAACCGCAAAGCTGCAGGGGAAATCCGAACTTATTAAAGTCATAAGCTGCTTCAAGAGTTACAATATTCATCCATTCATAAACACCGTCTCTTAAGAAATACTTATGAAGATTATTTCTTCCAGGACCGTATTTACCGGCAGGCAGTTCTGAATAAATTGAAGAGCCACTGTAAATGTTAGATTCACTGCCCCAGTCTACGCCATGTCTGATAAACTGATATTTAAGACCAAATGAACTTGCAGGCAGAGGTTTTGTTTCAAGTTTCAAATACAATTCATCAGAATTAGGAGGCAGATAGTAACCGAGTGATTCTCCATTGTTTGTATAACTTTCCGAAATATAATGTGAGAAATAAGGCTGTTCAGAATCGGCATTCAATGCTTCATGAGTATAGCAATATGGTTCGATTTTTGTATAACGCAAAGATAATGAAGCAAATGGAAGCCAAGGAATATTAATTTTTGTTCCTCCCTGGTAAGCAAACATACATCTTGTATTGTGGAAGATATCTGTCTTAAATGCATTAATTTCATCCATATAGAAAGAACCCCAGATGCTTCCAAAGCCCGGATAACGGAATTTTAAATTAAAATATAAGGCGAGATTATCATAATCACCAACATTGTTCTGATAAACAACACGGTCAACCAGCGGGAAGGAATATCCTAATTCAGCTCTGTTTGGATATACTACAGTACTTCCAAAATCAAAATGTACATATTTCAAATCTAAATCAAGTTTTGCCATTGCAAAAAGATTATGGAAGAAGAAAGAATCTTTTACATCTTTATCCAGATTTTCCAGATTCTGATTTTTATTTCCGTGTTCATCACTTGGATACCAGTCATTTCCATTTATGAAGTTCTGATTAGGAAATTCAAGAAAACCGGTTACTACAGAGAATGTAAGCCACTTAAATGGTTTTACAGAAGTATCTAAGCCAAAGAATGGATGTGCATTTGCATTAAGTACAAGACTTGAACCTGTATCCATTGCCCCCCACTCTCTGTTCAAACGGCCGATTCCAATATCAATTAAATTATCTAAGAAAGTACCGTGAAGTTCTCCCTGCATACCAAAGGCCAGAGATGTTTTAAATGGCCAGCCTGTAAGACCGTTGGAATTAATGCCGCCTTTTGCATAGTAAACAGAACCGTCCCAGTGTTTTTTATAACTGTAAGGAAGAACTGAATAATTTCTGTATGTGCTTATTGTTCTGTCGCTGAAGTGCTCTTCTCTTACAAAGTCTTCTTCATCACCATAATAATCATACCACCACCAGCCTATATCGTAGTCACCAAGTTTCTGCATATCCATTTTTGTTACTTCAAGATAAGCAAGTGAACGATATGAAATGTTATTTCCTAAATCTCCATAAAAATGGATGTTTTCCCAGATTTCATAACCTATACTGTTTGTGTCTGAATCAGAATATAAACCACCAGAAATAAAACTTTCGGTAGAAAGATCAAATGTCAGATTAACAGGAATATTTGCCTTTTCTCCAGACACTCTATAAGCCATATTTTTAAGAAAGAGACCATCCTGACGAACATATCTGCTTTTATAGTTTTCTACAACTTCTTTCTGTAAAGCAGTCTGACGAGGTTTCCAGAAATTTTGAAATTTATTATCACCGGCACCTTCGTTTTCCAGCTTTTCAAGGTTTTCGAGAATCTGGTCTAACATTGCGTTAATATATTTTTCTGTATAGGGACGGCTTGTTGCAAGCGGTTCACATAGTCCCTGAACTTCTGCAGTTGCTAAAAGATCATAAACATCATCTGTTATGTCAACTGTATTATTTGATTGAGCTCCAAGTAACGTAATACTTGAAATAAAAGCCATACTTAAAATAATTTTTTTTAAATTCTTATAAAACATTATTTATCTCCTCTGATTAGAAAATGTTATAAGTTACAGCCAGATCTACTTCTAGTCCGGCATCGTTTTTATTTTCAATATGAAGATTATTGATAATATAATTATACTGTATTTGTCCTGTGAGTTCAAAGTGTTCATTTATTTCATAGGAAGCTTTTAAATTAATTATATTATTATACTGTTTAACTCCTGACATTCCAAAGTCCATTGCCATATCATAAAGCTGGTCATTGGTATATTCTTTATCGCTTATTTCATCCTCCTGAAGCTTATAAATTACCGAAGGATAATAATTATAATACTCAGCATCAGAATCTGGATCATAAACAGTTCTTTCGAAAATTGAAAAATCGTGTTCACCCTTTGCAATGAATGCATAGCCAAGTTCAACTTTCCATTTTGTATTTCTGTCATATGTGAGTTTTAACTCGCCACCCATACAGTCTGGTCCATAAGGAGAACCTATCCATGAATAAACATTTTCATGAGTCTGCATGTCCATACGTACTCTATAAAGTGAAGCAGAAGGTGTCTGCTTTATGTACATGTAAGGAGAATTATAAATATACTCAGCTTCAATTTTTAATTTTGAGAAGTCAGAGAATATGAGGGAATAATCTGCTCCAAGCTGCAGGCCGATAGTATTAGGATAATAACGGCCCCAGCTATTGTTTCTTTCCCATGGGAGCTGAAGTTCTATCTGATTATAAATACCATAAAGTCTTAAATTACTAACCGGTATATATTCAAACATAAAGGCAAAATCTGCGCAGAAGTTTGTTTCGCGGTAGATATCTTCATTTTCTTCTGAGATATAATTTGTCCAGCCTCCAAACTGATGCATAAAAGGAATAGGATTCAAGAATCTTAATGAAAATGGATTTGCAACCAGAGAGCCTTCCAGAAGACTGACTTTAAAATTCTTAAAAGGACGTATATCAAATTGATGCAGATAAAGATATCGCTCTGTATTGTCCATTTGAATATTATCCATTCTGTTTGAACTTACCTGCACTACATCCATTGTAAATTTAACAGCCCTTGTATAAATATCAAATTCTACATAAGCATCTGTTTCGAATGTATTGTTATAAATTATACTTCCTGTAAGAGTCTGATATATGTTTTTTCCCTGCTTTCCTATCTGAAAATTTACACCCCAGTTATTAAAACTTTTACCGATAGAGGCATATGCAAAAGTTGGAAAATTAAACTCAAGCAGTCCATCATCCGAAATATTATTTACATTAACAGGTACGTTCCAGAAGTTTTCGTTATCTGCAGCCGCAATGTAGTTTTTTCCTAAGAAAAAGTCAGCGCCCATTGCAAAACAGTTACCAAAGCCGACATCAAGTGGAATCGAAATCAGATTATCTTTGAAATGATAATTGAAAGACCAGGGAATATCATCTGTCGTTTTATAATAACCTTCAAGGTTCATTGAAAGGTGTGCTGCAAGCTCAAAACCCGGTATATTAAAAAGGTTTTCTTTTTCATATAAATAATCATAAATTTTTTGATATAAAGCAGCCGAATATCCGCTTAAAGACTCCGAATCAAACTGTTCGAGATAAAATTTTAACTCAGAAACTGATATTGGCGTATTATTTGTAAAAGCCAGAATACGTTCTGCTTTTTGAAGTTCAAGAAAATCTTTGTAAACCTGGGAATCTGGTGGAACAATTTTAGAATCATTTATTGATTTCGCATTTACTACGCTTATTAAACAAAGTGTGGACAATAGAAGTAAAATTATCTTTTTCATATAATAAATATAACAAACATCCACCGGATTGTGAATATAGCATGTATTTATAGTGTACCTTTTATTTGTATCAGGTGTTATATATTTAAATGGATTTTTTTAATATTATATAGTATAATAGGTTAATTATGGATATAAATAAGTTTAAGGAATATTTGACTAAAAAGTTCCCTCATACCTCATCTTTTACTTCTGGTTTTATTCTCTTTCTTGTAGATATTTGTGTGCTGATGTTCTGTATTGGTTTAGGTTTCTTTATTGTAAACATCTTCTTTAAACACGATATTAACTTTAAATCATTCATTAACTATTCTATTTATCTTCCTATAATTGTTATTATTTTCGGCTGTATTGGTCTTTACCCTGGAATTATGATTCCTCATACCGAGGAAGTTAAGAAATTTTCTGCTGCTACATTCTTTTCTTTTGTAGCAATTGGTCTTACAGTCTTTATTCCAAATGGTGATACTCCTATTTCTAATTATATTATTAAAGATAGTAATGATTATGCAATTTTTATAGCCTTTTTAATCGCCTTTATTTTCGCAACTTTCCTTTTACCAAGTTTCAGAGAATTTACCAAGCATTGTATAAGTCATAAAAGATGGTGGGGTGTTCCTGCCGTAATTTACTGTACAGACAGCAGTGCAGACTTCATTATTAAAAGACTTCTTGAAAATCCATATCTTGGATACAGACCTGCAGTTATTATTGATTCTTCCCTCCCCCTGCCAAAAGAGGGCGAAGCGACTGTATGTAATAACTATTATGAAGACATACCGATTTTTCCTGAAACTAATGAAATTCTTAAGGCAATTAAAGAATTTAATATAAAAACTGCAATCATGTCTGATTATCACGGGGACTTTTCACAGGTAATGACATCCTACCGTTATACAATGACAGTCTCAAAAAGACAGAATTCATTCACTTGTGACCAGCATATTAAAGATATTGCAGGAATTATAGGTTTCTCTTCTACTCATAACCTTACATTTAAGAGCAACCTTTTCTTAAAAAGATGTATTGATATTTTTGTAATTCTTCTTTTCTCTCCTGTAATTTTGCCTGTTTTCATTCTTCTTATGTTCCTTACAAAAATCACTTCAAAGGGACCAATTTTCTATGGTCATAAAAGAGTTGGCCAGTATGGAAAAGAAATAAAATGCTGGAAATTCCGTTCCATGTGCATAAATGCAGACAAAATGCTGGATGAAATACTTGCAAATAATCCTCAGATGCGGGAAGAATGGGAAAAAGAAAGAAAATTCCAGAATGATCCTAGAGTAACAAAATTTGGAAAGTTCTTAAGAAAAACAAGTCTTGATGAACTTCCTCAGCTTATTAATATTCTTTTAGGCCAGATGAGTTTTGTTGGCCCTCGTCCTGTTACAGAACCTGAACTCGCACGTTACGGAGAATTCAAAGATTATGTACTTTCTGTAACACCAGGTCTTTCGGGCATGTGGCAGACTTCCGGCCGCTCAGATACAGAATATGAGGAAAGAATTGCCCTCGATTTGTACTATATTCAAAACTGGTCAATCTGGCTTGATATATGGATTCTTATAAAAACAGTTTATGTTGTTTTAAAAGGTAGAGGTGCATACTAATGAAAAAAAACGCGGTTCTTGCCCTGCTTATTCTTATTCTTACAACTTCCGCAGCTTATGCACAAAAGTTTCAGATCGAGGATGTTATTTATAACATTGAAGGATGCGGCTCTGCCATATTCGGCAGAACACAAGATTACAGTCTCTCAAGAGAAGTTCCGGTAAATACAAGTAAAGTTTTTGAAACTGAAGAAGAATTTAACTTTTATCTTGAAGATTATAAAAAGAAACTGACAAACTTAAGGGCTTTTGAATCCATTCAGATAGAAACTGAACCTCTCATTACAGAAGAAACTTCTGATGAAAATGAAGATTCTGAGCAGATTAACAAAGTTTATCTTAAAGTTTACGTAAAAGACTCATTTCATCTTTTTGCAATTCCAGGTCCAAAATATGACTCAAACTCAGGTCTTACCTTAAAGCTTAAAATTATTGATTCAAATTTCCTTGGTTCACTCAGTTCACTTTCCACAGATATCTTTTTTGTACTTCCTACATCAGAGTCAGACAATGCACACTCAGAAGTAGGTTTTAATATTGATATAGATTATCCATTCAAAGCCGGTATTTTCGATGCATTATGGATGAACGATTTCGAGTTTTCTTTTACTTTTGGTAACGATATGCCTGAGTGGGACTTAGGAACCGGTATTCGCTTTACCCTTCCTTTTGAAAAATGTTCCCTTGTTCTTGAAACAAACCAGAAATTTGTAAATGATTTTGAATTCAAGGAATTTGATGATAATCTTTACTTTGTAAATGATGTCCGTTTCTCAGTTCCTGTTACTCTTGCAGAAGTTAAATATTTTGGAAAACTTATATATACTCCTTACATAATTCCAGAAGTTAACTGGGATCTTGACGGTATATCAAAAGATAACTCAGAACTTTCAAGCCCTATATTAACAGCCGGACATAAGTTTGAGTTCGGTCGTTACGACTGGTATGATAATTTAAGAACAGGCTTTTCGTTCTTAATTGATAATTATTACTCTTATAACTTTCAGAGAAATAAATTCTATCCTGTAGCAGAATTGAATGCTCAGGTTCACAAGAGTTTTACTTTATTTGAAGATTCAAACTTTTTCCGCTGCTTTGGCATTTCAGCAGACTTACATTCATTTACCTATTTTATAGATCCAAGGAAAGATCCTTATATTGCTAATGATGGTAAAAAAATTGGAGAATACTTAAGAGGTATCAGAGATAAACAGTATTATGAAGGAAGTAATGTACTGTCTGTAAAACCTACAAGTGCCATTGTTTTAAACCTGGATATGCCGATTCACATATTCAGAACAAACTTTACAAAATCATTTCTCAGATATCTGAACTTTGATTTCCAGCTTTCTCCATTTATCGATATTGCCCTTTGTTATAATAAAGTTACAGAGAGTTTTTTTGATTTGAAAGATGGATTTTATACTGCCGGATTAGAAGCAATTGTATATCCGTTAAAATGGAGCGGAATTACAGTAAGAGGAAGCATTGGTGTTGATGTTGGCCGTAAGTTCCTTGCATCCCGCCTTAATACAGACTGGCGGGAAGATGTATCAGCACTTGAATTCTCTTTTGGCTTTGGACTTCACTATTAAATCTTACAAGTTTTCAAGCTGAAGAACAGCATCGCGCTGCCAGTATACTTCTGGTGTGAATCTTGCAATAACTTTTAACAGTTCTTTTGAAAATTCTGTATAACCGCATTCGGTTGAATATGCTGCAAGAATATTAAAGCTTTTCCAGGCAGAATTACGGCTTCCCCATTCAATAATATCATCGTAAAAAGAGGCTTCCTGCATAAAACCTTCGAGATTTTCATATTCATAAACAGAGTTTCTTGAATAAAGAATTTCTATAATTCTTGAAAAAGAAGTAATTGCTGCAAGACAGGCAAAATCAAGAGCTTTATCAAGTTTCCCTTCATTATGATAATATTCTGCCAGCTGATTATAGGCATTTATACAGTTATAAGAATCTGCACGATAGAGGTTGAAGAATTTTTCCATTGAATCTTTTTTATTTGATGCAATAGTTCCCTTCATTGAACGTTTTAAGGCAGTGTCATGATAATTTTTATCTTCTGTAAGAATATTCAAAAGCCGGGTTTCCATTTTAGGAAGATCACCTTCCAGACGGCTTATATCCGCCAGCATGTAAAGGATTTCGTATTTTTCATCAGGTATATCAAGAACATCAGATCGCTCAAGAGCCATCATGTAATATTCTTCTGCATAGGTATACTCACCTTCTAATTTGTAGATATCGCCGATTATTTTGTGAGCTTCCGGAAAATCTTTTGAATCTTCAAGATATTCAAGAAGCTTTGTAATTGAATTGTCAAAATAATCTTTTCCCTTTTTCTTAATATAATATTCGATTATACCAGCTGTTTCGTATTCTTTTCTGTTATTAAGTACGTTTAGAACAGGATCCAGATGGTCCCCTGCTGCCTGCACTCTTTTTGCAGAAAGTGAGTTTTTTAATTTATTTATCTGATTTTCAATACGCTGTTTTCTGTATAGAATTGCATCTTCAGAATACTTTAATGCCTTACCATAATCCTGGGCATCCATAGCTTCTATGGCCATGCGGTAAGCTTCTACACTTTCGTCCAATTTTGCTTTTTTATCTGCAGCAGAGAGTGTAAAACAAATTCCAGCAAGTATAAAAAATAAGACAGTCTTTTTCATAAAGAATTCAATTCCTCTTCAAATACTTTATCGGCATCTTTTGCGTCTATCGTGCGTACTATTTTGCCTTTTTTGAAGATAATTGCTTTATCGTTTGTACCTGCAATTCCAAGATCTGCGTGACGGCCTTCGCCTGGACCATTTACAACACAGCCCATAACTGCCACTGTTATATCTTTATCCATTGCAAGAAGTCGGTTCTGCCAGCGGTCTACAAAGGCATGAACATCAAAGCCAATACGACCGCAGCGAGGGCAGCTTACAAGTTTTACGCCTCCAGCTCTCTTACCGCATTCTTTAAGAATATTGATTCCGGCTACAACTTCGTTTTCTGGAGATGATGAAAGGCTTACACGAATAGTATCTCCTATTCCCTGATTGAGAAGAGTTGAAAAAGCTATGCTTGATTTTACAATACCACCGATGAGTGGACCTGCTTCTGTAACCCCAAGATGCAGGGGATTATTATATTTTTCTGCATAAAACTTATTACACTGTATAGTTTCGTTAACATCCGAAGACTTCATACTAACTACATACTGATCAAACTTGAGATCTTCAAAAATGGCAGCTTCGCGTGCAGAAGTTTCACAGAGGCCCTGAGCACGACTGATTTGCCCGGCAGCAATCTGTTCCTGTAAGTCTTTAGGAAGAGAGCCACTGTTAATTCCAATGCGGATTGCAACTCCGTTTTCACGACAGGCTTCAACTACAGTTCGGGTATTTTCCACAGAACCTATGTTTCCCGGATTGATACGGATAGCAGCAACGTTACCCTTAAGGCATTCAAGTGCAAGCTTATAATCAAAGTGAATATCTGCAACAAGAGGCATAGAAGTTCGCTCAGCAAGCAGGCAGAGCCCCTGAGCACTCGCCACATCCGGTACCGCAAAGCGCACAATGTCACAGCCAATCATGCTAAGATCATTGAGTTCGCGTAAAATCCTGTCCAGCTTTTCATTATCCGTGGCGAGGTCAGTTATCCCTTCCTTCCACATAGTCTGAACAGAAACAGGTGCTCCACCACCAATCGCAATACGTTTAGTTACACCCTTTCCGCCAAGATAAACAGTTTTTGTAGTCATATGCAAAGTATATCACTTATAATCAATTAAATCACTTCTAAAAACAAAAAAACTGCGGGTCCCAGCGACGGCAAAATCGAATAAGGAATCCACCAGGGTCCCCATAAAAATCTCGCTACGCTTGATTTTTATATACCCTGGGTCCTCCTTATTCGTTTTGCCTGCGTCCCACAGTTTTTTATTTTTAGAACAATTTCTGTAAAATATTAAGTGTATTACTTATGCAATCATTGAGAATACCATTGCAAACAAAGCAACAGATTCACAAAGACCGACTACCATAATGTACTGTGCGAAACCTTTACCAGTTTCTCCGAGAGCATCTGAACCTGCAGCACCAGCTTTACCCTGTGCAATTGCAGAGAAACACATTGCAAGACCTGAAGCGATACCAAGACCAAGTGCTGTACCAGGTTTCATATCTCCATTTGTAAATTTTGGAACAAGGGTAACCTTCATAAGAAGGAAACCATAGATTGTCTGTGTCAAAGGAGCACCGGCAAATACTGTTAAAATAAATGGAGCAGGTTTATTATTAATATAACAACGTTTCCATGCTCCGATTGCTCCCTGTCCGGCAATTCCAATACCAATTGCTGAACCAATAGCAGCAATACCCATACAAATAGCAGCACCAATGTAACCCCAAATTTCCATAATTATTCTCCTTATATAAACCGATTCAACGGTTATTTAATTATTTGTCATGCTGAACTTGTTTCAGCATCTTTTAAGCATAGATCCTGAAACAAGTTCAGGATGACGTCTATGCCTTATTACTTATTACGATCAGCAAACGGCTGATACTTTTTTCCGCTCCAGCTCATACCTATGTGTGTACAGAATTCCAATGTATTCAATCGTACACCATGTACAATTACTGAAAGCACGTTCAGGATCATATTCAGACCATGTCCAAATACGAGAAGAACAATAACTAATATAAACATTATTGCATGTCCAATAATATTTCCTGCACCAATTCCAAATATTTGTTCTGATAATTGATTTACAGTACCTGAAATAGCTGCACCTGCTAATCCAACAGCCCAAAGACGGATGTAAGAAACAATATCACTGAATACATTTACAACACCAAGAAGTACAGAAATGATATTTTTGCAGCTTTCCAATATTGAAGCAATAATACTTCCTTCGTAATTTGAAAAGGCAAAACTCATTGCAAAACCTATTGCGATTAAAGAGATTTCTATTAATCCAACAGGAACTGTTCCAATATAACCAGTCATTACAAATACTTTATCATTTACAACCATTGAAAGAACGATCCAGAACATTCCAATAAGTTGTAACATAGAACCTAAATCTCCTAATACCTTAAGTCCTTTTCTTTCCTTAATATTTCTTATGGCAGCTTTTATATGCGCTACATTAAGTTGTATTAAAGCAAGTGAGAAACAGAATATCTGAAGATTTTGATCTTTCGTAAGTCCTACAGCTTTACCATTTACTACACTTACCCAAGGAACTTTCCAAAGAGTATCTTCGTAAGCACTTGAAATATAAGGAATAGAAAGGTTTACAAGCCATTCAGGCAGCATATCAGCCGGGATTCCAAACCAGGTACAGGTTACGGCACCCCAAACGACGGTTGCCAGAGAAACAAGCAGGAAGAGTCCGAAGGCTGCAGGTATCTTCTTTCCGGAAAGCTTAGTTTTAATCATCAGGAAAAGAATTAATACTGCAACAAGAGCACCGTATCCGCCGTCTCCAAAAATCATTGCAAAGAAGATTGTAAAGAACAAAAGGAACCAGCCCGAGATATCAAATTCATGATAGCCGGGAACAGTACCCAGGAAGTCTGTAAGCGGATAAATCAAGCTTACAAGCTTATTGTTCTTAAGTTTTGTCGGAACCTCTGTATCTTCGTCCTCTGGGTCTGCATAAGCAAGAGCCCATTCGTTGGCAGAACAGCAGCGCTTAAAATCTTCCATATCTGCAACTGGAACATAGCCTGTAAGCCATGCAAGGTCGTTTTCACTTCCTTCTTTATCACAGCCCATACCGCTATTGATATTTTCAAATTCAATGTCGCTTTCCAAAGCCTTTTTATAGGCAGAAATTGCAGGAACGTATTTTGCATTCTCTACATAGAAAGCCTGAATCTGATCCAGTTCTTTTTCATCCGCAAGAATTTCTTTCTGAAGAAGCTTTGTAGAAATACGTGGTAATGGTACTTCAAAGGCTTCCGGCAGAAGTTTTTCCGGACGACCTTCCCCGCCGTTTACAATTAAGAAACGAACAGTTTTCTTGTCGTTATTAACAAGAATTGTTTCCAGGTCAGGATCAATGAGGCTGTATTTTTCCGCATTGATTTCGTAAAGTTTAAGTGCAATGCCTTTTTCTGCAAGGAAGTCTAAATCTTCATTACTAACATCACCCCAGGCCGCAAAACGGTCGAGTTCTGTAGTATCTGCAGAAATTTCTTCCATAAGCTGCTTTTTACGTTCTGATTTAGCAACAACTTCTTTACAAAGCTCGATTACCTTTTCATCAGAAAGCTTAGGTTCTGTACCCTTCTTCTGCTTTGGAAGTTTTATTTCACCGAGAATTGACTCGGTAAGCATTGCATTATTTGAATATTCCTTAAAAGCCGTAAGTTTTTCGCTTGCACCGTCTATTTTTTCAAGATGTACAAGACCAATCTTTCTCAGCGCTTTAAGAGCCTCTTCTTTTTCCTTATTGAGAAGGACTACAGAGACTTTTTTCATTGGTTCAATCATTTGCCAGCCTCCTGTTCTTCATCAATTTTTGCCTGCAGCTTTTTCTTAGAAATCTTACTGCGTACTACGGCTGCAACCTGTTCATCACCAAGGTAAACTGTAATCTTTTTGATGTTTGCCTTAGTTTCAGGAATCTTAACCTTTTCGAACAGATTTACACGCTGTGTTGTTGTGCGGAGTTCCTGACTGAGTAAGCGAACCTGCTCATCCAGAACCTCTGCTTCAAGATCGAGTGACAGGGCCTTTTCCATTCGGTCTGCTGCCATATCAATCCACAGCGGAGTTTTATAAAGATCGTAGTCACCACGGCCAAAGTCTGCACCTTCATATACCGGAATTGTTACACCGGCAATGTTGCCTACACCCTTTTTGATGTTCTTTACAGTTACCATATCCGGAGTAAAGGCTTCTCGCTCACCGAATACGGAAATCCACTGTTCGAACTCTTTTTCAAGGGCTACGCGCTGGGCACGGACTTCTTTTGCCTTGGCATCTATAGTGCGGATTTCTGTCTGAAGCTGCTGTTTTTTGAGCATAAGGGTTGGAAGATAGCGCTTGTACATTTTAAGCGCATCTTTCTGTATCTTGAGCTCATTTTTTGTCAGCTTGATTTTTGCCATTCAGAACTCCTACTTCTTAGACTTATTCTTAGGCCAGTATTCTTCAATAAGAGATGATTTAAGACCAGTTTCCTCAGGCTCAAAGCAGTCAGAAAGAATCTTCCATCCCAAATCCAGAGCATCTTCCAGAGAAATATTCTTTGAAAGGTCCATCATACCGTCTTCAAACATCTTTCCGTAAACAAGGAGCTTTTCATCCCATTTACTCATATTGAAACCCATTGATTTCTTTTCAAGGGTATCTTTATAGTTTGAATAAAGACGAATCATACCATCCATAAGAGCACGGTGGTCGTTACGGGTAGATCCGTTTACATTCTGCTTCAAACGTGAAAGAGAACCAAACGGCTCTATACGGCCACCCTTAAGGTAGTACTGTCCTTCTGTAATGTAACCTGTGTTATCTGGAACCGGGTGAGTAACGTCATCACCAGGCATTGTTGTTACAGCAAGGATTGTTACAGAGCCTGCGCTATCAAAGTCTACGGCTTTTTCGTAGCGGGCTGCCAGCTGTGAGTAGAGATCTCCAGGGTAACCACGATTAGAAGGAACCTGCTCCTGTGTAATGGCAATTTCCTTCATTGAGTCAGCAAAGTTTGTCATATCTGTAAGAAGAACGAGAACGTCCTTTCCCTTAAGGGCAAACTGTTCTGCAACTGCAAGTGAAAGGTCAGGAATCTTCTGACATTCTACGGTTGGGTCGGCAGCTGTATGCATGAACATTACAGTCTTGCTCAAAGAACCACCGTCTTCCAGTGTCTTCTTAAAATAGAGGTAGTCATCATACTTCAGACCCATACCACCAAGAATGATTACATCAACTTCGGCCTGCATGGCAATGCGGGCAAGCAGCTGGTTGTAAGGTTCACCAGAGATAGAGAAAATTGGAAGCTTTTGAGAAACTACCAGAGTATTGAACATATCAATCATCGGAATACCGGTACGAATCATACGGCGAGCCATGATACGTTTAGAAGGGTTTACAGAAGGTCCTCCGATTGTTACGAGGCAGTCTGTAAGAGCCGGTCCGTTATCACGAGGCTGTGCAGATCCATTGAAGATACGTCCAAGAAGATCATCAGAGAAAGAAACTTCCATCTGATGTCCAAGGAATTTAATGTGGTCTCCGGTTGAAATACCGCGTCCGCCGGCAAATACCTGGAGCGATACTACATCACCTTCGATTTTATTAACTTCGGCAAGAGACTTACCAAAGCGTGTTTCGATTTCGGCAAGCTCACCGTATGCAACATTGTCTGCCTTTACGGTAATAACGCTTCCGACGATGGATTCAATTTTACTATATACTTTGTTCATTATTTACCATCCTTGAGCATTGCTGCTACTTCGTCGCGTACTTTTCCATTTGCAGAAGCAAAGTGAGCATCTACATCCTTTTCGGCCTTCTTGAACTTGTCACTGTTCCATAGAGAATAGTTCCAGTCGATAAACTTCTGACGCATCTGGTTGAAGAAGTTTCGTGCTGCATCCTTATCGGCAAGTTCAAAATCAGCACCAAGAACCTTGAGAACCTTAGCGAAAGTGTACTGCTGGCGTTCAACGCTTACAGCCGAATCAATTTCATCAAATGAGTTCTGCTGCATATAAACTGCATCAAGGAATTCACTCTTGAGGTATTCGATGTAGTCTTCGGTTGTTGTACCTTCCTCACCTACTACCTTCATCATCTGGTTTACTTCAACGCCGGAAAGGAATACCTTGCGTGCATAAGCTACCCAATCTTCGCGGATAACTGATTTATATTTTGACCATGAAATAATCGGGTCAATTGCAGGATACTTACGTGCATCTGAACGTTCACGTGAAAGTCCGTGGAAAGCACCTACTACTTTAAGTGTTGCCTGAGTTACAGGCTCTTCAAAGTTACCGCCGGCAGGAGATACTGTACCACCAATTGTTACAGATCCTATGTTGCCGTCGCGGAGGCGTACGATACCTGCGCGCTCGTAGAAGGCTGCAATGTAAGATTCGAGGTAAGCAGGGAATGCCTCTTCTCCAGGAATCTCTTCAAGACGACCAGACATTTCGCGGAGAGCCTGTGCCCAGCGTGAAGTTGAGTCTGCAAGAAGAAGAACGTGCAGGCCCATCTGGCGGTAGTATTCAGCAAGTGTAACAGATGTATATACAGATGCTTCGCGGGAAGCAACCGGCATAGAAGATGTGTTACAGATGATGATTGTTCGTTCCATCAAAGAACGGCCTGTACGAGGGTCCTTCAATTCTGGGAACTCTTTAATTGTTTCTACAACTTCACCGGCACGTTCACCGCAGGCAGCGATGATTACGATATCAACGTCGGCGTTACGTGATGTTGTATGCTGAAGTACTGTCTTACCTGCACCGAAAGGTCCAGGGATACAGTAGGTACCTCCCTTAGAAACCGGATAGAAGGTATCGATAAGACGAACCTGTGTTACCATTGGCTCGCTTGGAGCAAGACGCTCAGCATAGCAGTCTACGGCACGCTTTACAGGCCACTTGAAGGCCATCTTAAGCTTAAAGGTCTTACCCTTTTCATCTTTTACTTCGGCAACAGTATCTTCGATTGTATAGTCACCAGGCTTTGTAACCTTTGTAACTGTATACATGCCGAGCATATCAAAAGGAACAAGAATTTTATGTGTAAAAGGTCCTTCCGGAACAGATCCGATTGGGTCACCACGAAGAACTTTGTCACCAACCTTTACGCTTGGAGTCCATTCCCATTTTTTATCGCGTGGAAGTGAATCTACATAAACACCACGTTCAAGGAAGAAGCCTGCTTTTTCTGCAACAAGAGGAAGCGGGTTCTGAAGTCCATCGAAAGTCTGACCAAGAAGTCCTGGTCCAAGTTCTGCACAAAGAAGGTCGCCGACTAAGTCTACCTTATCGCCGGCTTTAATTCCCTGTGTCATTTCGAAAATCTGCATCTGGGCTTTGTTTCCGCGAATACGGATAACTTCACCACGGAGCTTCTTTCCGTCTACATTAACGTAGCCAACTTCATTCATGGAAACAGCGCCATCGAATTCAATCGTGACCATGTTTCCGTTGATGCCGACTACTTTTGCTTTAGTAGTATTTGCCATTATTTATCTCCATCAAGTATCGTATCGTAAATCTTATGATAAGATGTTTTTCCGTTTTCAACCTCGAACTTACGCATACGCTCAACCAGCATAAGACGAAGGCCATAGGCATACACCGCATCAATAGAAAAGCCATCCAGTGGACGCAAATCATCAAGCAGACGTAACCTGTATTCATAAAGAAACTGCTCTGCAGAAAGAGGGCTGTCCATTCCAACAGCAGTACGTGCCGCAGAAATAATATCTGCAGTACAACCTGGTGGAAGCGGAATGCTGTCCTTCTTTAATTTTTGCGCACGAATTTGAGCGAGCGCACAACGCAGGTTTCTTTCTTTTTCATACCAAACATCCAGGAAGTCTGAGCCAGTGGAAACAAGCTCCATTGGCGGAACCAGAGAGAGTGCCTGAAGCACGGCTTTTTCTTCATCAGAAATAAAACGGCTTGCCAGTTCGCGGAAAGATTCCGTATTTAAAGGCAGTGCTGATTTTCCTTCTGAAGCTGAGATATTTGGTAACTGTGAAACCAAATAATAGTAAGCCACTACTCTGCATCCTCCGCAGCAACTTTCATAAGAGCTGCAACCTTAGGATTGAGATAAGCTGCAAACATTTCTGCAAGGCTTTCTGCCGAATAGTCATAGAAGGCTGCACCATTCTTTACGCCAATTCTAAAGCCGGCTGTAAGAGTCTTGTCAGGTTTAATTTCAAGACCTTTTTTGATTTCTGCTTTGAGTGAAGTTTTAAGAGATTTTTCGAGAGCCTTTAAATCTTTTTCGCTCAAAAGAACAGAAAGTTCCGATGCATCTGAATTCTTTGCCCAGGCTTTTACCGTATCAGGTACAAGCTTAGTAAGAACATCTTTTGAAAGAGCTTTTTCGGTTCCATCCTGAATAAGACCGTCAAACTCAGCAATCAGAGCATCCTTAAAAGAAAGAAGCATGTTACGGCCAGCCTGAACAATGGCTTCCTCACTTGCCTTCTCCATTTTCTTAGTCTCTGACTTAGCACTTTTTATAATTTCAGCAGCTTTTGACTGCGCTTCTTCGATAATTGCTTCTGCTTTCTTCTCCGAATCTGCAATGATTTTTGCAGCATCTTTTTCTGCAGCAGCAACGCCGTCCTTCTTGATTTTATCAATCAGTTCTTGCAATTGTACATCCATCAAAGTACCTCACTTATACTAGTCAAGAATAATATAATAATTATACCCCAAATATGCCGTTTTTCAATGAAAACTTTCATATCTGGGGTAAATTTTATTATAGAGCAAATAGGTTTAAGTTATTAAACACTTAAACTAATATATCAGATTAGGATTAAAATGTAAAGGAATATACAGTTTTAGCCTTCATCTTCTGACCTGGCTCCAGAATACAGCTTGGGAATGAGGTTTGATTTGGAGTATCCGGGAAGCACTGCGTTTCGAGACAGAAAGCATCGTGTCTGTCGTAAAGACGGCCATTCTTTCCGATGATGCCCTTGATATAGTTTCCTGTATAGAACTGGCAGCCTTCCATATTTGTAAAAACAGACATTTCATGTCCACTTGCAGGATCTTTTACTGTACAGAATTCTACAAGGTCATTATCTTCAAGAGGGAGTCCGCAGTGTACATCTGAAGGATCGTATTTTTCAGTTACATAGCAGTGATCATAACCTACTCCAACAGCTTTAATGTCTTTTCCGATTTTCTTTTCTTTTGTGAAATCAAATGGAGTTCCCTTAACATCAAGAAGTTTTCCTGTAGGAATAAGCTTTGCATTTACTTCGAGACGTTTTGTAGAATTCATAACCATTGTATGTTCACCAACATTTCCGTTACCGGCAAGATTAAAGTATGCATGGTTTGTAATATTGATTGGAGTTGCCTTGTCTGTTTCTGCATTGTAAAGACAGGTAAGATTATTATTTTCATCGAGCAGATATGTGATTGTAAGTTTTACATTCCCAGGGAAGCCCTGCTCTCCATCCGGGGAAGTTCTTGTAAAACGAACGCCGCAAAGCTTACCGTCATCAATTACCTTTCCCTTCCACATCATTTTATTATAAGAATCAAAACCACCGTGCAGACAGTTCGGGCCGTCATTTTTATCAAGCTGATATTTTTTACCGTCAAGAGCAAACTCTGCCTTTCCAATACGATTTGCAAAGCGTCCTACAATGGCTCCAAAGAATACTGTACCATTGATATATCCTTCAAGTGTGGAATGTCCAAGAACAACATCTGTTTTTTTACCATTTTCATCATTTAGAACAATACTGGTAATTGTACATCCGTAATCTGTACAAGAAAAAGACATCTTTCCATTTTTTACAGTGTACAAATTAACTTTTGTTCCATCACAAAGCATTCCGAATTTTGATTTAGTAACTTTCATTTTAATTCTCCTAATTCTCTTTGTCATGCTGAACTTGTTTCAGCATCTTTATTATAGATCCCGAAACAAGTTCGGGATGACGATTATCTTATAACATATCAATTATAAACTGTACTTCTGATACTGGACAAGATAATTCCTGAGCAATATCTTCAATCTTCATTCCCTGATTAAAAAGCCGCTCAACTTTGTCTTTTAGACTTCTGTCAGATTTTTGTTTCTGTTCTTCCTCTGCGTCCTTTTGTCTTTTTATTATTGCAATTTTTTCATCATAACTTGCAGCATTAATTACATGCACTTCTTTATATGCAGCCCCATCATTGGTAACTATAGTTTCATCTTTGATTATAGATTTCTTTTCAGGCTCCTTATCAAGTTCATCAAATAAGGATTGTTGAACTCCTGTTGCCGGAGGTACTGTTCGAACTCTATATGTAGAATCTGGATCTATTGTTGTACGAGAAGCTGTATTAGTATGATGCTGTCTACCGGATTTTTCTGCTTCGGCAATTGTATTCTGTAAGAGCTGGGTTGCTTCTCTAAAGCTTTCCATTTTTTTATCAGCTTCATTTAATAAAGCACGAAGCCTTCTTGAAGCTTCATTTATAAGCTCTATATCGCGGTTTGCATTTGCATTTACATCCATTATTACGCGATTCATCTGTGCTTTTGTTTTTTCAATAATCGAATCTGTAGAAAACAGTTTTTTGAATCGGATGAGAATTATAATCATTAAAATCAGACTAACGAGTGAAAAAAATAGAGCAATATAAGTGGCCATATTTACCTCGTAATATCAATTATAGTTCCAAGATATGAAAGGTCACTTTTTGGAGGGCGGATTTCTCCACTTTCTTCCTGTGTATTTTGATTATGTTTCTCTTGTTTTTTTTGTCCATAAGCTCCGGAACCATTTGAACCGTTCTGATTTACACTATTTGTATCGGCTTTTTCATTTGATGTCTGCTGAACCTTTGCAGCATTTTCCATGCTACGCTGTATATTTCCCTGCTGCTGCATTGCCTCTGTAAGCTGAGCCTGCTGAGCTCCTGCCATACTTTTTGAGACATTTGATAACTGTGTATACATGGTTTGCAAATCAATCGGCTGAATACCCATCTGGCTGCTCCTCGCTTAAAGATGGCGGTTCATAAGCACCACGCTTACTGAATGCTTTGTCGTAATAGAAAGTTACACCCTTAGTATCTATCTTAACTTCATCAAGTACATCGCGGATATAAATCTTAACCCCGGCGTAAACATCGCCTTCAACCTTAACCTTACCGATTGCTTTAAGATCTCGTAAGTGTTCCTGAATCTTGTTGATTTCATCTGTCATCTTTTCGAGTTCTTCGGTTATCTGTTCACAGCGTTCTTTAAGAGTTTTAAGTTTTTCTTCCTTTTCCTGAGGAAGCTTTTTACGAAGTTTTTTCTGCTGCTCAAGGGTTTGAATATCAAGATCACAGTTTTCGTATTCTTTAGTTGCCTTAGCCTGCATATTCTGCAGTTCTTCCAGACGCTTTTTAGCTCGTGGGTCTACACCAACTTCAAGAATTGTTTCAGTACCACCACCAGGAGATCCAACCTTACGGGCACAAATTTCCTCTGTAGCCATAAGGTGTCCACCAATAATCTGAGCCTTTTTTCCGCGAAGGACAATATTCTTCATGGCAGTTACATTTGAGTTTACGATTGAGTCTGATACAATAACGTTCTCTTCAACTTCAACGGTTGTATCATTAATGAATTTAGCCCAGAGAGATTTACCGGCTTTAATGTAACCTTCACCCTTACCAAATACACCCTGACGAACAATAATATTTCCGGTAGCTTCAAGGCGGGACTTATCTACGATACCATTAACTTCGATGTTGGTTGCTTCAACCTTATAACCTTCCTGTACGTTTCCTTTGATAATGACTGTACCGACAAACTTAACATCACCGGTTTTAACATTAACTGCATCGAGGTATTTAACCGGCTCTACGGTTACTTTACCATTAACCAGCATAACTTCACCGTCTATTTCAGCCTTTATTGTTACGCCGTCGCGGTCGAGTTTAACATTTGCACCAAGCTGAATCTGAATGTCTTTTCCGTTCTTTGCTTCGAGGTAGCGGCCAAATAAAGTCTTTCCGCCCTTTCCTCTTTCTGCCGGAATTTTCTGTGCAAGAGGCTGGTCTGCGATAACGTTCTGAATGTTATTAAGCTTCTTGTAGTCAACCTTTCCTTCTTCATCAACCTGAGCCTTAAGTTTTTTAGGATCTGTTTCAAAGTTATAGGAAATGTATGCATCGTGTCCGTCTACAGGCTCAATTGCGGCTGCAACTTCATAAGGATTATTATAAACCGGATTATCTACAAACTCGCGGATTTTATCATCATTGATACAGGCTTCAACAACGCCCTGCTGTAAAATTGCACGGCGGATCATATCAAAGGAAGCTTCACTTCCACTCATTGATGGAGGAGAAACAACGATTGAACCTTTCATTTCATCCTTGGTAACTTCTACACCGATAACAACATCACCGGCTGGAACATGTTTATAGGCTCCAACAATACAGTAATCGTTGTCTGTACCGTTTTTAATATATTTTTTTATCAGTTCTTCATCGTAATTAATTGTATCCGGACGTTTGATTTCATCAAGTACATCTTTGATTTCGATTGGCAGGCCTTCTCCCACTGGAAGAATAACCTTGAGCATGATATCTGATTTGAAATGACGTATGTAGTAAAGACCGTCTCTGTTGACGATTTTTGCTTCCTCGCTTTCTTCATCAAGATCAAAGAGTCCTTCAGAGGCAAGTTTTGCAGTCTTCTTAACTGTATTAGGATCCTGGTAAACCATAATTTTCCATGGCTTTTTTCCAAGACCTAAAATTCCATCACTGCCTTTTTCTACAACTTCGTAATGGAGATTTGCAAGTTTTGTATCCAGCTGAACAACGGCATCGGCAAGTGCTTCATCGATAGTATCCGCATTAACCTCCACAAAGTGAAGATTCTTGTCTACCTGAAGAAGAGTTTTCATGTCCTCGCGAAGTTTATCCAGCGTTACCATTTTTCTATACTTTTAATTTTATCAGATAATACCTTTTCTGAGGTTCGTAAGCTTTGCACGCAGACGAAGGTTAGCCTTTGTATGCAGCTGAGAAATTCGAGATTCGCTTACTTCCAGAACTTCACCAATTTCCTTAAATGTAAGATCTTCGTGATAGTAAAGAACAATTACCATTTTCTCTTTTTCCGGTAATTCGCTGATTGCCTGCGCAATAACCTTTTTGATTTCTTCACGTTCAGCAATAACATCGGGATTAAGGCTTGAAGGAGACTCAATATTATTGCCAATAGACATATTGTCGTTATCGTCTCCCGCATACCATACGTCATTCAAAGAAAGAACGCTTGTTCCAGAAACCTTCATTACAGTTCTGTGGTATTCGTCTTCACTCATATTAAGTGAACCGGCAATTTCTGAATCTGTTGCAGTACGGCCAAGGCGAGATTCAAGAGAAACAATTGCATCTTCAATTTCACGTGACTTTTGCCTTACAGAACGAGGTACCCAGTCTATCTGGCGGAGTTCATCGAAAATTGCTCCACGGATTCGGGTAACTGCGTAAGTCTTAAATTTTACACCCTTAGCAGTATCATACTTGTTAATTGCATCAAGAAGACCAAACTGGCCGTAACCAACCAGGTCATCAAATTCAACAGAAGCTGGAAGTCCTACCGCAACTTTACCGGCTACATATTTTACAAGAGGCATATACTGCCGTATAAATTTATCTCTCAGGGCCGGAGACTTAGTTTTTTTGAATTCTTCCCAGAGATCATCTTCTTCTTTTTCGTCATTAATTGGCATCTATACTCTTCCTCTTTTTAAGAATTTTCATCTGATAATACAGAACTGATTGCCTTTGCCATAAGGGCTGCGTCCTGTACTTCTGCAGGTCCATCATTTTTTTTATGATAACTTGCTGAAGAAACAAACTCTGAATCTGATCCGGCATCTGATTCGTCATCTGAAGCAGAACCTGAACTTTCACTGAAAACAAAGTTTTCCATATCCGGCAGAGTGTCAATTCCACCATCTGCGTTATTTGTTTCAAAATTTGAAACTACATCTGCAGGTGTTGCCGGTGCAGCACTTTCTGCAGTTTTATTTTCTGCTGCAACTGCTTCTGCTGGAATAACAGCTTCCTTACCTGAAAAATTCTTAACGGTTTCAAAGTTCCTTAATGGGACAAAACCCTTTGAAGAATTTGTTTCATTTGCAGCAGCTCCCGAATTACGAACATCAGAATCATTCAGCATCTGGTGATTATCGCCAACCACAAAATGATTTTCGCTTTCACTCGGTCTTAACTCTTCGTCCTGGATGGTAATATCAACATTTTGTCCTAATGCAGAATTATTAGCTCCAGCAGCGGAAGAATCTGTATTATAGTCGCCCTGAAAATCACCGCCTGAACCATCAGAAAGGAACTTATTAAAAATAAATGAGATTCCAAATCCAAGTAATCCAAATATAAGGGCAAAAATCAGTGCTTTTATTAAAACGGATAAAATTGAAGTATGGGAAAAAAGACCTGATACGAAGGACAAAATGAATCCGCAAGCTGCAAACAGTCCGATACTTTTTGTACTCCGCATTTTTCCTCCCAATAATAATTACCCGTTAATATTATACACCACTATTTTTTCTTACTCAAGAATTTTTTAAGGAAACTTGAAACTCCTTCATTGAAGTCAGGTTCCGTTTTTTCAATTCTTCCAACTATATGTTTTAAGTAAACAGCAGGTTTTGATGTAGGATTTACAACTATAAATGGCTTTTGTCTGATTACAGAAGCCTGTACCAGAGGGTCTTCCGGAATACATCCCAGATATTCAATCTTATAACCAAGGAACTGACCTACTATTGTAATGATACGTTCAGAAATACGCTTACCTTCGTCCGGTGAGTGAACACGGTTTACAATAAGCTTAATATTAACAGTACGGTCTACAATTTCTGTTGTAATAATTTTGATGATTCCGTATGCATCAGTAATTGCAGTAGGCTCTGGTGTAGTTACTACAAATACTTCATCTGCGGCAGCAACAAACTGAAGTACATTATTTGCAATTCCAGCACCGGTATCAATAATGATGATATCTGCATTTCCAAGGGTTGCAAACTGATTTGCAAAATATTCAAGTTCTTCTACACTCAAGTTAGCAATTTTAGAAAAACCATTTGCACCGGCAATGAATTTAATTCCGAACTCTGTGTCCATAATAATTTCTTTCATTGTCTTTTTCTTATTGATTACGTGCATGAGGTTATATTGTGGAACAATATTTAGAAGAACATTTACGTTAGCCATTCCTAAGTCACCATCAATAAGAATAACTTTTTTACCAAGCTGAGCATAGGCAATTGCCATATTAACGGCAAAGTTAGTCTTACCTACACCACCCTTACCAGAGGTAATTGCAATGATTCTTGTGTTATGGTCGCGCTTTACTGCAGATGATGTTTTTTCTGCAGCATTAGCATTACCTTCATTAAATAATTCACTTAATCCTTCTGCCTGTTCTTCCATTTGTTATTCTCCAAATTTATCTTCGATATGAATTCTATCTACTTTGAAATTTTCAAGTCTGATTAGAAAATCAACAACATTTGCTTTTGTAATATCTCTCGAAGCAACCTGCCCGTGAGTAATATATGAAATAGATTTGTGTTTTTCATACATAACACTAATCACATTTCCGAATTGTTCAGATTCGTCACATTTAGTAACGATTACAGATTTATAACCGAATGGTTCATAATTCTGCATTATATTCTGAAGATCCCTGGCTTTTGTACCTGCGGTTAATGCAAGATAAATATCAGGATTCATTCCGGGAACTTCAAGCAGTAATTTCATTTGTGCAATATGAGTTACATCATTAGGGCTGAAGCCGGAAGTATCAATAAAAATTGCATCCATATTGGCACGATTATCATCGTAGAGGGTTTTGAGATCTTCTACACGTTCTGCTTTATAAACTCTTGAACCCATATGCTTTCCCCAGCGTTCCAGCTGTTCCATAGCACCAACCCTCATTGTATCTGTTGTGATAAAGCAGATTTCTGGTCTCTGTCCTTCATGATTCAAAGCGTAATTTTTTACAAACTGTGCCGCAAGCTTTACAAGTGTTGTAGTTTTTCCGACACCAGTTGGGCCTACAATGATAAATACATGAGGTGGACGGAAGGTCATTTCTTTTACAACTGAAATTGATTCACCAATCCAGTCTACAACTCTTCTTTCAACTAAGTCGAAATTATCAAGCTGTTCCAGTGAAAAATCATTTCTTATTTTTTCTACAATCATGTTGATGTAAGAAAATGAAAACTCGTTCTGCTCAAGCATTTCTTCTATTTTTTTAATTGATTCATGTTTATCCTGTGTTGAAGCGGCAAGCTGCTGCATCTGCTGACTCATTTCTTTTTTAAGCGCTTCAATTGAATTTGTCATATCATCAATTTTTTTACTTACCATAACATTGTTAGAACCCTGCATCTGCAATATTGCTTCACGGTTTTTCTTTAACTGTTCTTCTTCTGAGTAAGATGAATATGAACTTTGATATGAAGTGCGGGGTTCATCTACAGAATAAGATTTCTGATGATTTACAGTATATGTAACAATCGTTACCGGCTTCTTTTTCAAATGAAAAATTCCTGCAGGTCTGAAATCTGTTACTTTATTTATGATTCTGAAATTTTTTCCATACTGAGCAAAGAGTTTTTCCTTACATTCTTCGTAGGTGCTACCGGTTATTTTCTGCTCTATCTCATCTTCATACGCCATTTTTCTTTTCCTTTTTTACTCGTTTTCGTCATCAGCAATTTCTGCAATAATTTCTGGAGAAATACTTGAACCGGCCTGATACATTTCCATATCTGAAATTACTACTATTCCCGGCATCTCTCTTTCAAGAGAAGAATGAACCAGCTGACGAACACTACTTACTGTAATTATAATTGGCTGATAGCCAAGCTTTGCTACCTGAGCAGAAGCTGTATTTATTGCTTTCAGCCATCTGCGTCTGTCTACAGGATCAAAGGCTACATAAGGTTTTGATCCGTCTTCAGGATAGAAAGCATGCTCAGCAATAAGCTCTGACAATTCCTGAGAAAGTCGCATTACATGAAGTTTTTTATTATCATCTGCATACTGCATACAGATCTGGAGTCCTAAGGCTTCGCGAACTTTTTCTGTAAGGCTCCAAGGATTATTTCTTGTTGCGGCAGAATAGTTTGCCATTGTTTCGAGAATACGCACATAATTTCGTATTGAAACTTTTTCTTCCAGAAGATTCTGGAAAACCTTCTCGATGGTACCGTAAGAAATTTTTGCTGTATCGAGAACATCCGAAATAAGAACAGGATTTTTCTTCTTAACTGTATTAAGAATAACATCAACTGCCTGACGGTCAAGAAGCTCTGCAGCATTGTTCTTTATGATTTCTGTAATATGTGTAGAAATAATTGTCGGCGGATCAACAATAACGTATCCGGCATTTTCTGCCTCATTTCTTCGATCTTCAGGAACCCATATAGCATCCATACCAAAGGCCGGATCTTTTGTTTTTTCTCCTTCAAGGGCTTCTGTTACTGCACCTGTATCCAGACACATTACGTATCCAACCCGGACTGATGAATGTCCTGCTTCAATTCCTGCAATCTTGAAACTGTAATCGTTAGGCTCAAGAGTCATATTATCCTGAATACGAATTTTTGGAATATCTAGTCCTATATCATGACGGGCTTCTGTTCTTATTCGTGAAATGCGTTCAAGAAGTTCGGCACCTTTTTCTTTATCTACAAGAGGAATAAGTGCATAACCAAGTTCCAGGGAAAGAGGATCAAGCATAACGATTGGCTCACCTTCTGTAGTTGCTGCCTGAGTTGAAGCTTTCTGTGCCTTTTCCTGTTGTTCTGCAATTTCCTTTTTCTCTTTATTACGGGTCATGTTATAGCCGATGAAAATTGCGAGTATGCCGACCGGAAGCAGCAGAAGCTGGGTTCCGCCGCGAAGGGCAAGCCCCGCAACAATAAGAACACCACCGACAATTTCATAAATATGACCGTCTCCGGTAAATTCAGTTTTAAGCTGCTGATCCAGAGATTCATCAGACTTAGTACCAGTAACGAGCAAACCGGTTGCAAAAGAAATGATAAGAGAAGGCAGCTGTGAAGTAAGACCGTCACCAATTGTAAGAGTTGAATAGGTATTCAGAGCCTCTGTAAAAGGCATTTTGTTCATTATCATTCCAACAAGGAAGCCGCCAAGAAGGTTTACAACTGTAATGAAAATTCCGGCCTTTACGTTTCCGCTTACAAACTTTGAGGAACCGTCCATATTAGAATAAAAGTCTATATCACGGCGAACAGCATCTTTCAGCAACTCTGCCTGAGCTTCATCTATAGCACCGGAGTTCAAACGGTTATCAATATCAAAAAGTTTCTGGTTCATGGAATCCAATGAGAAGCGTGCAGCAACTTCAGAAACGCGACCGGCACCCTTGGTAACAACGAGAACCTGAACAACAATCAGAATGATAAAGATTACAAAGCCGACTACCAGATTATTTCCCGCAACAATACGGGCAAAGGATTTTACCATGTCACTCTGGTTTGCCAGAGCCCCACCCTGCATTTTTCCTGTAAGGATAAGTCTAGTTGAAGATATATTTATACCCAGGCTGAAGAGTGTCTGAAAAAGAATTACACGCGGGAAGGTTTGAAAATCTGATGGACGTGGAATGCGAACTACAACAAGAAGGATGATTATAGCGAACGCAAGGTTCAGAATCATACTCAAGTCAATAATAAATTTAGGAATTGGAACAAAAAGGAGGAATACAGTTAAAACAACTGCGACAGGTACAATATTACCTGTAATAAAACTGAGAATTGTCCCTCTACTTTCGTTTGCCATCAGTCCCCACCCAGCAATCTACTTATTTTTTCATATATCTGAACTTTTCCAAATGAGAATATATCTCTGCAATTATAGATATATAATTACCTGGTATTATATCACCAATTTCAAGATTTGTATACAAATCTCGCGCCACCGGACGATTTTCAACTACAGGAATTGAGTTTTCTTCTGCTATCCTTCGTATTAAAAGCGCCTGACTGTCTTCTCCCTTTGCATTAACCATTGGAGGTGAATCTGCCATTGAAAGGTCATATTTTAAGGCAACTGCAAAGTGAGTCGGGTTTGCAATTACTACATCTGACTCTGCAACTGCTTTACGAACATTTTGAGAAAGAAGCTGACGCTGCATCTGCTGAAGCTTTGCCTTTACTTCCGGGTCACCTTCCATTTCCTTGTATTCTTCTTTTACTTCCTGTTTGGTCATTTTCATTTCTTCCATGAAATCATGACGCTGAATAAAATAATCAGGAATTGAAAGAACAAGAAAAAGAACTGCTACAGTAATCAGAATCTGGGCAGCCATTTTAGCAACCTGCCCCAGTGCACCTGCAACATTTCCGTTATCAATAATATCAATCAATACAAATAAATCTTTTCGTATATACAAATAACCGACAAAACAGATTATGGCTACTTTGCCTATGGACTTTGCAACATTAAAAAGACCTTTTGCAGAAAAAATCGTCTTCTTAAAATATTCCCCAAATTTTGGAACTATTTTCGAAAACTTAGGTTCTATTGGTTTAAGACTGAAAATAAAACCTTTGGTCTGTATGATGTTAGCAGCTACCGCAGATACAGCACTTATAAGTCCAACCGGAAGAACACATTTGATAAATACATCAAAAAATGCAGGTAAAAAGGCGGGATTTTTTACATCATATTTTGAACACTGAGTAAAGTAAAATTTGAATATTGTAATTATTTCATTAAAGAGAAACTTTGAAAGAAAAACAATTGTAACGACACAAAGCAGCAGAACCAGCGCACCACTGATTTCCTGACTTTTTGCAACACGTCCTTCTTTGCGGGCTTTTTCGAGTTTGTATTCGGAAGGTTGTTCGGTACGGCCTTCATCTTCTGCTGCCATAGACTAGGCACCTCCCGAAATTGATGTAAAGAGTTTTTCCAGATCTGAAAAACCGTTATTAAATGACCTTACAAAGAAATCAATTATACTAGGCATTGCAAAAGCAATTATTGTAAAGGCCACAAGAATCATAATTGGAAATCCTTCTGAAAGAAGGTTCATCTGTGGAGCGGCTTTTGTAAGAAGTCCTGTACAGACGGTTATTAAAAACAAAGTTCCCATTACAGGAAGGGCAATTATCAGGGCATCTGAAAAAAGACTTGTAAGGCCGCTTATCATAAAACGTGCAAGTTTTTCATTAACGGTTGCAATACTTAAAGCATTAAGCGAAGAAAAACTTGTTACCAGGCCACCAAGGAAAAGGCGCTGAAACCAGTGGGTCTGCATAAAAATCAGCATGGCAACAAGATTAAAAAACTGTCCCATGAGAGGGTTTTCTACCTGTGAAAGTGCATCATAAGAAGAGGCTGCAGAAAGTCCCATCTGAAAGGCAAGAAACTGTCCGGCGGCACTAAAGGCTGCAAAAATTATGGAAATAAAAAATCCCATTATGATTCCGATTAATCCTTCGCCTACAAGCAGGAGAAAATAAATCATTGAAGAAGATCCTTCGGAACCGATGTAAGGAGAATAAAGGCTTGTATCCAGACTGCCAAAAATAAAAAATGCCATATAACCGGCAATTGCTACCTTTGCAACACGTGAAGCTGCCCGCATAGAAAACATTGGCAGAGTCATAATAAGTGCAAAGCATCGCACAAAAACAAGGAGATATAAAGGCGCCTGAATTACAATACTATTCAGCATGGCTTACCTATTTTGCGAAGTCCGGGATTCGCCTGAATAATTCAATTGTATACTCCCCGAGAGAAGTAAACATTGCCCCTCCAAGCAGAGCTATAACAAGAAGTATCACAATAAGCTTTGGCAGAAAAGTAAGAGTCTGCTCCTGAATAGAAGTTGTTGCCTGAAAGATTGCAACAACCAGACCTACAAGAAGAGCAAGTCCAAGCACAGGTGCAACCATTGAAATAACCTGTGTAACAGCACCACGCATTAAAGAAATTACAACTCCAATAGACATAAACTACCCCTACCTTATTACAGAGTTGAAAAGCTGCTGTGTTAAAAGTCCCCAGCCATCTACAAGAACAAATAAAATGAGTTTAAACGGCATGGAAATCTGAACAGGCGGCAGCATCATCATACCCATAGCCATGAGAATACTTGCCACGACCATATCAATAATTATAAAAGGAATATACAGAATTACACCAATCTTAAAAGCAACTGTCAGTTCATGAAGAATATAAGATGGAACAAGAATATAAGTTGGCACATCTGCAAGAGTGTTAGGCTTTTCTAACTTTGCCATTCCCATGAACATTTTAATATAACTTGTATCATCAGCCATCTGGCCATACATAAACATTCTGAGAGGAGCTTCTGCTTCGTGATAGGCTTCTTCAATCGTTATTGCATTTTCTGAAAGCGGCTTATATGCATTATCATAGATTCTTGTAAAGGTCGGCCACATTACAAAAATTGTCATAAAAAAAGCGATACCATTCAATACAGAAGTTGGCGGAACCTGCTGTAATGAAAGGGCTCTTTTTATAAAGTCCAGAACAATTGAAAAGCGCAGAAAACAGGTAACGAGAATTAATATACTTGGCGCCAGGGTTAGTATTGTAAGCAGAAGAAGAAGTCTTACACTAAAGGCTATTTCCCTTCCTGTCTGTGGTTGTGTAATCTGTACGTCAACATTTGGAACAACAGGGGTTCTTATATTCGGATTCATCTCTGTCGTTCCCTGGGCAGCTCCCTGCGGAAAATTGTTAGACTGAGCAAACAAAGGTTGACTAACGAAAGTTAGCATGATTAATAAAAAGAGAAAAAAAACTTTTTTAAGCTTATTAAACTTCATTATTATTTTCCCCGTTATTAAACATGTTTTCTACCTGCTTTTCAGAATCGCTGAAAACATTTTTCTGTCCTTCTTTTTTTACAAGGAACATATCGAGTACATCGGCAAAGGTAGCAGGCTTTTTTGTGTTATTCTTTTTATCTGCAGAAAGATTCATGGCTTTAATAAGTTCATCATCATGAATCTCACCAAGCAATGTAATATTATCTTCTGTAACACCTATCAGATAAGCTTTATCAATAAGCGTAATGACTTCTACTGTTTTTCCGGGTGCAATATTTATATAGGCCGCACGGCGAAGATAATCGTCATCAGTTTTTACAACGTTTGTCTTTTTCTTAATGAACCAGAGGACTCCATAAATAAGTCCAACAACAATAATGAGTACAAGAATCATTCGTACAAACATTCCGACGGTTGAAGGACCTTTGTAAGTTTGAGAAGCTGATGTTGAATCAGTGCCTGTATCATCTGAAATTACGATAGACTCTTCTGTGAGAGTCGTATTATTCTGATTAGAATTATTTTGAGAATTTAATGCAAAAATTGCGGCCATAAAAATAATTACAGCCGCAAGTAATTTTTTATAAGCCAATTTAAGATCCCACCCTTATATAAATTGGTATATTTATTGTCATTATCGGGCTTGACCCGATAATCTAGATTGCCGCATCAAGTGCGGCAATGACATCTGTTAGTTAAGTTCTGATACGCGCTCCATTGGAGACAGGATTTCGGTTACACGAACACCGAAGTTTTCATCGATGACTACAACCTCACCCTTAGCAATCTTTTTATGGTTTACAAGAATATCTACAGGTTCACCGGCAAGTTTATCCAGCTCGATAATTGTACCTTCACCCATTCCAAGAATATCCTTGATTGTTTTCTTTGTACGACCAAGTTCTACAGTCATTTCCATGAATACGTCCATGATAAGACTGATATTGCCCTGTTCGCCTGCATTCAAGCCAGCCTGAAGGTTAGGATACTGTAACTGCTGAACGTTAGGAACATTCATTCCCATGTTAACACCCATATTCTGTGGCATTCCCATACCCATACCACCCATAGGCATTCCCATTCCCATATTAGGCATTCCGCCCATTGGCTGCTGCATTCCCATTCCCATATTTGGCATTGCACCGCCCATCTGTTGCATTCCACCCATAGGAGCGGCTCCCATTGCGGCGCCTCCCATAGGAGCACCACCGGCAGCAGCATTCATTCCACCAAGATCGATTGGTGTAAGACCTGCAGAATCATCTGCAGCACCACCACCGAGAGCCTTTGTAAGTCCTTCAGCAGCATCACCGCCGATACATTCCCAGAGTGTATAGGCATTTCCATCATAAGTAAGAGGATAGCTTGAAAGAACGAAGTCTCCCTGAGGGAACATAATCATTGCTTTAGATTCGTTTAAAGTTTCAGGAGTAGCATAGCCCAGGCCCTTTGTATTGCCCTTGCTTTCAACCTCTGTAATTTCTGCACTGATATGAGTTGCAATAAATTCTGAAACAACAGAAAGAACCATATCATCAACTTCAGTTGCTTCTTCTGAGCTTACAAGCTGGAAAATCTTAAGGGCAAATTCAGGAGCCATAAGATAAAGGTGACTTCCCTTTACACCAGCGTTATAGTCTGCATTAATTCCAATTACAACTTCAGGTAACTTAGAAAGCACGTGGTCGCGGTTTGTCTGTTCTACAACAGGTGCTTCACAGGTAAAGGTTACACTTGTTGTTTTATTAATGTTTTCTTCCAGCTTTGGCTTGAGAGCGTCTGCCATTGACTGGAGAGTCGGAATATCAAAATGATATGTAGGACCATTTCCTACGTGTCCAGATGAATTCAATCCGTCAATTGCAACACCTGAAAGCAAAGCATCAATTTCATCTTGTGAGATAGCACCATCACTCATATGTTTCGTCTCCTTCTACAGAAAGCTCTTCAAATTCGTCTGACTCAACGCTTTCAATTTTTCCTGTAATTTGAACTGCCATTTTTTTACCGACAACACCTGGCTGACAGTAAAACTTTTTCTTATTTCCTACGCTAAGAGTCAGAGGATCTCCTACCTTAACGCTTGAAAGACGTACTACATCGCCGACACGCAACGAAAGAACGTCTCTAATTGGTAAATTGATTGTTCCGATTTCTGCAACAACATCCATATCAACTGCAGTAAGCTGCTGTTTGATAGTTCCCAGATACTGTGTAGTAGAAGACTTACGTACAGAAGAGAACCAGAACTGAGATGAAAGTTTAGAGATAATCGGTTCAAGAACGAGGTAAGGAATACAGAAGTTCATCATTCCTTCCTCATCACCTACCTTAGTTTCCAGAGTTACAAGCACAACCATTTCTGTTGGAGGTACAATCTGAGCAAACTGAGGGTTAGTTTCTATCTGAGCAAAACGAGGACGAAGGTCGATTACCTGAGTCCAGGCTTCGCGGATATTCGCAAGAATACGTACAATAACCGTTTCCATTACTTCCTGTTCAATATCTGTAAGGTCGCGGTTTTTATTTCCTGTTGTGGCACCACGTCCACCAAAAAGGCGGTCAATCATACAGAAGGTAATTGCCGGGTCAATTTCGAGTACGGCATTTCCTTTCAAAGGATCCATATTGATTACCGCAAGAGTTGTTGGAGTTGGAATGGAACGGATAAATTCCTCGTATGTAAGCTGATCTACAGAAGCAACGTGTACATGAACAAGAGAACGAAGCTGCGCAGAAAGCGAAGTTGTCGTTAAACGCGCAAAAGTCTCGTGCATGTTCGAGACTGTACGCAGCTGTTCCTTTGAGAATTTATCAGGACGCTTGAAGTCATATATCTTTATTTTTCGGGCACTGTTGACCGGCTTAAAGTCATCTGCTTCGGTATCGCCCGAGCTTATGGCTGTAAGAAGCTGGTCAATTTCGTCCTGTGATAGAACTTCGTTCATTCAACTCCACCTTTATTAATTCTGCTCTATAACGTCTTTCTGCTGGAAAACAACGTCTCGGATTCGTGAGCTTGAAAGAATTTTATCATTGATTCCATTCTTAATCTCATTTTCCAGAGCATCTTCATTATTCGTATTTCTAAGTTCAGCAGCTGTTTTACCGCTGAAGTAACGACGCAGAAAAGCCTTAAGCTCTACAGTACGCTGTGTAATTTCAGTAGATGTAGCTTTATCATCTTTTTTATAGGCAAGTGCAACGTCTACACGTACAGTTGCTGGAGGCTCATCGCAGGTTGTTGTCTGGATTATTCCTAAAGAAGTATACCAGTCATAAATTTCACGCTGGCCGGAAACATATTCTTCTGAAGTTGGGATTGCAGTTACCTGTGTAGAGTTCTTGCTTGTAATTTTTACAGTTACAACAACAACTACTACAATAACAATTATTGCAGCGAGTCCGATAATTATCCATTTAAGAAGGCCAGACAAAAGTCCGCCTATACCACGTTTTTTTTCTGGCGCAGTGCCAGCACCACCCTCTTCGAGGTTGATTTCATCATCGTCTGCCATATCCCCTCCAGCACACTAAATAATCTAACACTAAAAGTGTCCTTCGTCTAGAATTATAATATCCACACGTCTGTTGTAAGCACGACCTTCTGCCGTGTCATTGGAAAACTTTGGTCTGGTGTCGGAATATCCGGCCACAGAAAAATCATTTTCCCTTACTCCATAATCGGCTAAATAATGAAGAACATTAACAGCTCTTGTTGCAGAAAGTTCCCAATTACTAGGAAAAATTGAATTTTCTGCCACAGGAGTAGAGTCTGTATGCCCTTCTATACGGAATCGTCTGCCTTTCAACTCATCCGAACGGAAAAAGTCTGCCAGGCGAAGCAGGGTTTCTCGTGTGTCATTGATATTTAATTCTGCACTTCCCTCTTCAAAAAAGTTATCAGAAAGAAGTGTGATTATAAGACCGCGTTCATCACTTGTAATTGTAATTTTATTTGATTTTACATCAGGCGCAAAAAGGCTGACAGCTTTTTTCTTTGCGAGACCAAGAGATTTACCTTTTTCCAGAGAAGGAAGAGAGTTTATATTATTACCAAGATCTGAAAGCTGTCCGGCAGACAAAGAAAGTCCACCAGATGTTGTTTCTGTTTCCTGCATCTGTAGACTTTGAGTAATTGTTGCCATCTGAGTAACATCTACTTCCGAAGGATTATAAAGCATAACGAAGAAGCAGAGCATGAGTGTAATCATGTCACCATAGGTACCAAGCCAGGCGGTTGATGGTTTTTCGGGCTGTTTTGCTTTCTTTCCCATTTTTACCTAATTCTTCCTTAAACTAATTAATCCTTCAAAACATCAGCTTCAATTGCTTTTCTTGAAACAGGATCAAGATAAGTAAGGAGCTTCTGAGCCATAATACGAGGGTTTTCACCGGCCTGAATGGCAAGTACACCTTCAATAATCATTTCCTTAGAACGCATTTCCTGAGCATTGTGCGCTGCAAGCTTTGTAGAGAACGGAGTAATCAACCAGTTGGCCATCATAGATCCGTAAAGAGTTGTAATCAAAGCAACGGCCATGTTAGGACCGAGGGAAGATTTATCTTCAAGGTTGTTCAACATACCAATAAGACCAAGTACGGTACCCATCATACCGAAACCTGGTGCGAATCCAGCCCAGGCATTGATAAGTCCAATCCATTCCATATGGCGGTTTTCAACCTGAGTCATTTCATTTTCCATGATTGCACGAATGATGTTACCGTCGGTACCATCAACTACAAGACGAAGTCCCATTTTCATAAAAGGATCTTCAAGATCATCAAGACCATCTTCAAGGGCAAGAATACCTTCGCGGCGAGCCTTTTCAGAAAGGGCCTGCATGTTGATTACGATGTTTTTTTCACCGAAGTCCGGAACCTTAAAAGACTTTCCCATAATCTTGAACATACCGAGTGCCTTTTTCAAAGGAGCGGCAATGAACATGGCAAAGTAAGAACCGCCGATAGTCATGAAGACAGACGGGATATCGATAATTCCGCCCAATGTACCACCTGATGTCAATACAGACATGACAATCATGGCTGCACCGCCGACAATACCCAGTATAGTAGCTATATCCATTACAAGACCTCTTGTCTTTCAATACCAATATCTCTACGGTATTTTATAATTTTTTCAATTAGATCTTCTGGGGAATTTTTGACAATGATTTTACGCCCCGACAGCATAGTAAGTGTCAGGTCAGGAGTAGATTCCATACTTTCAATCATGTGCGGATTCACCCAATATTTTTTCCCATCTAACCGCATTACATCAATCATATGTTTTTTATACTTACATTAATTATAATCTTTTTTTTTCATATTTCAATTATTATTTTCTTATAATTAGAAAAAATCTGCAGAATTTTGCAGGAATTTAGCCCTTTTTTTCACAATTTCACCACTTTTTCTGGCTATAACACAATTTTAATAATTTTTTATTATATAAATAACTTTCTATTACAAAAGGCCGCCGCTTATAGTATATTAGACATAGAAACAAAAGGAAACTTTTATATGAACAGCACACCTTGTATCTATGTAATTGAAGACGAAGAATCTATTTCTAAACTCATTAAGCTCTATCTTACAAAAGAGCAGATGGAAGCAAAAACCTTTTTAAATGCTGAAGATGCACTTAAAGAATTAAAAGACGGCTGCAAACCTAACCTTATAATTCTTGACTTAAACCTTCCGGGCATGAGCGGCTTTGAGTTTCTTGAAGAGTTGAAAAAACAACATCCCAACGAATTACCATCTGTAATGATTCTTTCGGCAAGAGATACAGATGAAGATATAATCAAGGGCCTTGGCTATGGTGCTGATGAATTTGTAACTAAGCCGTTTTCACCGGGTGTACTTATGGCCCGTGTAAAAGCATATCTCAGACGGCAAAGTTTCTTCCTTGAAAAAATGGAATCATATATTCAGTTCGGTCCTTACACTCTCCTTCTTGGAAGCTGTGTTCTTAAAAAGAATGATCAGAAGATTTCCCTTTCTTCTAAGGAATATGAGGTTCTTGAATTTCTGGTTAAAAATGCAGGTCAGGTTATATCACCAGAAAGGATTTATCAGAATGTATGGAAAGTTGAATACGGTGATATTACAGCCGTCGCAGTTTACATTCAGCGTCTTAGAAAAAAGATTGAAGATAATCCTTCTGACTGCAAATACATCAAAACAGAATTTGGCAACGGTTACATTTTCTCTAGTGACTGTATAACAAGTAACTGTTAGAATATAGCAGTCATGAAAATTAAACATCAGTTTATTATTCTTTCCTCTTTAATTACAACTATACCAATTCTCTGCTCTATTTTTGTTTTAATACATACTTACATGCATTCTCCAAACCGCTACCTTATGCAGGGCTCAGAAAAACTTCAATCTCAATATTTTTCAAATATTCCGGAAGAAGACAGAATTAACTTAAAAAAATCCCTGAAGCTTTTACCAGCAAATGTAGAAGCAATTCTTTTACAAATATCAAGCAGAAAAGTCTTGTATTCAACTATGGATGAAATTCAAGCAGATAAGTTTATGCAGAAAGGTGAAATCTGGAATTTTGCATCTGAAACATCAGATAAATACTTCTACCAGTTTACGCAAATACCGTCTAAAGAATCAGACACCCTGCTAATAACCCGAGTCCCGCAAAAAAACGTTTCTAATGAAAAAAGAATCAGAACTATTCTAAAAGTTCTGATGATAGTTATTTTTCTTACAGCAGTCAGTCTGGCATTAATAACCATTATTTCCAGAAATATTTTTAACAGCCTTAACAAGATTGAAAAATCAAGCAGTCAGCTGGCAGAAGGAAAACTTGATAAACCTATTACAAATAATATTTCAGCTGCAAGACAAAATGAATTTTCTACAATCATGCAGAGCCTGGAAAAAATGCGCTGCGAACTTATAGAAATGCAGGCTAGTAAAAACAGGTTTATGATGGGAATCAGCCATGATTTAAGAACTCCTGTAGCAGTAATAAAGGGCTATTCCGAAGCAATTATGGACGGCGTAATTTCTGATAAGGATGAAATTCAAAAATCCATGGAACTTATTGAACAAAAAACTTCCCAGCTGGAAGAAATGATTGATACCCTGCTCAATTACATGAAGCTGAACAATTTTGAAATAAAAGAGCAGCTGGTAAATAAATCTATCAGCAGACTTATAATTGATTTTTCAAAATATGCAGAGGTAACCGCAAAAATCTTTAAAAGAAACGTTCACACAAATATCGAATTGCCAGAAGATATTGAAGTACCTTTTAATGAGCAGCTGATACACAGATCCTTTGAAAATCTCTTAAGTAACGCCATCAGATATACAAAAGAAAATGATTTAATAGAAATTAACGCATATACAAAAACTTTAGATGATACTAATTTCATAATTCTTGAAATAAAAGATACAGGCTATGGCGTAGCAAAAAAAGACCTGGATTATATTTTTGATTTATTTTACAGGGGAACAAATTCCCGTCAGGAAGAAGGCATGGGAATTGGTCTTGCAGTTGTAAAAAACATTATGGATACTCACGGCTGGAAAATAAGCGTTGAATCACAGAAGAAAAAAGGCAGCTGCTTTACTATAACAATTCCATATTAAAGCGGTTCAGATAAAGCATACCTTCCCGGCTCATGGCATAAATCTCATCTCCGTCTTGCCCGGCTCTTTTTACGCAAAGCCCCTTTTTCTCCCAGTCTTCAAATAATCTCAAAAACTTTTCCGGCAGCCTTTCACCAAAAATCGACTCATAGTCTCTTGCCTTTATTCCCTGCAGTTTTCTAAGCCCCATCATAAAAAACTCAAACTCAGAGTTTTCTTTATCTATTATTTCCAAGTCTTGAGGTAAAGAAGGAGCCTCTGCCAGCGGTTCTGTCACCTGCTCCCAGAAGCTTATATAATCTTCAACATTTGTCGTATTAGTCCACCTCTGGCCGCTTCCATCTTCATTGTAAACAGTGCCGCAGGCAGCAGAACCACAGCCGGCATAGCCACCATGAGTCCAGTAAACTAAATTATGAGCACACTCTTTACCTTCGCGGCAGAAATTGGAAACTTCGTACCACTTATAATCCTGACTTTCAAGAAAGTCGCGGCCGCTCAGCCAGAGCTTATCAGCAAAATCAAAATCATAATCAAAAAGCCCTTCATTCAACTGGCTGCCAAAAGGCGTTTTTTCTTCAATCGTAAGTGAATAAAGGGAGATATGAGAAGGCTTATAAGAAACTATTTCTTCCAGACCTGCAAGCAGACTTTTTTCGTCATCACCTGGAAGACCTGAGATTAAATCATAAGATGTATCGCCTCTCCATTTTTCTTTTATCAATGAAAGGGCTTTTCTGTTTGTTGTCGAATCAGCACGACGGCAGGCTCTTTTTAAAGCAGCATCATTCATAGACTGAATACCACAGGAAAGCCGGTTTACTCCGCAGTCCCAAAGCCCGTCCAGCAGTTCTTCAGTAACATCATCCGGATTTACTTCTACAGTTATTTCTGCTGAGGGACTTAAATTGCAGGAGCTTTTTATAGCTGAAAAGATTTTTTTAAACTGATTTTTAGACAAGAGGCTTGGAGTTCCGCCACCAATATAAATTGTTTTTAAGCTATCTATTTTTAGTACTGTTATTCTATAAATTATTTCCTTACACAGTGCATCAATATAATCATCAGGAACCTTATTTCCCTTTGGTAGACTAAAAAAATCACAATATGCACATTTCGAAATACAAAAAGGAATATGAATATAAAGGGATGAAGGACTCTCGCTCATTAAATCAATTAAAAAAGTCTGAAATTAGTAAAAGGAAAATAACACATTAAAACTTTTGCATCTATTTCCTTACCCTTTATTGCTCCCCAGAGACGTGAATCATCAGAAGACTTTCTATTATCTGCAAGAACAAAGTATTCGTCATATCCAAGAGTAAGCTCATTGAATGAACCTTTTACACCAATTCCTGTATCCCAATCAGCCGGAGGAACATAAAAAGTTACATTGTAAGGTTCATTTACAATTTCAAACTCTGTAAGAAAATGCTTTTCTCCTGCCGGCTTTATATAAAGTACATAATCTCTCATATAAATTGTATCACCAGGCATACCTACAACACGTCTTATATGAGACTTTGAAGCAGGAAGTTCATTTTTTTCAAATAAAGAAAGCTGTTGTCCTGTAAAGAAGCGGATAAACTGATCTGCCAATTTCTTATATAAAGGATATGTCATTTGGTTACGGGCATTTAAGAGAACCACATCACCACGAGAATATCCACCGTTTACAGAAGATACCATTACAATAGATTTTTCAGGAATGTCTGGTATCATAGAAATTGAATTCTGGCGTACAGGATAAATTAAATAAGAAATTACAAGATTAATAAAGATATATAGACAGATAAAGAAGACAACAAGCGATACAGTTCGTCTGCGGCGTTCTTTTTTTATCTGATATGAAAATACTTCGATATTGCGGTTCAAAACATTCCCCTCGTTTTTATATATTATAAAGTATCAAAAATTTTATTTTCATACAAGTTAGATTTTTCTTTGATTTTATATAACGATAATTTGTAACCAATATGAAACTCAATTTTTATAGGTGGTAAAGCTAAAAATTGCTTTCGCAATTTTTTTAACGCTTTGCTATAGAAGGCCGACCCGCCAGCGGCCTTACACATTTTTTGATAACTTGAAAGCAATATCTTTATACTTTATAATATAAGGATATGGACGGCAGAAAGATTATTGCAGAAAACAGAAAGGCAAGATTTGACTATTTTATTGAAGATACTTACGAGTGTGGAATTGTACTTGAAGGAACAGAAGTCAAATCTGTAAAAAATGGAAATATCTCATTTCCTGACGCTTTTGCTGAAATAACAAACGGCGAGGTATGGGTAAAAAACTTTCACATTTCTGAATATTCTTTCTCTTCTATATTTAATCACGATCCGGACAGACCAAAAAAACTGCTTTTACATGCAGATGAAATCAAAAGGTTAACCAGACGTGTTGATGAAAAAGGCTGTACCCTTATTCCGTTAGATTTTTATCTGAAAAACGGACGTGTAAAAGTTACACTGGGTGTTTGTAAAGGTAAAAAAATGTACGATAAAAGGGCTGCAATTAAAGACCGTGATGTACAGCGTGACATTCAGCGTGAATTTGCAGGAAAACTGAGAGGTTGATTTGAGGAATAAAAAGATTTCTCTTAAAAAATCAATAATCATTTCATTTATTCTCTTTTTTATACCACTATCCCTGCCAGGACAAAGTTACAGCATAGATTATTACGGTATAGTTTCAACAGAAATTGATGCAAACATGTCTAAAATGACAAGCGACCTTTACTATACCCAGCTTTCCGAAATCAATAATTTTTCCGTTTCAGATAAAAGAACTACTCCAAGCCTTACAGAAAGGCCGGATGCATCCTCTTTTTCAGACGGAAAACTATCTTTCTTCACCTTTATTACAAAAGATTCTTCTTCGGACAAATGGATAACCACCTATTATGTAGTTGATAAAAACAAAAACGAAGAGCATTCAAAAAAAAAGACCTATGATTCCTTCTATAAAATATTAATGGAACCAAAAGATGTTCTTAAAAATACAATCAAGCAGCTTATAGAAAACGATACATCCGCAACTTCCATAACGGCTTCTATCCAGAATCCGGTTTCATCAGGCAATGCAAAAATCGCTTCCACAGAAGAGCTTTCCGGCACCTGGGGAGGAGAAGAAAATATCAATAAAATTGTAATTATGAGAGGCGGAAGAGGCTTTGTTATTTTTAACAACGGTGCTTCCATGAATATAACCGTAGAACTTTCCGGATCAGATGACAACAAAATGGTAGTCATCACTCAAAAAGCTAATTCAAATGCTTCTTTTTACCCTGAATTAAACCGTACAGCTGCACTTTCAGCGGCAGTATCAGCAAAACCTATAAAATGGACCCTGGCTTTAACTGATAATAATACCCTAAAGGGAAGAAAAGATACTCTTTTACCTGATGGAGACAGTTATAAAGAAGGAAGCGTAAACGTTATCTGGACAAGACTTAATTAAAGAAGATTAAATCTGAGGAATATCATAAACAGGAATACCTGTTACAATCGGTTTTTTGTTTTTTCCTATTATAATATTTCCACGACTGATATCATATAAAAAGAAAATCAAAATAAAGAGTAAGGCAAAAACAAATCCCACTATTTTACATATTTTTTCTGATATGAATTCCGGTTCTTCGTGACGTAAAACAGTGCCTGTATCATACAAAGTTGTCTGTGCGGGTCTGAGACCAGTTATTTTAACAAGTTTCTCACCTTCACTTACATAATCAAGCTTATGAGCATAAGAGGCAATTACTGCTCTGTCATTTTGTAAAGCAGCAAGTTCAAGGGAAAGTTCGCTGTTAATATTCTGGATATCAGCTGTCTGACGGCTTATAATCCGCTTCTGCTCTTCCATTTTGTTATAACAATAAAGACTATTCTGTCCAAACGTCATAGAAAGAAGAACGTAGACAAAGGTTCCGAAAAATATTGCTGCAAGATACTTGGCACGATTCATAGATAATTTTAATATCGGCAATAATTTCTGTTTTCTGAAATGAAAAGATGTGTTATAATAAAAAAAGAATATAGTAAATACTTCTATTTTTTTCAGGGATATATGCCGATATATAAAATGTACAAGTATATTACTATCCGAATGAGAGGAGCTATATGAGTAAATCTGATGACAATACAAATGAACTTGAGAGTTATGGTGTCTGGGTAAAGAATTCAACAGGGAACAGCGCTAATACCGAGACCCCTGCAGACCCATCGGATGAACTGAATCTTGATGCTGGTGGCTTGGATTTACCTGATTTCGACGACTCCGACTTTTCCGATATGTTTAAGGAAGAACCTCAGGGTGCAGATTCTGCTTCCATGGATGATTTCGGCAATGAAGATGACACAACGCTCAGTACAGATGAGCTTGCAAATATAACAGACGGCTTTGAAGTAGAACAGGTTGAAGCTCCGGAAGAAAGTGGAGACCTTGATTTAGGAGATTTTGATATTCCTGATTCAAGTGAATCAGAAGCTGCCGGCGAAGAAAGTGATACAGCTGCTGAAGTAGAAGTTTCTGCAGAAAGCAGCGGCGATGAAGAAATTTCACTTGATGACTTTATGGACGGAGGCTTCTCTGATGAGTCTGTTGCTGCCGGAAATAACGGTTATGAGCCTGGTGCTGAACCTGCAGCAGCCGCATCAAATGAAACTGAAGAGCTTTCTCTTGATGACTTTATGGATGGAGATTCTTTTGATTCTGCTCCTGAAAGTCCAAAAGAAACTGAAGTTATTGAAGATGAAGCACCTCTTGATATGGATATAAGCTTTGATGATTCAGCAGATACTGTTGAAACAGAAGACAATGTTTCTCTTGATATCACTTCAGATGAAGATGATAACGATTATGACACAGAAGAATCTGAAGAAGTAGAAACCGAAGAAGTTTCAATGGATGACTTTGGTTCAAGCTTTACAGCAGAAGAAACTTCTGTTCACACTCCAGATACTTCTTCTGAAAATATTAATACAGAAGATGTTGATCTTTCAGACTTTGGTATTGATGCAAATGCAGAAGAGACTCCTATCGTACAGGATGTTGAAGAAGCCAAGAATAAAGAGAAGATTGTTGATTATGATCTGACTGTTGGCGACGAAAACACTGCATCTGCACCAGTTGTTAATGAAATAAAAACTGATGCTGTAGAAGAAACTGATGAAGTTATTCCTGAAGAAGCACCTAAGAATGAAAATTCTACAACTGTAGACAATTCACTTTTACAGCAGATTGTTTCTGAGCTTTCAAATCTCAAAGATGAACTGAATAAGCTTAAAACAAACCTTGAAGAAATTAAAACTCAGGAAAATACAGTTAGTCCTGCTGCAGCTGTTGCTGCCGGAGTTGCCGGTGTAGCCGCAGGTGCTGCGATTGCCGCTGCAACAAACGAAGCAGATGAAATTCCGGAAGCAAAAGATGAAGGCGGATTCTTCAGCGGTGATGATGAAGATGAAACAATTGCCCTTTCCTTCGATGAACTTGACAACATCATGAATACAGCTGAATTCAGTGATACTGTTGAAGCTGGAACTACAGATGAAAACGAAGATACAGTTACTGAAGAAGCTGCTGTAGAAGAGTCTGTTGTAGAGGAACCTTCTGTAGAAGAAAGCGAAGAGCCGGTTATTGAAGAGAACTCTGTAGAAATTGAAGATACAACAGAAAATACTGAAACAGAAGTTCCTTTTGAAGAAACTGTAATTGAAGACAGCACAACAATAGAAGAAGTTTCAGATAATCCTGATGATACAGTAATCGATGAATCTATTATCTCTTCTGAAGTAGAAGCAGATGAAGTTGAAGATGAAACATCAGATATTGAAACTGATATTGAAAATGCAATTTCTTACGAAAAAGACACTTCCCTTGATGACATTAACTTTGAGGAAGACCAGTCAGATAACTTCGATTTCACTTCTGAAGAAAAACTCGAAGAGCCTAAGATTGACGAATTCATTCCAGACGGAAATGATGAGCTTTATGAAAATGAAGAGCTTCCTGATGAAATCTCAATTCCAAAAGAAGACGACCTTCTTGTAGAATCAACTTCTTCAGACTTTATGGATTCTGTAAAAGAAACAACCGAAGAAGAGGATACTGCTACAGAGTTTGTTGCAGATGAAACTGATGACGTAGATACAATTGATTTACCTTCAGAACTGCCAGACTCAATTGAAGAAGAAAACATTGTTGAAGAAGATGTTGTAATTGAAGATGAGCCTGCAATCACAGAAGAGACTGTAGTTGAAGAAGAGCCGGTAATCGAAGAAGAAACCGTTATTGAAGAGGAACCTGTTATCGAAGAAGAAATCAAAGATGACGACATTCCTACTGTAGACAAGGTTCTTAATGATGAAGCAGTTGAAGAAGAAACAACAGTTGAAGAACCTGTAATCGAAGAAAGCAATGTAGAAGAAGAAGCAACTTCCGCTGCTTCATTTGCAGAAGTTGACAATCTCGACAATACCCTTTCTGAAAGCAACCTTGCTTACCTTGATAATTCAGCAGGCGATAATGCTTCTGATAATATTGCAAACGCAGACCTCAAACAGGATATAAAGTCAGTACTCCTTTATATGGATCAGCTGCTTGAAAACCTTCCTGAAGAAAAGATTGTTGAGTTTGCTAAGTCAGATGAATTCGTAACTTACAAAAAGCTTTTCTCAGAATTAGGACTTTCTTAATATGGGGCTTCTTTCGCGAGCAAATAACCTGGATGAAATTAAAAGTAATCCAGGTATTTCTTTTTCTGATTTCATAATTAAACATTCCTTAAAAACCTGTGCCCTTCTCGAAAAAAAAGATTCAGATTACAAAGTATCGGATAGCATTGGTTTTGATGCAGAATCCATTCTTTCTGCAACTTCAACTTCAGATTTCTGGGATGGAATCTGTAAAAACTCGGGTCAGATATATACATTTTCAAATTCTGATAACAGACAACTGCTTCAGTTATTTTCATTTAACATGAAAGACAATCTGAAAGACCTTTCCGTATACAAAAACTCAGCCGGTAAAATTATTATCTGTGCCGGAAGTCTTTCTCAGGCAGCTGCAAAAGATTTTGAATCAATTAATACCCAAAGACATAATAATAACATTCTTAATCTGAATCCTCTTATCAAAGAAAACACTGTTGTCCTTTTGCTAAAAATTGATTTTTCAGAAGCAATTAAAAGTTTTTATATTTCAGAAAAAGACAAAATTTCAGATTTAGATTTCTTTACAAAAACTTTAATGAATGAGTTATACAACCGCTTTACCTGCAGATATAATATTCCAGATACAACCCTGCAGATAAATCCTTTTGTATTAAAATCAGTATTTATAACTGATAAAGAATATTCCTTAGAATTAATTTCTCATCATATAATTCTAAATCTTAAAGAAGTATTAAATAATCATACTGACTATATTCAAATCTGCTTTGCCGGTACTGCAGATTCATGCGATAAAATTCAATCCTTTTTACAGGCGGAATAATTTTGAAGATAACAATTCAAAAAGCTAAAAATGGAGAAGAAACAGCACTTGTCGAAAATCATTTTCTCCATTCAAATTATTCTCCGGTAAAAGAAGCAGAAAGATTTACACAGGCTTTAGTTTTACCTTATGCAGCATCAAAAATCATAATTACAGAACCTGGCCTTTCTTATATTCTTCCTTTTCTAAAAAACAAATTCCCGGGAAGTAAAATAGGAGCAATCCGTTATTGCGACAGCTTTAATAATTATAATAAAGATTTTGATTTCATCTTAAATTATTATGAGCACAAAGATTTAGAAACATATCTGGAAAGTATTTTTACAGAAGAAGAATTACTGACAACCTTTTTCACTCCCTGGACTCCATCATCTCAGGTATTCAGTGACATAGATAAAGAGGTCTGGACTTCCATAAAAAATGCTCTCTACCGTTCTAAAACCTTATTAATAACAAGACAGTATTTTGAAAAAAAATGGTTTTTAAACAGTCTGATTTTTTTTACAAATTGCCAGAATATTACAAGTTTGACAGAACCTGTAAATAAAGACATTCTTATAATATCTTCAGGGCCAAGCCTTTTACCTTTCATTGATTACATAAAAAATAATCAGAATAAGTTTTTTATTTTATGTCTTTCTTCGGCCATTACTGTTTGTATAAAAAATGGAATAAAACCTGATTTATGCATGTCTACAGACGGCGGTTACTGGGCTTCGGAACATTTAAAAGTTTTATATAAAAAGGAGATACCGCTTGCAATGCCTGCAGAAGGATATTGTAAAAAATCTCTTTTGCAAAAACTTACCGTTTTACCTCTGAATTACGGAGACGGCTTTTCCAATGATTTATTTACATCTGTAAAACTTAAAGCAATGAAAGCTTACAGAAATGGAACAGTAAGCGGCACTGCCCTTCTTTTTGCTGCAACTTATTTTACAAAAAACATTTACCTTTGCGGACTTGATATGGCCTGTCAGAAAGGTTTTCAACACGCTCAGCCAAATCAGCTGGAATTAAATTCCTGTTTATCTGATAATCGTATTAAAAGCAAATCCTTAAGATTATTCAAATCTGAACTAACTAACGATAGTCTGGAAATATATAAAAACTGGTTTATAAATAATCCATTGAAATTATCAAACCGGAATGTATTCAGACTAATTGAAGAAAAAGACAGAAAAAACTCACTAAAATGGATTGAAGATATCAACCTGAAAGATTTTTCTAATTTAACAAAAGACCTGACCTCTTATGAAAAAGATTTCTTTACTGCTGAGCAGATAAACATTCAAAAAAAAGCAATATCAGATTTATTAAAAAGAAAAGACATAACAGAAAGCTTAAAAAAACAATTATTTCCTTTAGATTATGTACAGTTGGCTCATGAACCTGAAAACACAGAAATTATTCAAAAAATAAATAACGAATGGGAAAAGATAAAAATTAAGGCCGGTAATCTTATAAATGCAGATATATAAAGAATTTATTACAGCAAAAAATGGTTCTCAAATTCCGGTTTTTCTAAACGGTAAAACCATGGAATCCCGCTATAATCCTGAAAGAGAAGCAGAAAGTCTTTATAATTCAATTAATGAAAAATATAATTTTTTCCTTGTACTTGGAATCGGAAGCGGAACCTTCATTAATCTTTTAAGTCAAAAAAATCCGTTTGCAAAAATAATTGCTCTTGAATTATATCAGGATGACATTAACTTTTTATTACAAAATGAAAACCTTAATAAGCTTTCTAAAAATCCTTTAATCTCATTATGCAGTCTGGAATCTTTAGAGCAGACATTAATTCAAAATTATCTTCCTGCAAAATATGGAAATCTTAAAATAATAGAACAAAGAGCCTGGGTAAATGAAAACTCTGCTTTCACCGTAAAAATAAATTCAATACTGACAAAAACTCTCGGAATTATTTCTGCGGATTTTTCCGTACAATCTCATTTTGGCAAAATCTGGACTTCAAATATTATTAACAATTCAAGGCTTGCCCAGAATTATTCTCCTTCAAATAAACTTGAATCAATATTAAAAGAAAATAATAAAACGGCTCTTGTAGTTGCTGCAGGTCCAAGTCTTGATGACACCCTTGAGTTTTTCAAAAAAGAAACTTCAGACAAGTACTATATTATTTCCACAGATACAGCAGGACTTGCTCTCCTTAAGCGAAATATTATCCCGGATCTTATTGTATCTATTGATGCTCAGTCAGTTTCATATAATCATTTCATAACAAATAAAGACTGTAAAAATACTTTGTACGCCTTTGATTTATGTGCAAACTCTTCGGCTGCAAGACACCTGCTTGAATCCGGAAAAGACCTTTTCTTTTTCTGCTCCGGTCATCCCCTTTCATCTGCTATAAACGAAAGCAACAATTTTCAGCTGCCGGATTTTTTTTCCGGTGCAGGAACTGTAACTATTACAGCATTAGACATAGCCCTTAAGGCAGGTTTTAAGGATATTCTGATTTTGGGAGCAGACTTTTCTTACTCCAAAGGAAAAGCTTATACATCAGGTACTTATCTGGATTCCCTATATAATAAAGTATCCACTAAGCTTTCAGAATCTGAGCAGATTTTTTCTAAACTTATGTTCCGAACGGAATTAAAGGAAACAGAAAATAAAAGGAAAACAACACAGATTCTTGAAGCTTATAAATTTTCACTTGAAAAATACCTGACAGATAAAGGAATAGCATTTACTAAAACTGATGATATTTATAAATTACACTGCCCTTCTAATAAAGCTCTTTTTTCAGCTTCAAATGGTAAAGCTTTTTCACTAGAATCCTTTATTTCAAAAATCAAAAGTATGAAAATAGATGAAGTTGAATTATTATTACTGCCTTATGTAGCCTGGTTACGGAATAACAAAGGCTATAAAAACTTTGAGTATAAGGAATTACTTAAACTTGCTTTAGACTCTATTGTAAGTTATAATATATGATATGAAAAATCGATTTATCGTTATTTACACAATTTTTGCATCAGCAGTTTTTATTTTTGCAATAAGCTTCTTTGGCTTTAATCTGTTCAACGAATATAAAACAAACCTTGAAAAATCAGATAAAAAATTTACAGAACTTGTAAATGATATACGTACCTTAAGTTTTAACCAGGAAGAAAATACTGCTGCCTACTCAAAGGGCATTAAAGACGCCGTAGGAGATTCAGGAGATTATTCTTATATTCATGTACGCCGTAATAACGAAACTGTCGTTTTATACCCTTCTGGAAAAAGCAAAGAAGAAACCCTTTCAAAATTAACTAAAACTTTTAACAGCAGTCTTACTGTAAACAAACAGTCAGTTTCAGTAGAGTGTAATATTTATTTAATAAGGCCTGATTCAATTTTCTATTTTGCACGTATTTCATTTCTAATGATTTTGATAATTACAATCATAACTATCATTATGATTATTTATCTGAACATTTCTGAAAATACATCTGATGTAATCAGTTTCGACGAAGATTCAGAAGATTCTTTTGCAATTGATGAAAATGAAATGGAAACTGAAGATAATTCTGAACTGGATTCAGAAGTAATTGAACAGTCAGAAAATGATGATGTTGATGAAGAAGTTCACGAAGATGGTAACGAAGACCTTACTGCTGCTCAAACAGATAACGATGAAACAAAAGAAGCTGCAGAAGATTCAGAAAGTTCAGGTGAAAGAGAACATGCAGAAGTTACACCTGAAGAAGTAAAGGCAATTCTTTCTGAACCACTTACAGATGAACAGCTTGCAAATGAACCTGCAAAACTCCCTGTAGATGAAGTAAAACCAGAATCACCATCCGGCTTGTATAATTCAGAAACAGGCATCAGCTGGGAATCATATCTCTCTACAAGACTTAATAACGAAATAGACAGAGCAACAGCTTCTGAAATTGACCTTTCACTTTTTATTATTAAACTTCCCGGCATTCTTAAAAACAGTGAAGTTTTCAAGAATGTCTGCAACTATCTTATAATTCAATTCCAGTTTAAAGATCTGCTTTTTGAATATAAAGATGACTGCATTGTAGCAATAAAAATCAGTATGAATGTTGATGAAGCATTAAAGCTTGCCGAAAAACTTCACAGTGACATCAGAAACATCATAAATAATAATGACTGCAGAATTGGTATTTCGTCACGTTCAATAAGAATGGTTGGCGGAGACCGTCTCATAATGGAAGCAGAACAGGCTATCGAACATTCAGACCAGTCTTCTCCTGTTATAGCCTTCCGTGTTGACTCTGAAAAATACCGTCAGCTTATGGAAGCTAATCAGTAGAAGAAAGTGATTTCGATACGACACTTCGTGTCTACTCAATCACCGTAGAATTGTCAGACTCTTCCTCTTCCTGGCCTTCTTCAGTCTCTTCCCCTTCCTCTTCTTCGTCAACAATATTCATAAGTTCTTTATATTTGTCTTCGAAAGTTTTTAAGTTCTTATTTTCCGGATATTCAGTTTTCAGAGTTTCGTAAGTGGAAGTAAATTTAACTGCATGCTTCTTTTCGAACTTCTTTGTATCTGCCGCGAGTACAGCAAGATAGTTTTCCAGATATTCCTGATTGACAGGCTGAGCTTCAAGCAGTTCTTCGTAAATAGTAATAGAACGTTTAAAGTCTCCCTGCATGGAATAAATATAGGCAAGACTTGCTTTTAAGGAAGCATTTTCCGGATCACGTTCCAGAATTTTTTTGTACATTGGAAGGGCGTTATCCCAGTCGCTTATGAATATATAACACTTGGCAAGTTTATAATAAGCAGCCCAGTACTGTTCTTTTTTCTTCATGGCAAGCTCATAGTATTCTGAAGCCTTCTTATAATCTTCAAGTTTATAATATGAGTCGCCAAGTATATAATACTCTGCGTAAATGTTTCTTGTTTTTACGGCACCCTGACCTGGAACCGGTACAGAAAGTTCCGTACTTTCACATGAGAAAAATGAAAAAGCAGAAAGGCTTAATGCAAGCAAGCCTGCAGCAAGGTATTTTTTAGCCGAGAACAATTTTTTCAATTTCATAAAGCTGAGACTTATACAGGCCGGAAATATTGTGGCCGTAATCTGCAATAAGCTGAATCATATTTCGTGGAGCATCCTTTGTATCGCAGCCATTAAGACGGTCACCTGCATCACCGAGGCCAGGCATAATATAAGCCTTTTCGTTCATTACAGGGTCCATCCAGAGTGTATAGCAGGTGCAGTTTTCAAGAGCTCGTGTTACTCGGATCGAGCCTTTAAGTGTTGAAATTGTATTAAAGAATGCAATAGACTTTGGTTTTACTCCCTGACTCTGCAGATATTTTACAACGGTTACAAGTGAACCACCGGTTGCGTTCATAGGGTCAGCAAAAATCAAATCCTTACCGTCAAGCTGTTCGAGGTTGAAGAATGACTTATTAAGGTCCATAATGTATTCCATATCAGCTTCGTTTTTAGTATCGTTACGGCTGATTTTGAAAAGAGCAAATGGAGTTTTGTAGCCGTGGCTTGAATACTCCTGAATTTCCTTTGACATAATCATAGATGGAAGAAGGGCACCGCGGAGCATTACGCACATTACAGTGTTTTCAATTTTATGGTCGATATCAGGAATTTTATGAACTGCGTAGTTCTGAACCGGGAAAGTTACAGGAGTTTTTACAACGATATGTCCTTTCTTGTCTGAGTGCTGGTCTGTATAAGCCATTCGGAAAAGCATTTCGTAAGCGCGCTGACTGTAATACATAAACTCCTGATGGTCTGTACGCTCGTCTCGGAGCTTTGAAATTACACGTGAACATTCAGCATGTGCCCCCTCTTCCGTTACAAAGGAATAAACTTTAATGGCAGGATGCTTAGCACAGATTTTCTGCATTTCGTGACCAAGCTTATCGTAACCTTCTATGATTTTAGCTTCATCTTTTGGCTCAAAAGATTTCATTGTATCCTTGAACATTACTTCAAGCTTCTTCAAATCTTCCATATCTTCAGATGTAAGATATCCGTCCAAATCTTCTGCTTTAAGAATAATCTTATTGTTTTCTGCCATTTAAAAACTCCTTATAATTGTGGTTTCGATACAGCCTTCGGCTTACTCAACCACCAGTATTTTTATAGCGCCAGCAGTTTATAAAGCTGCTCTTTATCTATTCTGATATCATGAATTAAAAGTTCGCTGTCTCCGATTATTTCTTCCTGAGAATTGGTAAGCCCAAAGGCAAGAATTAAAAGAGTTTTTCCAGCCTTAAGGAAGGTACCATTTTTGAATCTGAAATCAAGATTTAAGAGGTACTGATTCTGATGTTTAGGATCTGTTCTAAAACTGCCCTTTACATCAATTAACTTAAGGTCAAGCTGAGCACCTGTAAGAATTGTCAGGAAAGATTGTGGTTTATTTGCGAAAAAGCGGATTTCTGATTCTGCACCCTTTAAGTAATCAGTAAGTTCAGAATCTAAATCTGAATAAAGTTCAGTTGTATCTTCTGCAGGAAGCTTTGAAAGAGAATCATATTTATCAAGCATTCCTTCAAGATTCCTTCCTATGCAGGCAAGCTTATCTGATGGAAAAGCCATCTCGATATCACCGCTGTAAATCTTATAAGAAGTATCTGATTTTTCAGGACTATAATCTGAAATAACCCAGCCGTTTTTAGCACTTAAGACTTTTGGTAAATATTTTTGTGGAATAGAGCCATCTATTGAAGCCTGAACATCTGTTCCATGTCTTGAACGATTGAGACCGCAATATATTTTATTTACACGGTCGGCAATCATTTTTGCATCTGATTCTGTAGCGTTCTGATAAAAGCCGGTGATAATTCTTTCAATGAGGACGTTATCTGCGGCCTTAGGAACGGCAATGTAGAAGGAACTCTGGTTATCAATTAATTCCAGGGCATCAACTGGTCTTCCTGCGGGTGCAGATTTACAGCCTGCAAGAAGGAGCACAAATAAAACTGTTAGCCAGTATAAATTATGCTTTTTCAATCTTGAAACTCCATTTTTTATCATCAGCTTCAACTTCGTATGCCCCTGTAAGACCTGCATTCCAGCTTGCCTTTGCAGCAAGTGTTTCGCCGGAAATAAAGTCTGCGAACATCTTGAATGCTGCTTCCAGGTCGGCATCTCCGCCAAGCTCAAGATTAATTCTGTCGGTTACGTTGTAGCCGTTTTCCTTACGCTGGTTCTGAATACCACGGATAAGGTCGCGAACATAACCTTCTTTTTTGAGTTCATCTGTAATTTTAGAATCAAGACCGACTGTAAGAGTTCCGTCATTGAGAACCTTAAGATCGTCCTTTTCAAAGCGTTCAACGAGAACCTTTTCTTCGTCGAGTTCTACAGTCTTTCCTGCAACATCAATGCTAAGCTTTGTTCCATCAAGGATTGACTGAATCTGCTCGCTTGTAAGACCTGCGATAATTCCTGCAGCCTGCTTCATGAGTGGGCCGAGTTCCTTACCAAGAACCTTGAAGTTAGCCTTTGCCTTGTATTCAACAAGCTCGTCTTCGCGGTCGTGGAATTCAACCTTTTTAACGTTGAGCTCTTCTGCAATTGTATCCTGCATTTCTGAAAGTACAGTCTTTTCGCTTGGATTACGTGTTACCAAAGCAACGCTTGCAAGTGGCTGGCGGTTCTTGAGGTTGAACTGATTGCGCAGGCTGTGTCCCATAGAAACTGCCTTCTGTACGGTTGCCATCTTGAACTCAAGATCTTCATTAATCCATGCCTTGTTAGGAGTTGGGTAATCGCAGAGGTGAACAGATTCCTTATCTCTGTCTAGCTTGAGATTCTGGTACATTTCTTCTGTAATAAACGGAACAAATGGAGCTGCAACAGTTGCAAGAGTCTTAAGGGCAATATAGAGAGCCTCGTAAGCTTCTGCCTTGTCGCTGTCGTTTTCTGACTTCCAGAAGCGGCGGCGGCTGCGGCGGATATACCAGTTATTAAGTTCATCAATGAATTTAACAATTGGGTCAATAGAACCTGAAAGGTCGTAAGCGTCCAGGGCTGAAGAAACTTCCTTAATAAGATTCTGAGTGATAGACAAAAGCCAGGCATCAAGAGGATTTGACGGGGTCTTGTTATCAAAGAGGTGGCCTGTAGGAGCGGCCTTATCGATATTTGCATAAGTTACAAAGAAGGAATAAGAGTTCCACCATGGGATGATGATAGATTTAAGAACGTCGCGGACACCTGCATCTGAGTAGCGGATTTCATCTGCCTTTACTACAGCCGAGTGCATAAGGAAGAGACGGATTGCATCTGCACCAAACTTGTTGATTGCTTCAACAGGGTCTGTATAGTTGCGGAGGGACTTAGACATCTTTCGTCCGTCTTCAGCAAGTACGATTCCGTTTACGATACAGTTTTCAAAAGCTGGCTTGTCAAAAAGCTGGGCTGCAAGAACTGTAAGTGTATAGAACCAGCCACGAGTCTGGTCCAGACCTTCTGAGATAAAGTTTGCAGGGAAGTTCTTTTCAAACTTCTCTTTATTTTCAAAAGGATAATGTACCTGAGCGTATGGCATTGAGCCTGATTCAAACCAGCAGTCAAATACTTCCGGAATACGGTGCATTGTACCTTTACCGCATTTTGGACACTTGAAAGTAATCTTATCTACATACTGTTTGTGAAGGTCATCAGGGTAAGTTCCGCTGAGGTCTTTAAGCTCCTGGCGACTTCCTACACAAAGAGTATGCTTACAGTCAGGGTCATCACAGCGCCAGATTGGAATCGGGTTACCCCAGTAGCGGTTACGGCTTACAGCCCAGTCGCGGGCTCCTGCCAGCCACTTACCAAAGCGGCCTTCCTTAATATGAGCTGGCTGCCAGTTGATTTTGCTGTTTGCACGGAGAAGTACATCGTGATAATCAGCTACCTTTACGAACCAGGAACCAATACCACGGTAAATCAAAGGTGAGCCACAGCGCCAGCAGTGTGGGTATGAGTGAACAATAGAATCACGTTTTACAAGCTTACCCTCGTCCTTAAGGCGCTTCATAATATCTTTATCTGCATCCTTTACAAAAAGGCCCTGATAATCAGGAACTTCTTTTGTAAACTTACATTCAGCATCGATTGGCTCAACGTTTGGAACACCAGAACCACGGAATACCTTATTATCTTCCTCACCAAAAGCCGGAGCAATATGAACGATACCTGTACCGTCTTCTGTAGAAACGTAAGCTGCATTGAACATGCGGAAGGCACCCTTTTCGCACTTCTGGCCGCTCATTTCTTCGCAGGCTTTTGGATCCTTAAGATTTGCAAAGTATGGGAAGAGAGGCTCGTATTCAGCATCAATAAAATCAGCACCCTTATGGCGGTAGATGATTTCGTAGCCGGATTCGTCTTTATAGTAAGCAGACAGGCGGGCTTCAGCAAAAATGTAGTAGTCTCCGCTTTCCTTATCAAGAATCTTTACATAATCAATATCAGGACCCATACAAAGGCCAAGGTTTGAAGGCAAGGTCCATGGAGTTGTTGTCCAGGCCAGGAAGTAAGTTTTTCCATTTGCCATGTCAGGGTCGTTTACTCCGGCCGGAGCCTTAGTAATCTTAAAGCGAACAGTTACAGTCTGATCCTGAACATCCTTATAGCCCTGAGCAAGCTCGTGAGTAGAAAGAACTGTAGAACAGCGTGGGCAGTAAGGAAGAATATATTTTCCTTCGTAGATGAGGCCCTTATCCCAGAGAGTTTTTGCAACCCACCAGATAGACTCCATGAACTCAGGATTCATTGTTTTGTAGTCGTTATCAAAATCTACCCAGCGGCCCATACGTGTAATTGTTGTGCGCCATTCAGAAGTATACTTCAAAACAGAAGCACGGCAGGCATCGTTAAACTTGTCGATACCCAGAGCTTCAATTTCGTGCTTAGAGTTAAGGCCAAGTTCTTTTTCAATCAGATTTTCAACAGGAAGACCGTGGCAGTCCCAGCCAAAGCGGCGCTCAACACGTTTTCCCTTCATTGTCTGATAGCGTGGAATAATATCTTTAATGGTTGATGGAATGAAATGTCCGAAGTGTGGGAGACCTGTAGCAAACGGAGGGCCGTCATAGAATACGAAGTCCTCTGCCCCTTCTCTCTGGCTAACTGACTTTTTGAAGATGTCATTATCCTGCCAGAATTTTAATACTTCCTCTTCCTGTTTTGGGAAGTCAACTTTTGGATCAACCGGTTTAAAGCTCATGTATATGTCCTTTTATAAGTGATATTTATAATCTTCTTATTATGACATAAAACACGATTTTATTCTATAACCCTAGTTTTTTTTCAACTTTCTCGCGGTTATTTGTATAAAATAGCAGCGAATATTTATTATCATTCAAAAAGCGGATAAAAGGCGTATATACATTTCCCGGAAGAATTTTATCACATTCATCCAGAAGTTTTTTGCATTCGCTTGTATTTCCATCATCATAGTATATTTGAGAAAGGAAAATACGGGAATAAAAGCGCTCATAATCACAGGTTGCAGTTTCAACTGCCTTCTGGAAATCATTTTTTGCAACACTTTTACTTCCACCGCCAATTGCAGGTGCAAAATAATACCATAAGGCACGGTTTATTCTCGCAAAAGCAAGATCGGGATTATTTTTGACAACATCATCATAATCATCTTTTTCTTTAAGCCCCAGTTTAATTGCAGTGGCCTGTGAAATAAACTGCATGGAAGAGTTAATTACATCTCCTGAAGAAAGATAAAACCAGGGTGAAAGCTTTTCATTTTCATGTGCAGCTGTATATTCATTTATTTTTTCATATTGAGCAAGAATAAAAGGTTTAAGGTCTGGTGAAGTCATATTCTTTTCGTACATATAACTGTATTTTTCAAGAACAAGCATATTATCTACAACGAAGCGGGCTTCAGTACCTGCGTCTTTGTAAAGAGAGTCAGAAAATATCGAAGCAGAATAATTATCAAGAACTTTAATAGCCTCGTCCGGAGAAGCACAGGTTCTGGTATTAAGTCTTGCATCAAGAGTCTTATAAATTAATTCTGTTTCTGCTTTTGAAAAATCATAGGCAAAAAGGCCTGTAAATAAAAAGAAAAAAGATAAAATGAATAAAAGTTTTTTCATGTTATAATCCTGTTCGAGCAATTTCTTTCAAACAATATCAAAAAAATTGTTTTTTGTGAATGATTTTATTTCTGCTTGTGTTTTAACTACAAAAATGTTAAAATTAATAAATTTTTATTGATTTGTAATTATATGAAGAAAACAAAAGAAATACCCGTATGCTTTGCTACTGATGATAATTATGTTCCCTTTCTCGCTGTAGCTGTTTCATCACTTTTAGATAATGCCTCAAAAGAAAACTTTTACAGAATCTTTGTCCTCATTACAGAACTTAAGCAGGATAACATTGATAAGATAAAAGCTCTGGAAACAGAAAACTCAGAAATCACATTCATTTCTCTTGCTAAAGAAATGGACAAGATTAAAGATATGTTTCATTTAAGAGATTATTACTCTAAAGAAACTTATTACCGTATTTTTATTCCAAATCTTTTTCCATATTATAAAAAAGTTTTATATCTGGACTGTGATATTACCGTACTTGGAGATGTCGCAGAACTTTATAATCACCATATTCATGGATTTTATGTAGGAGCTGCAGTTGAAGAAGTAATGCAGACCTATGAAGTATTTGGAAACTACGTTGAAAAAGCAGATGGAATTAAACGTGAAAACTATTTCAACGCCGGTATACTTCTTATTAACTGCCGCAGATGGCGCAATAAACTCATAGCAGAAAGATTTGTTGATTTATTGAACCGTTATAAATTCCGTGTTGTTCAGGATGAAGATTATCTTAATGTATTGTGTAAAGGTCATGTAAGATGGATTAATCTTGGCTGGAACAAAACTGCCTATAAAAACCCTGCTTTTGATGATAAAGACCTGCGCTTAATCCACTGGAAAATAAACTGGCGCCCATGGAAGTATAAAAACGTTCTTTATGAAGAATACTTCTGGAAATATGCAAAGATGTCTGGTTTTTATGACAAGTTAATTCAGATGAGAGACTCAAGAACTCAGGCCGATTTTGACAAGGATGAAGTTCTTATGCAGAATCTTCAACAGATGGCAGAAGAAGATGCAAACGATCCTAATAACTACAATAACACACAGGGTAAAACTGGAAGTGTATGGTGGTTTTTCGACAAGATCAAACGTTTTGCAAGAATCAGAAAGCTTGTAACAATTAAAGCTTACAAGAGAAAGAGAAATCATGACAGAAGAAAAGACAATTAATGAAAAAAATCCTCAGCGTATTAAGATTGAAGAAAGAATAGCGGAATATGAAAAAAAAGGCTGGTGGCAGCGCGATGTTGAAGATGACCCTCCGACAATTCCTTTAACACCAGATAAGGTTGACTATCTTAATAAAAAGCTTTTAAACAGAATACTTACAAAAATTGTAAATATAAAGGCCGAAAAATTTATTAATAATCTTATTGCCAATAAGCAGCTGATTATTAAAGAAATTAAAGGTATAGAAAACTTTACAGCCGTTCAGGATGGCGGTCTTATAATTACCTGCAATCATTTTAATGCATTTGATAATTTTGCCGTTCATCATGCACTTTTACCCTACCTTCACAAACAGGGCCGGGATCTTTACAAGGTAATCCGTGAAGGAAACTTTACTAACTTTCCTGGTATTTACGGTCTCTTTTTCCGTCACTGTAACACACTTCCATTAAGCTCAAGCTTTGCAACAATGAAACTTTTTATGGATGCCATAAAAGTTCTTCTTAACCGTGGAGAAAAAATTCTTGTATATGCAGAGCAGGCAATGTGGTGGAATTACAGAAAACCACGTCCATTAACTAATGGTGCTTTTAAATTTGCTGTAGAAGCAAAAGTGCCTGTTCTCCCAATTTTTATTACAATGGAAGATTCAGATTTAATTGATGGAGACGGCTATCCTGTTCAGGAATATACACTCAATATCCTTCCTGCGATTTTCGCTGATCCTTCAAAATCTGCAAAAGAAAATATCGAAGAAATGAAAGATAAAAACTTTGAAGCCTGGAAAAAGGTTTACGAAGATTTCTATCAGACTCCCCTTACCTATAGTACAGAAAAGGCAGAGTAAGCATGAAACATCCAAAGGTCATCTATTATAAAGATGAATTAAACGATGAATTTGCCGGAGATTCAATAAAGCCTCGTCCCATAGATGAAAATTACTGGTATGGTAATTCTTCATTTTTCTTTATGACTATGAGGCTTTTCTGGTACAGAATATTTGCTTTTCCAATAGCCTGGTTATTTTTAAAACTCAAATATCATCATAAAATCATAAACAGAAAAGCCATACGAGCTTACAAAGGCAAACCTGTGTTTGTCTATGCTAACCATACTAACAACATTGCAGACGCCCTTATTCCCAGCATGGTTTCTTTTCCACATTCAACTTATGTTGTTGTAAATGCGAACAATGTTTCAATGCCTGTTCTCGGAAAAATTACACCATATCTTGGAGCACTTCCCCTGCCTGACAATCTTGCTGCTACAAGAAATTTCATGGATACACTTAAACTAAGAGTTTCTGAAAAAGCTTCTATCATGATTTATCCGGAAGCCCATATATGGCCTTTTTACACAGGAATAAGACCTTTTTCAGATATGTCTTTCCGTTATCCTTTAACATATGACTGTGCAGTTTTCTGTTTTACAAATACATATCAAAAAAGAGCTTTTTCTAAAACTCCAAAAATCGTAACTTATGTTGACGGACCTTTTTTTGCAGATGAAAAACTTGACCGCAAGCAAAGGCAGGCAGATATAAGAAATCAGGTTTATAATAAGATGTGCGAACGAAGTAAGCTTAATAATGTTGAATTAATTCAATATATTAAAGCAGAGGATTCTGAAGTACAAAAAGAAAGGGAGGATAAATAAATGCGAAACATTATGTTCTGTGGAAACTCAAAAGTTTTCGATGGAGTTCTCACATGTATGCTCTCTATTTTTAAGCGGACACAAACAAAAGAAGCATTTGAAATCACAATTCTAACAATGGATGTTTCACATCTTAATCCAGCTTATACCGCGATAGATGACAAAATGATTTCCTTTCTTGACGGAGTTGCAAAAAAATATAATTCAGAAAATTGTGTTCGCAAAATTGATGTAACTGAGATTTACAAGAAAGAGTTCGCAAATAGTCCTAATGAACAGTGTTACTGCTCACCTTATACTTTAATCCGCCTTTTTGCAGATTTAATTCCCGGAATGCCGGATAAGTTTTTGTATCTTGATATAGATATAATGTTTAATAAAGATATCTGCATGCTTTATGATATTGATATTACAGATTATGAATATGCTGCTGCCAATGACCATTACGGAAAGTATTTAATCAGACCTGATTATATTAATGCAGGTGTTCTTCTCTTTAATCTAAATAAATGCCGGCAAACAGGACTTTTTGAAAAAGCAAGAAATCAGATAAAAACAAAAAAATGGCTTTTTGCAGATCAGGATGCTCTCTGGCATAGCACTACAAAGAAGAAAATCATTTCTCAGAAGTTTAACGACCAGAAATTTCTCTGGCCAAACTGGACTGTCGTAAGACACTTTTCAAAAAGACTTTTCTGGCTGCCATATCCTCACACTGCGAACATCAAACAGTATCACGTAACAAAGGTACATACGGTTTTTAAATACGATCAGTTTGATGATATTCTTTATGAATATATTTATCTCAAAGGTGTATTTGAAAATCAGTAAACTGGTGGTTGAGTAGCTCCAAAGGAGCGTATCGAAACCACCTTACTTTCCCCGGTCTCTTCCCCGCGGGCCAAAATTCTTCTGTCTTTCCCTCACCGCGTGAATCAACTTATTATCTTTTTCCAGAAGATCTATTAAATCCCAGTGCCAGTCCAAATTACTTTCAGGAAATAATGCAGGCGGATCCGGCTTACGGCGTGAGTTTGCGTCCTTAATGATTTTTATCAGTTCTTCAAAAGTATTTTTGTCTGCAAGCTGCTTGAGATAAGGCTCTTCATTTTTTGTAAATACAGAAGCGTCATCATTAAAGATAAAATCTTCTGCCTTATATTCAAAAGGCTTTACAGTATTGCGTACTTTTTTACTGCGGCCGGAAACACAGGAATAATTAGTATTGCAGCTTCGCAGGTGCTTTGGAATCTGATAAGTATCATTCTGGTAAGTGAAGTTAATGTAGTCGGTAGAATAATCCATATCTGTACGCCAGTAACGGACATCGTAAAGTTTGTCACCATCAATAATATAACCTGTGATATTTTCGGGTATAGACTGTGGACTCAGCATAAAGCCCTGGGAAGGAGCAATGCCCCGGTAAAAAGTCCATGATGGAGTAAGCCTTCCTTCCTGAGTCATTTCCTGAGTCTCTAAATCATCCGCCATTTCCTCCTCGTGTATATCCTTTTCAAAATATGAGAGATACATGGCATTATCAATTACTAAAAATGGAATCGTGTTTTTCTGCCAGGTAGAATATGCAAGATCCAGAGAACCATAGATAGAATTATTTGTTTCTTTTGTATTTACATTCTGAATATAAATATGCTCTGCATTGCGGGCATTTGCTGTATTGCGTACACGGGCTTCTTTTTCATTATATGAAGCAGGTTCGGCCGCTCTGTTCAAATACCAGCCGTAATAAGTTTTAAGAACAATTACAATTTCAGGCTTTTCTTCATCATTCTGCTCAAAGAAAACATAACGGTCTTTTGCTTCCCAGATACCGAGGAGTCTAGAAGGGATTGATTGGGCAAAAGAGTAAAAGACATTAAAGATTATAAAAATACAAACAAAAAAAGATTTTCTCACATCTTTATTATCGGCTGTTTTTCATTTATAATATAGTTATGACTTATCTGGCAAAAATTGGGGAATTAACATTAAAAGGTTCAAACCTTCAGGAATTTGAAAACTTATTAAAGCATAATACAGCAAAATATCTGGAAGGCACAGGGGCAAAGGTTTCGCTTCGTGCCGGCCGTCTTTATATTGAATGTGAAGATTCTTTTCAGGAAAAAGTAGAATTTACACTTAATCATTTGATAGGAATTACAGGCTGGGCTAAGGCTACTGTCTGCGATAAAACAATTGAAGCAATTAATAAGGCCGTTTATGACCTTGCAAAGCTTGAGGCAGAACGCGGCTGCAAAACTTTTAAAATTGATGCCCGCCGTGCAGACAAAAGCTTTCCAATGAACTCTTATGAAATCTGCTGTGAAGCTGCTGGCGACGTTGAAGCCCTCATGAAAGTAGATGTTCATAAGCCTGATACAACTATTTATGTTGAAGTTCGCGAAAAAACTTTTGTATATGTTGATTCTAATGTTGGCTGCCGCGGACTTCCGGTTGGCTGCAGCGGTCGCGGACTTTTGCTTTTGAGCGGAGGTCTTGATTCTCCGGTTGCCGGTTACCGTATGCTGCGCCGTGGTATGAAAATTGAATGCTGTTATTTTCATTCCTATCCATACACTTCCGAAGAAGCAAAACAAAAGGTTGTAACTCTTGCCCAAAAACTTGCTTATTATGGAATTACTCTTTATCTCAACGTTATTCCTTTTACTGATGTTCAGATGAAGATTAAAGAAAAGGCTCCGGAAGCATGGAGCACACTTATGCTTCGTGTCTGCATGATGAAGGTTGCAAACAGACTTGCCGGCCGCTGTAAGGCTAAGTGTATTATTACCGGTGAAAGCGTTGGTCAGGTTGCAAGCCAGACCATAGAAAACATGACAGTTACAGAGCACTTTGCAGAGTTCCCTCTTCTCCGCCCTCTTTGCGGTATGGATAAGGAAGAAATCATTAAAGACTCATATTTTATTGATACTTATGAAACTTCGATTCTTCCTTATGAAGACTGCTGTGTACTCTTTAGTCCAAGGCACCCTGTTCTTAGAGGCCAGCCGGAAGAAGCAGAAGAAATTTACAAGAATCTTGAAGTTGATGAGCTGATTGAAAAGTCTTATAAAGAAAGAGAAATTTATAAACTTACAGCATGTGGAGAAATTGAGAAAAAGACAGACTAGATGCTGAAACATAGGGAGCGGCACTGCGTAGCAGGGCAAAAATAGTCCAGTGGACTGTTTTTAGCGAGTCTCCGAGCAGCTATGCTGCGAAGGTTCAGCATGATATAAGGAACTATGAAAGCAGAAGATAAAAAAATAATCTACACCCTTCTCAAAACAGCAGATGCTTACGAATGCGGATATACCCGGGAAAAGTTTGCAGGAGAGCCGGTCTTTGCGAATGATACAGAGTTGTCATTCCCTGGCTCGACCAGGGAATCTAGACAAAACAGAGATGTCGAGATGTCCGGGTCAAGCCCGAACATGACACAAGGTCTTTCTCTCGACGAACTTAATGCTAAGATTCTCCGCTGTACTCGCTGCGGCTTAGCACGCACTCGTAACAATGTTGTACCAGGTATGGGAGTTGAGCATCCTGACGTACTTGTAATTGGCGAAGGTCCAGGACACGACGAGGATATGCAGGGCTTACCATTTGTCGGTAAGGCTGGCGTTCTGCTTGACCGTATGCTTGCTGCAATTGGTCTGGACCGCAAAAGCAACTGCTATATTGCAAACATTGTAAAATGCCGTCCACCAGAAAACCGAAATCCTATGCCGGATGAACAGGCAGCCTGCTTCTCTTTTCTTGAAGCACAGATTCATATATTAAAACCAAAGATGATTTTATGTATGGGAAAAATTGCCATAGAAAAAATCACAGGACAGAACATTTCTATTAATGCCCAGCATGGAGAGTTCTTTGAATATAACGGGATTCCTGTTATGCCTACTTATCATCCAAGTGCACTTCTCCGCAATGAAGAATTAAAAAGACCGGCCTGGGAAGATCTTAAAAAGTTCAAACGCCGTCTTGACGCGATAAAGGCTAACTAACGGTAGTTATTTATGCAGTATCTGGAAATAATACTGAATCTTCCTGTGAATCAGGGTTTTACTTATTCCTACATACCTCCGGAAAATGAAAAAGCTGAACTTATTCCTGCAATTGGCAAACGTGCAGAAATAATGTTTGGAAATAAAAAAACTCAGGGCTTTATAATTAACATAAGTGATAAACTGCCGGAAAACTGTCCTGTTGGACCTGAAAAAATCAGACCTATAAAAAGAGTTATAGATAAAGAACCGCTCTTTGGAAAAGAGCTGATAGAAATGGCAAACTGGATTGCCCGTTATTATCTTTGTACTTTGGGTGAAGCAGTTTTTTCTATGATTCCAAGCGGCCGCCGTGACAGCAGTGCCGGTGGCTTTGGCTTTGAAGAAGAAGTTGGAGAGAAGAAAAAGAATGTACTGTCAGATGAGCAGAAGAAGGCTGTAGAAGAAATTCTAAATACGGTGGTTGAGTGCCCGCAAAGCGGGCGTATCGAAACCACCGTAGAAAAAGATAATACAAATGTGGTTTCGATACGGCCTTCGGCCTACTCAACCACCGGGCTTTTTCATTATTTATACGGTCCTACCGGGTCTGGAAAGACGGAAGTATTTCTTTCTCTAGCAGAAAAAATTCTTGAGATGGGAAAAGGTGTAATTTATCTTGTACCCGAAATCGGGCTTACTGGGCAGGTTGTAAAATCAGTTTTAGAACGATTTGGAAACACAGCCGCAGTTTTACACTCAGGCCTTACTCCATCCCAGCGCCTCAGTGAATGGCACCGTATAATGCATAAAGAAGCCCGTGTTGTTGTTGGTGCACGTTCCGCAATTTTTGCTCCGGTTCCGGATCTGGGACTTGTAATTATTGATGAAGAACATGACGGCTCATATAAATCCGGAAATAATCCGCGTTACCATGCAAGACAGGTGGCAATGCATCGCTGTACTTCATTAAAAATTCCTCTGCTTATGGGAAGCGCAACTCCAAGCGTTGAAGCCTGGTATGGAATGCAGAAAGGCTCTATTATCCGCCACACTCTTACAAAACGTCTTGCCGGTGGCGAGATGCCTCATATTTCCTGTATTGACCTCAGCTATTATCCGGGAGACGGTTGTATTTCAAAGCCTCTTGAAGATTCGATCAATAAAACTCTTGAACAAAAACATCAGGTAATTTTGTTTTTAAACCGCCGCGGCTTTACTCACTTTTTCCGCTGTAATTCCTGTGGCTTTGAGCTTAAGTGCAAAAACTGTTCTGTTCCACTCACCTATCATAAAATTGAAAACCGCCTGCGTTGTCATTACTGCGGCTGGTCTACAACTCCTCCGGAAAGCTGTCCTCAGTGCGGTTCTCTAGATATAGGAAGTTCAGGCTTTGGTACAGAATTTATTGAAGCTGAGACCCGGGCAAAGTTTCCTAACGCAAGAGTCATGAGACTTGATACAGATGTTCTGAAAAATAAAGAAGAGCTCCTTACTTCTCTCGAAGATTTCCGCCAGGGAAAATATGATATTCTGCTTGGAACCCAGATGGTTGCAAAAGGACTCAACTTTCCAAAGCTGCAGCTGGTTGGCGTAATCTTAGCAGATGCAGGTCTTCATATGCCGGACTTTCGTGCCGGTGAACGTACCTTCTCTTTGATTACCCAGGTTGCAGGAAGAGCCGGACGTTATTTTCCTGATGGAAAAGTTATTGTTCAGACCTACTCTCCTGGCCGTGGCCCTGTTCTTTATGCCTGCCAGAATCGTATAGAAGATTTTTATGGCAGTGAACTTGCAGAAAGAGAAATGCTGGACTTTCCTCCTTTCAGCCGTCTGCTTCGTCTTGTTTTCCGCAGCTACAACAAAGCACTTGCAGCGGAAACAGCCAGAGATGCTGTAAAAATTTTGACAGACGGTGCACCGCGTGGAATGGAAATTATTGGCCCTGCTGAATGTCCTATAGAAAAAATTAATTCCAGCTGGCGATATCAGATATTACTTAAAGGAAGTTCGATTGTTCCGCTACAGACTGCGGCCAGAAAACTTCTTTTCGATTACACTCATAATCAGAATGTTTATATTGAATATGATGTGGATCCGGTGAGTTTGTTGTAGATGAGGTTTCGATACGGCCTTCGGCCTACTCAACCACCCGTATAACGAAATACCGGTGGTTGAGTACCGCGAAGCGGTGTATCGAAACCACATTAGACATGTCGCCTTACACCGTCAAACTTAATTTCATACAAGAAAAGTCCATTCGGTGGTGCGGTTACTCCTGCCTTTGTTCTGTCATGTGCCTCCAGGATTTTTTTCATGGCATCATCCGCCGCCCCTTCTTTATCCAGATTTACAAGAGTACCGGTCAATGTTCTTACCATCTTCCACAGAAAAGCATTTGCTTCAATTTCAAAAACAAGAAGATCTTTTCCCCATCGATCCTTCTGCAAAAAGAATCTGGCTCCGTCTATGTAGCGGTTGTTTGATACGCTGTCGTCTCCGCTTGCTGCAAAAGAAGAACAGTCCAGTTCGCCTTGAAGACATTCGCAGTATTTATTTAGACGTTCAAGATTAGGTGTATAGTTTTTTACACGCCAGCAGTAGCGGAGATTATCTGCTGTAACATTTCCATTTAAATCTGTAGAAATAAAATAACGGTAGCTACGGCTGGTAGCAGACTTACGGGCAGAAAAATCTTCTGCAACTTCTCTGGCCCCGACAATTCTTACATCATCAGGCAAAAATGCATTTAAAGCACGAATGTAATTTTCAGCCGGCATACTTGCAAGCGGAGAATAAAAATTTGCAGCCTGCCCTACAGCATGCACGCCGCTATCTGTTCGACCAGAGCCATACAAAGGAGTTTTTTCTTTATGGATTTTTTCCAGAGCTTTTTCAATTTCTCCCTGAACGGTACGACTGGCTTCGCCGCCATTAGCATCATCCTGCCTCTGCCAGCCGCAAAAATCTGTACCGTCGTAAGAGATTGTAAGGAGAATGTTTCTAGAACTCATCGTCATTTACAAGCTTAGAAAGATTATCGTAAAGGTTACGGGCGTGCTCAAGAAGAGGTCCCGGCTTATTCTTAGAAGATTTACCTAAACCGAAAATACGTGCAATTGCAGTTTTAGATTCACTAAGTTTTTTCAAGCGTAACTGAATATCATCCTGCTGGCCGTATTTATATTCAAGAAGACCGCAAAGATAAATTACGCCATCCCAGCCATAGTTCTTGTCAATGTCCGGGCCCATGTTATTTAAGGTAGAACTTTTTTCTACACGTTCAGTTTCGTTAATAACTGCCTGCTGGTAGAAGAAGAGAGCCTTGCTGTAGAACATTTTGGAAATAATATCAAAATTATGGTCTGCACAATGCTGGTTGATTTCTGCAGTAAGCCAGGCAAGGCGCAAAGTCAGAATTGCTTTTTTCATTGTAGGCAAAGTATATGCGCCCATATCGTCATAAGTCATAAGGGCCAGGTAATACATGGCTGTTCCATCATATAATGTACGTTCATGTTTAAGGTTAAAATAAGGGAAGATTTCTTCGCAGTTCTGCTTACGTTTTTCAGAATGTTCAAAAATTTTATCTGCATCTTCCTGATCAATTTTTTCTGTAAAATCATTCCAGAAGAAAGCTGTATAACAGTTAGGGCAAACTCCAATTTCATAAATAAGAGGATAGATACGACCGAATTTAACTGAAGGTTCATAAATACGATGAAGCTCTTCTGTAAGTCCACCGGCAATCATACGTCCGTTACCGCTTCGCATAATTTCTCGTTCAAATTCTTTTTTGCAGACAGGACACTTTACCTTATCCTTTGACCAGTAAGAAATGCTGACTTTTTTTTCTGGACCATTTTTTTTAGCAGCCATAACGTCTCCTCCTTAAACTTTTTCTAAAATAACATAAGCAATCGCATACTCTTTTTCGTGACTTAAACTTACAAAAGCCTTGCACTGCCCAAGCCTTTCCTTCATTAGTGAAAGAGCGGCACCTTCTATATTCAGCAAAGGAGCTCCTTCGCTGTTATTTGTTATATATACATCTTTTAAATTGAAACCTGTAATTCCAGTTCCAAGCGCTTTTGAAAAAGCTTCTTTAGCAGCAAAGCGGGCTGCATAGTGCTGACATTTTGCAGAATCTGATTTTGCCGAAGACATTTCTTTTTCATTAAAAAAGCGCTGCAGCATTTCCGGATTTTTAATCCATTTTTCAAAACGCTTTACTTCTGTAATATCAGTTCCAATTCCTCCAATCACTATTCTGCTCCACCCTCTGCAGGCTCTGTATTTTCAAGAGGCTTACGAACGATAGTTAGTGTCAATTCATCATCAGATTTTTCAATAAGATTTAGATTTGATGGAAGAACATAACGCAGAGGAAGTTCATAAGTTCCAGGTTCATCAATATCACGGAGATTAACCTGAACAGCATGCTTTGAAAGAATGTAATCTTCAAGAACAGGCATTGAACCGGAAAGCTTGATTGAAACAAGTGGCAGCTCTCCGGAAATTTCAAGTTCTTTATCAAGATTCAAAATCTCTACAGGAATTTCAGTGAAATCTCTTTCCATAATAACAGGCTTAACACTAATTGTAGCCCGGAAGTTTTCTTCATCAATTATAGAAATCAACTTATTTGTTTTCTGATATGAAGTTTCTGTTGAGAAGTTTGTTTCGGCATTTGAAACATTAATTCTTGTTGTATAAATTTTATCTATAGCATTTACAATAGATTCTGGACCGGAGATTTCAATGGTAGAAGGAGAAATATTAACAGAATCAATTTCATATCCATGTGCAACTTCACCTACAATCGAAGGAGCCATTGGAAGGTACTTTGAAACCTTTTTATCAACATCAATTGTAATCGTATCATCCTTAAGTCTTACTTCAAAAGGATCATAAGCCATAAGATTTTCAGAAAGAGTAATTTTTACAGGCAAGGTATAAGAGCCCTTTGTTGTAATTGCATCGAGAGAAACTGAGGCTGTAATATCTGTCGCTAAAACGGATTTTATAATTTCATCGCTGGTTCTTACTACAACAGCAACTGAGCCTGGTACACTGCCAACATGCATTACAATTCCATTTTCTTCAAGCTGAAGTGGAACAACAAAAGTCTTAGATTCAATTAAAGAAGCCTGATGAAAGAAATATAAAAAGATTGCAATTACAAGACATACAACCTTAGAAGGCCATTTATCGAGGATTTTATCAAGCAAATGTTTTGTGTTCATCTACAGTATCCTCCAATACCTGAGCTTCCGAAGTAATTTCCAGAAGATTTTCTAGAATTTTTCGAACTTCTTCGAGGCTTAAGTCGTAATTTAATTTTGAATCGTAGGCAAGACTAAGGGCACCGGTCTCTTCTGAAACAACAAGTACAACTGCATCAGAGACTTCGGAAAGTCCAAGGGCCGCACGGTGACGGGTACCAAAGGTCTTTTTGATTGTGTAGTTTTCTGAAGTTGGAAGAAAGCATCCGGCTGCAATCAGCTTACCGCCCTGAATAAAACAGGCACCATCATGAAGCGATGTATCCTTACCAAAAATTGTCATAAGAAGGCTAGAAGAAAGATCTGCATTCAAGCGGGTTCCTGTCTGAATGATATTTTCAAGCTGAGTATGGCGCATGAAAACTGCAAGCATACCACGCTTCTGCTGAGAAAGCATTTCGGCGGCAATAAGGACAGCATCTACGTAAGTGTGGCGGGAACGAGTACCAAAAGCGAACCAGCCGTTCTGGCCAATGCGGATAAAAAGCTTTCGGATTTCCGGCTGGAAAATAAGGGCAAAGCCGATTACAAGAGCCGGAGCGATAATATTCATGAGCCAGAGGATTGTCTGAAGCTTTAAGAGAACGGCAAGACCATATACAATTACGACAATCAGAAGCGATTTAAGCATCTGTACGCCGTTTGTTTTTGAGATAAAATCGTATGCTTTATACAGAATGAATGTCATTACGGCAATATCAAGAAATGGCCGTATGAAATCATAAAGGTATAGAATTCTGTCAAAACCGAGCATAATACTCCGATGGTGGTTTCGATACGGCCTTCGGCCTACTCAACCACCGGTGGTTGAGTGCCGCACATAGTGCGGTGTATCGAAACCACCATTTAGATTTAACTATTATACTACATTATCGGAGATTTTTCATCACATTTAGAGTGTCAATTGCGGCAGAAACGTCGTGAACACGGATTATTTTTGCGCCTCTTTGAACGCTTATGAGGTCTGCGGCTAAGGTACCGGCAAGACGTTCTTCTGTAGTACGGCCGGTCATGTCGCCGATGCAGCGTTTACGGGAAAGAGCCATAAGCACCGGATAACGGCCTGCACAGATTGAAAGAGGCTGACTTATAAGTGCAAGATTTTCTTCCAGACTTTTTCCAAAGCCGATTCCAGGGTCTAAAATGATTTTATCTGATGCAACTCCATTTGAAATACAGAAGATTGCCCTCTGACCAAGAAAATCAGATACTTCCTTAATGGAAGCTGGACCTGTATGCATTAAAATTACAGAAGCACCGGTTTTAGCAAGATATTCGGCAGCATAAATAGAAGGCTCTCCATGAGCAGCGGCTGTGCCGTCGGCAGATTTTTCGTCATCTCCATCGGGCTTGCAACTTCCGCTTAAGGCCGTTATGTCGTTCCAGATGTCTGCACCTGCTGCAAAGGCCGCCTTAAAAACTTTGAGCTTATTTGTGTCTATAGAAATTGGAATTGAAGATACTTTGCGAACTGCTTCAATTACCGGAATAATTCTGTTTATTTCTTCTTCGGCGATAATTGGTGTGTAGCCCGGCCGGGTAGACTCACCGCCAATGTCCAGAATATCAGCTCCCTCGTCAATCAGCTGAAGGGCCCGGTCTATTCCGCCACGGCTTTCTTCAAAAAAAGAATCCGGGGTGGCATTAACTATACCCATTACAAAGGCAGGGCGTTCAGTTACGGCTCTTTTTAAGCCAAGTTTTAATTGCAGCATTCTTTTACCGCCTTTTTGATGTGAGAAGGAGAAAGGCCTGCCATTTCAAGCACTTCTTCACGGCTTCCATGATTATAGAATTTATCTTCAAAACCAAGTACACGGGTATTTGTCTGGCCTTTTTCTGCAAGCAGGCCTGCAAGGTATTGGCCCATACCGCCAATCACTACACCGTCTTCAACAAAAACAACTCCGCTATAGCGTCCGGCAAGCTCAAGGAAATAGCTTTCGTCAAAAGGTTTAATAAAACGTAAAAGATAAATATCAGCATAGCCACCGTCAAGAAGAACTGCGCGCACAGCTTTCTGAACCTCACTGTACATACCGCCTGTTGCAACTACGAGGATCTTTTTCTTTTTTGCTTCAAGCTCTGCTTCGCTGATGTTTTCTATAGGAAACTCTGTGCAAGGAATAAAAATCCCACGGCCAAGCTCCACCGGCTGACTCATCTGAGGCACTTCTGTAGGACAGGTTAGTTTTGGATAACGGATTACTACGCTGGTTCCCTTCTCTACTGCCCATTCAAAGCAAAGGCGTAAATCTGCAGCGCTGCAAACTGTCATAAGTTCAAGTTCCGGTATAGGACGGAAAAGTGCAATATCATAAATTCCCTGATGGGTTACTCCATCACTTGGAACTGCCCCTGCCCTGTCCAGCATAAAAATTGCATGAGATTTCTGCAGGGCAATATCATGAATCATCTGGTCTACAGAACGCTGAATAAAAGTAGAATAAATACAGACAACAGGAACCTTTCCGCCTTTGGCAAGACCACCGGCAAAGGTTACTGCATGCTCTTCTGCAATTCCAACATCAAAAAAACGGTCAGGATATTTATGTGAAAAAGCAGAAAGGCCGGTTCCCTTTGCCATAGCGGCAGTTATTGCTACAAGGTCGCGGTTTTTCTCGCCCTCTTCCACCATCAGATTACTGAAGGCTTCTGTAAAGCTTTCTGTATCAAATTTTTCTACAGTACCATCGCTGATCTGGAAAGGACCAATTCCATGGAAAAGTTCCGGATTATTTTCTGCAGGACTGTAGCCCTTACCTTTTTTTGTAACTACATGAACAACAACAGGCCTGTGAAGCTTACTTACACGGCGAAGCTCACGTTCAAGAGCAGCTTCGTTATGACCATCAAGAGGGCCAACATATTCAAAACCAAAATCAACAAAAAGATTATTTGTGAGGAACATTCCTTTTATGGCACGCTTTAAACGGAAAATCAATTTTTCGAGGCGATGACCAAGATATGGAATTTTATCTACCGCCTTGTCTACACGGTAGCGGAAGGTCTGATAACCTGCAGTCATGGTAAGACGGCTGAGGTAGCGGGAAAGAGAGCCGGTATTGTGGTCAATTGACATCTGATTATCATTGAGAACAACTATAAGATTTTTACAGAGCTGGCCCGCATGAGAAAGGCCTTCAAAAGCCATACCGCCTGTAAGGGCGCCGTCACCGATTACGGCAATTACCTTGCCTTTTTCACCGTTGAGCTCGCGGGCTGTAAGAAGGCCCAGAGCCGAAGAAATTGAAGTTGATGAATGACCGTTTATAAAGTAATCGTGAGGGCTTTCGTTTTTGTTTGTAAAGCCGGAAAGTCCACCAGCCTTGCGCAGGGTTGGAAATTCTTCATAACGGCCAGTAAGAAGCTTGTGAGTATAGCACTGGTGGCTTACATCAAAGACAATTGCATCCTGAGGGCTGTTGAAAACACGGTGTAACGCAATGGTCAGTTCGACAACACCAAGATTACTTGCAAGGTGGCCGCCATTTTTACCAACAACATTTATTATAGTTGTGCGGATTTCCTGGGCCAGCTGCTTGAGTTCTTTTTGAGAAAGCTTTTTGATGTCTACCGGCGAATGAATTTTTGATAGAAGAATAATTGACCTCTTAATAAACTGCGGTGGTTTCGATACGGCCTGCGGCCTACTCAACCACCTTCTGTAGTGTAAAAAAAAGACCGCGTATAACGCGGTCTTTCAACACATAGTCTCGACCTAAAAACTACTTGCTCTTATGTCGATTACGTCTAAGCATCTTCTTTCGCTTATGTGTCGCCATCTTCTGGCGCTTTCTTTTCTTTCCACAAGGCACGATGGCACTCCTTAAAACTTATATAAGTTTTTATATTATGCAGATTTTGGCAGGTTGTGTCAATAGTTTAGAGCTCTAATTATTAAAACTCACGGATAGAACGAACAATCCTTGCGGTTTCGGTCTTAGGGTCTTGGCTACATATTCCAATACCGAAACTGAAATAGTATGCGTAACCAGCTTCGGCAGCGTTCTCAGAAGCGTACTGTGACGACGACCAGCATGCTGATGATCCAATCTGATCCCCTCCAAGAGCTTGAATTGCTGTATCTATATCGAACACTTTACCTGTTCCCTTGCCTTTTGCAAAAATCTCAAATAATTCTGCAAGACTTGGAAGATACCAGCCATCTTCACAGGCTGTTCCACTTATATTAGTATCAGTAACATCTTTATAATTTTTTGCACACTTGAAAGCAGGATATTTATCAAGATCTGTAGTATCATCATCAGAGTCTAATTCAATACCAATTAGTTTTAAATTATTTGAACCGTTCTTTGTTGCGCCAGATGCAAAAGTATAATTACCTGCACTTCCACCTGCATTAGGCGGGCATTGAATTCTGGTAATATTAACAGAATTCGCATTTGCAGATTCAAGACACCATGCTTGTCCACTCACACGCTTCAATCCCACACCAAGAGTTCGTACTTTAGTTGTATTACCACTGTTATTAAGTCCTGTGCCCTTGTAGTATATTAAGGCAGCAGCATTAGAAATCTGAGTAGGTGTAAGAGACATGCCGCTTGTGTACGGAGTTGCAGAACCGTCATTAAATACTATATCGCCGACTTCTTTATAGACCGAAGGCAGCTTACTTCCAACATACTGGGCACCGCGGACAACACGGAAGCCCATATCTGCATTTCTGTCATTTGGAGCACTACTTCCCCTGTTATAAACTGGACTTTGAGTTACAGCGCCAGACCATCCGCCACCTTTTGTTACTCTACATTTATTAGTTTTAGCTGGATAATCTGGATAGCAACCTGAAGTTGGAGTATCTAATGGAATCCAGTCCCCTCCATTTTCTTCTTTATTCGAATGCCAGTCGTTTGTCCATTCCCAAACGTTACCGCTCATATCGTAAAGATTAAAACCATTTGGTGCTAACTGTTTTACCTTATTCACACCTGATGATTTTCCATACCAGGCAACGTCACTTGCAGTATTACTTCCGCTGTAAGTATAGCTTGAAGCCGTAAGATCTCCTCCACGGGCCAGGTATTCCCATTCAATTTCGGTAGGAAGGCGCCAGCCGTTTTTATCAGCCAGTATTGTTACATCCCAGGTACAGCCAGAAGGTGCACAATAACCTTCAGTTGAATTGCCATCAATGCCCGTCCACTGAGCAGGATTTGTTTTACCTCCAACCACATAAACAGGCTCGTAGCCTTCATCAATACTGCGAAGGTTACAATAAATAATAGCATCATACCAGCTGACCTTATATACAGGATAATAATCGCCTTTTCCAATAGCAGTTGTTGGCTCACAACCACTGAAATACTTGCAGTAGAGTTCATATTCGCCCTGGGTTGTTTCGTGGTCGCTTGCAACAATACCTTTGATATTTCCTATCTTTCGGTTTTGCTTAAATACTTCTGAAATTTGTGTTGAACCATTAAAAGAACCTGCTGTTGAAGCCGGATATGCAAAGGCAACAGCCTCCTGAAGGCCACCAGTAGAAGTAAAAACCCAGGTTGTAGTCGGATTTTCAGCATCTTGTATTAAAGTGAATTTTTTAAGCTCTTTTCTTAGTGTTGTATTGGTTACGCTGGAATCAAGAGTGATAAGTGTTGGACATGAAGTATTATACCAGCAAGGAGTAACAGCTCCAACTATTCCGCCTGCTTCTTCCGGAGGCGTAAGTTTACTTTTTATTATTATACTATCAGCAAGAGTTACACGATTATGAATATCATTTTTGCCAGGTCCAAACTCACCTTCTACACCATAAGGGATATAAACAGAACCACTGATTTCGAAAGTCCCTTGCTGTATACCAATAGCACCACCTGCAGTTGATGAATTATTACTGATAATACCATTTTTAAAAGAAAGCCTGCAATCTTGTGGAATATAAAAGCCTCCTCCACAAGTGGCAGAATTGTTATATAATATTTTTGTGTCTTCAACTTCTACAATACAATTATTACAGGGGTTTATTCCTCCTCCATACTGATTTGAAGAATTGTGAGATATTTCACAATTAATTACTTTAACAGTGGCGGTGGAAGACGAAATATAAAGTCCTCCCCCATAAGTATTCTGATAAAGTTTACAGCTATCAATTGTAATTTCTCCTGAATTAATATTATCTAGGCAGATACCACCATAACGCCCTCCAGTTATCTGAAGATTTTTTATTGTAATATCGGACCTGTTTATGCTTAAAGCAGGAATCATGCTGGTACCTGCCGGATTTTGTATTATATCTGTGTCAAAAGAGCTGGCTCCTTCAATTGTAATTGTCTTAGCTCCAAGGGAAGAGTTAATCTGTACTGATTCTTCTACACTTCCACATACAATAATTCTGTAATCATTTGTAGAAGAAGTACATTTTGCAAGTGCTGCATTAATAGTACTAAAAGGATTTTTTATAGAGCCTGGAATTGATGTTGTGTCTATTGATACTCCGCCGGTAGCATAAGGCCCGGATGGATTTGTACCTTTTACGTAAAACCTAACTCCCGGAGTAATTGTAATGGACAAGGTTTGATTTTTACTGCCATCACTTAAGTACCAGCGGTTAGTTGTAATGCCCGGCCATACATTTATGATTTCTTCTCTGTAATCGGGATTTGATTGTACAGTACCGCCAGTGCCATCATTACCGTCTTTATATATGAAGATTCTGGCGGTATATTTTCCAGGTGCAATTCCGGCTGCAACTGTTTGAATTGAACGGGCATTATCTGTGCTGCCACTTATTTCTATAGCCATACCGGAATCTGCTGCACCACTTACAAGAACCGGGGTGGCACTTGAGTCATAAATATTACAGACAACTTTACTTCCACTTGGTGCAGAAACTTCAAGACTTATTTTGCCGTTTGGAGCAGGATTGTCGGCAGGTCTTCCTGTGGCAGTAGTATATTCCTGAAAATACAGAGTTGTATTTATTACCTGGTCTGAACCAATTGTAAAAGATACATTTTCCTTTTTTGCGTATAATAATTCTTTATGACTTGTTTTATCTCTTGCAAAAAAATCAATGGTTTTATTTGTAAAAGAAGCACTTCTGATTGTAAAAGTTACAGAACCTTCCGAAGAATCGTAATCTGCACTTGCCTCTCCAAAGGTGTCAGAACAGACTGCATAAAACTCAAAATTAGCAAGTTCAGCAGCAAAGTTCGGATATGCAGATCTGGATAAAGCAGCGGAGCGGGAAGAAGTAGTAAAACGAGGGGTTACAATAATTTTTAAGGTTCTCTCTTCATTGCTGTTTGTACTTGTTTCGTTTATTAATTCTGTAAGATTTTCTTCTAAATCTGTTGATGTAAATAATTCGCAGGAAGAAATGGAAAGTAAACCAATACTAAAGAGTATCAGTAAAAAAAGAGAAAGTCGATTTTTCTTTTTTTGGTTTATTGTCATTTTCATTTTTTATCCTAGTATCTGATACATAAAAATACAATCTTTATCATATTTTGGTTTAACATGATTTTGTAAAAACATTTCAGGTTCTGGAGGAAGTCTGGAGAATCCCATTTTTTTATAATGCTTCATAAGTTTTTCTTCCGGTAAAGCATAAATATAAATTGCACTTACACCAACATATTTTGCAAGACAAAGACCATGAGCATTATTACCAGCTTCAAAATTCTTAATTAATTTCAGATTTTCATCTGAATCTAATAGATGCTCAACAGAGAAATCTTTTGTATCATAAACAGAAAATTCAACAATCATTTCTAATTCCCTTTTTTCAGTAATTTTCTGTCTTTTTCATGTTCTTTTTTTATCCATTTTTCAAAGTGAGCTACTTCCTTATCGAGCTCAGTAAAATCTGGACGAGGCGTATTTTTAATAAAATTCCATGCTGGACTATTATTAAGCATTTCTGAATATTCTTTAGTTATGCATCTCATATCAAAACCTCCTATTTATAATATATTATACAAAAAGTAGTTTTTCCACTTTTTTTGTGGATTGCAAGGTCGCCCTTCGGCTCCGCTCAGGGAACGCTACGCTCTTTGCAATGACGGTTAGTCTGAAGAACGGACTACACGGAAGCCGTAGCGGCTGTTGGTCCTTTTATACACTTCCATACTGGCCCGAGCGGATAATTTCACAGAAGACTCTTCATTGTCCCAAGTACCTCCACGTAGGACACGATTATCGCCGGAAGCGGCTCCGGTGGCCTCCGATGTTGAACTTATACTTCCGTACCAATCCCAGCACCATTCCCCTACATTTCCACTCATATCGTAAAGTCCAAGGCTGTTAGCAGCTTTACCTTTTACTTCGTGAGCCTTACTACTGCTGTTAGTTGAGTACCATGCCACATCCCCTGGTGTATCACTTCCGCTATAAGTTGTCTGTGTTCCAGTAAGATTGCCACCACGTGCAAGGAATTCCCATTCAACTTCTGTTGGAAGACGCCAGCCATCCGCATTCTGGTCAAAGGTTATTCCGTTCCATGTTGTATTACTGCTTGAAGGTCCACAGTATTTTCCGTCTGTTACCTGAATTCCATCCCACTTAGTAGGATCTTTTTCTCCACCAATAGAATATACACAATGACTAAGCCCTAGTGACAGGTCATTTATTGTCTTAAGGTTGCAGTAAACAATTGCATCATACCAGTTTACATAGTATGCAGGGTAATTCGAACCATCGCCATAAGTTTCAGAAGGTTGATCACCACCGAATTTACAATAAGTTGTATATTCACCCTGGGTAACTTCGTGATCGCTGGCAATAAGGCTCTTTATAGTTCCTATATTTCTTCCACTAATAAATACACTTGAATTTGTAACAGCTGAACTTCCATCAAAAGTAGATTGAGGAGCCTGAATAAGTCCTGTTCCGACATAAGTTACTCCACCTTCCGGCCAGTAGTCGTAGCTGTAGGCGGTTGTATCATCAACTTTAATATTGAACTTAACATAGAATGGAGTTCCGCTTGGTGGATCAAGGTAGGTCGGGTATGTAAAGCTTAAGGTGTTTTCAGTCTTTACACAATCGGCACCTTCGTAAATGCCAACTTCAATTGAATCAGAAAGAATAGCAGGTGCTGTAGTTCCCGGCCAAATTGAGGCTCCACTAAGATCTTTTACTGTAATATTGATTGTGCGACTTGAGCCGCTTACGGTCTGGCTCCACTTGCAGACATAATTGCCCGGGAAGCCTGGGGTTACGGTTACGGTGCCTGGGATTGGTTTGATGTAACCTTCATCATCAATTACATAATTTGAATTATACAGTTCGAAATAGTCTTTAACAGTTGAAAGACTTGTTGAAAGACTCGAGAAATCAAAAATCTGTCTGTCAAAAACAGGAGCTGAAGAAGAGTCGGAATAATATTCATAAGGATAGATTATTATTTTATTACTTGTTGTAGTAATAGAAAAATCAGAATTTATTTTGATTGGATGATTGGTATCATTATCAATATAGAAATCATTATCATAAGAACCATCGCTTATTGAAGTTTCTCCTGCTAATGTCATTTTTCCAACATTATAAATAATATTTCCGTCAGAATTTGCATAATTGTTCGCAAAGGAATTATTATTTAACAAAAGAGCATTCGTTGTGGCCATATTATAAATAGCACCACCGTCATAAGAAGCGTAATTAGAAAGGAAACTTGATTGTTGGAAGAGGATATTAGAATCACTAGTTGCATATAATGCACCACCTTCATAATTTGAGTGGTTATAAGACAATTCAACATCATCTGCAATAATTTTTCCAGACGACCATATAGCACCGCCTACATCTGACTGACATTGTGTAATTGTGGAATCCTTAATCTCTAGAACTCCACCTTTGATTACTTCAATAGTTTTAGCATTTTGAGCTTTTGTACAATCATTATTCCTTATGGTAGTATTCTGAAGCATTTTTAAGGTAACACCATTAGATACTTTTATAAGACCTGTTTCTGCTATTATACCAACATTTGTACTGTCATTGACATTTATATTTTCTGCCAAAGGCTGCGTAACATCAGCATTATCACGCCAGTCCGCACCACCATCAATAATTATGTTATTTAATGTTATTTCTCCACTTGCAGGTTTAAGAAGGTAATCATTTTTGAAGTTTGAATATCTTTTAAGTATTGCTCCACCATAATAGCCGCCATTAGCAGAAGACAATGACAAACCAGACAAATCACCAATATCACTGGTGAGAGAAGACTTAACATACAAAACAGGATTTTTACTTGAATCTGCATTTTTGAGCCACTTGAGAGCATTTTCTACTGTCTTTGCCGGTGTTGAAGGATTAAACGGAATATTGTTTTCATCACTAGTTATTGAAGGATCAATATACGCAATATGTGATTTAACAGTAACATAAATATCAGTATCAGTAGTAACTGTTGCAGGAATAATGTAATTTGAGCCGTTACTTGTAAGGACTGTTCCTGTTCCGCTTATTGTTCCCATAGTATAACCTGCAAGAGTTATATGCTCACCATTTTCATTCTCTATATATTGAGACGGTAATTCTGTTTCGTGACCTTGTGTATGACTTTGTACTAATCCCCATTCTTCGCACTGGTCTTCTGTAAGTTCAATACAATCGCTGTCTGCAGTCGCTGCCTGGTTTGCAAGATAATATGTGATTGCGCAGACTCTGTTCCATTTTGCGTAAAAGTTTTTATCAGTAAGAGAAGTTTCTGTATTAACATTAAATTCAGTAACCGGGCCGTCTGTTAATCCAGAATCTTTATACCAGCCGACAAATTCATAACCGGCACGACGCAGTGTTGGCAAGTCGATAGTACCGGAGTGAAGTGAATATTTTTCAACATAGGAACCAGTCAGAATAGATCCGCCGTCTGCATGATATTCGATATTATGTAGATTATTTAAATCTATATAGCGGGAAGCAGAACTTGTAAAGCCGCCTTTTACACGGACAATTTCGCTGTAGGTATTTAAGAGAATATCTCCAGCTGCCCAAAATTTTATCTCTATTCGATAGGTTCCTTTTGCTACCGGATTACTTGCGGCATCCCGTGTAAAACTAACTGATTTTGCAGGGCTTGTTGCTACAGTAAGATCTCCCGAAGCAGCTACTGTTTCTGTGGGAAAGTTCAGGAGTCTGTAACTTGCGGCAACCGCGTCACCTTCAAATTCTACATAAAGAGAAATACCGCCTTCTGTCGAGCTTGTTGAAAGAGTAAAGCTAACCGGCGTTACGGTGCCAGACACAACTTCTATAGATTCTGTCTCTGAAGTAAAGGTCTTTCCATTATTAACTACGGTAAGTGTAAGGTCCCAGTAACCTAACTCCAGCAAAACAGAGCTTACACTATAATAACTGCTCCATTCCTGAAGGGTTCTTGTACTTCCGTTATGGGTTCCGCTGAGCACTACCCTTGTAATTGTGTCGTAGCTGATTTCCGGTAAAACTGTTCTGGAAGAAGAGCCCGCTATCTGGTCCGGATTTATTCTAATCTGGATTGAACCTTTATTAGAAGTCTCCGGTTTCGCTGCTGCTTCACTTGTCTGTTGAGTTTCTATAAGTTCAGAAGGTTCATCTGTAATGGCGTTTTCGCAGGAAGAAAAGGTGGCTGCAAAGAAAGCTGCCAGCAAAATCAGTAAGAAAGAGAAAAATCTGAATTTTGTTTTAATCATTTTCTTCATAACTTTTCTCCTAGTTCTTTGTGAGAGTTCCCTGCCATGAGTAGTAATCTGAACCACTCTTTACTACAAGCATAACAGTATAATCACCAGGTAATAATGCTGAAGTAGACATTGTAAAGGTATTAGTTGCAGATGATGATTGATAATCGCCATCGAAATACCATCTGTATTCATCGTATCCGCTTGTTGCTGTAAAGGTTACTGAGCTTCCACTTGTAGAAGATGGTCCACTTACTAATCCTGGAATATCAGAATCAGGGCTCTCTTCAAAAGTAAAGTCTGCACTTACTTCTCCTCCAGGAATAATCATATCATCCCAGTATACATAGAAGGTCTTGCTTGAATTAAGGGTAATATAGTTACTGCCTTCCCAATGTTCCGGTGAAGTGCTTACATTGTGCCAGCCCCATCTTCCGTAAGTCACAGCTGGTCTACCCTGCCAGTCGAGGCCAACAGAAGAAGATTCATCATAACCAAGGACAGTCTTACCCTGAGGCTTCCATACTTCTCCAAGATCTGTATACCAGTTACCTTCGTTACTTAAAACACGGCCTACAGAATAATGGGCACCATTACCCATACGGGCTGTAGCATTAGGGAATACACCGTATTTGTCTATATATGTTATAGTTACTACATCAGTAGACCAAACCGCATAAAGGTCCATGTCCTGTGTGATTGTGAATCTGTCTCCTGCATATTTTGTAACTCCGCCACTTGGAGAATCAGCCCAGCCAACAAAGCCATAACCGCTGCGTTCACCAAACATACAGTCTGAAATTTCATTTTCCATATTGATTTCATATTCACGCCAGTTTTCTTCATCCGAACCGTCATTTTTATGATAGGTAATTGTTCTAACCTCTACCCAGCGGGCATAAAGGGTCATAGAATCTTCAACTGGCTTAGAAAAGTCATACCACTGTGTAAGCTCAGGGTCTGTACACCAATTCCACAAACGGTATTCGCCCTGTCTTGTTTCAATCCTCGGCCATTCCAGTAAATCGCCTGCCGGCATAACTACATCTTCAATTTCAAGTCCCGGCCAGTTGGTTACAAATTTAATTATACATTTCTTTTTCCAGACGGCGTAAAGACTTTCATCTGTAATTCCGGGTCTTACTGTCTGTATGTAATTTTTTTCATTAAAAGTAAAATAATCCGGCATTTCTGTTGAACCGGTTTGAGTATTACAAAGATACTGCCAGCCTACAAGAAGTGTATCTTCATGTTCATATACAGGAAATCTTGAATTTGAAATTGTTTTTCCGGTTATAAGAGTCTGATCAATATGCTGAGATTCAAGATCCGGATATTCATAAAAAGAATAGGTTACACCAATATCTTCTTCCAGTTGAGTACGAATATCTCCGTTAAAATCAATATCACCAAAATTAAAGCCGTTACAAGATATAAATGTAATTAATAGAAGAGATGTGAAAAATAGAGAAAGTTTAACTTTTGAATGTTTGAAAATCTCACGCATTTAATCTACTCTCCATATCATACTAGAATCTTACTCCTATTCCTAAATAAGGATTAAGGATTCCAATATTTAAGTCTGGAATAAACAGATTATAAAAATCTGCTCCTATTTCCATCATAAACATTGCTGATGGAATAATTAAAACAGAAAGACCACCGCCTGCAGTGAAATAGCCGAAATTCAAAGTCTTATTCTGTTTATTATTTTCGTAAATTTCCGAATAGTCAAGTCTTTCCTGAACAAGGGCTATACCGCCCCCTCCTTTGACCTGCCACCAAACTTTTTTAGATTTAAAGCGGAATCTTAAAACAAGATTATCCTGCAGCATAAGTGTATTAAGATCCAGCTTGTAATATTCATTTTCATTATTAAAGCGGCTTGCAATGCCGTTAAGTTCCATACCAAAGCGAAGCTTTTCTGTATGAACAGGAAGCCAGCCAATTTGTGCAGTAAGAGACAGATTTAATAAATTTTTTTCAACATAATCATCAAAGAAGTCGCTGTCATATATTGGCATTGCAGTACCGGCTCCTGCTATTACGTAGAACTTGCGGTCGTAGTTGAGCCATTGTTCGCGGCGTTTTGCTTTTTCTTCTTCCTTAGCCTTTTCTTCCTCTTCTTTTGCAAGGCGTTCTTCTTCCTCGCGGGCTAAGCGCTCTTCCTCTTCGCGGGCAAGACGTTCCTCTTCTTCTTTTTGTCTGCGTTCTTCTTCAAGTGCTGCTTCCTGGGCGGCTTTTTCTGCAGCCATTTTTTCCATTTCTTCTCGAACTGCCTGTTCGATTGCAAGTCGCTGGGCTTCTTTTTCTGCTTCTTCGCGGGCCAGGCGTTCTGCTTCTGCCTTTGCCTTTTCTTCTGCTTCTTTTGCTAATCTTTCCTGTTCAAGACGTTCTTTTTCCTTACGTTCGGCTTCTGCTTTGGCAGCGGCTAGGCGCTCTTCTTTAATTGTATCTTTTACTTCAAAGCTTTCTGTCTCTGTTGAAAGTCCACTTGGGTTAGTAATAACTAACTTCCACTTACCTTCAGGAACATCTGTAAAGCGGACTTTATTTGCAGCATGTGTTTCTGAGGCTGAAAGTCCAACCGCAGGGGCACCCGCTGCAGCAGAAAGAATAAGTTTTCCCGGAATGCGGGCTTTTGTTTCCATATTAACAAGTTCTGCTTTTGAATCTGAAGTTACGTCTGCAACATTCACATCAAGTTCAAGAGATTTTCCGTCTTCTGCAAGGGACTCAAGTTTTTTCTCATGTTTAATTTCCGGCTGTTTGGCAATTGCAACTTCGAAGTTTACCCAGCCTGTAGAAACTGCCTCGCGGCCAAGGAAGTCGTAGGCGGTGATGCGGTAACGGTAGGTACCTTCTTTTAAGGCAAGACTAACAGAACTTTCTTCTGTCGTTAGAGACTGAATGATCTGACCGCTGCTATTTTGAATTTCTACTTTATATTCTAGTACGTTAGGGTCACTGCTCCACTGGAGAGTTTGCTTAAACTTTTGGGCAGCACCAGATGACGACTGAGCAGACAAATGTCCTGTTGTCAGGAGCATGATACAGAAAATTGCAGTGAGGATTTTAGCTGTTCGGTTTAATAAATTATTCTTCACTGAACATCCTTCCTGTTTTTTCTGTTGTTATCTGCTTTGGTGCGTCGAACTTTATTTTAAATGTTGCCTGGGCCGGCTGAGATCTTCTTTCTTCGTAACCGTCTTTTGCATAAGAGAAGGCTGTTACATCCCATTCAAACTCACCTAAATCGAGCATAGTAAGTTTCTTGAGTTTGACCTTGTTACCCTTCACTCCTTTTTCTGTATAAACCGGAGTAAGGCTTCCATTAATCTGTTTTTTATAAAGTACAAAGTTATATTCTGTAGCGTCTGCAACATCTTTCCATTCAAAGGTGATTGAACGGTTTTTGCGGAGATAAGATGCGTCCATTGTAAGGTTATGTTTTGGAGACATAAGCATTGGACGGGCAAGCGAAGCAACCGATGTTACAGTAAAGTTTACAGGCTCTGTATTGATTGGAATTCCATCCTGGGTACTTGCAATAACCTGCCAGGTATAAGAGCCTGTAGTTAGACGAGGAACTGACGCAGTAGTTTTATTTGTTTTGATACTTTCTACAGTGCGTAAGGTTCCGTCGTCCTGGCGTTTTTTAATTACAAGCTCTGTAGATACAGCCTTGTCGCGGCCTGGCTTCCAGGTGAAGTTTACAGGTGTACGCAGGGCACTAAGTCCGTCGATTTTTGCAGAAGGGGCAGGACTAAGGGCTGTAAGGTTCTCCGGTCTTCTTACAGTAAAGTCTACAGTTTCTACAGGGCCGGTTCTCAGTGGTGATATTTCTGTCTGAGAAGCAACAGCCTGAATCTTAACTGAATAAGAATCATCCGGCAGAGTAAAGCTTGCACTTGTTCCGGCTGCTTCCGGCTTTTCTGCTACAAGTTTATTGTCTGAATCGTAAACACGAACGTTATAAAAATCTGCACCCTGAACAGGTGACCAGTTTAATTTTACAGGAGCATCTTTTGCAATAAGTACTTCTGCTTCATCTTTTACATTTGTTACGTTAGGAGCGGTTAACTCTTTTTGAACTACAAGATGATTTGGCTGTGTATATTCAAGCTCTCCATCCATTCCTTCGGTAGCAACACGCCAGTAGTATTCTCCATGAGGAAGATTTATATTTTCGATTGTTGTTCCCGGAACTGTTTTTTCTACCTGAACAGAAGAAAAATCTTTGCTTGAAGAAATCTGAATTGTAGTTTCTTTTCCGTTTGTCTTTGCTTCATCCGAAGGCTTCCACATAAAGCGCAGGCTGCTTACCTTTGTACTTTCTGTACTGAATTCTTCCGGAGGATAAACAAGCTTTGTCGGTACACTTACATATTTTGAAACTGTAAAATGACGGACATCTGATTCTGGTGTAAAATCATCCGGTTCCGAAGAATTACGGATTACCTTCCAGTAATATTCCTGTCCGTCTTTTTCTGGTAAGGCAAAACTAACACTGGCACGCTGGCCTGCAGTTTTTCTTCTTGTGATAATATCATTAAAATCTTTATCTGCAGAAACCAGCAGTTCGTAAGAAGCCTTAATGTCACTCTTCCAGCTGAAGTTTACATCCAGTGAATCTTTATAATGAATCTCTGCATTCTGCAGAGGCACTGTAAGAGACGGAGGTGTTATACCTTCAGTTCTTTCTATTATAAAACTTGCAACTTTACTTGCTCCGGCATAACCTATTGAGTTTACTTCGTAATATGGAGTAACCTGCCACCACCACTGGCCGCTTCCTAGAGAATCCAGTTGCAAAGAAGGATTTACCACAACCTTTGAAATTACAGTGGTCTGCATATCCGGAGTTGAAGAAACTTTTACAAGATAATTTTTAGCATAATCGTTACCCTTCCAACGGAAATTCAAAAGAGGATTTCTGTTTCTATACTGGAAAGAACCGTTTTCTGCAGGAGAAATAAGTTCAAGAGGCTCTGCCGCTTCTACAGATATTTTTCCTTCTGTCGCTTCGTCTTCATTTCCCTGAGGGAATACGCGCCAGTACAAAGTACCCTGAGAAATATTTATAAGAGAGTCATTAGCCGAGGCTAACACTTTTTCTTCTGCAATCTGTGAAAAGTCTTTTTTTCTTGATGTCTGTAAAATTACTGGCTGGTTTGAATTAATTTTGTTCCATTCAAGTTTTACAGGAAGGGGCTCCCCTTCTACATTAAGCACACGCAGCTCCGGCGGAATTGAAGTTACGGTAACAGGCATCTTTGCAATTTCACCAGTTGCTTTTACACTTAATGATTGGCCTGCCTGCATTGCTTCTGTTATACCGCTGGCGCCTGTGACTGTTGCCGAGCCGCTTTGAACTTCAACAGTTTTAGAACCTGCTCCACCCGCACTTGTTTTTGCAGAAAGGCTTGTTCCGCCTGAAGCTTTTACAGTTGAACCATCGTTCATTGTAAGCTGTACATTACCTTTTTCCGAAGATTCAACCTGAAGGTTTCCATTACCTACAGAAATATTTACGCCTTCAAAATCAGAATAGTAAACCTGAATCATTGTATTTTCATAAATGTTTACTTCTGAACCGTCGTTGAAAGTAATTACTGCTTCTGCAAGTTCTGCAGTACGGATAAGGTCGCCGTTATAAAGAGGAGTTGATTTATCGATTCTTTCCCAGACAACACGGTCTTCGTATTTACGCTGGGCGATACGATTTTTAAAAGTGATTATTGCAATTTCATCTTTATCATCACGGCTCGATGAATTGTTTAAATCTTTCCAGAAGGTCCAGCTGAAAAAGCCTGCTACAGAAAGAGTTAGAACAACTACAAAAAAATCACGAACCGGCGACTTGAATTTTGTTCTCTTCCGCATCCAGGTTAACCTTTCCAAAATCAGGCTCAGCAATTCCGAGCAGCTTTCTCATTTCTGAAAGTGTCTTAGGTCCTTTTGGTCCTATCGCACGTTCGCAATCTTTATCCAGTTTAAAGTCCTTATCAAAACTGAAGAACTTTTCAATATCAAAGGCAGGCATATTTACAACACCAAAGAAGTGCTGCTTGCCCTTTCCTTTTACTTCAAAGTCTACAGGAATCTGTTCTACAATCAGTTCGCAAGGTTTATTTTCAGGCTTGATTGTAAAATTATTTTCCTTACATTTTATAAAATCATATTTGAGAATATCGTAGGTATCCTGAGTGATAAGAGTATCTGTTCCACATGGTTTGTTAGAAGCTTCGGTACGGCTGGCAAAGTTTACGGCATCACCAATCGAAGTGTATTCCATTTTGTCGAAGGATCCCATAAAGCCTACTGTTGCGCGTCCGGAGTTGAGACCTGCACCAATTCTGATGTGAGGCTTGTACTTTGCAAGAGGTTCTTTTTCGTGTGCCTTTGTAAAGGCTTCTGCTTCCTTGTTGTAAAGCATGAGGGAATAGCGCATTGCCATACAACAGGTGATGGCGGCAAGGGCATCGCGTTTTACATATGCGTCGTGATGTTTCTTTGCTTTTTTGTATTCGGCTGAATCCGGCGGCAGCTGTTCCCAGTCAAGGCTTTCGTTACGAAGCACACCCCAGGCAGCCATGATGGCATCACCTTCAAATTTATCTACAGTTCCGCCTGTACGTGTAATGCAGGAAACCATACGGCTCATATAGTCGTTCAAAAAGCTGATGATTTCGCCGGCAGACTTTTCGCCAAAACGATTTTTGAAGCCGTCTGAAATTGCAGTGAAGCCTCGAATGTCGCTGAAGAAAATTGTAATGTCTTTAAGGTGTGGCTCAAAATCAATTTCCTTTTTGATGATAGCCTGAGTAACGCCCTTGTTTGTAAGCTTGGTGAAGGTATTTAAGATTTCGCGTTCATGCTTGGTTGAGTTTGCAAGGACACCAATTTCATCTCTGTGTGTTTTTTTGATTTCGCTGAAGAGCTCTGTATTAAAGTTTCCCTGGTTGATTTCGTTTACAATTGCCGTAAGCACCTTAAGCGGACGGCTGAGAGATTTTGAGAAAAAGTAAATTATGAGGATTGAAAGCGAAAGAATGATTGCAGATATATAAAGATTTCTGCGGGTAGTTCTTTTTACACCTTCCAGAATGATTGAAGTCTGGGCTGTTGTGATTACCGCACAGTCGCCAAAAGAAAGTTTTCTAAAGGCGCCTATGTATTCTGTTCCGTTTTTTGTGTTATAGGTAATCTGAGAGTTGTTTGCAGCACTTTCCTGCATTGCCTTAACTATAGGATTTGATGATTCGTCTGCAGCCTGCATCATAAGAGAGCTGTCGCTGTGAAGAAGGATGGTTCCGTCTTTGTTTACAAAGAAAGACTGGTTTACACTGCCTGATGCAAAGCTGTTGCTAAGGTCTTCTGCAGAAAACAAAAATGCGACTACACTGTTTCCTGAGTTCTCTGGGGCAGATCCGTCTGCAAGGGCCGCTCCACCGCTGGTTGCCGGATAAAAAAAGGAAAGGACCGGTGCGTTAAAAAACGGCGATGCGTTATGCAGCTCCATATAGCCGTTTGAGGCTTTTTCGATTAAGGCTTCTTCCTGTAAAAAATAATTCAGAGCCGAATCCGGCTCGAGCTCCTGAGAAATAAAAAAGGCAGTGTTTGTGAAGAGACGACCTGAGTCCGGCAGATATACGGCCGCCACGGATTTGTTGCGGTCGAAGTACAGATTTTCCAGAGCCATGATTTCGGTCTGATTGGAGCCGGCAGTGTTTAAGAGGTCTATAAACATAGCAACACTGGACAGGGCCGAAGTGATTCGGTTTTCTGTATCGGCGGCGGTGCGGCTATTGATTGTAAGATTGTTTTCTTCGGCGTTGTTGCGGACGTCGGCGGTTACGAAGTATGAGACGGCGTAGGTAACACCGCCAAGTGCAATAAGTACAATTGTTGAAATAATTGCAATGAGTTTTATACCAATAGGGTGTCTAACCTTATCGGCTTTATTTTTTGGGATTTTTTTTTCTTTCACTTTGTTACTGTCCATAAGAATATTATCGGAATATTATAGCATTTATAGTAGATTCTTACAAATAATTGTATGTTTATGATGGATTGCCACGTCGCCCCAAGGGTCTCCTCGCAATGACAAAGTTACAGCAAGGTCATTGCGAGGAGCGAAGCGACGTGGCAATCCATTGATTTATTATTTCTGTAATGTTCAAAATATCATTTTCCTGTGCAGTAAATTCAATCACCTGGCTACCCGGAATATCTCTAATATAGGTGTACTGTTTCTTTGCATATTTTGTGCTGTGGTGTTTTATGGCTTCTTTGATTTCTTCGATTTTTTCCGGGCCATAAAGGCTGCCGTCTTCTGCAAACCATTCGCTGTAGCCTATAGCCTTCATACCGGGGCTGTCTTTGCCGTAGCCTTTTGCAACAAGAGAACGGACTTCATCTTCCAGTCCTACTTCAAACATGAGGTCTACACGGCGGCGGATACGGTCATAAAGCTCTTCCCGTTCTGGCTGCAAAACAAGAAACTTAAAATCAAACTTATCGCGGATTTTCCCCTGACCTTCTGCCTGATATTCTGAGCGTTTTTTACCGCTAAGATAAAAAACTTCAAGGGCACGGCAGATTCTGTAAGCATCGTTTGGATGGATTTTTGCCGCACTTTCCGGGTCAATTTTCTTCAGTTCATCATAAAGGGCCTGATTTCCTTCGCGGGCTATGCGTTCTTTAAGTTCATTGCGGAGTTTTTCATCTGAAACCGGAGTTGGAGCAAGGCCATATAAAAAATTTCTGATATAAAAGCCTGTTCCGCCTACTACAACCGGTAAGTTACCGCGGGCCGTTATTTCCTGGCAGGCTTTGTCCGCAGCGTTCACAAAATCAGACACATTATACTGCAGGTCTGGTGTAAGAAGATTTATTAGATGATGAGGGATTTCTTTCTGAAGGTCTGCTTCGGGCTTTGCAGTGCCAATGTCCATTTCTTTATAGACTGCCTGTGAATCTGCGCTGATTATTTCTGCCTTTAAAATAAAATGACTGCCTTGAGGTGAAAAAAGTTCCCTCGTTAAGGCAGTCTTTCCCGAAGCTGTGGGCGCAAAAATAACTAAAACCTTAGTCTTTGTGCTCAATGCGGTAAGTTACTCTATGTGTAAAAAGCTGTTTTGCAGCTGCACAAACAACCTTATCCTGGTTTGCAGCAATTTCAGGATCATTTACTTTTGCCATCTGATATGCACGAAGACTTGCTGCTACTGTAATCTCATAAATATTGCCGTTAAATGTTACTAACTGTTCCAAAGGAAAAACCATTCTTCACCTCAAATATAATAGAATATTTTAACAATTATAACACTTAGTGTCAAGAAAGTGAGCTGTAAATGATGTTTCGAGCACGGCGGATGGCGGCAGTGGTACCGGAATCGCAGCGCTGCATGGTCATTACAATTGTGAGGCCTGATTCGCGGTCTACAGAGACGTATGGGCCAAGCCAGCCGTCCCAGCCGAACTCGCCTTTGCTGGTAAATACGTTGCAGGCCCCCGGATTTGCAGCCACTCTCATGAGGTTGCAGTAGCTGTAACCTGCCAGATGCGGCATTTTGATGTCGAAAGTCTGCTGAACTGACGGCATAAGGCGGGAGTCGCTCAGGCGGCGCACTGTGTTTTCGCTGAGTATACGGCGGCCGTTGAGACTTCCGCCGTTTGCCAGCATAAGGGCAAAGTTCATGTAGTCGTCTGCGGTTGAACAGAGACCGGCGCCGCCGCTTTCGAAGGCCGGCTGATGGTTCATTTTATCCTGAACGCCGAGGTTGCAGTCTGTAAAAAGCTGCAGGGTGTGCTTTTCGCTGCCGTCTGTCCAGTCTTCTATAGAGCGGTAAACCTTTGCAAGGCGGCTTTGTTTTTCTTCAGGCACATAAAAATCTGTATCATTCATGGCAAGAGGCTTAAAAATACGCTCTTTCATAAAATCACTGAAGCTCTGGCCAGAAACGACCTCTATTACGGCACCTAGAATATCTGCGGAATAGCCGTAGTTGTATTCTGTTCCCGGCTCAAAGTTCAGTGGAATCTGGGCTATACGGCGGGCAAATTCTCTTGTGGTAATCTGATTTTTGCCGCCGTCTTTTTCGTCTTCATTAAGGTCCTTTATGAGAACTGATGTAAGGTGTTCTCCATAAAAAGAGCCTTCTCCCCAGGCGCCGTAACCGTAGCCGCTTGTCATATTCAAAAGGTCCTGAATAAGGATCGGGCGCCTTGCGGGTCTTAGATTTCCCTTGCGGCCGCGATCTGTGCATACTTTGACATCTTTGAACTCGGGAAGGTAGCGGAAAACTTCGGCGGCGAAGTCAAGCTTACCCTCTTCCATAAGAATCATGGCGGCAACGGCGGTAACCGGCTTGGTCATGGAATAAAGGCGGGCGATTGTGTCGCGGTTATAGGCCCGGCCGGCGGCTACATCTGCGAGGCCTGACTGCCAGTAACCAAGCTCGCGGCCATCTTTGCAAACCAGAAGATTTAAGCCTGCGGCTTCCTTTTTATTTACAAAATCGTCTAAAACTGACTGTACATTTTCGAGTAACTTATAATTCATAGTTTTATGATAGCACAGTTACAGGGGATTTGCATCATGGAGATTTCTGATTTTTAGTGTTGGGGTGGGAAGATTTTAGGGATTTTCCGACAAACAAGAGCTCTGAAGTGCCTTTTGTCGGAAAATTTTCAGACCTGTTTTTTGAAAATCCGACAAAAAGAAGAGTTGGGTAGGTTTTTGTCGGAAAAATGTCGAGATTTTTGATTGAATTAATAAATTGTGAGAGTTTTTAAGTCATTTTTTCCGACAAAATAGATACCTGAGGGGAGTCTTGTCGGATTTTTAGTTTTTCGGCTTTGTTGTTTTCCGACAAAGAGGAGCTTTGAAATGTATTTTGTCGGAAAAAAATCATTATGAGCCCATCCCCCCGCGGGAAAGTGGGGCGTTACGGGGCCGGTACTTTAGTGATTGGGATTCTTTATTGTGAATTTGTAAAAAAACTGTGCCCCGTTCGGGGGGGGGGTAGCGGAAAAGACCGGAGCGAACGGTGGTTAGAGTAGTACGGTGCTAAAGCACCTATCGTATCGAAACCACCGTGAGTGAGGACTTTGGAGCGCAGGGGGGGGCCCCCCCTCCTTAAAAACTACGTAAATATTTCAACTTTATTCAGTAAAAATCTTAATTGTAAAAGACTTTAATATTGAATATAATAGGCTATAATTTAGTTAAAGGATTTACTAAAAAGGAAATATTATGGGAAACAAAGAACTTATAGAAAGCGGCTCTGCCGTTCTGGGAATTGAGTTTGGTTCAACACGTATTAAGGCTGTGCTGATTAATGACAAATATGAGCCTATTGCGGGCGGCTCTTATACCTGGGAAAACACTCTGGATAATGGTATCTGGACCTACCCTTTGAGCCAGATTCACGAGGGGCTGCAGACCTGTTATGCTGACCTTAAAAAAGACGTTGCCGAAAAATACGGCGTAAAGCTTACAAAGTTCCGTGCCGGCGGTATTTCTGCCATGATGCACGGCTACCTTGCTTTTGATAAGGAAGAAAATCTTCTCGTTCCATTCAGAACCTGGAGAAATACTATTACAGGTCAGGCTTCTAAGGAGCTTTCAAACCTTTTCAACTTCCCTGTTCCTGAGCGCTGGTCTGTTTCTCACCTTTATCAGGCTATTTTGAACAAAGAACCTCATATCAACAAGATAAACAATGTTTATACACTTGCAGGCTATATCCACTATATGCTTACAGGAAAGAAGGTGCTTGGTGTCGGCGATGCCAGCGGTATGTTCCCTGTAAAATACGAGGCTGGTAAAGCTGATTATAATCCGGATTTCAAGGCTAAGTTTGAAGCTCTTCCTGGTGTTAAGGCGCTCGGCCTTAAGCTTGATTCTGTTTTCCCTAAGGTTTTGATGGCCGGGGAATCTGCCGGTGAGCTTACTGAAGCTGGTGCTAAGTTCCTTGACCCTACAGGAGAGCTCCAGGCTGGTATTCCATTCTGTCCTCCGGAAGGAGATGCGGGAACAGGTATGGCTGCAACTAATTCTGTTGCCGCTAAAACTGGTAACATCTCTGCCGGAACTTCTGTATTCAGTATGGTAGTTCTGGAAAAGGATTTGAAGAAGGCTTACCCTGGAATTATTGATATCGTAACTACACCTGCAGGACTTCCTGTTGCAATGGTTCACGCAAATAACTGTACAGGCGAGCATAACTACTGGATGGATCTTTTCTATGAAGTAGCTACTTTGATGTGCGGTGCAGGCAATGTACCAAAGATTGGTAAGTTCTTTGATGATCTGATCGGCAAGTCTCTTGAAGCTGATAAAGACTGTGGCGGACTTCTCGCTTACAACTATCTTTCCGGTGAAACAATTACAGGCTTTAACAGCGGACGCCCACTCTTTGCACGTGCAGAAAATGCTAAGTTCAACGTTGCAAACTTTATGCGTACTCAGATGTTCGCTTCTCTTGGTGCTCTCCGTGCAGGTATGAATATTCTTTATGATGAAGAAAAGGTTCCTGTAGAAAGCATGACTGGTGCCGGCGGCTACTTTAAAACTGAAGCCGGATTGAAATACATGGCTGCGGCTATGAAGACTAGCGTTAGCGCTATGGAAACTGCGGGTGAAGGCGGACCTTGGGGTATGGCACTTCTAGCTGCATATGCTATTGATTCTAAAAATAACAAAACACTTGATGACTTCCTGAATAATGAAGTATTCAAATCTTGCAAAAAAACTACTGCAGCACCTGAAAATGAATTAGTAGAAAGCTTTAATATATTCTTTGACAGATATATGAAAGGCCTTGCAATCGAAAAGGCTGCAGTAGAAAATCTTTAAAAATGTGGTTTCGATACGCCCTTTCGGGCTACTCAACCACCGCGGTGATTGAGTGCCGCGAAAGCGGTGTATCGAAATCACCATAATACACGAGGAAAAAAAATGAATTACGAAACACTTAGAAATCAGGCTTACGAAGCTAATATGAAAATTCCGGAGAACCACCTGGCTCTCTATACCTGGGGAAACGTTTCTGCTTTTGATAAGGATAAGGGCGTTTTTGCAATCAAGCCAAGTGGAGTTCCTTATCCGGAGCTTACTCCTGAATCAATGGTAATTATTGACCTTGATGGAAAGAAGGTTGATGGTTCTCTGAATCCTTCTTCCGACACCCCTACCCACGCAGTTCTCTACAAGGAGTTTGCAATGAATCAGGGTGGCGAGGTTGGAGGAATCATCCATACTCACTCTACCTGCGCCGTAGCCTGGGCTCAGGCAGTGCGCTCAGTGCCACTCTTTGGCACCACACACGCAGATCACATTCAGAAGGCAGTTCCTTGCACTCCATACCTCAGCCGCGAAGCTGTTGAGCGCGACTACGAAAAAGAAACTGGTCTTTTGATTGTAAAGCACTTTGCAGAACTTGGACTTAATCCTAGTGAAGTAAATATGGTTCTCTGCGGAGGTCATGGACCTTTTGCCTGGGGCAAAAATGCGGATAAGGCGGTTTATAATGGAACTGTTCTTGAGGAAATCTGTAAGATGGCTATGTATACACTGCAGATTCGTCCGGATGCGACAGAATTACCAGATTATATAGTTAATAAACATTATATGCGTAAACATGGTCCTAACGCATATTATGGACAGGGAAATAAATAAAAATCAGATATCAAAAAAAAATCTGACGGGCTCCCGCTGTCAGATTTTTTTTACATCGAAGCATAACTATTTATTCCCCTACCATAACTGTGTTATACTAAGGGCATGAACCGCTCGTCTTCTACTTCTGCAATTGTCTTATCACTCCGGCCGCTGGGCGAAAATAACTCCAGTGTTACCCTGCTCACTCCGGAGCAAGGTATTGTTTATGCGGTTTTGTACGGCGGACCAAAGAGCCGCCTTCGTTCACTTGTTTCCCAGTGGAACTCAGGCAAGGTCTGGCTCTATGAAAATCCGGAAAAAAATCAGATTAAAATCAGTGACTTTGAGGTTGCAAATTACCACGCTTCCTTCAGTCAAAATCTTTTTAAATCCTACGCCGCTTCCCTTGCTGCAGAGCTTGCTATAAAAACCCGCTGCGGTGGCAGTTCTGAGCTCTGTCACCGTCTCGTAGGCGGCTTTCTGGACGGAATGGAACTTTGCGACGAAGAACAGAGCCGCCTTGGACTTTTACGTTTTTTGTGGCGTTATCTGGAATTACTTGGTATTCAGCCTAATTCTCACGCCTGCGCAAGTTGCGGTAAAACTTTTTTGGATTCACGGTTTGCACCAAATGCCATTTCATACTATAATAGTATGGAAAACAGTTTTATCTGTCCGGACTGCGTTGAATCGGGAGGAAGCAGCCAGAGAGAAAATATGATAGGCGTGCATTTTACCGCCCTGCAATATCTTTCCGCTCTTACAGTTCTTTCCCCTTCAGATGCAAGAAAGCTCTCAATTGATGAAGAAGTTTACGGCCAGATTCGTCAGCTGGTTTTCTTTCTGATTGAAAACAGTATTGATCAGAAGCTGAACTCAATTGAAACTGGGATGGGGATTTTGTGAGAGGCGAAGCTTCATATAAAGATATATCACACTGGATTAAAAAGCCGGTAACAAAGCAGCAGATTGAGCCGCTTTGCAATTCATTTAACATTTCGCCTTTACTCGCCTCTGTTTTTGTGCGTCGTAGAATCACTAAGGGCTCAGACCTTCTCTACTATCTTGAAGATGATTTAAGATTCCAACACAATCCCTTTTCTTTTAATGGAATTGAAGATGCCGTTGAAAGAATCCTACAGGCTAAAGAAGAAGGCGAAAAGGTTTTGATTTTCGGTGACAGCGATGTAGACGGAATAAGCAGTACCGCAATCTTATACGAAGAGCTTGTAAGAATGGGGCTTGATGTGCAGTGGCGGCTCCCCCTTGATGATGACGGCTACGGTCTTAATCTGCAGGCAATAGATGATTTTGCTGCTCAGGACGGAACTCTTATCATCACCGTAGACTGCGGCATTTCCAATAACGATGAAATTGCCCATGCCAATGACCTTGGTATAGAAGTTATCGTAACAGACCATCATAATCCGCCGGAAAATCTTCCTGAAGCAATTATCATAATTGACCCCAAGATGGAAGATTCAAATTATCCCTTCGATGGAATCTCCGGTGCGGCCGTGGCTTATAAACTGGTAAGCGCCCTTCGTTTTGCAGACACAGATTTTTACGGAGCAGAAATCTGCATCCTGGAACTGACAGAAAACGAAGAGGAAGGCTGCGTCTATGCAGACTGCGTAAAAATCAAAAACCTGGTAAAAATCAAAGAGCTGCACGAAAAAATCATTCCGGGTCAAACTTCTATTTACGACCTCAAACTCCCCTATTTTTTACAGGGCCAGCTGATTTATTCCTGGGATTCAAAAAAGACTCTCAATATTCTCCAGGGCTTATTCGGCCGCGGAATAGAATTCAACATCAATGATTTAAGAAATGAAATCTCCAGAGTAATTCCTTCTGTGCAGAACAAAAGTGCGGCCCAGATTAAAGCACTTTCACAGATTGCAAAATATAATGATCAGGAAACTTCTGAAATTGAAAGCATATATAATTTATATGTTACTTATTGTAAAAAAGTTATTGCTCAGAAAAAGCCGGGCCAGATAGAAGCCGAACAGAAGGACCTTCAGCTGGTAGCACTTGCCGCCCTGGCAGACATTATGCCAATGAAAAATGAAAACCGCATTTTTGTCCGCAGCGGAATTGCTTCTATCAAAAAAGAACGACCACGACAGGGACTCGCAGAGCTTTTTAATAAGCTCAATATAAACAAAGATGCCCTTACTTCTACCGACCTTTCCTGGACAGTTATTCCTGCCTTAAATGCTGCCGGCCGCATGGGAAAATCAGACCTTTCCCTAAAGCTTTTAATTTCTGAAAATCCTCGTGAACGCGAGCAGCTTGCAAATACAATTTATGATTTAAATGAAAAAAGAAAAGATCTTGTTTCTCAAGCCTGCTATAAAGTTCATGATACTGCAGAAGAAAGTCTTAGCCGTCATTCCAACAAGCTTTGCATTTGTGTAGATCAGTGCATAAATAAGGGAGTCACCGGAATTGTTGCCACCCGCCTTATGCAGGACTTCAACGTTCCGACAATTGCCATTACTTATGAAAATGAAGTTTGCACGGGTTCCATGCGCAGCTGCAGGGGCTTTATTGCAACTGATTTTCTTGACAACATGGGTGACATCTTTATAAATCACGGCGGTCACAATTTTGCAGCCGGCTTCAGTTTTTATAAAGACAAGCTTGAAATCTTTTTGAACAAGGTACAGGCCGCCGCAGCCACAGTTGAACTTGAAGAAGAATGCTCTGATATTTTTGTTGACGCAGAAATTCCACCGGAGCATCTTACCCCGGAAAACTTCAGTCTTATGGAAACCTTTGAACCCTGCGGTGCAGAAAGTCCTGAGCTTGTACTGATGACCAGAAACATCAAGCTGATTGATACAATGGTTCTTGGCAAAAAGGAGCCTCATCATCTTAAAATGATTTTTGATACCGGCAAGCATAAAATACCGGCAATGTTCTGGGGCCAGGCCGACCGTCTGAAAAAAGATATATCTATTGGAAAAAAATATGATATTCTATACAACATGAGCCGAAATTATTTTAACGGCAATGTTACAAAACAGATAATTATAAAAGAAATGCTTCCATCAAAAGGAGAAATATAATGAAAAAAATACTGCTTACCCTGCTCTGCTTACTTCAGCTTAATTTGATTTTTGCAGCTAACGCTAAATACGAATCTGAAAATTATAATCTTAATCTTACATATAATGATGTTATAACTCCCGGTGATGCGATTTTTGTAAGGCTGAACATTACCATTCCTAAGACTCATAAAAAATCGAAGAATGAGCCTGAGAAAAAAGCTACACTGCAGCTGCTTCAGGATAAAAAAGTGATTGAGTCTGCTCCTTTCTATCAGCTTAAGAAAAAAACTGCCAGCACTGAAATGCTTTGCGGTATTCCTGTTTCTCTCTGGCTTAAGGATGGCAACTACAGTCTTAAAATTATTTATGCTGATTCTGATACTGACATTAAAGAATTCATTTTACCAAGCCGCCTGCAGATGAGAACCTTCCCGGAAGAAGTTTTGCAGCTTGATGAAAGAAACACAAATATCAAAACTGACAACAGCCCTGAACGTGCGGCCCAAATTGAAAAGCTCAACAATATTCTTTTTACTTCCATGCCTTCTGATATTTTCTCTTTGAAAAAGTTTACTAGGCCAACTGAATCGCAGCGCTATACTGCTTACTGCGGAGACCGCCGTACATATGTTTATACAAACGGAAAATCTTCTACAAGCCTTCACTACGGAAATGACTATGGTGTTCCAACAGGAACAGAAGTAAAAGCCTGCGCAGGCGGAAAGGTTGTTATGGCTGAAAGCCGTATTTCTACCGGCTGGAGTGTAGTTATAGAACATCTACCGGGGCTTTACAGTCTTTACTATCATATGAGTGAGCTTTCTGTAAAAGAAGGTGACATGGTAAACCAGGGACAGTTGATTGGTAAGTCTGGAGCAACAGGTCTTGCTACAGGTCCTCACCTGCACTGGGAAGTTCGCCTTAATGGCTCTGCTGTAAGACCTGAATTTTTCTTAAGTGATTTTACTTTTGAAGAAAATTAGTGGATTGCCACGTCGCTACGCTCCTCGCAATGACATTCTATAATTCTTCCACCACGAAACTGCCGTTTTCATTAAAGCTTATAGAATAATAGCGGTCGGGGCGGCAGGCTGAAAGGTCAATCGAAAATCTTGTTACAAGGCCAAAGGATGGCAGTCTGTATTTTCCTGTTGCAAAGGCTGCAATGCGGTATAGTTTTTTACGGTCACTCAGGCTTGAACCATATCCAAGCAGCATACATTGTCCGTAATCGTCATAATATTTTTCCAGCAGAGTTCCATGAGAACGTTCACGGCGTTCTTCGATAATTCTGTTTTTTCCGTAAATGCGGGAAGGAAAAACAAAATACTTTCCATCTGAACCTATACGTGCAAACTCCACGGCAAGGTAAGAACCGGACCAGGAGCGCTCAATTACTGCAATTTCATTTCCGTTAGAATCAATTATGGAAAAAGTTCCGCTGACTGTGTTACCTTCTGAAGCGTCTGAGGCTGCTGAAGTTGAAGAGCCGTAAATTTTAATCCGCAAAAATTCCTGGGGAATATTTTCATTCAACGAGGCGGTCGCGTTCCAGCAGGCAAGCACAGACCAGCAGGTAAAAACAAGGTAAGCAATAAGAATCAGCGTAAGTAAAGGAGAAAACAATCTTATAAAGTAGTTTTGTCTTTTCAAGAAATCTCCATTTTGTGGTTTCGATACGATGCTTCGCATCACTCAACCACCATATTATCCGAGCAGCTCCAGGAAAGCCTTCTCATCAATAACAGGAATGCCAAGCTTTGCGGCCTTTACGTTTTTCGATGAACCGCTTGTGGTATCATTTGTAACAAGGTAAGACAAATCCTTTGTAACTGAAGACTTTATCGAACCGCCGTTTTTCTTTACCAGCTGTTCCGCATCGGCCCTCTTCATAGTTATAAGCTCGCCTGTAAAACAGAAAGACTTTCCCGCGAGAAGCCCAGCTCCTGCCTGCTCAAGTTCAATAGTGCCAGAGTCAACAAGCTGCCGCATCTCACCGGCATTTTCAGCAAGTCCTTCTACTATTGTATGAGCCATAATTTCTGCAAAACCGTAAACAGAAGCAATCTGGTCTTCGTTAGCAGCAAGCAGTTTTTCAAGCGAATCAAAACCTGCCCCTATCAGTTTTTCTGCAGAGGTCTCACCAATTCCTTCAATATCAAAAGCACCTATAAAAGTTGCAAGGCGCATACGGCGGTGATTTTGAATTGAGTTATAAACCTTTTCTGCTCCCAGCGACTTCTTATCAGCTTCCATGCTTTCTTCATTGAGAAAATATGGAACAAGGTCTTCAACCTGCAAGGTATAAATATCAGAAATAGACTTAAGGCGGCCATCCTTAAAAAGCGAAGTAATAAGAGTTTCCCCAAGGTCGCGGATATCAACTACCTGCTGATATTTCAAAAGCTGATGGAGAACCCGTTTACTGCAGGCCTTGTTAGGACAGAATAAACGGCTTCCTTCATCAACAAGCTGAGTTCCGCAAACTTCGCAGATCTTTGGGAATTCCACAGGCCTTGTTTCCAGCCCCTTCTCTTCAACCACACCTTCAATCTTTGGAATGATTTCACCACGCTTTACAACTACAACGTGGCTTCCAATCTGAACTCCAAGCTTACGCAGTGTATCAGGATTTGCAAGACTTGCCCTCTGTACCCGTGTGCCGTTTAATTCAACTTCATCAAAAATTGCAACTGGTGTATAGGTACCGCCGTTTATGCTCCACTCAACCTGACGCAATGTTGTTACTGCTTCTTCAAGAGAAAACTTAAAGGCAATCTGATGGTCAGGGCGGTCGCGGCTGGCGTCGGCAAGATTAATTACACGTTCCTTGATTACAAGTCCATCAATATCATATTCCAGAGCAGCCCGCTCTTCCATTACCTTGGCACGGTAAGCAATTACCCGGTCAGGAGATTTGCAGATTACAAGCTTTACAACATTAAAGCCGCAGTCCATAAGCCAGCGGATTTTTTCTTCTTCGTTTGTAAAATAAGATTTACCGTCAGTAGAAAGGGCATCGTAAACAATAAGCTTAAGATATTCGCTGCCCTGTCCGTCCTTACGCTTCATAAGTCCATTTGCAGCATTACGGCAATTTGCCTTGTCGGGGAAATAAGTTTTATGCACTGAATGGGTCATAATTACTTCACCCCGGATTCCGCCTGTAAATGGCACAAGCTGGCCGTCTTTATAAATTGCGGCATTTACCCCGCCCATTTTGCGGGCATTGGCGGTAATGTCGTCGCCAATCGAACCGTCACCACGGGTAACTGCCCGCTTAAGATAGCCATTTTCATATTGAAGCTCAAGCGAAGCACCATCGAGTTTATATTCAACAAGATATTCGTCGTATTTATGCTTTTCTGCCCAGGCCAAAAACTGTTCCGGGTTTGCGGCCTTTTCCTGGCTTCCCATTGGCATTACATGCTGTACCTTTGCAAAGTTTCCAGAATCGGCTCCTACCCGGTGGAGTATGGGGTTAGCCGGGTCTAACTGCTTAAGTTCATCCCAAAGCTTATCAAATTCTGCATCGCTTATTTCGCCTTCGCCGTCGTAGTAAGATTTCTGATAGCGGGTAATGAGGTTTTCGAGTTCTGAGATTCTCTGAGATTCAAACAAGTCCATATAATACCTTTTACAAGGTGGTTTCGATACGACCTTCGGTCTACTCAACCACCGGAATCACACTTTTTCAAAGTAGAGCTCAGTTATGCTTCTGTCTGCCTTGAGGCCCTTGCGCTCAAACTTTGTCTGAGCCCGCCATGGCTGAGGCTCTGCAAAGCCTTCATATTTATTTTTCAAATGCTCAGTCTGACGAAGTTCTTCAAGAGCAAATTCGGCATAATCAATAATATCAGTAACAAAATAAAGGTAACCGCCTGGAGCAAGCTTCTGGGCAAAAAGATTTGTGCGCGGACGCTGAACCATGCGGCGTTTATGATGACGTTTTTTAGGCCATGGATCCGGAAAGAAAATATGAAAGCCGTTTACTGAATTATCGCCAATCATATATTCCAGAACCTCCAGGGCATCGTATTCAATTATGTAAAGATTTTTTAGTTCCCTCTTCTGGATTTCTGAAAGTACTTTTCCAACACCAGGAGTATGTACTTCAATACCAAGATAGTTAATGTTTGGATTTGCTTCGGCCAGGGCCACAGTTGCGTCTCCCATTCCAAAACCGATTTCAATTACAATAGGATTTGTGTTTCCAAATACATCTACAAAATTTAATTTTTTGTGTTCGAAAGGAATACACCATGAAGGTGCAAGTTCATTATATGCGCGTTCCTGAGCAGCAGTCATTCTTCCTGCGCGCAAAACATAAGTTTTTACTTCTCGTCTTAAACCCGAGGGTGGTACTGCTTCGGCCTGTTCGCCTTCTTCTACATTCTGGACTGGAGTCTTATTTTCCATTATTTTTCCTTATTTATATTATTCTTGATCAGCCATTTCAGGAGTTACAGGTTTTTCAGGTTCAATACATAAAACTGTTCCGTTTGCTGCATACCAGATAACCTGATAGTATTCTGCTTCTTTATATCTGTTCCAGATATCGCGGGTTGTTTTGAGTTCTTCGGTTCTGTCGCCAAAATAAATCATTATATGCTGCTTATCATATACAGCAATTTTTTCAATTCCGCGTTTTTCTGCCATATAATCTGCAAGACCAGACAGAAGTACATCATAGAGTCCAAGATCATAATGAACATCAAGATTTACAGTACATTCTTTTTCGTCTGCATTAAAATATGTAATCTCATATTGTCCCGACGGGAGCTCTTCATTTTCCGGGGCAACCAGATTTGTACAGCCGGCCCACTGGAGGTCTTCACTTTCCAGCCTTGTAAGATTATCAGCTTCCCAGCAGAGACCTGTTTCAAGTGAAGTTATTCTTATTCTTTCATAACGTCTTACATCAGATGCTGAAGAAGCAAAAATTGAAAGACGGGCTGTCGGCGGATTATCTTCTCCATCATAATCAAATATTACGGAATAATCTGTTGTTGTAAGTTCCGGTGTGTTTTGAGAACATGAAGAAAATAAAAGGATTAAAGCCGCAGCAAAGAGAAAAAGTGTTATTTTTGTTTTAGAAAGCGTACTACCCATAAATTAGAAGTTGAAGTTGAGGTTGATGACTGTAAGATCTGAAGCAGAGAACTGATTAACAAGAGATTCAAATTTTACATTAACCTTCTTGCAGGCATCATCAAGATATGAAAGATAATACAAACCTAAGTCTGTTCCTTCCTGACCTTCCGGTAATTCTCGGTAGAAGTCAATAAGGGACTTTTTATTTGTATTAGAAGCCTTTGCAGACTCAATATTATCCTTCATTTCCTGGAACTCATCGTCCTTGTTGTAAAGTGTTATTGAAAGACGTCCCTGTTTACCAATAGAGGTTGAACCACCACCAAGCTTCCATGAAAGGAATACAAGCTCGTGTTTACGCTGAAGTTCCTGTACAATTTTTGCACGAACCTCAGGGTCAAAAATCAGGGCATCAATATCATCAATTCCGTGATACATGGTTTTTGCTTCTTTACGAATGTTGGTATTTTCGTTGTTAAGGGCAAGCTCCATTACCATTACGGAAATATATTCAGCTACCTTTGATTTATCCATATATGAAGAGAGGAGATTACGGATTGCTACATACATCTCTGCAGCCCCCTCATTCTTGGCAAACAATGTAATGATATACCAGTTCATAAGACCAAGACGGTTCATAAACTTTTCGGACATCAAAAGGTAGATATTCTTTTCTTCTGAAGAATAGTCATTATTAGACATAATAGACTTCCAGATCGGGTCAAGAATCTGGCGTCTTGTATTTTGAATTGTAGCTTCTTTATTCTGAAGGATTGAACGAAGCTGACGTTCAGACATATTTGTTCTTTCATCAATAAGATGAGAAGGATTAGCACGGTTGTGTTTGCGAACACACTCACACTGAATTAAAGCAGCGTAAACATCGCGGTCAAACTGTTTATAAAGCAGGGAATAAACAATAACTTTAGACAAATCCATTACTTCCTGGCGGGAAGAAACGAATTCAGACATAGAAATTTCAATTTTTGATATATAATCCAGAAGAATCATACTCTGGATAGACTGTGGAGAGAACTTATCAAGAGAGATTCCGTATTCTTCGACATTATCGGCCAGACGGAAACGCAAGAGTTTTTTATTGTGACTAATAAAATTGGAAGCTCCATCCTCTGTCAAAACAACTTTGAGTGGCAACTCCAGAATGAATTTCTTATCCGATCCCATATACCCTGCTAAATGCAAATCTTTTTTTATTTTTATCTATTATACACGATAGGACTTGCATTGTAAACAATAAAAATTTAAACTGAAAGTGATGAAAATAAGACAAATTCTGTGCAGCATTCTGATTCTTCTTTCCTCCTCTTTTGTTTATTCAAACAATAAGAGAGCTGCCGGCATAGAATTATGTTCTCAGGTTCATACTTTCCTCAAAAAAAACGGTTTTTCACCCTCTACACAAAGCCTTGTGGTATCTGGTGAAAACACATTTCCTTATAATATTATCGTCACATTTGCCCCGGAACAGAACACTTCACCGGAAAATTTAATTCTTGTTTTTTTTCAGGAAGATATTCCGGACAATCAGGAAATCATACTCAAAACTTTATCTGATATCAGGGATAAAGCATATCCTTTTACCATAACAGCCCTTTTCGCTTATGGTGAAAAGCAGCTTCTTGAAAAAGCAGATATGATTTACGGAACTCAGGTTTATCTCGAAAGCCTTAATACAAACCTGTCTTACACTGCTGTAATTTTTGACCTGGAATGCGGTAAAAATGAGATTGAAACGACAGCAGAAAGGCTTTCTTCTCCACCACTTCTCATAAAAAATGCAATGAACATTTACAAAAGCAATGACATAGAAATAAACTATCCGAAGATTATTCTCAGTCAGCTTTCTTCCTATAATTTTATTTCAAGTCCTGTACTGACACGTTTTTTTTCCTACGAAATACCTGCAATCAAACTTTCACTTGGAAATATTTCTGAAGAAAAAGATCTTGAAAGCAAGACAAAAATTAACGTAATTTCAAACTTTGTTGAGCTTTTCTCAAAAAATGCGGACACAAGCTGGGAACATCACTTTTTAATCATAAAACTTTTTGGAAGTTATCATACTGTGTCTGAAAAAATGATACTGCATATTGTAATTCCAACAATTTTCCTCTGGCTTCTTTTTATCTTCATACTTATTTTTGTAAACCGCAGATTAAAAAAGCATACCTGGTATACAATCGGAAAAATCTGGTGGTCTGTTCCCCTCTCTTATATTTTGATTACCTGCGGCTTTTTCCTTGGAGGAATCTTATTCCGTAACATTTCTACTGATGCCACTTATGCAACAAAGATTTACGGCAGACTGATTTTCCAGATAAGCATTTCTCTGCTTCTAACACTTTCAGCCTATCTTATTATTCTCACCCTGAACAATGCTTTTACAGAACGGGCTGTTGATTACCTTCTTGTCATAAGCTGTTTTATTAATCAGTCTCTTTTTATTCTTGCAGATATTTCTCTAAGCCCTATTTTTATCATTATCTGCCTTCTTTCTCTGCTGGCACTTACTGTAAAAAATAACTATCTGCATTTTGCTTTATTTCTGCTTATGATACTGCCTCTTGTACCCTATGCAAACCGAATGATAAATACAGCAAACTTAAAATATCTTTCTGATTATCTTTCTACAAAAAAAACTATTGATTTTATAATTCCTCTGGTTATATATCCGATTTTTATTGTACTTTTCAGAATTATTACCTGGATAAGAAGCAGCAGTAAAAAAATCAATTATGTAATAATTTCAACAATCATTATTTTTACAGTTATTACTGCTTCACTCTCACTTTTTGGTTTTATCCGTACAAAAAGTCTTAATAAAAAACAGACTCAGCCTTACGAAATTAAAATCAACCCAAACGGCAGCCAGCTTATTCAGCTTTCGGTAAAGGACAGAAATGTATTTGATGATATAATCCGTACGGTTGATGTTTCCCTGGAAAAGGACTGCATAATCTGTGATATTCTCATTACTACCGACAATCTAAATCCGGTTTTATATTCTGATAATGACTACACAAATCCTTCGGTAAACCAGGCCCGCTTCAGCATCCCTAATAATCCGCCTAAGGAAATGTCTTTCAGGTACGGTGCCGCAAAGGTACCATGTAAAATTACGGTATCTGCTGTTTATAGAGACGATGATTCAGGAACCTTTCAGTTTATTAGCCGTTCCCTGGAAACTGGAGCTGACTGATGGCAAATAGCGACAAAGCTTTACACTGGTATCTTCACGTAGATCTCGATGCTTTTTTTGCCTCCGTTGAACAGCTGGACAATCCGGAGCTTAGAGGCAAGCCTGTAATAGTCGGTGGAAAACCAGAAGACCGGCGCAGTGTTGTTTCTACTGCCTCTTATGAAGCCCGTGCCTTTGGAGTTCATTCTGCAATGCCAACCTTTCAGGCCTACCGGCTTTGCCCTCAGGGAATCTTTGTTCATGGCCGAATGCATCGTTATGCTGAACTCTCTCATCAGATAATGTCAATCTTCCGCGATTATTCTCCGGATGTAGATCAGATGTCTATTGATGAAGCCTTTATAGACCTTACCGGTACCGAAAAACTTTTCGGGCCGCCGGAAGAAACTGCCCGTGCAATAAAAAAACGGGTAAAAGAAGAAACGGGACTTACTGTTTCAGTTGGTCTTGCAAGAACTAAATATCTTGCAAAAATTGCTTCTGGTCTTTCGAAACCTGATGGTTTTTATCATATAAAAGCCGGAAGTGAAGAAACTTTCATGCTGAACCTTCCGCTTAATAAAGTATGGGGACTTGGTCCAAAGTCTCTTGATTTGATTCGCAGCAAGGGATTTAACACAACCCGCGATATTTACGAAAAAGATTACGACACCCTTGAGTTTTTGTTTGGCAAAAACATGGCCGGCTTTTTATATAATGTTGTAAGAGGCATTGAAAAAGAATCCTTCAGCCGCGAAACCAAATCTCATTCCATAAGCGCGGAAACGACCTTTCCTTATGATCTTACAGACATATATACAATTGAAACTGAACTTCTTGAACTTGCCCACGGAGTTTTTTTCCGCCTGCTCAAAGAAGAAAGTTTTTCGCGGACTGCTTTTGTAAAAATTCGTTATGATGATTTTTCTACAGGCACGGTTCAGGAAACAGTTGAAAGAAACATCATAACTCTGGATTCGTTTTTTGAAATCATAAAAAGACTTTTTGAAAAGCGTTACCAGAAAGGCCGGGGCATAAGGCTGCTGGGAGTCGGCTTTGAAAATATAGTAAAAGAAGAAAAGCCTTATCAGCAGGATTTATTTTCTTCAAACAATGACGAAAAAAAACAGGCTGTTGAAAAAGCCATTCTTAAACTTTCAAAAAAACACCCGGAGATAAAAGTAAGCAAGGCAAGAACCTTAAAGGCCCTGCTCTTTGTTCTTTTAATCCCGTTTACAGCTGGTAAATTACAGGCAGAAGAATTTCTTTCTTCAGATGAAGAAAAAGAAGCTCCTGTTTTTTTATTTGATTATGATATCAACGATAAAAATCATGTGGATTTTTCTGCCAGCGGATTATGGAAAGCAGAGCTTACAGGCGGACTGGACTTCAGTTTTGGAAATGATACTGATTTTGGTTTTGCAGCTGTTTTGCCGGTTTTTAAGCAGGAAACCGACATTTCCATTCTGCTTACTTTAAATAAGAGCTGGTACTTTGAAGCTGCCTTTGCCGATGAGTTTACACGAAACACATTAGCCTTCGGCTATAATGGAAATGGAATCATAAGAAACTTCCGTCTTGCCAACAGAGGCATAACAATGCCGCAGGGATATTCTGCAGAGCATTTCGGCTATTCGCTCCGGGGCGGAAACAACCAGGCGCCGGGCATGTCCCTTCATCTTCTTTCTCCATCCGAAAAAATGCAGGCAGACTTTCTGCTTCGTTATGATATGACAGAAAGCAAAAGCGAAATCTATTACGGAATGAATAAAGTTTCTGACCTTACAATTCCAGTTGAAAACTTTGCATACGGCCGGCAATTCCATTTTCCGGAGGCATCTGCCCTAAAGTTAAATGAAATAAAAAATGTTTATGTTGAAGATAAAGCAGGCTCATACACAGATACCCGTGGCCGCCCTTTCCGACGCCTGCGCAATGATGAATACGCCGTAACGCAGAACTACCTCTACCTCAGTCAGGAAGCTGAAGGTGACAAAAATGCAGACGGAGATATTCCCTCAATTCTGCTTACCTTTACATCAGTCTCAGGACCATCACAAATAATTTCTCAATGCGGCAGCTGGGACCAGGAAAAAACTTTCTTTGGAAAAATCCAGAAAGAACTTGGAAAAGGTGACCGCTATCAGATAGAAAATTTTGTTTACGAAATGCTTACGGAAATTGATGGAGAAGAAGCCCTTATAATTCAAAATTACAAAGGTTTTTCTCCCTTCTTATGCCCTGTAATTTATGATTTCGGACAAAAAAAAGAAGCAGACTATCTTGTAATATCAAAACAATCAGAAGTACCAGTTACAAAATACAAGGCAGGCGAAGCAGACGAAATCTACACCTCTTTATTTGAAAACTTTTTTGATTCAAAAATCAGCAGCGCTTCTATTACAAATAAAGATGACCCGCAAAGCATATATCCTTTTGCAGAAGACTGTCCGGAAATATACCTGAACCTTCCCCACAATACCTCTCTAGCAATCCGGGCAAGATCTTATTCACCGGTAAAAGAAATCCTTATTTCAAAAAAGGCGGCGGCTGGAACCGTTCAGGTTTATAAAAACGGAATTCTCTTAAACGGAACTGAATTTAATGAAAACACAGGCGTTCTTACATTAAATACCCCTGTCTCAGACACAGACCAGCTGCTCATTACCTGGCAGGAAGAAAGCACCGATTTTTCAAACGGAGCCTTTTCAGCTGCGGCCGGAATGAAGATTAATTTTTTGCCGGAGCTTTCTGCTGATTTTTCCCTGACAACAAGACAGCCTGTGAATCAAAAAGATTCATATATCGAAAAGGGAATTCAAAAAAACAGTTTTACTGCCTTTGCCAGCGGAATAACTTATGAAAAAGATAACCTTACCCTTACTGACAAAAGTTCAGTCTCGCTTTTAAATGACAACACATCAGACGGCCTTTTATTGTATTCCTGGCAGGATCTGATTGACGACTGGAATGAAGAGTTAGAGGCAAATCCTGATTCTAAAAGCCTCATACCGGAAAAATCAAATACAATAACTTTTTCTCCTCAAGATTTTTCTGCCTATAAAAAAATCTCTATTGATATTGATTTCCGTGATGATGATTCTTCTGAAAGTGACAGGCTTCTTTCAGGCCCCCTTACCCTGATTCTTGACGAAGATACCGGAAGAGCCGTAGCTGGTAATGAAGCTCTTTATCTTTACATCAAAGACACTGAACTTGCAGGTCTTACAAAAGCAATTCACAATATTACAATTTCTACAGACAGTGAAGAAGTCTGCATAGACGGCATAGTCCTTCCGGAAGATTTTTATACACTGAATATCAACAAAGAAGTTTTTCCTTCAAGACTTACCATTGAAAATCAAAAATGTCTTGTTGAAACACTTGCATATAAAGAAGCCTCTTATTACGGCACTGTAAGAAATTATTTCGCAGCCGACTATAAAAAAGAAGGTGCTCTTATAAAGGCCGGTGATTTTGAAGTTCTTAAAGACCTTCATCTTGGCTTTTTATCTGACCAGGGAAGCGGTAATTTTTCTGCCCCGGATCCTTTTGTAAATGCAAAAACTCTTGCAGGAATAAGCCTTGGAGATGTAGAACTTTCGGCAGACCTTGCAGTGCAGGATCTTACGGAGAATGCAGAGCTTTCGGAATCAGGTCACGGAATAAAAACAGGCAGAGACCTTTTTCTTTTTAAGATTATTTCTCTGGAAGACAAGTACCGTTTTAAGCCTGCTGCAAATGAACTTAGAAAAGAAAATAATTTTTCTCTTGATTTCAGTCCTGTAAAAGTTCCCTTATCAGGATCTTTTAAGAGCTCGGCTTACAACACACAGTATCATGCTAAAGGAGATTCGAGTCTTTCTTTAGGCTATGTTCAAAAAATATCAGAAGGAAATGCCGGCCTGAACATAAAATATGATAATTCCCAAAAACTCCTGCACACAGAAAAAGAAAACATTCCGTCTTCCTATATGGAAGGCTGGACAGATATTTCAAGTCTGGAATTTTCCAGCGGTGAAGCTGATGCTGCAGAAAGAACTTCCCTCTGGTCTTATGTCTTAAATGCTACTGCTCCTTTTACCCCTTCACTCACCTTTAAGCCTAAGATAACTTATGAGCTTTCAGACAAGTATTTTCTTTCTGATGATAAAAGGGATTCCATAACTCCTGCTTTTTCGGACAAAGAATTTATTTCCCTGCTTTTTCCTTTCACAACAGAAAACAGATTTTTCAGCTTCGAAGTTGCAAGAACAGGCGGCGGTACAAAAAACATAGCCTGGGGTGGAGATTATAAAACTGATGCTCAAAACCTTTATGGTCTTCAGGACCAGAGAAGCTGGTTTTATTCAAGCATTCCTTTTTATGAACTTTTTGATTCGAATTTAAAAGATAAAATTACTCAAAGCTATGCCGCAAAATATGAAGGTAACTTCAGGCGTACTTTATATAATTCAAAAAAAGATATTTTCATACCTTCAGCACTGACTCTTGCAGTTACCCGTGAAATAAACAGTCTGCCGCCGGTTGCCGATTTATATCAGTTTAAGGCTGTAATAACCAACAACTCAATAAACAATTTTGGAAGCAAGAGTAAGGACAAGCTGTTTGACTGGTTTACCCAGGAAGAATTAACAACAAGACTTTCTGCAATTTTTAAGGTTCCGGCTGGAGAGCCCGAAAACTTTAAGTTTAACATTCAATACTTTTCACAGCTGCTTTTATTCATAAGTGAAAAATCAATTCTTTCTGAACAGGTGAATTTTTCAATTGAAGACCTTGCAAACTGGGATGTAAAGGATACAATTACTTATTCAAGGCCTTCAGCAACAAGTCTTATAACTGCTATGGCACATCTTTTTCTTCCTTCTGTAAAAAGCAGTATGTACACAATTACCAGAAAAGACAGTTTTACAATAAGTGTTGGCCGCATAGAAGCAGAGCTGCAGCAAAAATATTCATATAATCATTTTGTAGAAGTCGGCTTTCTTGAATACTACTGTATAAATGCAGGTCTGGAAGGCACCCTTATCATCAACGAAAAACTGGCAGACAGAATTAATTTAAGTCTGACAATCGGTGCCAAAGCTGAGTTTGAATAATCTTTAACTACTGGAGCGGAGCAAAATATCCGGTTTCGTCGCGGCCGCTTCGGTTCAAAAGATAAACCTCGGCTTCCAGAGGAAGATAATTTGTTCCAAAGTTAGTAGACATTGCAGAGGTGTATGAAAGCTGGTAGATTCCCTGAGGAAGCTCAATCATATCTTTTACAAGGTCACCTAATCCCTGTGGTCTGAATACGTAATAAATATCTCCAGAAGTACTGTCGGCAACATAGGATAATTCATCTCCAAGAGCTCCCTGATCAAGCTGAATTACAGAGAAAGCAATGGAGTTATTGTTCATATAGCAGGAAAGCTCTGCAAGATTGTATTTTTCAAAAGACAAAGAGTTACCAGAACCTGCAGTAATTAAAACAATACCGCGTTTTTTTGCCGCGTTGATGAGGTCATTGGCAGCAAGACGAATTGCAAGATCACAGGCCGCAGATGAAGTGGTTTTAGTTTTAAGTGCTGCAAGACTAAAATCCCCCAGCGCATCAGGCTTACCAACATACTCCACCGCAGGGATAGCACCTGCCGACACTATTCTAAGTATACCGCGCCCCTTCATAGAAGCCGCAACTTCCTTTACACTGCTTTCAATTTCCGCACCATGAAGCGCTGTATTTACAGAACGGTCAATGATTATGGTAATATCGGCATCGGTATTATTCGAGGCGGCTCCCAGCATCTTTAATTTAGATACAGGCCGCATGTTTTCTGTAAGGTAAAAGTTTTCTTCCTGAAGGCCTACTACAGGCTGACGGTGGCGGTTTTCTACACGGAGCTCTACAGTAACATTCGGGAATTTGGAAGCATCAATCTGTTCAATCTGTACGAATAATCCGCCTACCAGCTCCTGAACCTTAGACATAACATAAACTTCATTAGCCGTGAAATCAGTTACAATAAGGTTTCCGTTCACATCCGGACCGGCTGCTGTTACCCGCGCCGGAGCATTACCTGTCCTTACATATTCAAAAAGAGCACCAGACTCTGAATCTACCGAAACAACACGGTTAGAATCGCATACAATAAGGCTGCCGTTTTTGTATTTAATTGATTCAGGCTTTTTAAATGTTCCGGGTTCTACCAGTTCACGGATAAAGTTTCCGGCCCTGTCAAATTCATAAATACACTGGCGCTGGTCATCTGCAACAAAAACCTGTTCATCTGCAATGGCAATTCCTGTAGGTCCCTTAAGACCGGCAAAGTCTCCGCCAGGTCCGCCAAAAAAGAAAATGGCTTCCCCGTCTTTATCAAACACATCTATACGGCGGTTACCATAATCACTTACATAAATGCGTTCAAGATAATCCTGGGCAAGGTATAGAGGTCCTACAAGCTGGCCCTTTGCCCTTCCCTTTGAAGCAATATAACGCTCAAAATGTCCCTTTTCATCAAGCAGAGCCAGACGGTCTCCTGCATTTTCGCTTACAAGAAGCTTTCCGTCGTGGAGGCGCAGAATATCACTAGGGCGGTCAAAACCATTTAGCGGACCTTCAATGCGGTTTATTACTTTTCCATTCTGATTTAATAAAACAAGTTCATTTGTATTGTAGGCTGCAACCCACATAGTTCCGTCATAATTAGGCTGAACGGAAACAGGGCCGCTGAAAATAAGGTTCCCCTGGAATTCTCCGGGAAAGGCACCCGCCTCGGAAAAGCGCATAAGTTTATCTGTGGAGTCCCCCGTTACACGGCGCTCCCTTACAATTTCAATTTTATTTTCAAGCAAAAGACCGCCATAGCCGTTTTCACTTGCATTATTCCAGTAACTTAAAGCAGAGCCTTCAAGACCTGCCTTGTAATAGGCTTTTCCAAGCCAGTCCAGAATAAGGTTATCATCCGGCAGATATGCCAGGGCTTTTTCAAACTGAACTATTGCTTCGTTAAAGGCTCCCTTGTAGTAAGCCTGTACACCGCGCCTGAATTCTTCTGAAGCAAAACCTTCGTTACCGGTTCTTATTCTGTCTTCCGGAACACGAAGTCCCGCATCATCGGTCGTTACCTGACCATATAGAGCAGAAAGAGAAAAAAGAGCTGCAAAAAGTAAAATGGCACTTTTTTTCATCATTTTCATCGGCTAATGTCCTGCCTTAAGTCTTACGGATTTTATATGCTCTGCGATTTCCACATTCATGGTGTCTATCTGTTCTGCCTGCTGCAGATATTGCAAAGCGTCTTTATATAGTCCAAGCTTATAGTAAACCCAGCCAAGAGAATCCAGGCAGGCTGCAGATTTTGGAGCTGATTTTACGGCCTGCTTACAAAGAGAAAGTGCACGGGTTAAATCCTTTTCCTGACAGGCCAGTACATATCCCAAGCCATTCAAAGAAGAAATATTTTCCGGGTCTTCTCTTAAAGACTGTTCATAGTAATTAAGACAACGCTCTGTATCATTCTGCTCCCAGGCAACAAAAGCAATTGCCGCATAAACAGAAGCAGTCATATATCCTGTTTCCAGAAGCTTATTCAATTCAAAGTCTGCAAGGCGTTTACGTCCGGAAAGTGCATAAATTACTGCAAGTAAAAAGCGGCACTGAAGTACACGTTCAAAATTACCACCGGAGGTTACTACCTGTTCAAGGAATAAAAGGGCATCATCATAACGCTCAAGCTTAGTGTAGCAAAGCCCAAGATAATAAGAGACTTCTATTTTGTCTGCAGGTGAATCAGTTGGAAGCCCAAGAAAAAAAGCCAGAGCCTTCTTATATTGTTTCTGAGAATAAAGGTTCTTACCTTCATCTAAAATTGTGTTATTCTGCAATTTCCCCACCCTTTTATTATATCTATACTATATTACAACTTAAATTGCATACCGTCCACTATTTCTGCTGCAAGAGGTTCTGCATATACCCTGGAAATGGCAATATAGCCCTGCTTTACTACCCAGGCATCACTTGTTTCATCCGGTCTTGGAAGAGCGCCTCCCGGAACAAAATGCGATTCTGTAGTGCCTTTATTTTTTACAATTTTAAGTTTATCACCATAATCCCTTATACAAAGAGACTGACAGTATTTTATACCAAGATATGAATCTCTTGAGGCACCATTCACATTTACGAAAATACGGGGAACCTCAGTGCTTGCCATGGCAATCAGTTCTTTTAGATTTTTAGCAGCAAAGTCTGCAAGTGCTTCGTATTTCATTTTTGCCCGGCATTCCGGTGTCCATTCTTCCGGATCTACACTTAGAGCAATTCCAGGAACTCCATCAAGCACTGCCTGACGGGCCGCGCCACAGGTACCAGAATAAATAATATCTGTACCCATATTTGCACCTTCATTAATGCCTGATATAACTACATCAATTTTTACATTAAAAAGGTCGCTTTTAAGTCCTATACATACACAATCAGAAGGATATCCGGCACAAGCCCAGCGGTTTTTGCTGTCCTCATTCAGAATATTGGTGTTGTACATTGTAATATGATGTGAGACGGCAGATCGGTTGGAAGATGGGGCTACCATATAAAGGGCGTGTCCATCTTTTTCCAGCCTGTCTGCAAGAATATTTATTCCCTTTGCATTTATTCCGTCGTCATTTGTAAGCAGAATATTCATAAGGGCTCCAGTCTAATCCTTTACTAAAGAAGCACCATCTGCAGGCTCAACTTCGTATACATCCGGATGGAAGCCGAAAATCTTTTCAAACTCTGCAATTTTAGCCTTAAAGTTTTCCATATCGCCTTCGCGCATAATTGCATAAAGACAGCGGCCAAAGCCTTTACCGGTAATTCTTCCGCAGGTAACAGGATTTCTTACAAAGTCCAGATTAGGCTCCAGTTCATTTACACGCTTCAAAATCCAGTCAATTTCCGGGCAGGAAATATTAAACATATCCCTCATAGTCTCATGACTGTGATTTATCGAGCGGGCAAACTTAAAGAAGTCTCCTTTTTCAATACCTTCACGTGCATTAAGCAAATCATTATGCTCATAAAGCACCGAAAGAAGCTTGCGTCTTGCATCTTCTCCAACCTCAGAAAGCTGTTCGTTGATATCAGTTACATCGTCTATATAACGCCAGCCGCCATAAACATTAGGCTTTCTTTCCCTCATATCACCCATGATAAGTGCATACTGAGGTTCATGCAGGCTTTCTTCGTTCCATACCTCTACACGGGGAACCTTTGTATCAACCAGAAGAATCTTTTTATCTTCAAAATTAAAAGGAATGTAATCCCAGGTGTTTTTAAAGTGGTCTGTTATAAGAATATTATTCTTTTTTGCAAAAAGAGCTGTAAAATTATCTGCAATATAATTATTTGTCTGAAGGAAGCGTCTATTACCTCGCTCTATTACCTGCAGCAGCTCCATCTCTGAACAATTAAGGGTAAAAAGCTTTTTAATTGCCAGTGCACTTGCAGCCTTTGCGGCAGTGGTAATTCCAAAACCTGCCGAAGGAATGATTTCACTGTAAATCGTTATGTTCATTCCGCCCAGGGTAAAGCCTGCAGAAGTAAAGCCATATATAATAGCCTTTATTGCATTTGCCCAGCGGTCTTCTTTTTTAAGTTTTAATGATGTAATGCTTGCTTTTTTTCGTTCGTTAAGCTGATGGAAGTAGAATTTTACAGAAGTGTCATCTCTTTTTGATATTGCAACATAGACCGGCAGATTAACTGCCATAGACATTGTTTTATCTTTGAAAAACCAGGAATGCTCACCTATAAGATGAAACCGTCCCGGCGCTTTTGCCACTACATCGGGTTTATTTCCATATTCCAATTCGTGTGCATCATTTACTGCCTTCATTTATTGGACCCTCCCTTTATTAATTACCCTATTTTACCTTGAAATTTTTCAATGTATATTGTTAAAATAATAATATAATGGAATTGATTTTACAAGTTATTTTTTCTTCGGTTTTCTCAGGTTTTATGCTTTCGGCTGCAATTCCAAATGAATTCTATCTTTTCGGCTGTCCCGGCTATACTCTGGCAGCCTTTATTCCTTTATATATCATTTTCAATAAGATTAAGGATTTTAAAACTGCTTTTATAGCCTTTTTTATCCAGACCCTTACCACCCACCTGATTTCAAGCTTCTGGCTGGCTTATTTTAAGGATTTTGCAGTTTTTACCCTGGGAGCATCCGCTATAGGTACTGCCTGCATAGGTGGAGCCTTCGGACTTTTCTTTTTTATCCCGTATTACACTTCAGAATGTCAGAATAAGCTTAATGAATATTATGCAGGCATTAACTTTTTATCCCTTAAAACCATAAGACGTTCTCCAGTCTTCCGTATTCTTTACTTTGCGGTAATCTATACTCTTTATGAATGGGTAAAATCAGCCGGATTTCTTGGTTACCCATGGGGAACAGTTTCTTCTGCAATGTTCCGCTGGCCTTTATTAATGCAGACAGCATCCATAACAGGCACCTACGGCATAACCTTTATGATTATTATGTTTAACGCCCTTGCCGCAGAAGGTCTTATTCAATACTTTGGAAATTACAAACTGCAGAAAAGCAGAACAGAAGATACAATACAATGTGCAAAGTTATTTGCCGGACTTCTTTTACTCATGCTTATTCACGGTTTATATCAATATGATAAGCCCCGCAAACCGGTTAAAGAACTTACAACCATTACAGTTCAGCAGAACAGTAACCCCTGGAACGAAGAATCTGATAAAAACTCTATCCTGAAGTCTCAAAGACTTACAAAAGAAAAAATAGATGAACTGGAAATGGCAGGCCAGAAAGCAAATCTTGTAGTATGGAGCGAAGGCTGTCTTCAGCGGGCTTTCCCGAATTCAGAAGGCTTTTATTCATTCTATCCCTCTGAAAAATCACTTGCAGAATTTGTAAGGGAAATTAAAGTTCCCTGCATTTTCGGCGGTTCTGTCGTAAGAAAGGGAAAAACAAAAGAATACTTTAATACTTCAATTCTCTATGATGCTGACGGATATTACCGCGGCTATTATGCAAAAAATCATCTTGTCCCTTTTGCAGAAGCCCTGCCTTTTATGGAAATACCTCCTGTTCATGCATTTATGGAAAAGATTGTAGGTATTTCTGCCGGCTGGTGTCCCGGTGATCAGTATGTTTATTTTGATGTTCCATGCAGAATAACAGAAAACTATCGTCTTCCGGCCGTAAAGGATATAGACCTTACAAAAGACTATTACGAACAGAAAAAAGAGGATGGAAAACCATATACAGTACGCATTTCCACTCCAATCTGCTTTGATGATGCCTTTACTGACATTATGAGGCCTCTCTTTCTGAACGGAAGTGAACTTTTTATAAATATCACAGACGATTCCTGGTCTCTTAAAAAATCGAGCGAGATACAGCATTTTGTAATAGCCTCTTACCGGGCAATAGAATACCGCACTACCCTGGTACGTTCTGCTAATGCAGGTTACTCTGTAGTTGTAGATCCTGCCGGAAAAGTAATTGCAGACCTTCCTTTATTCGAAGAAGCAGCCCTTGCAAGTAATATTCCGGTATTTAAGAGAGAAATGACAACCTATGCCCGCTTCGGAAACTGGCTTCCATATCTCTGCCTCATTATTTTTGCAGCTTGTGCAGTATGGTCTTATTTTACATTTATCCCTTATGATTATATTCCGAGTGAACGTAAGCTTAAAAAATCAAAAAAAGAAGACAAAAAAAATAAAAAGAATTCTAAAAACAAAAAAATAGTCAAGAGCACAAGCTCAAAAAACGCTGATAAGCACAAAAAATAATTTTGTCAAGAAAAAAAGTTTAAAATAAATTCGCAGAATTTCCTAAAATTCACTTGAGTATCCATATTTAGTGTACTATGATGTAATTATCAGAACTAAAACGCTAGAAATAAAAAGTGAGAGGAAACAATGCGCTGCCCCTACTGTGGTAACATTGAGGACAAAGTCCTTGAGTCAAGAACGATGGTAAACGGTGAAAGTATACGCAGAAGACGTGAATGTCTTTCCTGCGGCTATCGCTTTACCAGCTATGAACGTATTGACGAAAAACCCTTTATGGTTATCAAACGCGACGGACGCCGTCAGCCTTATGACCGCCTTAAGCTGGAAAAAGGTATTGAACGTGCTCTTGAAAAACGTCCTGTTGCAACCTCTATGGTAGAACAGCTATCCAATGACATTGAAGATCTCGCAATTAAAAAAGGTCGTGAAAACCGTGAAATTTCTACGTCTGAGCTGGGAGAGTTAGTACTTGAAAAATTGTATGACATCGACAAGGTAGCATACATCCGTTTCGCTTCAGTCTACCGGCATTTCGAAAATCTCGATGAATTCATTACAGAAGTAAAGAACATAGAAAAGAGGGGAAAATCAAAATGAGTGATCAATCAATCTTTCCAGAATGGAGAAGCTTCCTTGGAAACAGCTCCGATTCAGAAACGAAAGGCTTCCTTAAGTCTGTAGTAAAGCGCTCTGGTGAAATCGCTGAATACGACAGAAGCAAAATCGAAGCCGCAATCGGCAAGGCTATTGAAGCCGTAGAAAAACGCAAGGATCCGGACAGAGCCTCAAAGCTTACAGACATGGTAGAAGAAAAACTTCGTCTTCTTCTTGCCGGTAACCGCGCACATTCTATCCCTGGTATCGAAGAGATTCAGGATAATGTCGAAAGCGTTCTCATCGAAAACAACGAAGTTGAAGTAGCAAAGGCTTACATCCTTTACCGTGCCCGCCACGAAGCAATGCGCGACGCAAAGAGTCTTATGATCGACATCAACAAGACTATGGACGGCTACCTTGCTCAGAGTGACTGGCGTGTAAACGAAAACGCTAACGTAAACTTCTCTCTTGGTGGACTTATCCTCCATAACTCAGGAACAATTACAGCTAACTACTGGCTTAACAATATTTACTCAAAGGAAATTGCAGAAGCCCACAAAACAGCCGCATTCCATATCCACGACCTTTCTATGTTCTCAGGCTATTGTGCAGGCTGGTCTCTCCGCCAGTTAATTGCAGAAGGACTCGGTGGTGTTCCGGACAAAATCACCTCAACTCCGGCAACTCACCTTTCAACACTTGTAAACCAGATTGTAAACTTTTTGGGAATCATGCAGAACGAATGGGCAGGAGCTCAAGCTTTCTCATCATTCGATACATATCTTGCACCATTTATCCGTGCAGATCATCTTACAGAAAAACAGGTTCGCCAGTGCATCCAGAGCTATATTTACGGTGTAAACACACCAAGCCGCTGGGGTTCACAGGCTCCGTTTACAAACATCACTTTAGACTGGGTATGTCCTGATGACCTTAAGAACAAAAAGGCTATCGTTGGCGGTAAGGAACAGGATTACACTTACGGCGACTGCCAGAAAGAAATGGATATGATTAACAAGGTATTCATTGAGCTCATGATTGAAGGTGATGCTAACGGACGCGGATTTGCTTACCCTATCCCAACCTATAACATTACACGTGACTTTGACTGGAACTCAGAGAATGCTAAGCTGCTCTTTACAATGACAGCTCAGTACGGAACTCCAAACTTCCAGAACTTTGTTAATTCAGATTTGAATCCTAGTGATGTACGCTCTATGTGTTGCCGTCTGCAGCTTGATAAGCGTGAACTTCGCCGCCGTGGTGGTGGTCTCTTTGGTGCAGACGAATTCACAGGTTCTATCGGTGTAGTAACAATCAACATGCCACAGATTGGTTACCTGGCTAAGAATGAAGAAGAATTCTACAAGCGCCTGGACTACCTTATGGAGCTTGCAAAGGAAAGTCTCTGTACAAAGCGTAAGGTTATTCAGAAGCTTTATGACGGCGGCTTGTTCCCATATACACGCCGATACCTCAAGACCCTTGTTAACCACTTCAACACAATCGGTCTTTGCGGTATGAACGAATGTTGTCTCAACTTCCTTGGAGTTGATATTACAGACCCTAAGGGCAAGGCTTTTGCAGAAAAGGTTTTACAGCATATGCGTGAGAAGATGCAGGACTTCCAGGAGGAAACAGGAGATCTCTTCAACCTCGAAGCAACTCCTGCAGAATCTACATCTTACCGCCTTGCCCGCCACGACAAGGAACAGTTCCCTGACATCATTACAAGTGGAACAAACGAGCCGTTCTATACTAACTCTTCACAGCTGCCTGTTGATTACACAGCTGATGTATTCGAAGCTCTCGACCATCAGGAAGCTCTGCAGACTAAGTATACCGGTGGAACAATGTTCCACATCTTTATGGGTGAAGCTCTTAAAGACTGGAAGAGCTGCGCAGACCTTGTACGCACAGTTGCAAGCAAGTATCGCATTCCTTTCTTTACTGTTTCACCAACCTACTCTATCTGTAAGGTTCACGGCTATCTCGTAGGACAGCAGTTCGAATGTCCTAAGTGTAAGGCCGAAAAAGAAAAGGCCCTTAAAGAAAAGCTTAAGGAGCTGGAAGCAGAAAGAGCAAAGGTTCTTGCAGAAAAGAACTAAAAAAGTAAAGAGGCATTAAAGTTTTTGAGGCTCCCTGCCGAAAATTCTAGTGTCTAAAGCATTGACAAAAGACTGTATCCACACTATATTTAGTGTGGGTGTGAAAATTAAATAATTTGGGAGGAGAAAAAGATTATGGAAAAAAGAACACTTGCACAGATTGACGCCGAGATTGAAGAAACAAGAGCTGCACTTAAGGACGTTCATGGAACCGAGACTGAGGTTTACGCACGCATCGTAGGTTACTACCGTGCCGTAAAGCACTGGAACAAAGGAAAGCGCGATGAATTCGATCAGCGCAAAATGTTCACTCTCGAAGCCAGCAAGGAATATGATATTACTGCAGCAGACCAGCCATGCGTTCGCAAGGCACCTGCTAAAATGTCTGCAGCAGAACCAGCAGCAGATTTACAGAGCGTAACATACGAAATGTATACAAGACAGACATGTCCTAACTGCCCTCCAGTAAAAGACTTTATGTCTGAGCTTGATATGCCGGGACGTGCAATTGATGTAGATACAAAAGAAGGTCTCGCAGAGGCTGCAAAGAAAGGTGTATTTGCATCACCTACAGTAATCTTCTACAACGAGGCTGGGGTAGAAACTGCACGCTGCCACAATGTTGAAGAACTTGAAGCTGTATTCAACAAGGTAAAAGTAACTGCATAATGTCAGAGCTTGACCTGAATAAACCTGCGGGCGTACTTGTAAAAACCACTTGTGTGGATTTTCCAGGTCTGGTCGCAGGTTCTTTTTTTCTAAAAGGCTGTAATATCCGCTGCCCCTACTGCTACAACATAGGACTGGTATTGAATGATTCGGAAATACCCGCAGGCACTCAAACCGAACCACTCAACACTGTAGCAGAACTTTTTGCCCACCTTGAAAAGCGTCAGGGTATTTTAAGCGGCCTTGTAATAAGCGGCGGAGAACCCTTGTTAAATCCTTATACTCCGCTGATAATCCGCAGGGCAAAGGAACTGGGCTACAAAATCAAAATAGACACAAACGGAACCCTTCCGGAAAAATTACGAGCTCTGATTGAAGACGACAGCCTTCGGCCGGACTTTATTGCCATGGACATAAAAACCAGCCCTTCCCGCTATTCTACTTTAATTTGCGGAGACGCCTCTCCATATTTTGGAAAATCTGATTTTTTCGAAAAGGTACTTTCTGAAAGCACAGAGCTTGTTGCAAGTTATTCTGCAGACTGCCGCGAATGGCGCACTGTTCTTGTCCCGGGACTCGTTACAAAAGATGATATAAAAGAAATGGCAAAACTGCTGCCGGTGGATGCGAGCTGGCAGTTTGCCCAGTTTATGAATCAGAACTGTCTGGACCCGAGCTATAACGACATCTACCCTTATACTGATGCAGAAGCAAAAGAATTAATTGATTACGCAAAGACATTTATTGAAGGCGCAAATCTAAGATAAAGTCATGCTGAACTTGTTTCAGCATCTATTACATTATTCTTGCAAATTCTTTTACTATCTGTGGAATAAGAGTTTCGACGCGACCGTTACAGCTCATGCCGCTGGCATTTTTGTGACCGCCGCCGCCAAACTTTGACGCTACAAGGGAAACATCAATTTTATCCTGTGAACGGAAACCGCCTGTACAGGTAGTCTCTGTATCCTGACGAAGGAATACTACAGCTTCTACACCTTTAGCACTCAGCATAAGCTGATAAAGGGAATCTGAATCGCGGCCTTCCAGGCCCCATTTTTTTGTATCTTCAAGAGACTCCCAGGTTACTACCAGTCTGCCGTCAAGATATCTTTCGGCTTTACCCAAAAGAATACCAAGAAGCTTTCTTGTAGAATAAGGCTTGCCGGAATTTATTTCACGATAGGTTGTTCTAGGGTCTGCGCCAGATGCAACAAGACGGCTTACTGCTGCAAAGACCTCAGAAGAATTTTCAGTCAGGAATCTGAAAAAGCCTGTATCTGTACAAATTCCAAAGAAAAGAGTTTTTGCAAGTTCGGCAGGAAGGTCGCCAATCAGTTTTTCGTAAAAAAGCTGAATTAAAAAAGCACAGGCTGGTGCGTTTGAATCGACATGCCCTTTCATTCCGTCTGTAAGACCGCTTGTTTTATGATGATCAATAACAAAGGTATCAAGATTTTTCAGATCGCCGTCTATGTCACCAATACGGACAATTTCAGAACAATCAGCTATAAATAAACCGCTTTTTTTGCGTTCACTTTCATCCTGAAATTCCATAGTATCCGAAAACTTATCCTGCCAGCGGATAACTTCGTTTCTCTTAAAAGGTCCTGCAGAAAGTAACTGATAAGGTTTTCCAAAGTAATCAAGTATTGCGGCTATTCCAAGACATGAGGTAATGCAGTCTCCATCCGGTTCCTTATGTCCTGCAATAAAAAAGAAATCATGATTTTCTATAAAAGATTTGAGTTCATCGATTATTTCTTGAGATAATTCAAACATTCGCAAATTCCGTTATTTTAAATAAAAAAAAAGAGGGTTTATAACCCTCTTTTATAATACCGTATTTCGGACTAGAATTCCAAGTCTTCCAGAGTATCTTTATCGGCACCTTCCATATTCTTTCTGGAATCTACCATACCCCAGATTGAATTACTCTTATTCATAGGAATTGAAAGAATAACCCGTTTAAATTCACCACCGTCTTTTACGACTGTCATGTATGCACCAAGAGATGTTTTTACGGCACGGAACTTCAGCTTTCTTGGTTCCTCATTATTGCCTTTTCCCCATTTTTTAGGAATAACAACATTTCCAACACCTGTTTTATTTTTCTGGTAAATAACTGCGTATCCGTCTTTACCTTCAAGTATTTTAAGAACAGGTACATTTACATAAGATATATCTGTCCATTTTCCTTCAGTACGTTCAGGTGCAGAAGCACTACTGTTTTCTGCTGCAAAAATAGAAGCAGACAAAGCTGCAAAAACTGCAAGTATAATCAGTATTTTCTTCATATTAACTCCTGTACAGGTAATTATTTATTTACCATCAAATCAAGTAATAGTAATTATAAACCCAAAGTTTTTTTTTAACAAGATTTTTTCTTTTTTTTATCTTTATAATTTTTTTAATGAAAAACATGCCTTCTGGATTTTTTTTTAATAAAGAGGCAGATTTTTTAACGGACTTGTTAATGAAAAATGAAAAAATAGAAAAAAAGTAAAAAAAAATCCGGAACTGTAAAAGTACCGGATTTAAGCTAGCGACTAATGGGATTGAACCATTGACATCACGGATATGAGCCGTGTGCTCTACCAACTGAGCTAAGTCGCCAAAAGATGTTGCTATATTATCATTTTGCATAAGTCAGGTCAAGTATTAAACATCCAAAAAAGTTAAAAAAATACCAGTCATTTCATATTTTTCCACACATGGCACAAAACTTGCATATATACAATTTACCGGGAAAATGACAGCTCGCTTTACTGACCCTAAAAATCATTAAAAGAGGTATTATTATGAAAACACAAAACCTGAACGAACTGCCGGAACAAATGCATTGCGGAAAAATCAATGAAAATCAATTCCTTGATCTGATCTGCAGATTTGTTATTAAAAATTATCCTGTTTTTGGACTTCACAAATACGATGAAGATTTCCGGCAGGAAGTACTGATGAATCTTATTGAAAAGAAAACCAGGCTTATTCATCAATACAATCCGGATATAGGGGACTTTTTTACATATCTTTACTGTAATATATGTAATATCATAAACATCAATATAAAAAAACAGATTATTCAGTCTTTAAGGGAAAAGATAAACTACGAAGAATGCATCCTTGAGCTGGAAGAAAAAGAAGAAAAATATTACAGAATTGATTACAAGAATTTTGAATTACCAAAAGTCCCTTTCAAAGCCGCAGCTACAGTACAGCCTGAAGTTATGCAGTCATTAAAAGACAGGCAGCTGAAACACAATGAAAAGAAAATTGTAATTCTAGCCTTAAAATCTTCGTATTATCTTACTGATGAACAGATTTTAAGGATATGCAGTTATTCCGGAATCAATAAAGAACATTTATACAAGCTGATTGAAAAATGTAAAGAAACATTAGATGAAAAAAGCATCAGAAGGGAAAAAGCTGAAGAAAGAAGAAACTTTGCATATTTCCATCATAAAAGATACTTAAAGATTATGGCTAAACTTGAAGATGATGTGCTGAGTAATAACACGGTCTGCAAAAACTTTGAACAGATGAAAGAACACATGGAAACAATGGAGAAAAAACACAGACGCAGCTGGAGCCGTCTTAATGATTCTTTTGAAAAAGGTCATATTTATTTACGGCCATCAAACCAGACAGTGGCAAATCTTATGGGAATGTGTGAACGTCAGGTTAACTATTATATAAACTGTGCAAAAAAGGATCTCGAAAAATCAAAAATACAAATATCTGATGAACCATAATTATTGTTTATAGCCGGTATTTTCATTATATTGATTTATATGAAAATCTACTTAGCAACCGGAAATAAAAATAAAAAAAGAGAGATGTGTGAACTTTTACCGGAACACACAATCCTTATTCCTTCTGACGAAGGAATTGCTTTTGATCCTGATGAAACAGGAACAACTTTTTACGAAAACAGTCTGATTAAGGCACGCACACTTTATGATATTGTGCACTGCCCTGTCATTGCAGACGATTCGGGAATTTGCGTAGACGCCTTGGGTGGAGCGCCTGGCATTTTCTCTTCACGCTATGCAGGCCCTGCTTTTATGCATGGTAAGCCAGACGGCGGTAAAATCAGCCAGGAAGAACAGAATATCTTCCTTATTCAGCAGACAAACGAAGCTATAGCAAAAGGAAATCTTCCTAAAGCTGCATACCTTCACGGAGACCGTTCCTGCCATTATACCTGCGCTATGGTAATGTACTGCGGCCCGGACCGTCTTTTTGTAGCCCAAGAAACCTTTGAAGGCGCATTAATCGACGATATTTCAAAACAGGCCGGCAGCGGCGGCTTCGGTTACGACCCTATCGTTTTCTTACCAGAATATCAGAAAACAGTTGCCGAACTAACAGCCGATGAAAAGAATGCCATTTCCCATCGCGGAAAAGCAGTTCGTGCCCTGAAAAAAATTATCGAAATTTTCTAAATTTTTTCTAAAGTTCCTCCAGAATCCTGCCGATATTAACCGTAGAAGTGTTATGGCTGTACCGACTTCGCTGAAGCAGCAGTCAGGCGTTTCGGGCAAAAATGTGTAGATGTAGCCTTGTAAAACATTTACGCATTTTTGCATCTTTTTTCAAACAGAAGAAAGGATTCTTCTGCTCACATTCCAAGGAGGAATACTATGGTTATCAACCACAACATGTCGGCAATGTTTGCCAATCGTCAGCTCGGAGTTACAGGTCTCAGTCTTAACAAAGACATGGAGAAATTGTCTTCAGGCGAAAGAATCAACCGTGCAGGTGATGATGCTTCAGGACTCGCAGTATCTGAAAAGATGCGTGCTCAGATCCGCGGTTTGAACCAGGCTTCACAGAACTGTTCAAATGGTATCAGCTTTATCCAGACAACAGAGGGTTACCTCCAGGAAACAACTGACATCATGCAGCGTATCCGCGAGCTTGCAGTTCAGGCTTCTAACGGAATCTATTCTGAAGAAGACCGCATGCAGATTCAGGTTGAAATTTCGGCTCTTGTTTCTGAAGTTGACCGCGTTGCTTCTGCCGCTCAGTTTAACGGCATGAACATGCTTACTGGCCGTTTCGCACAGCCAACAGGAGAAAATGTAGTAACAGCTTCTATGTGGTTCCATATTGGTGCTAACATGGATCAGAGAGTACAGGTATTTATCGGTACTATGTCTGCTGCAGCTCTTGGAGTTCGCGAACTTGGTTCAGAAGAGAAGCTTTCACTTGCTACACCGGAAGATGCCAACCGCGCAATCGGAACTATCGACGAAGCATTGAAGAAGATCAACAAACAGCGTGCTGATCTTGGTGCTTATCAGAACCGCCTTGAACTTACTGTTAAGGGATTGGATATTGGTGCTGAAAACCTCCAGGCTTCAGAATCACGCATCCGTGATACTGATATGGCTTCACAGATGGTAGAGTTCACAAAGAATTCTGTACTTCAGCAGGCAGGTACAGCTATGCTCGCTCAGGCTAATACCCAGAGCCAGAATGTACTCAGCTTGTTGAGATAATCACTTGTCTTTAGCCAGATAGTGAGTTATAATTAATTTTAGGTTGCGAAAGCAGCCTAAAATTAATTGCGCGGTGTTTTTTTTGTCTTACTCCCCTTTATTTTTCAGCAAAAACATCGTAAAATTAATAAGCAATTATTGATTTTTACATGCCCGTTTTCAGCGGCGCATTGTTCTTTGACATAGTGTTTCCATGCAGGCTGGTGACGGCAGGAACAGTCAGTTTTAATTTTAATAAAGACTGACTATTCCTGCTGAATGGTCTGAAACTAAATCAGAGGCGCAGTACTGATTTAGCCTTCACCTGCAGGACAAAAAGCATGAGGCTTTTTGTTTTTAAGCAAACATGGAGGCACAAATATGATTATTAATCACAATATGAGCTCACTCTATGCTGATCGTGTGACAAACATTTCTAATGAATCGATCATGAAAAACATGGAGAAGCTCTCATCTGGTGAACGCATCAATCGCGCCGGTGACGATGCATCAGGACTTGCTGTATCTGAAAAGATGCGCAGCCAAATCCGTGGTTTGAACCAGGCTTCAAAGAACATCCAGAATGGTGTTTCTTTCATCCAGACAACCGAAGGTTATCTTGCTGAAACAACAGACATTCTTCAGCGTGTTCGCGAACTTGCTGTTCAGGCTGCAAACGGTATCTACAGCGATGAAGACCGCATGCAGATTCAGGTTGAAGTTTCACAGCTCGTTGCTGAAGTTGACCGCATTGCAAGTGTAGCTCAGTTCAACGGTATGAATATGCTTACTGGACGCTTCGCAGAAACAGGCGACAGCACAATGCAGTTCCAGATTGGTGCAAATATGGATCAGAACGCTCGTGTATTCATTGGTACAATGACTGCATCAGCTCTTGGACTTAAGGGTGCACAGGGTAGCGAAGAACAGATCACTATTTCATCACCAGAAGAAGCAAATATGACACTTGGCGCTGTTGACGCTGCATTAACTCAGGTTAACAAGCAGAGAGCAGATCTTGGTGCATATCAGAACCGCTTCGAATTGGCTGCAAAGGGCGTAAACATTGCTGCTGAAAACACTCAGGCTGCAGAAAGCCGTATCCGTGATACAGACATGGCTTCTGAGATGGTTGAATTCACAAAGAACAGCATTCTCACACAGGCTGGAACCGCAATGCTCGCTCAGGCTAATAACCAGTCACAGACTGTATTGGCACTCTTGCAGTAGACAAATTAAAAAAATATGAATTAAAGAGATAACTGGATGTCATCTTTTTGATTTGAAATATGGAAGGAAGGGGTATGCGCCCCCCTTCCCTTTCCATTTTTTTCAAGGAGGAGAACTATGAATACTATTAATACGAATTCTATGGTTCATGTGGCAATGGATGGCCAGTCTCTTTACAACACAAACAGAAATACGGTAAGCAATACTGCACAACAGGTTGCTGCCCTATCCATAACTCCCACAGGAGCCCAGGTAGCGCAGAACATTGAACAGAATATTGCCGAAATAAAGGCAGATTCTCAAGCGCTGCAAAAAATGACTGAAATGGTTGGCGGAAATAAGCTGCAGTTCAGTGTGAACAAAGAACTTGGAAGCGTAGTAGTTTCTATTGTTGATTCAGCTACAAACCAGGTAATAAAGCAGATTCCGTCAGAAGACATGCAGAAACTTAAGCTTCGCATCAGAAAAGCTATTGGCTCAATGTTCGACGAAGTAATATAAGCCTATGGCCGGACTGAACATACCAGGCGTTACTGATCAGTATAATACAAACGATACTGTTGAAAAGCTCATGAAAATTGAGCGTATCCCTCTTACAAGGGAACAGAATCAGCTTGAATCGTTAAAAACTGAGAAGAACGCCTGGCGCGACATTAACCAGCGACTCTCAGCTTTAAGAGATAACACAAAAACTCTCTACTCATTTGAAAATCCATTTAACAGTAAACTCACCTCATCAACAGAAGAATATGCAATTACTGCAGAAGCAAACCGCTCTGCAAGTCTTCAATCATTTAAAGTTGATGTTCTTCAGGCGGCTTCTTCAGACCGCTTTCTAAGTGACGAGCTGGAAAATGATTTTAAAGTTCCTCAGGGAACTTACACTTACAAGGTAGGAGAAAAGCAGATTACTTTTAACTGGAAAGGCGGTTCCCTTAAAGATTTTTCAAGTGCAATAAATAAACGTGGAAATAACATAATTAAATCATCTATCATTGGTGCAAGTGCCGGTAAAAAATCTCTGCTCATAGAAGCAGTTCCAACCGGCAAAGAAAACCGCCTTATTTTTGAAGATGATGCCAAAACATTTGCCTTTGATTCAGGCATGGTTGATAAAATTAAATCTCAGACACAAACTTTTGCAAACTCTCAGACAGAAATTCTGCCTGTTAATAAAATTGAATATGACGAACCGGTTTACATGCCGCCTCTTTCTCTTACCAACACAAAATATGATGAAGAAAAACAGACTGCTATTGTAGACCCCCGGGGAGCTTACCAGGTTAAAGTCCCTGAAAAAATTCTCCGGGACAATGCATTACATCTTCAGTTTACGATTACAGAAAAAGAAACAGAAGATATTACAGAGGCAATAAATAAAACTTTACTCCAGCCAGAACTTCCTGATGCAGGAACAGCTGAATTTGACGGAATTGTAATAAACAACAATGAATCGGATACTAATCTTAATCTGCCGCCAGAACCACCTGCCCCTCTCGAACCTGTAAAAACAAATCAGATTTTATACGCCGTAATGGAAGATGGCAGCGAAAAGGAACTTCCATACACTCCGGCCGAAGAAGGCAAAGCCGCACAAATTGATGTAAAACTTTCCGACTATCCGGGAATCAAAGCAATTGCCCTTCGCAATCAGAACACAGGAACAAGCTATGAAATATCAAGCTTTACTGCTCTTGATCCTGTTACGGACCTTGGATATGGTCCAAAGCATCCTGTCTCTACAGCAGATGATGCAATTATCAAATACGAAGGAATTACCATTACCCGTTCTTCAAATAAAATTGATGATGTAGTTCCTGAAATTACATTGAATGTACACGACAAAACAGAAAAGACAGCTACAATTGCCGTAAAGCCCGATGTAGATGCTTCAAAAACAGCCATTATTGATTTTGTAGGTAAATATAATCAGGCAGTTGCTGAGCTTAATATTCTTTCTCAGAATAAGCAGGAAATCATTGATGAACTTGATTATCTTTCTTCTGATGAAAAAGAAGCAGAACAAAAGAAGCTGGGACTTTTTCAGTCTGATTTTTCTTTAACAAATATAAAATCAAATATGGCTTCTACAATAGCAGCCCGCTATATGTTCTCTGATTCGGCAGAGGTTACAATGCTTTCACAGCTTGGAATCGCAACCAATGCAGGCGGATATTCGGGCGGCTATTCACAGAGTAAGCTTCGCGGCTATCTCGAAATTGATGAAAAGAAACTTGATGATGCTCTTGCAAATCATCTTGATGATATAAAAATGCTTTTTGGTTATGACTCAGACGGAGACCTTATTGTAGACACTGGAATTGCCTATAAGCTTGATAAACAGATTTCTGCTTATACACAAACAGGCGGCATTCTTGCAATGAAGACTTCTTCTCTTGATTCAAAAATCAAAAGCTCAGAAACAAAAATTACAAAGCTGGAAAGTCAGATGGCTAAAAAGGAAGCAGAGCTTCGCAATAAATACAGCCAGATGGAAGGCTCTCTGAACAGTCTTGAAGCTCAGCAGAATACAATTTCGAACTTCACAAAGCAGCAGCAAAAACAAAATTAAGGCAGGTAAAATATGATTGAATTTTATATAAATGGACAGCAGGTTGATGTACAACTGGAAGATGAACAGACAATTGGAGATGTTCTTAAATCTTTTGAAGCTACCTGCGAAGAAAACAAAGCAGCAGTAATAGGTATTATTGTAGACGGAAAGCAGATTACTGCAGACATTTTTGACGAGGAAGCTGCAAAACCTCTTGGCAATGATACAAAATTTGAATTTTCTATTGTTACTGAAAATGACATAAAGGCTTCCTTTTCAAAGCTTTCAGAACTGTTCAGCGAACTTGCAAATCAGATGGAGGGTGTGCCGGTGGCCCTTCAAAGCGGAAAGAATCTTGAAGTAAGTGAATCTATAAAAAAACTTGCAGACAGCATAGACCAGTTCTGCCACATTGCAACACTTGCTTCCCTCTTCCCTGAAACCTTCTCAAGCGAGAGTTTAAATGGAATTAATTTCAAAGATTTCTTTGCAGAGTTTTCTCCAATCCTTAAAGATTTTGAAGATGCCCTGCAGAATAATGATACGGTAATGCTTGGAGATCTTTCTGAATACGAAATCTGTCCAAGATTAAAGGATATTTCGAAAGCCCTGCAGAATATGTAGAGCCTTCTAAAAAGCGAGGTGTAAATATGTTCTTTTTATTAGGTTCAGGAAGCGGTTCCCCTGTTGAAGCGCGAATTGCACATCGCGGTGACATTGCTATTATCATCATACTTCTTATTATTGTTGCGGCAATTCTGGGTATTGCATTTATAGTATGGATGCGAATAAAAAACTATTACAAATCAGAAGCATACCTGGAAAAAGAACGCAGCAGAAAAACCAAGTTTAAAGATATTCAAAAGCTTGCAAAAGAAAATAATCTTAATCAAACAGAAATAAATACCCTTTGGGAAATCTGTAAAATTACAGACACAAATAACATCCTTTACTCAATCAAAAGCAACAATGAAGTAAATGAACTTTTTCATACTGCATATGACATAATGAAACAGCAGAACCTCTTTACAGACGAAAAAATGAATGATTTCTTTACAACACTTTTTAAGCTGGAAATGATTGTTGCTCAGTACAAAAAGGTGCTTTCTACACGCCAGATTCAGATTGGCTGTGTTGTATTTTATATTTCCAACGAGGGTGAACAATATCCATTTACGGTTACCCAGAACCAGAAGGATTTCTTTACTGCTGAAATTCCAGAGTTCATTTATAAATCTCCAAGAAGACCTGAACTTCTAACCCGCAGCCGATTTACCTTCCGTACGCCAGACGGACTTTCCTATAATCTTATAACCAGAATTATACGTTACAACGAAGGAAATGACGGAAAATATTACATGGTACTTTCACATTCTGAGCAGCTTGAATGTCAGGCTCAGCGTCACTTTAAGCGAGAATTTTTTGAAAGAGATTGTTCATTTAAGGCAGTTAAAGTTAATGAAAATCATAAAAAGAATGAAGAGCTTTACACCTTCTCCGATAAAGAATACCCGGGAAAAATCACAAATATTTCTGCCGGCGGCTGCTGTATTCAGACAACTCTTCCTATTAAGGAGAACCAATATATTGGTGTAATCCTGCCGGAAACTGGAATTGACGAAACAATTGTAGGAATCATCCGCCGTACAAGAAAGCTACCTACCGGGAAACTTGCTTTACATATTCAGTTCATGCAGATTTCACTGGCTACTAAAAACAGAATTCATACTCTCGTATATAAATATGAACTTTAAAAATGAATATTTAAAAGACTTGATAACAGAGCATTTTTGGAGTATTCTATAATAATATGAGAGTGATTGAGCTACAGAACATTCAGCGCGAAGAAGGTCAGATTTTCTATCTCAGAAAATATACGTGCGATGCAATAATGGAATTTCCTACCAGCACTGATACAGTTCATATTTTCTTCAGCATTGAAACAAGCCCTATGGGAAAAAAGATTATTGAGCTCTCATTCCCTCAGCCAGTTAATTATCCGCTTATTCCGGTAAAAAAGGCCCTGCTCGAATATATTTTTACAGAAGAGCTCGAAGGCAGACTACCTTGTTAACATTCACAACTAAATCTCCAGAAGAAACAATTGCCCTTGGCCAGCGAATAGGCAGCAAACTTAAAAAGGGCGACGTTTTAGCCATGCAGGGAACCCTTGCAGCTGGGAAAACAACTATTACAAAAGGAATTGCACAGGCTCTTGGAATCACAGACACAATCACCAGCCCAACCTTCTGTCTTATAAGCGAATATTATGGCAAAATGCCTCTATATCATATGGATGTATACAGACTTGAAGGTGGCGAAGATTTTGTAAATCTTGGAACCGACGATATGATTTACGGAGACGGCGTTTCCATTATTGAATGGAGCGAAAAAATTATGGATGAACTTCCTTCCCGCACCATTATAATTCGTCTTACTCCACAGGATGACGGAAGCCGCCTTATTGAAATTGAAAACTGGAATAATGGAGAAATATAATGAATATCTTAGCTTTAGACTGTGCAGTAACAAGAATCTCTCTTGCAGTAAAAACTGAATCAAAATTTATTTCTTCAACTTACGACATTGGTATGAGACAATCTGAAATTCTCGTACCTTCAATAGATGAACTTTTGAAAAAAGCTGACATATCTGCTGCAGATTTAAATGCCACAGCACTCACAATAGGACCGGGAAGCTTTACAGGCCTCCGCCTTGGCATTTCTGCCCTTAAAGCAATAGAACTTGCCTATGGAGTTCCTGTATATGGAATCTCTTCTCTGGAAGCTTACGCTTTCCCTTATAAGAATCTTGATTATCCTTTAATCTCTTGTATTGATGCAAATAAAGATAAATTTTACTGCCGCATAACAGACGGAGAAAAATGTCTTCTTGAAGACGGCGACTGGGAAGTTGAAAAAATTATTGAAGAAGCAGGTAAATTCGACAAGGCTCTTGTTTGCGGCCCCGATGCTGAAAAGCTTGCAGAAAAACTAAATGCTGCCCTTCCGGGAAAAAAATATCTGCTTCCAGCAAGTCCAGCCATGACAGCAGAAGCTCTTATAAAAATTACAGAAGAGCTTATAAATAAAAAAGCCGAACCGCTTAAAGATTTTGACGGTCCGGTTTATTTACGTGCCAGCGAAGCTGAATTAAAACTTAACTCGACTATTTCTTAAGAAGCTTGCTCAATGCACTTACAGCAGAAATAGCCTTTTCGTTTCCTGATTCCTGACTGTCTACAACAGCCGCTTTATTTTCCATCTGTATTGCATCAAATACTTCCTGACGGAAGACCTTTACATCCTTAGGTGCTTCAACACCAATCTTTACCTGGTCACCATGTACATCAATTAAAGTAATTGTAATGTCATTACCAATCTTGATTTTTTCATCAATTTTTCTTGAAAGGATAAGCATTATTGCCCTCCTTTCTTGTTCAGAGCCTGAACTATATCAACCTTGGTTGACCAGCGGTTATCGCTAAGGATTGCCTGCATACACTGATGATTCTTTTTATTAATTACCAGAGGTCCCTGAAAGTTTGCAGTAATTGATGAACCGTCATGAGGAATTGTTACAATTGTCATAATGATGATATCTTCAGGTTTTGTAATTCCAATCTTTTTAAGAGCAGCATCGTCTATATCAGTTTCATATTCATTACAGATAAGGAAAGGATCAACTATTAAAAAAGCAAGGTTAGGATCTTCACATGACTGAAGCCAGATGAAGGGCTCGTAATCTGAATCTACGAGAGCATATTTTGTATAATCTTCGAAGCCAAAAAGTCCTTCGGGAATTGTAATCAAGTGGTCATCAGAAACAGTAATTTTTCCACGGGCTTTTGTTATAAGTTCCATAAATTAACCTCTATGTTTTAATTATGGTTTCGATATGCACTGCGTGCTACTCAACCATCGGTGGTTGAGTAGGTGCTTGGCACCGTATCGAAACCACCTTTTACTTTTTATCTCATGTAATTCAACAAGGTTGATGAATACATCTTTCCAGCCTGACTCAAGGTTGCCTGATTTGTATAATCCAGCATCTTAAGGTCAGTAATTGCCTTTGTAAAGTCCAGATCTCCTTCACGGCTTACCTGCTGGGTTACATCAAGAGCAAGTTTGCTGCTTCTTGTTGCATTAAGCTGGGCACGTTCATATTCAGCACCTGATTTTGCAATACGTGTTACAAGGCTGTCAATTCCTTTGTCGAGAGCACCAAGCACACGACCACCGATGCTTTCCTGGTCGCCTGCGAGCAGAGCATTTCTAAAAGCAATTACTGTATCGAACATGCTGCCACCGCTGAGGCGGGCTCCATTTGCAAGGTTGTATGGCGGGAGCTGAGATGAATCTTTAATGATTCCAAGTTCTTCGAGTGTAGAACCGCTGAGGTCCTGCAGCCAGAGCTGGCGGGCATCGGTTGTTTCAAAATTAAGGGCATTGCGGACAGGGTCAATTGTAGCCTTTACAGCAGCACCAGAGTTATTGATTTTTGCAGCAACAGCATAAACATTGTCGCCCTGCTTAATATCAATTTTTACTCCATCAACAGAAATTACTGTATCACTTGAAGCCTGCCACTGAGAAGCATCGCGGGCACCAAAAACCTGCTGATTTTCTGCCCAGAAAGTTTTGATTCCGGCATTGTCATTTACAAGATATTTACCTTCATCAACTTCTACCCGGTTTACATCAATATTTCCGTTATAGCGTACATTCTGAATAAGAGGAACTCCAGAACCTTCTACATTTCCCATTTCAACATCAAAAGCAGTTGCCTTTGTATTTGTTCCGGCAAAGATTGAGTTACCATCCTGACTTACGGCATTTGCATTCTGAACAAGAGCTTTGAGAAGTTCATCAACTTCGGTTGCCATGTTAGACATATCTTCTTTTGTATAAATTCCGTTGGCACCAGTTACAGCTAGCTCGCGGACTCTCTGCATTATTTCCAGAGAATCTGTCATGTAACCTTCGCGAACAGTAAACTGGTCTGAAAGTGTAAGTGCATTTTTTTCAAACTGATTTACGCGGCCAAGGTAAGACTGATAGCGTACAAGGTGTCCTGCAGCAATCGGGTCATCACGCAGCTGCTGAATTCTGTGCTGTGAGCCAATCTGATTATTGGCACGATTCAGGCGGCTCTCCTGAAGGCGAAGGGCGCTCTGAGTATTATTATTGTTCATCTGACTAGATATTCTCTGCATGATTTACTCCTTAAACTCCAAGTCTGTTGATTACTGTATCAATCAAACTGTCCCAGACTGTTACGAACTTTGCCGCAGCATTGTAGCCATGCTGGAACTTCATGATCTCGGCAAGTTCCTCATCAATATTTACACCACTAATTGAATCACGAAGATTACGGAGGTCATCCATAATTGCATTCTGACTCAAAAGATTTGTTTCTGCCTGTTCACCCTTAAGTCCAACGTTTGTAACTGTATCTGCAAAGTAGTCATCAAAGGTTTTCATTCCGCCAACCATAACGCTTGTGTTACGGATAGCGGCAATTTCTACTGCAGCACGACCATCACCTGTTGGTGCTGTACCAGCAGCATCCATATAACCAGCTGCAACACTCATTACGTCGTTTCGCAAAGCCTGATTTACTTCAATATAAGCAGAAGGATTATAAACAGGAGAAACAGAGAACTGAGAGCCAGCTGCAAGTGCATTAACAGCATCTGCCTGAGCAAAATCATAAGCTCCCTCGGCACCAGTTCCAGCCAAAACTCCGGAATAACCTGCAAGGAAGTAACCTGAATCTTCTACATGGCGGATTACAAAATCCGGATTATCTACACTCTGTGCTGTTGTTGCCTTAAGCACAAGGTGATTATTTTTATCGAGATAAGCCTTTACTTCGCTTGTAGAGTCATTGATGCGGGCAATTACAGTTTCTACAGTATCTGTGTGGAAGTAAGGAACCTGTACGTTTCCTGTGCTGCCGCTGAAGGTCATTACACCTTCAATTCCAACCTGCTGCTGTTTATCCAGGGCATTTGTACCTGTGAAGCGGAAAACATAAGAAGTATCGAGCTGTCCGTCGCCATTGCGGTCAAAGTTACCGTTTGCATTTTCTACAAATGGATGCTGTACAAAGAAATCAAGACCAGTAACCTTGTTTGCACCAACTGCATTGCGGTGAACATCGTTTACAAGGTCTGCAAAGTTCATTGTCATTGTATTGAGAGTCTGGATTTCGTTACGAACATCTACGTCGCGGAGTTCTACGAGAGCACCAAGAGTACCACCGTTGAATACAGCATCATTTCCAGTATCCTTCCAAACGAGTTTTGAGTAGCCTGTATCATCAAAGCGAGGAACAAGGTCAATTTCGCGGGAAATATTTCCCTGAACAATTACACGGCCACCTACGTGAACCATAAACTCATCGCTGTCTCTCTGGTCTGTAGAAATATTAATAAGCTTTGAAAGCTTGTCTACAAGGAGATCGCGGCGGTCAAGGAGGTCATTTGGATTATCCCCCATAGCACGGCTGCGAACGATTTCTGCATTACAGTCTGCGATCTGGCGGGCATAAGAGTTTACCTGCTTTACAGTTGCTTCAATATCACCATCAATAAGGTTTCCTACACCTGCTAAGGCCTCCCAGCGCTGCTTGATTGAATCTGTAAGGGTCTCTGCACGAGTTACAACTGCCTGACGGGCTGCCTTGCTTTCCGGATTAATTGAAAGCTCCTGCCAGGCTTCCCAGAACTTATCCATATTTGAGCGTACTGAAATATCATCAGGTTCATTATAAATCTGTTCAATCATCTGATAATACTTTGAACGGGTATCCCAGTATGATTCCTGATTTGCCTGAGCAACAATGCGTTCATCAAGCAGTTCATCGCGGATACGGTTGATTGACTGAACATCTACACCCTGCCCGATAAGACCAGGACGTTCAAGTCTTTCCAGATCCGGCTTGTAAAGAGGATCGAACTCCTTAATCTGTACGCGCTGGCGGCTGTAGCCTTCTGTATTTGCATTTGAAATGTTATGACCTGCAGTTGTAATGGCATCTGTATTTGCCATTATGCTGCGTTTACCTAATTCAATTCCAGAGAAAGTTGATCCCATAACTTACCCCCTAACATCTACCAGTACACTGGCTGGCTTTGGCTGTGTAACAGTGCCATATTTTGTATAATTCTTATTGCGAGTCTGTGGCAAAGCCTTCTCTACCACTTCAGCTATAAACTCGCGGGTTACATTTACATAGTTTGAAATAACCTGATTTTCTACCTTGCATTTAAGGAGTTTTGTGCGGAGACGACCAAGGCGTTCAAAATGAGGCTTAAGCTCATCTGTTTTAAGCTCATTCTGAATTTCATCACGACGAATATCAAATTTCTGGAAACTGTCAGAAATAAGGTTTACCTCATTAATATAACCAGTGAGGCTTTCCCAGTCCTTTTCTGTAATTGCCTTACGAAGCAGTTTCTGTTTTTCTGTAAGACGGTCGAGAAGATTTTCCTCTTCTGCCAGAACTGTTGCATATTCTTTAATCAATTCGTCCATTTTAATAACTCCTGGTAAAGTCCAATTAAAAATACTATGGGCCTTCTCTTTGAATATCGGACTTTGAAAAATTTTGTTTAGGATTTTTTGAGTATTTATTGTAAGAAAAAAAATTAAAAAAAATGAAAAAAATGTTAAAAAAAGCAGGTAAAGCTCTTGATTAAAACATCAATATTGTGTATATTCATTATCACTAAGTCAGTTAAGACTTCGGGCCATTAGCTCAGCTGGTAGAGCAACAGACTCTTAATCTGTGGGTCGCAGGTTCGATCCCTGCATGGCTCATTAAAGCTTCTAGCCAAACACTAGGAGCTTTTTTTTAATACGGTGCCTATAGTTCAGCGGTAGAGCGCCAGATTGTGGATCTGGTTGTCGTCGGTTCGATCCCGACTAGGCACCCTTTTTTATTTAACGCGCCTGTAGCTCATCTGGATAGAGCAACGGACTTCGAATCCGTAGGTAGGAGGTTCGAATCCTCTCAGACGCAACAGAGGGAGCCCACATGGACGTGGGCGACCGTAACGGCAAATCCTCTCAGACGCAGAAATTATCTTTCAATTTTGATATAATTAATCGAAATCTCATTATTTACCTGTCTTCCTGGCAGTTCTTCAAAATCCTCTTCAGTAATATCATCCCTATAAATCAGCTGATTGTATGTCGACGGATAATACTTATAAGCTTTTATACAAAGAACTATAGATTGTACTTCTTTATCAACAGAAATACTTCCATTTAAATATTTTGAAGTCGATAAGGTATATTCTTTATCTTCATCATCAGTATAATAAACCCTCACCTGTGTTAATCCTTCTTTCTTTAAGGCAGAAACATCAGTATCAAAGCTTTTTACATATCCATTAACTTCAAAGGTAAGATATATTTCATTATATGAAGAATTATTATCATCTGCCGAGCTGGTACGGATTTTCATAGGCTTACCTTCCATCAGCTCTTTAATTGATCCTTTTTTATATTTTTCAATCATCTGACCATATAAACCATAGCCCTTACCTTTTAAGGTTATAATCATGTCATCAATAGTCTCTGTTTCAGTATAATAATAATCTTCTTCAATTTTTACATTCTTACAGGAAGAAAGCATTATTAATGATAAAATTGTGAAAAATATAAAACCTTTATGATTAACTTTCATATAATTCCCTTGTTACTGCTGATAAAAAATTACAGCTTCATTATTTTTCGTCGTTATCCAGAAGTATTCAGACTTGATTGCTTTTTGTTCTTTTGTTTCAAGATTAGCAGTCGATTTCTTATTTCTTACCGCATAGAAATATTTTGATTCTGAAAGAGTGACTATATCTTCTTCATTTGCATCCATGTTACCAAAGTACTTTTCATATTTTTTATCAAATTCTTCCGAACTCCAGTGCCAGTCAGTAAATGATTTATTAATCATAGGAATTATCACAGATTTCATTGTTTCATAATCATCAAAAAAATAAATATTATCAATTATTTCATATTCCTTATAATCAGGATAAATCCAGCATGAAGAAAGAAGCATAAGAGAAGAAAAAAGAATAAGTGAGAAAATGTTTTTTTTGTACATCTTTATAAATTATAAGAAATATTCTATAATATGACAATGGCTATTGTAGAACTTAAGAATGTAAGCAAAATATATCAGATGGATAAAGTCTCTGTAAAAGCAGTAGATGACATTTCATTTTCTATCAATCAGGGAAGTTTTTGTGCAATTTCAGGTCCTTCCGGTTCAGGTAAATCCACCCTGTTAAACATTATAGGATTAACAGACCTGCCATCTTCAGGTTCAGTCATTATCAATGATATTGATATTTATAAAGACATTAATTTAAGCAAAACTCATAGAATTCCACTTTCAATAGATTCAAAGCTTACAGACTACAGACGCAACCTTCTTGGTTTTGTATTTCAGACCTTTAATCTTATTCCTGTTCTTAATGTTTATGAAAACATTGTAATTCCTTTACATCTTGGTAATTCCCCTGCCATGCAGACAATGGACAAAAAAGAACAGACAGAATGGGTTGATTATCTTATTGAAACCGTTGGACTTACAAACTGGAAAAAACATAAGCCTAGTGAGCTCAGCGGCGGCCAGAGACAGCGCGTTGCAATAGCCCGCGCCCTTGTTACAAAATGTCCAATCATTCTTGCTGATGAACCTACTGCCAATCTTGACTCAATAAACGGAGATCAGATTCTCGAACTGATGCAGAAATTAAATCACGAACTTAAAACAACCTTTATCTTTTCTACTCACGACCAGAAAATAGTTAACATGGCTACACAGGTTATTAAAATAAGAGACGGTAAAGTTGTAGAAGAATAATACTCTTCTGCTAATAATCTAAAGAAAGAGCTATTGAAGAACTTGCAAGGAAGGCTGGTATTTCATATTTTGAACCATAGCCTACTCCAATCTTATTAGACCATTCTGCATAAGGCAATATTCCGGATACAATAAAATTCAAGGCAGTAAATCCATGCTTTTCAGTTATGCTGTAATGGCTTATAAGACCAAGCTTCATATTTTTGTTTTTTCCAAGTCTTTTTAAGCCACCTTCGAAGGCAATACGATTACTATGCACATATTCTGCTTCCGGGCTATATTCATACTGATATTCAATATTAAAACCAATATTAGGATCAAAAGCATCAAAAAGTCTGTATAAACCTGCTGTGGCAACAATATAATCATAACCTGCTGAACTATTTAAGTTATGAATGTCTTTTACACGGACAATTCCCTGGCCATAAACATCAAAACCAAGAATTGTACGTTTTACTTCCAGACCTGCAAGATTTGTTCTTACAGGAACAGTATTCTTTGCAGGACGCTTTACATAAAGATTAAAGTTGGTATTTAAGAGAGAAAATTCAATTGAAGCATAGTAATTAAAATTGCTTGGTCTTACAGAAGCTCCCGGATATCCTGTAGCAGCAAGGGTCAATGTACCCCAGGCCCATGGATAACGTATATCAAGAGCAAGTGGGGCACCATCTTCTCCAAAGATATCTGCATGTTTTGGTCCGGTACTGTAAAGACAGCTTGTATGTACTTCGCAGCCATAATAATCACCATTAAACAGTCTTATATTACCCCAGGAAATTCCTTTTTTACCTGCTGATATGTAAAGGCGATTAAGAAGAAGATAATTAAAATATAATGATGATACTGCCAGTGAAAATCCGTTATCAATTCCGGTTTCAAGGCTTCCCCTTACAGAAAAGATATCACTCGGAACAATTGACATGTTTAATACATTTTTTAATGAAAAATACCCATTATAGTCGTCATTTTTTTCATTTCCGGCTTCATCTACATTTTTTCTGTGCAGGTAAATAAGTCCGACATCACCAGAAAAGCTTCCGGAAAAATGCACCATAGAAGAAAAGGCAGAAGCAACTACCTGTACAGGCTTTTCAGAATCTTCTGTTACTATAGCTTCTTCAACATCTTCTGCATCATCAAAAATTGAATCGAAGTCATCAATTTCAATGGAATCAAACTCGTTCAAGTCAGATTCATCCGTCTCTAAATCCTGGGCAATTAATGAAGCGGAAAAGAGAGAAAAAACTAAAAACAATATGGAAGCTTTTTTCATTTTATTTAGCACTGTTCATTTCAAGATAAGGTTTTGTATATACTGCATCAGAAACTTTTTCAAAAACAACATTTCTGATTGTTATCTGAGTCTGCTCGTATTGAACCTTACCACCTATTTTTTTACCTTTGAGATTATCCTGTATCAACATAGATACCGGAATTGAATAATTATTCTCTATTGCCTTTATCAGCTGATAAGATGGAATGGCTGTTGTACGAAGTTTCTGTCCGCTCAATGAATAGTCTTCCTTCTTGCGCACAAGTCCATCATCCTTTGTTACCCAGAGTTTGAGCATAGGATAATCTACACTGTCTACCTTTGCTTTAAGAGTAAAGAGTACACAATTCATTTTTCCAAGAGTTACTTCTTCTGCTTTTTCTATTGAATAATCCCTTGCATAATGCTGAGGAGCAAAGTCCGAGTTATTTGCATTTGTATTCTGGAACTTATCTTTTGCACTTGTAAAGGTAAAGCGTTTATCAGCCGGATCAAAGAACCAGATATTGTTATCAAACTGGAGATAACCCTTTCCTTTTTCTTTTGCAGGTCCTGTTACAAGAATTGTCCATGAACCTGTTTTATCACGGCGATACATAACAGCTTCTGTAACATTCTGTCCTTCACCAGGCTTATTCTGGACTACAGTATAGTTTCCTTTAAAATCAGTTTCATAAAAAGCAGTATTATTCTCTGCCCTTTTTAGCAGACTTTCATATTCTGCCTGGCTTAAAGCCCAGCTTTGACAGATTCCGAGAACAAAAAAAGAAAAAAGAAGAGCTGTAATATAACGATATCCGTGTTTTTTCATATAAAAATCTCCATAAAATGCAATTAATTCTATTCTGTAACTGCCAGAGCCTCACATGGAGTAACAGAAACAGACTTCTTAACTGCAAACATAACAGCTATCGTTGTAGTTACAACTATAGCCGCAAAAATCAATACAAAATATTCAAAAGAAATAATTCCCTTCATCTTACCATTAACAAGGAAAATATCAAATGCCGGAATAAATGAAAAGTTTATGAGGCCTGTTACTGCATTTAAGAGAATTGAGAAGAAAAAGCCTGCAATACAACCAGCAGTCAGCAGTAAAAGAGTTTCCGTCATAAGCATTCCGTAAATCCTCATTCTCTTCATTCCTATTGCTTTGTAAATACCAATTTCGTTTATACGCTTCATGGCAATAACTCGGAAGGTAGAACTTACGCCTGTAACAATTATGATTAAAAGCATTACGATAACAAAGGCTACAATAGCCTTCATAGCATCAATAATTATCTGTATTTCCTGAAGATTTGCACTTAGCTTGATAAGGGCATAAGGCTGATTTTCCCTGTAAAGACAATTGTCATAATACTCCTGCTTATCTTCTACAATTTTATACATATTAAACTTTTCAGAAAGAGCAGCCTGATAAGTATCCAGTTCTTTTCTTGAAGGAGTTCCGTCTGGAAGCATTATCCCAATTCGATTACAAAGATGTTCCGGATATCCATAAGCCTGACAAAGCAAGGATTTATCCATATAAGAAGTATACATTCCAAAAAGACTGGAATCACGGAAGATTCCTTTTACAATCAGGGGAACGGTATTTATCTGCCATCCTGAATTACGCAGCATAAAGGTAATTTCATCACCAGTATGTACTTCCAGCATTTTTGCTATTGGCTCAGAAAGTAATATTCCGTTTGTTCCGTAAAGCCCTTCTGCAGAACCTTCAACATAATTAAAGCTGTCGAAAAGCTTTTTCTCTTTTTCAAAATTTACGCCTTTAATTACCCTCTGTCTAACGCCGGTACCTTCAAAATAAAAGGCAGCATAATCAGCATCGAGCTCATAACGTTCTGCAATAATTGAGTTTTCAGGGAAACATGAAACGAGTTCTTCTGTATTGGAAACAGGCTGATCTACACCCCAGCCTCCTATAAACTGCAAGTCTCCGGCATAATAAATACGTGCCTTATCTTCGAGTGCAGAAAGCATACCATTTACAGCATAGAGACAAAACAATGAAACTGCTACTCCAAAAAGGCAGGCACAAAATAAAGATGTATATTGTTTTCTGCGATAAATAAGGGAACGTAAGCCCATTTTCAGTTCATCTGTCATTTTGCCCCCGAAATTGCATCTACAGGGCTAACCTTAAGAGCATTAATTACAGGATAAATCCAGCCTAATAAAGCAAGGGCCAGAACCAGAATAAAGAGCTTAATAACATTTCCACTGCTTACATGAACACTTATGGCCTCTGCACCAAAAAGCTGTACAAGAAATGAATTATGAAGAACTATATGAGCTTTATTTATAAAATGTGTACCTATATTACCTGCAAGAACTCCAAGAATTCCGCTTGTTATAGTCAGAATGAGGTTTTCTGTCATACACTGAAGTGAAATAAAACGCTTTTTTGCACCTATAGCCCGAAGAGTTCCAATTTCACGCGTTCTGTCCAGAATATTAATTACCAGAGTATTATTTACAATAATAAAACCGGCTGCAAGTACAATAACAATGCCAATATTAAAGATTTTACGCATCCAGAAAAGATAAAGAGCTGTACTTCCGGCAGCATGACGCCAGTCTGCAACCTGTACCGGCCAACCGTTTTTCCGGAAGATTCTGGAAATCTTTTTCATAATTCTCTTTGTATCTTTTGCATCTTTTAATCTTACTATCAAATAATTCCAGCTTGTACTTTCTGAAAGATCTTCTGAAGTAGTTTCTGTTACAATTTCCTCCTCCTCAGAAGAGTCTGTCTGGATTAATGCTTCATCATAATCAGAAACATCATCAAATAAATCATCAAAATCTGAAAAATCGTTATTTTCGGTAAAAAGATTTGTTGCTTCTTCACTAAGATTATATGAATCTGATGAAAAGACTTCTGTGATTCCCAGAAGTGAGCGGATAGTTATAGGATCTGCAATAACAAAGCGGCCAAAAATCTCGTTATAGATTTCATATTCAAAGACTGCCGTTACATCTGCAGCACGAATTTTGTAGTTTGGTCCGTCTGAAACTATAAACTGAACTGTAGAGCCTACATCAACGCCAAGCTTTTCTGCCATTTGAGAGCAAAGCATTACACCGCGCTGTCCGTGTTCATAAGGCTTTCCCCTCAAGAGGTGAATAGATTTCATTAAAGAAAGATAAGGCTCTCCCTCTACTCCAAAAACATAGGCAGGAACTCTGTTGGCACCGTCGGAACGTTCTGCCATAGCTGCTCCGGAAATCTGACCTGTTGTACCGGCAACTTCCGGCATAGCTTCGATGGTTTCTATGATTTTTTCGTAGGGAACAATTGTACTTAGAGTGGTAAGTTCGCCGGTTACAGGAGTTTCATCTCCAAAAAGACTCTGCTGAAACTTTGATTTTGGACGAATTATAAAGTCTCCGGTGAAGCTTGCAACATAGTTAGTCTGTACGCCCTGCTCTGTACTGTCAAAAACAGCATTGGCAAGGCAAAAAAGACTAACTGCAAAAGTTATAAAAAGAATTATAACAAGAGAAGACCGTCGGGAAATTACGTTTTTTAATGCAAGCTTAAGGAGCAAAGTATTCCAGCCTTATTTCTTTTTGCTTATTTTACCGCCATCCCATGCTGTCTTAATTTTTCCACTTGCTTCAGGATCCTTTTTAATATTTTCAACAGCGTTCAAAAGGAAGGCTACAAAAACTAAAACAAAGAATGCAGCAAAAACAAGAATAACTAATTTCTTAAGACGTCCAAGAGGTTCAAGAAGAATAAATGGTTCACCAGCTGAAGTCAGGAAGCCTGAATAGGTTGTTCTAAAGTTCTTAATCTGAACCTGTGTATCTTTAAGCTTCTGTGTAGAAGATGAAGTATCGTCAGGCATAACAAGAGCAAGAGAATCTTCTGCCGCTTTATCGATTGCATCAATTTTTGGGAAAAGATAATTTTCAATCTCTTTAGTTGTATCATTTGCCATATCAGCAAGCATCTGATTAGCAACAGCAACATTTGTTTCAGGTACTGTTATAGTAACTTTAAGTTCAGTCTGCATTGGAGAGATTTCAACCTTAAACATTTTGTTTTTTACAAGGCCCTGAATAAATCCGTTGTACTGGTATGGTGTCATTTCATCTAAATCTACGCCAAAAGGATTATACTTTTTAACTTCCTGGGCTAAGAATGTAAGACGAGTCATATTATAATTTGCAAGGCTTACAACGATTTTCTGTCTCTGATCATTAAAACCAAGCTGCTGTTCAATTGATGGTGGCAATGAATCTATCTGATATGTATATTCGATTGTAACTTCATGCTTATCCGCAGATTTCATGAGTTTTGGTAATCCGAATAAATAAAAGATACCAAGGATGGCAACTAAAATAGTACCTGCGATAATCATAAATCTGTGCTTGATAAGTACAGAAAACAAATCAATAAGGCTGATTTCATCATCTTCAGCTAACTGTGTATTATTTTCAAATTCGCTCATAATGATTTATTATACCATCTTCGCTTAATCTTTTCTATATAAAAATCAGCAGGAATACACTTTCATTGATTCCGTTTTTCCGCGGATTTGGGTTTCTGCAACAAAGGTCAATTCAGGAAAATTTGCCAGTTTTTCTGCTGAAGCTTCGGAAATCAAAAGATCTGTTGTATAAGTTTTACAAAGAGATTCAAGACGGCTGGCAGTATTTACAGTATCGCCTATTACAGTATATTCCATACGGGTTTCTGCCCCGATTGTACCTGCAAAAACAGGGCCGGTATGAATACCTATTCCAAATCTAATTTCCGGCAGACCATCTTTATTAAATTCTTTATTGATTTCTATAAGAGCTTTTCTCATATCAAGGGCTGCTTCAAAAGCATCTTCTGCACTGTTTTGAGAGGCAACCGGTGCTCCGAAAATTGCCATAATAGCATCGCCTATATACTTGTTTATAATTCCATGATGATTTGTAATACAGTTTCCAAGAGCCGTAAAATATCTGTTGAGAAGTGACACAACATCTGCTGCAGCCATCTTTTCACTCATAGCAGTAAAGCTTCTGATATCACAGAAAAGAACAGAAACTTCACGGGTTTCGCCACCAAGAGCTTCTCCCAATGAAGCTTTTCCCGCACCAGACATAAGATAGTCCCTTACTTCCGGATCCACAACCTTACCAAAGGTATCCCGCATAAACTCTTTTTCTGCAAGGGAATCAGCCATATCATTAAAGCTGTCGGCAAGTTCACCAAGCTCATCTGATGTAACTATACCTACCCGGCTTTTATAGTCCCCCTTCTGAATCCTTTTTGAAGCTTCCGTAAGATTTTTAAGCGGATTCAATATCAGTTTTGAAAGACTGATAGTAATAACAAAGGCAATTATCATAAGAAGTACAGATACAATAATTACCCCGCTATGCAGCTCCAGTCCGTTATTAACCTGAACAGAAATATAACTGGAAAGGAGAATTACTACAGGAAAAAGTGAAGATACAATATAACAGAAAAGCATAAGATGCTTAAAGGATGGTCTGAATGAAAAGCCGTTTCTGCTTATATGACCTTCCGGGAAGACCTTTGGCAATAATATAGTTCGATTTAAAATCTCAATTGCAAGATAAGAAAGGGTCCAGGCTGTCATGCCGGAAAAAAGGGCAAAAGCCCAGCTGGAAATAAGAATTGCTTTAATGTAAATTCCAAACTGGGCTCGGGCATAAAGAACAAAAGGAATTTCAATGAAATAGTAGAGATTCCAGCCAATTACAGAAGAAAGTGAAAAAACAGAAGGAATCTCTGCTACGTTTTTTACTATTTTTTCATCTGATTTGAAAATACGATAGGAATAAATAATACATACCAGGGTTGGTACAAGAAAAGCAAAAATCATTGCAATCGGTGCGAGATTATTATGAGCAAGAAAGTCTTCCCAGATCCGGTTATTCTCTTCATCCAGAACAGGAATTGAAATAAGCTCAGGAACCATAACGGCAATTACGTTTGATATTAAAACTATAAGGCCGTATATGCGGGTCATCTTTGCTATAAACTTTTTATTTAATTCCATGATTTTATTATATCATACTATTGACACAAATCAAAGTTTTCTATATTCTAATTTTCCGTAGTCGCAAGACTTGAATGAGAAATCACCCGCGGGAGTGGTGGAATTGGCAGACACGCCAGACTTAGGATCTGGTGCTTCGGCGTGAGAGTTCAAGTCTCTCCCCCCGCACTTTAAGACTACAAAAAGATTTTTGCGGAAATAGCTCAGTGGTAGAGCGCCACCTTGCCAAGGTGGATGTCGCGGGTCCGACTCCCGTTTTCCGCTCGATTAAAGGCGTTTGCCTGTAATACAGAATAATGCGGAAATAGCTCAGTGGTAGAGCGCCACCTTGCCAAGGTGGATGTCGCGGGTCCGACTCCCGTTTTCCGCTTAAATCTTATATAGAGACGCAATTTCTTGTGTCTCTATTTTTTTGTAAATCACATTAGCCGTGCGCGGCTTTCACAGGAGACAAAAGTGAAACTCAAGAAAGAATTTAAAACTCTTGAAAAATCGGCAGTTGAGCTTACTGTAACAATTGAAAAGGCAGAAGTAGAGAGCGCTTACAAATCAACACTTGCAAATTATGTAAAACACGCTCAGATTCCTGGTTTCCGTAAAGGTCATGTACCTCAGAATGTTTTGGAACGCAAATACGGAGACTCTATCAAAGCCGACACAATCGGAACTCTTATTGACCAGTCATTCGACGAAATCTTCAAGGAAGAAGTTGATAACCGCCCTCTTCCTTATTCACAGCCAGTTATGGACAAGGCTCCAGAACTCGATATGACAAAGGATCTTACTTACACAGTTCACTACGACGTATTCCCTAAGGTATCCGTAAAAGACTTCTCTGGCGTAAATGTAAAAGAGCCTCAGGTAACTATTTCGGATAGCGACCTCGCTGATGAACTTAAGAGTATGCAGGAAAGAAATGCAATGGTTATCGAAAAGAAGGATGCAACTGTTGCAAAAGATGATATCGTAACAATCAACTATTCTGAACTTGATGATGATGGAAACGTTATTGCAGGTACAGAACGCTCTGACTTCGTATTCACAGTTGGAAGCGGCGAAAACATCTATAAAATTGATGACGAAATCATCGGTATGAAAAAGGATGAATCTAAGGACATCACAAAGAAATACAAGAAGGATGATCCTGATGAAGAACTCGCCGGAAAAACAAAGAAAATCCGCGTAACAATTAAGGCTGTTAAGCTTCGCGACCTCCCTGCCCTCGATGATGACTTTGCTCAGGACTGCAACGAGAAGTATAAGACTCTCGATGATATGAAAGCTGACATCAAAAAGAACATGGAGCTTGCTGCAAGCCGCCGCGTAAAGGAAATGAAAAATAACTCTCTCCTCGAGCAGCTTGTTGAAAAGAACAAGTTCGATATTCCAGCATCTATGCTTCAGGCAGAGCTCGATGGCCGCTGGAGAATGATGGCTCAGCAGTTCCAGACAACTCCAGAACAGCTGGACAAGATGATTACTGCTTCTGGTCAGACAAAGGAAGCTATGCTCCAGCAGTGGACTGGCGACAGCGAAAAAATGCTTAAGAGCCGCATCATCGTAGACTGCCTCATCCGTGACCGCAACATCAGCGTAACTCCAGAAGAAATCGAAGCACAGTATGCTAAGATTGCTGAAGAAGGCGGAATGACTGTAGAAGAAGTTAAGAAGCACTACGAAGATCCTCGCGCTAAGGAATATCTTATTGACGACGCTAAAGAAAACAAGCTTTACGACGAAATCTATAAGGAAGTAAAGGTTTCTAAGGGCGATAAGATGTCTTTCAAAGACCTCTTTGCTAACTCAGGAATGGCTTATTAATAGTATAAACAGGTGGTTTCGATACGATGCTTCGCATCACTCAACCACCAGTTATAGAAAAATACGGTGGTTGAGTGCCGCGCAAGCGGTTTATCGAAACCACCGTATTTTTTTAACTTATTCTACTACCCAATTGCTCGAAAATTCAGTATATTTATAATGATACACTTGTTGTAAAATAAAGGGGATTTTATGAACGAACAGATGAACACACTGGTTCCTTACGTTGTTGAAAAAACAGGAAACGGAGAACGCACTTACGATATTTTCTCAAGACTCTTAAAAGACAGAATCGTATTTATTGACGGAGAAATCAACGATGCAATGGCAGACCTCGTTGTAGCTCAGATTCTCTTCCTCGAATCAGAAAATCCTGAAAAAGATATAAGCATTTACATCAACTCTCCAGGAGGAGCAGTTACAGCAGGCCTTGCAATTTACGATACAATGAAATATGTAAAATGCGATATTCAGACAATCTGTATGGGTCAGGCTGCAAGCATGGCCGCAATTCTTCTTGCAGGCGGAACAAAGGGTAAGCGTTATGCCCTTCCTTCAAGCCGTGTTATGATTCACCAGCCACGTGGTGGAGTTGAAGGTCAGGAAAGTGATATCAGCATTCTGGCTAAAGAAATCATCAGATTAAAGAAGCTTTCTATAGAGTATCTTGCTAAAGATACTGGCAAGAGCACAGACAAAATTGCAGAAGATATTGAGCGAGACTTTTTTATGTCAGCACAGGAAGCAGCTGATTACGGCGTAATCGACCAGGTTATGCCTGCACGTAAATAAAATACCTCACGTCATGCTGAACTTGTTTCAGCATCTCGTCAAAATAGATTCCGAAACAAGTTCGGAATGACGTTAGGTTTGGAGAATAATATGAAACGATTTGGAAGCAATAATGACGTATTCTGCTTTTTCTGCGGAAGCACAGCCGGTAAAGACCGCAAGCTTATTACAGGCCCAAGCGGAAATACTTTTATCTGCGATAAGTGTGTAGCAATCTGTCAGGGAATTTTAGATCAGCAGGAAGCAGATGTAACTCCTATTGAACTTAAAGATGTACCTACTCCACGTGAGTTTAAGGAATATCTTGATTCTTACGTTGTAGGTCAGGAAGAAGCAAAAAAGACACTTTCTGTTGCAGTTTACAACCACTATAAAAGAATGTCAGTTTCTGCAGCAGCTCAGGCCGCAGAGGACGCTGTAAAAATCGAAAAATCTAACGTTCTTTTGATTGGACCAACAGGTAGCGGAAAAACACTTCTTGCCCGCACTCTTGCACAGCGCCTTAAGGTTCCATTCGCAATCGCAGATGCAACAACTTTGACTGAAGCCGGCTACGTTGGAGAAGATGTTGAAAACGTTCTTTTGAAACTCATTAACGCCGCAGACGGAAACATTGAAGCCGCAGAACGTGGAATTATTTTTATTGATGAAATTGATAAGATTGCGCGCAAAAGCGAGAACACTTCGATTACACGCGATGTAAGCGGTGAAGGCGTTCAGCAGGCACTTTTGAAGATTATTGAAGGTACAGTTGCAAGCGTTCCTCCTCAGGGCGGACGAAAACATCCAAACCAGGAAATGCTTCAGATTGATACAACAAACATCCTCTTTATTCTTGGAGGAGCCTTTGTTGGTCTTGATAAGATTATTGAACAGCGTGTTTCCTCTCACGCAATGGGCTTTGGCTCAGAAGTTGGCCAGATGTCTGATGAAGACAAGATGAAGCTTTTGAATCAGGTTACTCCGGATGACCTTGTAAAGTTCGGTTTGATTCCAGAGCTTATTGGTCGTATGCCTATTACCTGTGCCCTCAAAGAACTCACTCGCGACGATCTTGTAAACGTACTCACAGAACCTAAGAACGCAATTACAAAGCAGTTCCAGGCTTCCTTCAACATTGATGATGTTAAGCTTGTATTTGAAAAAGAAGCCATAGAAGAAATTGCAGACGAAGCAATCCGACAGAAAACCGGTGCGCGTGGTCTCCGCACAATCGTAGAAAAAATGCTTATGGACGTAATGTTCAAGATTCCTGATATTAAGGGAAAGAAAACCTTTACCGTTACAAAGAAGATTGTTCAGGGTAAAGAAAAGAACATTGAAAGTCTTATAAAGACAGACACAGCTTCTATCGAAAGCGCATAGGCTCATAAGCTACGCGAGGCTCTCCTCCATGGCAGATGTTTTTTCTAACCTTTCAGAAAACTTAAAGCAAAGTCTCACAAATCTCGGAATTACTTCACCTACACCTGTACAGGCAGAGGTAATTCCCCGCATTATGCAGGGCGAAAACCTGCTTTTTGAATCTGAAACAGGAACCGGAAAAACCTTTGCTTACCTGCTGCCCCTTATCAACAGGCTGGAAACTCTGGATGACCACCAGCGGGTGCGAATTATTGTAGTTGCCCCGACCTTTGAACTGGCATCACAAATCAACTCGGCCTGTAAATCAGTTACTACTCACAAATCTGCCCTTATGATTGGAGGGGCTCCTCTTAAACGCCAGATTGAAACTCTAAAAGAAAAACCTGAAATCATAATTGGAACTGCTGCCCGCCTTGTTGAGCTCATTCATCTTAAAAAGCTTAAGATTGAAGGCCTTATGGCTGCAGTTTTTGATGAAACAGACCGCCTTGTAAAAAAGGAATCTGTAGAAGATACATCTAACTTCCGTAACCTTCTCCCGGCCGGCACTCAAATCATTGCCTGTACCGCAACTCTAAGCAAACAGACAAAAATCTTTTTTGCCGATGCAAAAAACGTAGTTATGCCTCCGGAGGATGTACTTCGAAAGCGCATTACCCACTGGGCAATCTACGCAGAAAACCGGGATAAAATTGACACGCTGAGAAAATTCCTGGCTGCTGAAAATCCTACAAAGGCCCTCATTTTTACTTCCCGCGCAGATCAGGTTGAAAACATTTACAATAAGCTGACTTACAAGAAAGTTGCCTGCGCTGCCCTTCACGCTAAAACCGACAAGCAGAAGCGTAAGGCTGCCATAGACCGCTTCCGCAGCGGAAAAGAAAAAATCCTCATTACAAGCGACCTGGCTGCCAGGGGCTTGGATATTCCAGAAATCTCACATATAATTCAAATGGATTTTCCACAGGATGAAGATTTCTTTATCCACCGAAGCGGACGTACTGCCCGTGCCGGAAAATCTGGAATAAATGTCGTTATCGGAGACGAATGGGAAATGCGGCACTTTGCCCAGCTTGAAAAAAAACTCGGCATTACCGTTTATCCAAAGGAAATTCGCAGCGGTAAGGTTGTAAACCCTGCTGTATACGATGATGATAATCAGGATTAAAAAATGTCAGAAAATAAAAAAATCAAAATTGCAATAGATACCCTTGGCGGAGACCATGGAAAATCAGGCTTCGGCTCTTATATATTATATTTTATTTCAAATCTTCCAAGAGATTTTCTCTCTCAGCACAATATAGAACTTGAGCTTTTTGGTACTGAAGAAGACCGCTACACCTATACTTCCGGAACGGATATTCCTTATTCTGCAATTAAGTTGCTGGAAACTCCAAAGGCCCTTCGTCGCTGGTATAAATATCATGCCAACCGCTTTATCAAAAAGCACGGCTACGATGCTGTTATTTACCCTAGTGCAAACAAAATGCTGCCTCGAAAATTCAAGGGACACACTGGAGTCGCAGTAATCAACAGCATCATGTCTTCGGACATTTCCGAAATGGACAGAAAGTCCCGACATCAGCTGAAAAAAGGAATTCTTCACGCTCATAAACTGATTGCTGCTTCTAATTTTATAAAGGATGATTTAGTAAAGCTTGGTGTTGCTGCTGAGAAAATCAATGTAATCCATAACGGAATTGACCATAAGCTTTTCTTCCCTATGGCAGATATTTTTGAAGATGAAATTGTAGATATAAAACCTTTTGCAATTAAGCGTCCTTATTTTGTTTATGGATCTACTCTTTCAAGCCCTGAAAAAAAACACATAGAACTCATCAAAGCCTTTGAACTTTTTAAAAAAAATACTGGTGCCCCACACCGCCTGGTTCTGGCAGGAAACGACGGACCTTATGCAGAAGAGATTCACAAGGCAGCCTTTGATTCTCAGTTTGCAAGTGACATTTTTCTTACAGGCTTTTTCCCTCATGAAAACTTTGCCCGCCTTTACGGTGGTGCAGAAGCCTGCCTTTTTCCTTCTGTAAACGAAGGAGTCGGACTTCCAATCCTCGAAGCAATGGCCTGTGGAATCCCGGTAATTTGCAGCGACAAGGGGGCGTTAAAAGAAATTGGTGGCACCGCTCCCCTCTACTACAATCCGGATAAAACAGATGCCATAGACCAGCTGGCCCTGAATATGCAGAAAGTCACAGAAGACAAAGAACTCCGCGATAACATGATTACAGACGGCATTGTCTGGGCCAAAGATTTTAACTGGGAAGAAACGGTTAATCAGACTCTGGCAAGTATTTTTAACTTTTAATACAATTAAAAAACTACTATATAAATTCTCTTTAAATGATATGCAAAATTCGGTATAATTAAAAGACTATACATTGAGGTGAATTGTGTTTTTAAAAAGTCTTGATATACATGGATTTAAATCTTTTGCAGACAAAACTCACATTGATTTTGCAGAGGGTATTACTGCCCTGCTCGGACCAAACGGTTGTGGTAAGAGTAATGTTGTAGATGCAATCAAGTGGGTACTGGCTGAACGCAATTCTAAAAATCTCCGTGCAGAAAAAATGGAAGACGTTATTTTTAACGGTACAGAACGTCGTCCCGCCCTCAATACTGCAGAGGTTACCCTCACTATTGCTAACGACAAGGGCCTTCTCCCTCTCGATGAAGAAGAAATTGCAATTACCCGCCGACTTTACCGTTCAGGTGATGCTGAATACTTTATCAATAAACGTCCTGCAGGACCTACAGAAATCCGCCGTCTTTTTATGGATACCGGTGTCGGTAAGGCAGCCTACTCTGTTATGGAGCAGGGAAAAATTGACCAGATTCTTTCAAGCAAACCGGAAGACCGCCGTTATCTTTTTGAAGAGGCCGCTGGTATCAGCCGCTCTAAGGCAGAGGTTGCAGAAGCAGAACGAGAGCTTGAGAGAACCCGTCAGAACATGACTCAGATTGAAATTGCCATGGGAGAAATTAAACGTCAGTACGACACTCTCAAGGTTCAGTCTGAAAAAACAATAAAATACCGTCAGTTCAAGGAAGAAATCTACAGCTGCGAACTGGACCTTACCCTCCTTCGACTTAAAAACTTTGTAACAGACAAGGCCCGCCACGAAGAAGAACTCAAACATGTTCAGGAAAAACGCGATAAGGTTCGTCAGGAAATCGAAGAAATCAATAACACAATTTCTGAAAACATGGACAAGGTTAAGGCCATGCAGGATGAGCTTTATACAAAGCAGGCTAATCTTCTTGCAATCGGCCAGGAGAAAAACGGTAAGCTGGAACTGATTAAACAGCAGAACCAGCAGGCCCTTTTAATGAAGGAAAAGCTTAATGCTCTCGAAGGCCGTCGTGCCGCAATTCAGGAACGCATTGATACTGTTCAGGAAGAAATTGACGAAAACAATGCTGTACTTCACGAAAAGAATAAGCAGCTTAATGATATTAAAGCAAACATAGAATCTTTCAATAAAAACATTGAAACAAGCAGCAGCCAGATTACAGACAATGACCGCAAGGCAGAAACGCTGCGCCAGCAGATTACAGAGCTGGAAGAAGAACGTGCAGAGCTTCAGAAAGAGCTTGCCGCTATCACAGAAGACATTGTTTCAATGCTTGATGCAAAGCTTAAGGATGCAGGTTTTTCTGAAGGTGCCCTGCGCCTTGCAAAGGAAGAACTCGAAGAAAACTTTGCAAAGCTTAAGATTTACCTTGATGGTCGTAAAAACATTTTCTCTGACCAGGCCGCCAAAAAACTTAATGCAGACGAGGCTGCAAAGACAATCCAGGAATCTGTAGAAGCCTTTGAAGAAGCCGGCCGCCAGATGCAGGCCCTCGAAGCTTCACTTAAAAAATATCAGGATGCATCTCCTGCCTTCATTACAGAGTTCCTTTCACCGGAAGGTATCATGACTAAGAAGCGCGGTATTGATGAAAAAATCAATCAGAACCGTGCCAAGGTTGATGATATCAATAATCAGATTAAAGAGCTCAATTCTCAGAACAGCGAACTCACTGCAAAAATCAACGAGTACCGAGACACCCTTCAGAAGCTTAAACTCAATGAGATTCAGATGCAGGAACAGATTACTGCAAGCCAGAATCAGATTGGTGTTTTGAACCGCCAGCTCACAAGTGAACAGGCAACCTTGCGTGACACAGAAGACGAACTCTTTGCAGAAAATAAACGAGCCGAAGAAATCAACGAGCAGATTCAGACCTATCAGGATGAGCTTGCAGAAATTGAATACCGGGGTAAAAAGCTTGCCGATGAAATGAATCAGCTTGATGAAGAGATAGCCAAGGCTAACAAGAGCGTTTCAGGCAAGAGCGACACCCTCGACAAAAAGCGCGAAGAACAGAATAAATATCAGGAGCAGTACGAGCGCCTTTCACTTTCTTTGAATTCTGCAGACAATGACATTCGTAACGTTAAGCAGAACTTCCAGGATCAGTATTCACGAGACCTTATGGAATTTGAAGAGCGCATGTACAAAATTACAACTCCAGCTGCCGAGCTCCGCGATAAGCTTTCTGAAGCAAAAAAAGCCTTCCAGTCTCTGGGCTCTGTAAACCTTATGGCTCCGGAAGAGTTCAACGAAGTAAAGGAACGCTACGAGCGCCAGCGAACAAACTACGAAGATACTCAGAAGTCTCTTGAAAACCTCGTTCGTGTAAGTGAAGAAATTAAATCTAAATCTGCTGAAATGTTCCTCGAAACTTACAATCAGATTAAGAAGAACTTCCACAATATGTTCCGCCGTCTTTTCAACGGAGGACGTGCCGAACTCAAGCTTGCAGATCCTGCAAATATCTTATCTTCAGGTATTGATATTTATGCTCAGCCGCCTGGAAAGAAACTGGAAAATATTGCCCTCCTTTCCGGTGGTGAAAAAACAATGACTGCGGTTGCCCTTCTCTTTGCAACTTATCAGGTTCGCCCTAGTCCATTCTGTCTTCTGGACGAGATTGACGCCGCACTCGATGACAAGAACGTTTCTTCTTTTGTTACTGCACTTGAAAGCTTTGCGAGCGTCAGCCAGTACATTGTTATCACCCATAACAAGAAAACTGTAATGGGTGCTTCAACAATGCTTGGTATTACAATGGAAGAGTCCGGTGTAAGTAAGATTATTGCCCTCCGTCTTGATGAAGATATTAACCGGGGTGCTGTAATAGATCATAATCAGGACAACTTTGTTGACGAAGATGTTCCTGATGAGGAAGGTGTTGTACTTCCACCTCGTCCTCCAAAACGGGACAAGTCTTAAACTAACTAATGTTAGTTATTAAGGTTATATAATGGATTTCAAAGGGATTTGGAAAAACATAAAAGATAAACTCTCACCGCTAGTTGAAAAAGTCCGGGAATTTTACGAAGAAAATAAAATGCTTTCGTATATAATTGCGGGCCTGCTTGCTCTTCTTCTCTTGTGTATAATTCTTTTGATAGCCTTAGCTGGAAAGAAAAAAGAACCTGACGTAATACCGGGTACAGTACTTGAGCTTACAGAGCCTCTTGCAGTACCTGATGGTCCTGAACTTCCAAAGGACTACACTGCTTCCCGAACTCCAAAAGAAAAATGGAGCGAAGAAGAAGCTGAAGAATGGTTTACACTTCCAGGTCAAAAAGAAATTGATTCGCTTTCAAAAGCAAATGATAATTTAATAAATGAAATAACAGGAGCCGCTCCATGAAAAAAATCCTTATAGCATCTTCATGTGCATTCATGCTCTGCTTTACATCTTGTGCAAGTAAGCAGGCTCCGGAAAGTGAATCTCAGATAGAAGCACCTGCAACAGAAAGCACTGAAGCAAAAGACAATTCAGCTCAAGATAATAATCAGGCTGATGCAGAAGAAAACTCTTCAAAAGATACAGAGACTCAAGCAGATGAAGAATCAATAGATGAAAATGATTCTTTCACTTCAGAAGATTTTCCTGAACCTGAAACAATTGAAGAACCTGAAATAATAACTTTGGAAGCGCCTGTTGAACCAGAGCCATCTGAAAATGAGCCTGCTTCTGAAGAAGTAAAGAATGAAGAGCCTCCAGAAATTACGGTCGTAAACAGCAATGAAGAAAATCAGACCGCAGAATCAGAAGAAACCGGAGAAGAAAAAGAAGACCTTTCAGAAACTTCTGAAACACCTTCACAGGAAGAAGACAAAGATCTTGAAGACATAACAGCCAATGATGTAGTTATTGTATCCAAACAGGATTCAGACGGTATTTCTGGCGGCATTGATATCACTGATGATGATTCTGATTCAGCTGCAAATCTAAGCGACATAGAAAAAGATATTACTCCATCTCGTTCAGTTACACTTAAGAAGTTTGAATATCTTGATGTAACCTACCCTGGCACGGGCTGGATTTACATGGGATTAACTGATAATTCAAAAGATCTTGCATACTTTGGCCGCAAGCTTGGTACAAAAGATACAAAGTTCTCTTTACAGGCTCGTGCAGCAGGAACTAAGATTATCCACTTCTACAGAAACGATCCTCTTACAGGCCAGTATCTTGATGATTATGTTGAAGTTATAATTCAGGCAGAAAATGGTTCTAACAAAACTCACATTGAAGCACCAGAATATAAACTGCCTGTTCAGAAAAAAGTAAAGCCTGCTATAAAAGCGACAGAAGAAGAGACTCCTGAAAATACTGAAGAAAAAGAAGCTGATAAAAAAACTGAAGCTTCACCTGCCAGGGACACTGCGAAGGCCCCTGTAAAAACAGATACATCTCCAGCAGCTACAGAAAGGGCATCTGCACAGACTGTAAATAAAACAAGCAACGCCGTATCAGCTACAAAAGAAAACGTAAATGCAGTTGAAACTCAGGCCTCACAAGCCGAAGCTGCAAATACCGTACCTGCCACAAATCCTGACACTCTATTAAAGGAAGCTCAGGTGTTATATAATGAAAAAGAATATTCTGCAGCTCTGAACAAACTTAAACAATTCTTTGAATATTCAACAGATAATGGCGACGAAGCTCTTTATCTTAAAGGACAGATACTGGAAGCAAAGTCTGATGTCCGCGATATAAAGGGCGCAATTGATGCATATACTACGCTTACAAAAAACTATCCTGCAAGTAAACTTTGGGACAGTGCAAATAAGCGTATCATATATTTAAAAAGATTCTATTTGGAGGTTAGATAGATTCCATGAAAAATTCAATTAAATCTATTCTTATTATCGGATTGGGCACTGCCCTTTTATCATCCTGTGTATTAGGTCGTCCTGCAAAGGAAGAAGCTCCTGTCCGCTCAATTACAGTCTCGGGCACTGGAAGTGTTTCGGTAAAGCCTGATATGGTTTCGATGAAGTTTATTGTAAGGACAACAGGATGGAACTGCCCTCAGGCTGCAGAGCGTAATGCAATCAATACAACAAACACAATCAATGCAATTAAGGAAGCAGGAGTTCCTGAATCAGATATTTCAACTTATGATTATTCTATTACTCAGGATAACTCACACAACTATGCCGGCGAATACACAGTACGCAATACGATTGCCGTACTCATCAGAAACGTAGATATTACAGGAAAGGTAATTGATGCCGCTGTAAAGAACAATACAGGTGCAAACGGAATTACTTCTTTTGAATATCTTGTTTCTGATAAGGCAACTGCTTTACGCGAAGCCCGCACTCTGGCAATTAAGAATGCACAGGATGCAGCTTCTCTTTTAGCAGGAGCAAGCGGATGTAAGGTAAACAGTGTTCTTGAAATCCGTGAGGATTACATAAGTGCCGGCCGTGGTAATGAAATGCTTTACAAGGCTGCTTCAATGGCAAACGGTGCTACACCTACACCAATTACAGAAGGAAACGTAACAATCACTTCTAACGTGACTGTAAAATATGAATTAACAAACTAAAACATAGACCCCGAAACCAGTTCGGGGTGACAGAAATATAAGAGGACTAAAAATATGTTGGACTACAAATTTATTAAAGACAATCTTGATGCTGTAAAACAGAATATCATCAACCGTAACATGACTGCCGATGCAGACAAGGTTGTAGAACTTTTTGACAAGCGCACTGCCCTTGTAACAAAGCTTCAGGGACTTCAGCAGAAGCGTAATGAAAACGCTCAGGCTATGAAGCAGAAACTCGATCCTGAAAAACGCAACGAGCTCATTGCTGCAGGAAAGGCAATTAAAGATGAAATCACATCTGTAGAAGCAGAAACCAAAGAAACTGAAGCAGCCCTCGAAGAAGCTGCCCGTCAGATTCCAAACATGGTTCACCCGGATGCACCAGTTGGAAAGCTTGATACAGAAAACCTCGAAGTAAAAAAGGTTGGAACTCCACGCAAGTTCGACTTTGAACCAAAGGATCATGTTCAGCTTGGTGAATCACTCGACATCATCGACTTTGACCGCGGTACAAAGGTATCTGGTCCAAAGTTCTATTATCTGAAAAATGAAGCAGTATTCCTTGAGCAGGCTCTTATTATGTACGCCCTCAACACTCTCCGCAAGCACAACTTCCAGATGTTCATTACACCTGATGTTGCAAAGGAAGAAGTTCTTAAGGGTATCGGCTTCAACCCACGCGGAAATGAATCTAACGTTTACTCAATCGAAGATGAAGGAACCTGTCTGGTTGCTACTGCAGAAATTACACTTGGTGGATATCATCAGGATGAAATCTTAGACAAGGCAAGTCTTCCACGTTTCTACGGCGGACTGTCACACTGTTTCCGCCGCGAAGCAGGTGCTGCAGGTCAGTTCTCTAAGGGACTCTACCGCGTTCATCAGTTTGATAAGGTAGAAATGTTTGCTTACTCTACTCCTGAACAGTCAGACGAGATTCACGAAAAGCTTCGTCTGATTGAAGAGGAAATCTTTACTGGTCTTGGTCTTCCATTCCACGTTGTAGACACCTGTACAGGAGACCTCGGTGCCCCTGCTTACCGCAAGTGGGACCTGGAAGCATGGATGCCTGGCCGCAACGGTGGTGAATACGGAGAAGTAACTTCAACTTCTAACTGTACAGACTACCAGGCTCGCCGCCTCAACATCAAATATAAGGATGACGACGGAAAGAACAAGTACGTTCATACTTTGAACGGAACTGCAATTGCTGTAGGCCGTGCAATGCTTGCTATTCTCGAAAACTATCAGAATGCAGACGGCTCAGTAACAATTCCAGAAGTACTTGTTCCTTACTGCGGATTCGACACAATACGACCGAAGAAGCGTTAAAAAACTTTCCGAAAGGAAAGTTTTAGCTTCAACTTATTTTCTGCCTAAAAAATAGGAGACATTTATGGACGAAACAGAAGGCCTGAATCAGAAGCAACAAGCTGGTTCAAACAGAATATTTTACCTTATTCTTTTCTTTGCTGTTGTACTGGCAGGCTTTCTGTGTAAAACCATGTCAACTGTATTAATACCTGTTGTTCTTTCATTCATGCTTTCTTTTGTATTCCTACCAATCATAAAAAAGCTGAATGTAAAAACAGGTATACCCTGGGTTATCAGTTCTCTTATAATTGTTTTTTTGTTCTTCGTTGCCCTGCTCGGAATTACATCAATTCTTATTACTTCGCTTAGCGGAATTATTTCTGAATTTCCAAAATATGAAAACCGTTTTATGTCTATCTACCAGCTGATAGCATACAATCTTGGAATAGAAATTGATAATACAAAAAGCCTTTTTCAAAACTTATGGGCATCTTTAAAAGTTCGTGAATATACACAAAAACTTGCCGTTATGCTTTCTTCCGGCGTAATTTCTTTCAGTAAAACACTTTTCCTTATTTCAATTATGACTGCATTCATCCTGCTTGAAATGCGTCTCACCAAAAGAAAAATGCATTATGCATTTAAAGAAAACCGCGCAAAAATCACCCGCATTTCTAATCAGATAATTAACCAGACAATGCGTTATATTTCAATAAAATTCTTCATCTCTTTAGCAACTGGTCTATTATGCGGCTTTGCTTCATTGATAATAGGTCTTGACTTCCCTATTGTTTGGGGCTTCCTTGCCTTTATTATGAATTTCATTCCGATTTTTGGTTCTATAATTTCTGTAGGACTTACAACAATATTCTCTTTAATTCAATTTTATCCGAACTGGGGAAAAACACTTTTTGTTCTGATTTTTATGACTTCTGTAAACATGGTTCTTGGAAATATTCTTGAACCACGTATCGAAGGTAAAAACCTGGGTGTATCACCTTTCATAATTCTCATAAGCTTGTCTTTATGGGGGTATATCTGGGGCTTTACAGGAATGCTTATTGCAGTACCACTCATGGTTATTATCAAGATTTTCTGTGAAAACATTGAATATCTTAAAGGTCTAGCAATTTTGATTGGAAATGATCCAAGACAACAGCCTCAAGAGCAGGAAGAGAAGAAAGAAGCTTCTAATTAATTAAACAGTGTACTAGTTGCCTTTTCGTATAGAAAACGCAGATCCTCTTCCTGCAGCGTTGTATAGCGGAAATCTACACAGGAATATAAACCATCACCACTACGATATATTTTATTTACTACACTTGTAACAAATATATCTCTTGTAAGAATTGGACCGCGCTTAATGGAGAATGAAAGCTTAATTCCATATTCTTCATTTGCAAAGAAGGTACAGTTTTGCGTTTCCATTCCAACTACAAGTCTTTCATGATCTACAAAGAGAATTGAAAATGGTCTGATTCGATTTTCCATTGCTTCCATTTTCTGTGTATGTGGTTCTGTAAGATATTTGCAGACAGGAATAAGCTGAAGACCGTTACCTGCATTCTTTTCCTGTTTTGCCTGCTCTACAAAGAGTTCAAGCAATTCCTTTGCTTTTTTCTGATATTCCAGAGAAATTATTTTCCAGACAGGACGAACAAAGAGTTCAAGGCCTTCTTCTGGAATACATTTCAAATTTAAGTCTTTTCTTGATTTGCAGTCAAAATATATTACCGAAGAAAAATCATAATCTGATTCTTCCTCAATATCAGAAATACGTTCTATCTGATCTGGAATTGAAAGAGAAAGACCTTTCTTTGTTTCTTTTACAGGAGAAATAAAATAAAGGCCTACACGATTAAAATAAAATTCAACCTTAACATTTTTATCAGCAAAACTTGATACTGATTGTGGTGGATTTTCAAGAAGAATTTCCCCGCTCTTTTTTACCTGGATATGTTCACCTTTTATTGCCACAGGGAAGATTTGGGATGTAAGGGAACGTATTTCACCTTCAATATCCTCTTTATCTTCGGACAGAGGTTCTTCTACCGGGGTAAGCGTTACAGGTACATTACCATCAATAAGATACTGAAGTACAAGTTCACGTTCTATTCCTGTAAGTTTGTCATGCTCCATCATACTTTTTTCCACCTGTTTATAGTAATCTGGTAAAACTCATTATTTCCACTGGAATTTAGAAATACCGTTACATCTATAATACCACAGGTTGTATAAAAACGCACAGGAATCTGCATAATTTCTGAACCGATAAAAGGCTCACCAAAAGTCCATTTTGTAAAAAGTCCGTCAGTATCTATTTTTGCCGGATAGTTTTCTTCAAAATTATTTTTCCAGCCTTCTTCAAGGTCTTTTATAAAGAATACATAGTTGAAAATGTATTTCCTGCTGAAATATGCATCTGCACCTGAATGATTTTCTGATGAAAGACAGCTGCAAAAATTATTCATCTTATCCTTTATTGAAGGGCGGATATTTCTTGTATCAAGGCTTCCAAAATCGTCTAATTCCGGATAAACAGGCTCTTGATTTGTCTTTGAAATTTTGAAGATTTCTTTGCTATATGGAACTTCAAGTCCAAGTTCTATTGAATTACGGTTAATAGTTTGTGAGAGTCTTTCTTTTTCAAGTTCCTGAGTCCAGGTTATACTCTGTTCTTTCTCTTTTACAGCCTGTTTGATTGTATCATTATCATTGTAGACAAGTTTTGTTTCTGAAGTATTTTTACAGGCAGCTGTTGATAGAAGAATAATAGCAGAAGAAATTATATATATGTATTGTCTTAAGTTTTTATTCAATTTAAACTCCTGCCTTCTTATAATTACTTTTTGAATGCTATTAATAATAACATACTTTATAATCATCGTCATTAACAGAAGGCTAAAATTATGAAAAAAATATAATTTTTTTTCATAATCTATTGACACAAATTAGTATAAATGGTATAAATTAAACATCAACTGACGGGCAGTTAGCTCAGCTGGTACGAGCGTCTGGTTTACACCCAGAATGTCGGGAGTTCGATCCTCTCACTGCCCAGCTTAAGACACTTCATTTTGAAGTGTCTTTTTTTGTTTAAACGGATTTTTTTTTGCATTAATTCGGATCTCATTTCTCCCGACATTCTGTCAGAAGTCGCTCACTCCCGTTCGCTCCTACCCTTTTATCGGATAATCCTAAACAATTGCTTTCGCAATTGTTTTTAACGGATTTCCGATTTTAGGGTGTCAGGAGTTCAATCCTCTCACTGCCCATCTTAAAAGACTTGGTTTTTTACCAAGTCTTTTTTATTTAACGACGTTTTTTTGTTTAAAGCAGCCTGATCCTATGATATAATTAAGGAATCATTTTTTTATTGGAGGATTAAAATGAAAAAAATCATTGCAATTCTGGCAGCTTTACTTCTTACTGGAAGTTTGTGTTTTGCTGCTGACCCTGCGGAGGGATTCTGGATTAGTGTAGATGAAAAAACTAACGAAGATACTGCAGGATGGAAAATCTGGCAGGAAGGCGGAAAGCTTTATGGAAAAATCCTTTCTGTTGCCGACAAACCACAGGATGAAAAAGCAACTGGTGGTAAAGGAAAGACTTACGACAACTTTATGAAAGGTGCTGATGTAGGTACTCTCACTGTTGTTGGAACTACCTGGATCTGGGACCTTACCAGTCAGGGAGACGGAAAATGGGCAAACGGCTATATTATTGATCCGGGTGACGGAAAACGTTATAAATGCCGTATCACTTTCCACAAGGGAGACGGAAAGAAGTTTAAAGGCGATACTCTCGAAATGCGCGGAGAAGTAGGACCTTTCGGACGCAGCCAGTTCTGGAAGAAATCAACTGAATCTGCTGCAGCAGGTTTACGCTAAAATAATTTTATAACAGGAGTTATGTGTGGCTAATCTTTTTTCACCTGATGGTATTGTACTTCTTGCAAAAAAGCCCGGACTTACTTCGTTCTCATCTTTGCACAGTATAAAAAAGGCATTAGGTACAAGTAAGGTTGGTCACACAGGTACTCTCGACAGCTTTGCACAGGGTCTTCTTGTAGTATGTACAGGAAGACTCACAAGGCTGGCAGGAAATATTACAGAATTTGATAAATCTTATGAGGCTGTAATCAAATTCGGTGAAGAAACAGATACTCTAGAATATACAGGTAATATCATAAAAACAGCCCCACTCCCCACCTTAGAAGCCCTTAAAAAGGCAATCAGTAAATATACAGGAAACATAATGCAGGCACCACCTTCTTTTAGTGCTGTACACGTAAACGGAAAAAGGGCTAGTGATCTTGCGCGGGAAGGAAAAACTGTTGAGATTCCCCCCCGCCCGATTACCGTTTACGAAGCAAACTTGCTGGAAACTAAAACTGATTCACAGGGATTAATCGAATATTGCAAAATCTCTTTTACTGTTTCTAAAGGAACTTATATCCGCTGCCTTGCCAGGGATATTGCAAAAGAAGCATGCAGTGCAGGACATCTGGCCGGCTTGTACAGAACCCGTGTGGGTAATTTTGATATTAAAGATGCTGCAGGTTTTAATGAACTTGCAGATTTTTCAATAGACTCTTCAATTCAAGCAGCAAAAGAAAAAATTGATTTACAAAAGCCATATCCGGATGATTTAGCTTTGCAGAAAGAAATACAGAATAAAATACGCGGCTGTGACCGTTCAACAGCAAAATTATGTGGTTTTAAGTCTATTACACTTAAAGACCAGGCAGCTGAAAAAGACTACTGCAATGGTAAGCCCCTTCGCTCTGCCCTTTTTACCTGTAATCTTCATGACCTTGCTCCAGGTGCTTTTTATGCTGTTTTTACACAGGACGAAATATTCAGGGGCCTTATAGAAAAAGAAAGCGGTGGACGTATCCGCCACCGCTTTGTACTTAACTAGTTATTTTCTTTTTCAGCTTTTTCAAGCTCGTTCAATTTCTGAACCATATCAAAACCGGCTTTCATACCAGCATCCACAAGGAACTGAAGTTTTGGAAACTGACGTATTCTAAGCTTCTTTGCAATTTCCCGCTGAATAAAACCAGCTGCAGCCTGAAGCCCGTCAACTCCCTTCTTTACCTGTCCATCTGGAAGGAAAGAAGAAACATAAACCTTTGCATAACCGAGGTCTGTTGTAACTTCCACACGGTTAATACTTAGGAAGGTTGAAACACGCGGGTCTTTTACTTCCCCGCGCAGAATCAACTGGGAAATTTCGTCACGGAGCTGGTCATTCAGTCTCTGAATACGATACTGTCCCATTACTGAGCTCCTTCTGAACCAGCAGATGTTACATTACGCTTTGCAGCCTCTGCCTCTTCTTCGGCAATAGTCTTACCAAGCTTCTTTGCAACTTCGATAATTTCGAATACTTCAAGCTTATCACCAACCTGGATATCCTGCCAGTTCTCTAAGCCGATACCACATTCGTAGCCTACGCTAACTTCCTTAGCATCGTCCTTAAAGCGTTTGAGGGAAGAAATCTTTCCGGTAAAGATTACGATACCGTCACGAACAAGGTTTACGCTTGCAGAGCGGCGAACAATACCTTCTGAAACCGAACAACCGGCAATTACGCCAACCTTTGGTACCTTGAATGTATTGCGTACTTCCACCTGACCGATAACTTCTTCCTTTGTATCCGGCTGAAGCATACCTTCCATAGCGGCCTGAATTTCTTCGACACACTTATAGATGATATTATATTTTCTAATCTCAACCTGTTCCTGTTCGGCAAGAGTTTTTGCCTTTGGAGTAGGACGTACGTTGAAGCCGATAATGATTGCATTTGAGTCAGCCGCAGCAAGAGTAACATCAGATTCATTAATAGCACCCGCACTTGAGTGAATAACTGAAAGGCGGATTTCGCGGGTAGAAAGCTTTTCGAGAGAAGCCTTGAGGGCTTCTGCAGATCCCTGAAGGTCGGCTTTAATGATAACCTTAAGTTCTTTAACTTCGCTGTCTTTAATATCACTGAAGAGAGTATCAAGAGTTGTCTTCTTAACTGCCTTAGCAGCTTCGAAGCGCTTAAGCTCCTGACGCTTTGCAGAAATAGCACGTGCATCCTTTTCGCTCTCAGTTACCTGGAATGGGTCACCTGCATTAGGCATTTCTTCCATACCAAGAACTTCAACTGGAGTTGAAGGACCTGCTTCTGTAATGCGGCGTCCTCTGTCATCAAACATAGCACGAACACGGCCTGAATAAATACCGGCAACAAATGGGTCTCCCTGGCGCAAAGTACCACGCTGTACAACTACTGTTGAAACAACACCGCGTCCCTGGTCTACACGGGATTCAAGAATCTTACCTTCTGCACGACATTCGTAGTTTGCCTTAAGCTCAAGCATTTCAGCCTGAAGAAGAATTGCGTCAAGAAGATCATCAATACCTTCTTTCTTAAGAGCAGAGTTGTGTACATACTGAGTATCTCCACCCCATTCTTCCGGAGTAAGGCCCTGCTCAGAAAGCTGAGTCTTAACACGGTCCGGGTTAGCTTCCGGCTTATCAACCTTGTTTACAGCAACGATGATAGGAACCTTAGCGTCCTTAGCGTGAGCAATAGCTTCCATTGTCTGAGGCATTACACCATCATCAGCAGCTACTACAAGAACAACGATATCTGTTACCTGAGCACCGCGGGCACGCATCATAGTAAATGCTTCGTGACCTGGTGTATCGAGGAAGGTGATTTTTCCCTTAGGAGTTGAAACTGAGTAAGCACCGATAGACTGGGTAATACCACCGGCTTCTCCTTCTGCAACGTGAGAATGACGGATAGCATCCAGAGTCTTTGTTTTACCATGGTCTACGTGTCCCATTACAGTTACGATTGGAGGACGAGGAAGAAGTTCTACACCATCATCCTTTTCGCTTTCAATTACAGTTTCATCATAAAGGCTTACGAGGTGAACCTCACAGCCGTATTCTGCAGCAAGAAGAGTTGCAGTATCAGAATCGATTGACTGGGTGATGGTAACCATCATACCCATGCCCATCAATTTTGCGATTACCTCACTTGCCTTAAGGTTCATCTTGCGGGCAAGGTCAGAAACCGAAATTGTTTCCATGATATCAATTGACTTTGGAACTACAGAAGCCGGAGTTTCAACCTTCTTCTTCTGACCAAAAAGATTGTCATCGTACTGCTCTTCGTCCTTGCGGTTATATATCTGTTTTTTGCCTTTGAATGCTTTTTTAGCAGGCTGGCGTGACTGATCAACTGGAGGAACCGGAGCTGCGCCGCCCATTCCGCCTGTGCGAGGTCTAAAGCCTCCCTGTCCGCCCTGGCCGCCACGGAAACCACCCTGGCCTCCCTGACCACCGCGGTTAAAGCCACCTTGTCCGCCACGGTTAAAGCCTGGACGTCCGCCCTGACCGTTATTGTCGCGGTCGCGGTTCTGATAATTCTGACGAGCCTGTGAGCCAGAGAAACCTCCGCCCTGACCATTTCTGTCACGGTTATAGCCGCCTGGTCCACCCTGGCCGCCACGATATCCGCCGCCCTGGCCTCCCTGACCACCGCGGTTGAAACCACCCTGTCTAGGTTTGTCTGAAAGATTACCTGCCTTTACGTTAGGACGAGCAGAGTTAAGTTCAAAAGTACGAGCTTTTGTTCCTTCAGGTTTACCAGCAGAAGCTGCCTTTTCTTCGTTTTTATGCGAAACTACTGCTGCAGTTTCGTTTTTCTTAACGACAACATGCTTTTGAGGCTGTGTATTTGTTTGTGGATTTGCAGGAGTCTTCTTTTTTACAACGACTACCTTTTTCTTTTCTGTTGAAGCATTAGCAGGAGCAGCGTCCTGCTGCTTTTTATGCACTACAAATCCGGGCTTTTTTTCGTTTTCTTCAGCCATTATTATCTCTTACCTTCCTTATTCCTCTTCAAACTCAAACTCAACGCCACACTTTGGACAGTGTGTCATATCAAGAGTAATCTTAGCGCCACATTCAGGACAGAAGTACTCTTCTTCCTCTTCTGCAGCAGCCTTTGTTTCTTCAGCCTGAGTTTCTTCTGCAGCAGCTTCAGCAGTTGTCTCAGGTTCCTCTTCTTCAACAAATTCTACATTTTCGTTAATCAGCTGATTAATCTTATCAAGAGCTTCTTTTGAAACACCTTCAACATTAATTGTGCCATTGTCATAAGCTTCAACAAAGTCCTGGAACTCTTCAATTCCGGCAGCCTTAAGAAGTTCTGCAACTTCTGCATCAACTCCAGGAAGCTCAGAAATCTTAGAAATCTCTTCAACATCATCATTAAAGAGGTTACGTGCATTCTGAACAGTATTGAATGAAGAAAGATCAAGCTCTTCTGCCTGCTCAATTGTCTTAACGTCAATGTTCCAGTCGCACAAGCGGTTTGCAAGGCGAACGTTCTGTCCCTGGCGGCCGATTGCAAGTGAGAACTGAGAGTCTTCTACAATTGCAAGAGCCTGTTTCTTATCAGCATCTGTAATGATTACACGCTCAACCTGTGCAGGTGAAAGTGCATTTTTGATGAATACTGCAGGATCCGCATCCCACTTAAGAACATCGATTTTTTCGTTCATAAGCTCACGGATAACGTTCTGAATACGAACACCACGAAGTCCTACACAAGCTCCAACAGGGTCAACTTCTTCACGAGCAGAAGAAACAGCAATTTTTGTTCTGTAACCTGCATCGCGAACGATTCTGTTGATTTCTACAGTTCCGTCAGCAATTTCTGGAACTTCCTTTTCAAGAATTGAGCTTACAAGCTTTGTATCGCTTCTTGAAAGAACAAGCTGGATTCCTGTATTTGTAGGCTTTACATCTACGATAAGAGCCTTAATTCTGTCACCCTTTTCGTAAACTTCAAGCTTAGACTGAAATTTTGTAGGAAGGAAACCTTCGATACGGCCTGCATTTCCAAGGTCAACAAAGATGTTTCCATTGCGTTCGCGCTGATGATATCCGATAATCATCTCGCCAATCTTATCCTTATATTCATTCATCAAAGATGTTTTATAAGTTTCATTCAAGCCCTGATGAGCAGTCTGTTTTCCAACAGTTACAGCAGAACGGTCAAAAGTTTTAGGGTCTTCAAGAATATCAATTTCATCACCTTCTTCTACTTCATCTCCGGCAAGCTTTCTTGCATCTTCAAGTTCAATTTCCTTTACAGGGTCGTAAACACCGTCTACAACAACCTTGCGTGAATAAATAGAAACATCCGACATATCATCGCTGAACTTAACGATTGCGTTTTCATCATCACCATAAGTGCGTTTGTAAGCAGCTTTCAGAGCCTTTTCAATTGTCTGCTTTACAGAATCCTCTGAATAACCTTTTTCCGAAATCAACGCTCGGATTGCTTCTGCCATTTCTGACATCTTTTAACTCCTCGGGAAAAAAGTCCCTAAAAAATATTCTTATTTATTGTCAAATTTTGCTTTCGCAATATTTTCAAAAGAAACTGAAAGGGAATTTCCGTCTTCAGCTTCTAAAGTAACCTGTTTATCATCGGCAGAAAGAATCTTTCCGCCAACCCAATCAGTTATAGTCTTATCCCAGACACGAACTGACCGTCCTGTAAATACAGCAAACTCTGCTGCATTTTTGATATTGTGTTCAATACCAGGACTCGTAAGCTCCATCATAGTTTCTTCTGTTCCAAGCAGGGCTTCCAGACGTGGTAAAAGAACTCTGTGTACCTTAGCACAATCATTTACTCCGATATTTCCATCTGGCTCTGTCGAAGCAATCATTGCAGAAATTTTTGTGGTAGTCTTTGAAGGAACGATTTTAAGCTCAACAAGCTTAAAGCCCATTCCCTCTACAAGAGCTGCACACTCATCATAATACTTAATGCTTTTGTAAGATGTGTATTCCATAAATCCTTGAATAATCCGGCGGCAACAAATAACCGCTTTCTGGCAACAAAAAAGACCCGTGGGCCTCACGAGTCTTTTTAATAATTATATTAAACTGACTATTACAATATAGAAGAAATGTATGATTTTGTCAATTCAATAAGGGCACTAATTGTCTTAAATGTCGATTTTCACTATTATACTACTTCAAAGAGGATATTTATGAAGACAAACGCACTTAAAGGCATGAAAGATATTTTACCGGCAGAACAGAAACTGCGCGATTATGTACAGGGAAAGATTCTTGAGACTTACCGCGCATCCGGCTTTGAACGCATTTCTACTCCAATGCTCGAGGATGCAGAAAATCTTGATAAATCTGACGGCGGAGACAATCTTAATTTGATTTTTAAGGTGCTTAAACGAGGCGACAAACTGGAAGCTGCCCTTGCCGCAAATCCTGTTGATGAAAAAAATCTTTCTGATATGGGACTGCGCTACGACCTCACCCTTCCTCTTACCCGCTTTTTTGCAGCAAACCGCAATGAGCTTCAGTTTCCTTTTAAGGTAATTCAGACAGACCGCGTTTTCCGTGCAGAGCGCCCTCAGAAAGGCCGCAGCCGCGAGTTTGTTCAGTGCGATATTGATATTCTGGGCGACTCTTCCTGCAATGCCGAAGTTGAACTGATTGACGTTACAGCCCGCGCCCTTATGAACATTGGCTTTAATGATTTCTGCATCAATATCAACGACCGCCGTATTCTCCGCGCTATGCTGGAAAACATGGGCTTTGCTGCAGATACTCTTGATTCAGTTTGCATCACTTTTGATAAGATGGACAAAATTGGAGCAGAAGGTGTTGAAGCAGAGCTTACAGAAAAGCAGATGCCAGCCTCAGCAGTTAAGGCTCTTGTAGATTTTATTAAGGAAGCTTCTGGAGCTGAGATTTCAGTTGATTCCGTTGCTGCTAAATGTGCAGACGCTTCCATTGCAGATGACCTTAAGTACATCATTTCTACCGTAGAAAAAGTTGCCGGTGGAAAATATAAAATCAAATATACACCAAGTCTTGTTCGCGGACAGGGCTACTACACAGGCGTTGTATTCGAAATTGCAAGTCCTGCCTTCAGCGGTGCAGTTGGCGGCGGCGGACGCTATGATAATCTGATTGGTAAGTTTATCGGTCAGCAGGTTCCAGCCGTAGGATTTTCTATCGGATTTGAACGCATTTGCGGAATCCTTCTTGAACAGGGCTATAAGATTCCAGGTGCATTAGAAAAGTGTGCTCTTCTCTATGATGAACAGACAGAATTCCAGACAGTTCTTGAGGCTGCTGAAAAACTTCGTGCAGACTATTCAGTTGCAATCCTTCATAAGGCAAAAAAAATGGGACCTATGTTTGATATGCTGGAAAAACAGGGCTATACCAAGTTTGCTCAGTTTAAAGACGGCGAAATCACTATAAAATAAAATCTTCGAATTGAACTCCCGCGCCGTCTTCTACGTCGCGGGATATTTTTTTTCCTATAAGTAAATCATAATATTCCGGTGAAATACCGGGAGTCAAAATCTTTTCTGTACGTAAAATTGCTATATCGGACTGGCTAATAGTCTCGCCTTTTTTCATGGCACGCATAAAGTGAAGGCTGCGGTTTGTACGACCATAATTTGCTTCTTCGGCTGAGGCAAGACGTTTTACTCCGTCACCTAAAACTGTCATAACGCGTTGGCGGCCAAACTGTTCAGCCAGTTGTTCTATAGTGCGCTCCATTCCAAGGGCCTCGCCGTAATGGCGGAAAGTTGCCTCTGTTTGATGTACTGTATGAACCATAAGGGCAAACTGTTCTGGTTCAAGGGCAACAGGATCATCGAGTCCGCTTGTCTGTCGGCTTAAAGTAAAATGCTTTTCAATTATAGTTCCACCACAAGCTGTACTCAAAACCGGAACCAGTACAGGATCAAGGCTATGATCGCTCAATCCTGTTTCAATTCCCAATACACTGTGTAAAGTAGAAATAAGGCGGATATTATACTGATCTTCCGGGGCCGGATAACTTGTAATGCAGTGAAGTAATGAAACTCCCTCCCTGCCAACAATTCTTACAGCCTTATCAATATCAGCTAAGGTTGAAACGCCGCTGGAAAGAATAACCGGCACCATGGCCTCGCCACGTAACTTTTGATTTTGTCGCCAGTCGCGGAGAGCTTCAAGCATTTTATAATGATTTAATTCCGGACTTGCAATCTTTACAAAATCGGGATTAAGCTCTAAAAGCTCGCGAAGACTGCGCAGTCCAAAAGGAGAACAGCAGAATTTACAGCCTTTTGAATGAACGTAATCCATTATATCTTTATAAAATGATACAGGGCATTCCAGCTGCTTAAAGCGTTCGTAGAGAGGAATGTTTCCTGTAGGTAGTTTTACATAGCCTGTCTTGGGATGTAAAATCTCATCTGCATAAACCCACTGGAACTTTATTGTGTCCGCTCCTGAATCTGCAGCAGCATCAACAAGCTCTTTAGCCTTTTCAAAAGAGCCTTCGTGTGAAGTTCCAATTTCTGCAATAATATTGATTTTACTTTCTACCATGTTTTATTCCCGATATTAGTTCTCGCTGCTTAACAGGCCTTTAGAAATTGTTTCTGCCTTATATCTGTTACTGAAAATTGAGACACAGCTTTGAGGAAGCCAGCCGCCTTCAAAGTAATACCAGTTTTCCTTATCAGCATCTACAGACTTTCCCTTTACCTGCAGGATTTCTCCCTTGCGGCAGTGACCTGCAGTTGCTGCTCCCCATTCATCACTTTCCTTAAAAACTGCATAAGGTTCTGTAACAACGGCCCATTCAACATCCGGAGCAAGGGCTAAAGGATGAGAATCATCAAAAACAATTACTTCTGCAGTTTTCTTTTTACAGGAAGCAAAAAAAGATGTAAGACACAGGATTATAAGAATTAATATAATTGATTTATTTACACTATTTACTTTCATTTTCACACCATTTTTTTACAGCATCATAAACAGAAAGATCAGAATCTACAAAGTTCAATGATGGAATTTCCTTAATATCGGCCCACTTATACTCTGTGTGTTCAGTTAAGATAAAAGGCTCTGTAATTCCGTCATGAGGAAAATGCACTTCAAGAACATCCAGAGTACATGGTTTGTTTTTATGTTCAAAAGAACCTGAAGTGATTTTTCTGCCAACCTTTACGGTTACTCCAAACTCTTCCTGCATTTCACGAACAACAGCGGTTTCCAGGTCTTCACCTTCTTCAATTTTTCCACCAGGAAATTCCCAGCGTCCTCCCATATCTCCGACCAGCTGACGCTTTGCAATAAATATTTTTCCGTCTCTATAATCAATACAGGCAATAGACCGGCTCATAAACTACCTCTTAACTTCTGCAGAAAGCTCCTTCTCATAGCCCCCCGCGTTCAAAATAACGTCTACACGTATTATATCATAATCCGTAAACTTTGTACGAATATACTCTTCTCCATCACTATAAACAAGCTGGCCATTTCGTTTGTCGCCAACCTGTTGGTTAGGATCTATAGCAAAAAACTCTGCATCAATCGGAACAGGGCCTCTTTCTCGGCTGCGGCTGCTTCGTTTCATTTTTAGCTGAACATATACCTCTTCTTCGTAGGAAAAAGCTGTCAGTTCAAAGTTAATCCCCGCAAGAGTAGTACCAGACCTTGTTTTATTAAGGCCTGTATAAATCCAGGTAGCACCTACAAAGAAAATTAAAGCGAAAAAAATGTAGCGGTTCTGTTTAGTTAGAAAAATACGAAAGCCACGGACAGGCTTCATTTTGCCCTCGTAATAATCCTTTACAAGCTGCGGAGCCTTTGCTATACGCTCTTCGCGGTTATAGTAGAATTTAAGTTTTTTATCTGCCGGATCATCCGGCACTATTTCTTCTACATCTTCAAACATATGGATTGCTTCGCTCCGCTCGCAATGACCTGCTGCCACCTAGTTTTTCAAAATTGCATCAATCAGATTATCAGTTCTGTACCAGACAATCCGCGCCCTTTCCTTCTCCAGATAAAGGGCTGTAAGAATTCCATCTTGAGAAAGACACATAGTATCGAAAACAATATTTGAATGATTGGCCTTAAAATGACGGCGAAGAATTTTCTGGCTTTCACTTTGAATCATTTCAATATTAAAGCCATCTTCTGTTTTTACAATAAAGAATTTCCAGCCGTTTTTTGTAACTCCCAGAAAGTCATAAGGAATGCGGTATGTAAGTTTGCTGTAATCTGAAACTACTGATTCTTCATAAGGTGGAACAGAAACCGGCTCTTCATAGGTTCCGCTTTCTATATTAAGGGGATAAAGCAGGGTCTGGATATAGTTAATTCCAGACTGAACCTTAGAATCTTCATCAATATAAGTTGAGTAATAATCAATCTGAACATAAAGTCTGTAAGAAACCGGATCCGGTACTACATTCTGAATTGTAAGGAAAGTGTCTGTAGTCTCATCTTTTCCTTTTACAGAAGGGGCATCCCGGGTTGTAACCGGAATCATATACTTTAAAAATCCATCGCTTGCAAACCAGTAAACTAAAAGCCCGTCTGAGGAAGAAGCAACTACAACAAGTTCATCTTTAGAAGTTGTGTAAATATTTTTAATATAAGGAAATGGAGTTCCTCCAGGTCCCTGCTGGCCTATATAATCTACAGCAGAACCATCACGGGCAAAACGAAGTACTGTATGGCTGTAAAGGGTTGTTCCATCATCACTTTTTTCCTGTCTGTCCCAGGGAATTGAGCAGACTGTATAAACATTTTTATTGGAATCTACTGCAACCATTCCAGGATAATCAAACGGATAAGATATTTCGTGATGAATACTCTTGTCTGGCTTGTTGGAATTTTCAAGAAGACGTGCTGTCTGAGAATCTTCATTATAAAAAAGAGTTAAAAGGTCGCCATAAGAGTTCAGTTCCAGGATTTTTTTTGACTCTCCATTCACTATATAGAAAAATCCGTCTTGCATGGCAATACCAAAGCGAACATTACCTACATCATTTAAGTCAGAAACACTGAGTTGTTCCTCAAAATTGCCGTATGGAAGGGAAAATAATTCTGTTTCGCTGATTGACTGTATAGTTTCGTTACCGAGGCAGGAAGTAAAAAAGAGTCCTGTAAAAAGAAAACATGCCGCAAGAAAAGTTTTTCTCATACTTTTATTATATATTTTTTTCCTTGCCGACACAACAAATAATATAGTAAATTCTATATAAATAGGATATAATAGAATATCTATAAATTTTTTATTAAGGAAAAAAACATGTTTATTGATAAAGTCCTTACCGCGATTTTTGGTACACAGAATGATCGCGATGTAAAAGCCCTTATGCCGATTCTGGCTGCTGTAAATGCAAAAGAAGAATGGGCAAAATCTCTGAAAGCAGAAGAATTTCCAGAACAAACTAAAAAATTTAAGGAGCGCCTTGCCGCAGGCGAAACTCTCGATGATATTCTTCCAGAAGCCTTTGCGCTCTGCCGCGAAGCTTCATGGCGTGTAATCGGTGAACGTCCATTCGATGTTCAGATTATGGGTTCCATCAACCTCCATCAGGGAAAAATCACAGAAATGAAAACCGGTGAAGGTAAAACTCTTGTTGCCGTTGCTCCAGCCTACCTTAATGCCCTTACAGGAAAGGGCGTTCATGTAGTAACTGTAAACGATTACCTTGCAGAACGCGATGCTAATTCCCGCCGTCCTATTTTTGCCTACCTTGGTTTGACCGTTGGTGCAATTCTTTCTTCAATGGATAATGATGCCCGTAAGGCTGCCTATGCCTGCGACGTAACTTATGGTACAAACAACGAGTTTGGTTTTGACTACCTGCGCGATAACATGAAGGTTGACCTTAAAGATAAGGTTCAGCGCGGCTTTAACTACTGTATCGTCGATGAAATTGACTCTATCTTGATTGATGAAGCCCGAACTCCTCTTATCATTTCAGGTGCCGGCGAGGATGATACCTATAAATATCATGAAGTTGATAAATACGTTGGAGAACTCAAGGAAGTTGAAAAAGATCCAAAAACTGGTGAATACCCGGATGAAAGCTTTATGACTCCAGAAGAGCGCGCAGCAATCGAAGGAGACTACACTCTTGATGAAAAATCTAAGCGTGTTTCTTTCACCGATAAGGGTATGCTCCACATCAACGACATTCTCCACAAGCACAATCTGATTACAGGTTCTCTCGAGGATGAAGAGAACTTTGAATACACTCACTACTTCACTCAGGCTCTTCGTGCACACCTGCTTTTCCATAATGATGTTGATTACCTGGTCCGCGATGGAAAAGTTGAGATTATTGATGAGTTTACCGGTCGTGTTCTCGAAGGCCGCCGTTATTCTGACGGTCTTCATCAGGCTATTGAAGCAAAGGAACATATCCGCATTGCTCAGCGTAACCGCACAATGGCAACTGTTACCTTCCAGAACTTCTTCCGTATGTACGACAAGCTTTCCGGAATGACCGGTACTGCCGCAACAGAAGCAGTTGAATTTAATAAGATTTATGGTCTTGATGTAGTTGCAATTCCTACAAACCTTCCTGTTGCACGTAAAGACGAAAATGATGAGGTTTACCTCAACGAAGCTGATAAATGGGAAGCAATTGCAAACGAAATTAAGGCTGCACACGATAAGGGACAGCCTGTTCTGGTTGGTACAGTTTCGGTTGAAAAATCAGAACATCTTTCTGCCCTTCTTACCCGTAAGGGAATCCGCCACGAGGTTTTGAACGCTAAAAACCATGCCCGAGAAGCTATGATTATTGCAGAAGCCGGTGCAAAGGGTGCTGTAACAATCGCAACAAACATGGCTGGTCGTGGTACTGATATTAAGCTTGGCGGTAACCCTGAATTCCGTGCCCAGAAGAGAGCCGGAACAAATGCTACAGAAGAACAGTACAAGGCTGCTCTTGAAATTGAAAAGGAAAACTGGAAAAAAGATTACGAGGAAGTAAAAGCTCTCGGAGGTCTTTATGTAATCGGTACAGAACGTCATGAGTCACGCCGTATCGATAACCAGCTCCGTGGACGTTCAGGACGTCAGGGTGACCCTGGACGTTCTAAGTTCTATATCTCTATGGATGATGATTTGATGCGTCTCTTTGGTGGAGAACGAATGAAGTCTATGATGAGCCGCATCGGTATGCAGCCGGGAGAACCAATTGATCACCCATGGCTCAATAAGGGTATTGAAAAGGCTCAGCAGAAGGTCGAAGAACGCAACTTTGAGATTCGTAAGCACCTGCTTGATTATGATGATGTTTTGAATGAGCAGAGAACTGTTATTTACGAACAGCGCGATACAATTCTTGGAGACAACAATCTTTCAGAGCGCGTAATGAACAATGCCCGTGACGAAGTTGAAAATCTCTTTGATAATTATGAATACGAAGCAAAGCATAACAAGAACAGCACTGCTCCACTCGCAGAGCTGCAGGAAAAAATCAGAAATACCTTTGCTATTCAGCTTCCATCAGACGGATATACAAGAGAAGCAGTTATTGCAGCCCTTCAGAACGATATCACTGAAAAAGAAACACTTGCCGGTAAGGAAAACTTCAATATGTTTATCCGTTACCAGTACATCACAATGATAGACAAAAAGTGGCTGGATCAGCTCGAAACTCTCGAAGGTCTTCGTGAAGCTGTTGCCCTCCGCTCTTATGGTTCTAAGAACCCACTTACTGAATATAAGATTGACGGCTTTAATATCTTTGATGAAATGCTGGATACAATCCGTAATTCGGTTATGTCCCGTGTATTCCGTGTACGTGTACAGCTTTCGCCGGAAGCTGCAGAGCAGCGCCGTCGTATGCTTGAAGCTCAGCAGCAGGGAATGAATGCACAGCACTCAGAAGCCGGTAATACTGCAGCCCAGATGGCTCAGAACACAGCAGAGCGCAGTGCTCACTCTAATTTCAACGGAGATCAGGCAAGACGCCAGGCTGTAAACTCTGCAATGAATCAGCGCTCACAGGGCGATAACGTAACTGTTCGCCGAACAATGCCTAAGGTTGGACGTAACGACCCGTGTCCATGTGGAAGTGGAAAGAAATATAAGAACTGTTGTGGACGTTAGCTAAAACAGGACGGTGGTTGAGTAAGCCGAAGGCTGTATCGAAACCACCGTTTTTTTTTACACCTTTCCTAATCTGCCCAGCGGCCAGAAACGGAATACAGGCTTACCAACGATATATTTTTTATTGATATATTGCGGTGCCATCATTGAATAATATGTTACAGAAAGAGGATCATGCTTTGTAAGGGCAGTTTCTTTCTGTTCATATGAATGACGCAGATCCAGAGAATTAAATCTGTTATCACCCATCATAAAATAGCAGTTTGCAGGAATATACTGTGGATTTCCTTCTGAATCATTTGCAGGGAAGACCGGCATATTTCTTGAATCCAGCAGACTCTGAATATACCAGTTTAATATTCCGGCTTCATCATAAACAAGAGCAAGTTCTTTATCACTTGACCAGTCATTTTCAGGTATTTTATCGTAATTAAGTCTTGCAAATTCTACAATCATTTTTCCAAATGTAATTTTTGTCATTACATTAAGGCGATAATTTGATTCTGAATAATAATCTCTGATTTCATTTTTTGCAGGAATCCAGGATGTAATAAACTTTTCAAACCACTCAAGTCCACCTTCCTGCATCATTAACTGTTTTGAAAGACTTGCTGCATTATTAAAGAGCTGATATTCAAAAACAGATGGATTTGTAAATCTACCTGCATCTTTATTCACAGCAGTCATTTTTTTCAATTGTTTTACAAGTTCCTTTGCCTGAAATTCTGCAGCAGTCAGATCATAATTACGTCTGCTCTCTTCAAAATCAAGAATTGTCTGATATTCATCTGAATTAAATGGGAAGTGCTGAATATAAGGTTTTAATTTTGAATTTACGGCATTTAAATTCCAGGTTGCATATTTAGCATCCAGCTGAACTGGTTCAAACTCATCGCTGTCAGCGGTTCTGCGATATAGAGTTCCATCCTGCATTACAAGCTGTTCCCCAGGAAGCCCGGTAATTCTTTTAACCAGAGGATCTGCCTTAAGCTCTCCATCGGCATCCTTATTAAGATTTACAGTCATAATACTGAACATATAAATTAACTGGGAAGTAACTGTTTTTACCTCTGATTTTCTATCCATGCTGTAATGAGGATTTCTCAAAACAATGGTATCGCCCCTCTTATATTTTCTGAAATTAGGAAGTCCTACTTCTGTCAGAGGAAATTTTGGACCGCAATCAATTTTTGAAACAAAAACACGGTCCTTTATAAGGAAGGTAGGAACCATTGATTCTGATGGAATTTCATAAAGCTGCATGAGGAAAATCTGAAAAATCAGGACTGTAAAAATTGACCAGAAAAAGGCATCAATCCAGTCTGTAATTTCAAAAAGCACTTTTGCTCCACCCTTGAATTTTCTTTCAAGAGGAGCAAGAGCCCAGCCCTGAACTATCTTTGCATTTTTAGCAGGATACAAAACTCTAGAATTAAAATATGCAAGTACAAAAACAACAAACCAGGAAATTACTGCAAATACATCTACAATAAAAGGTGTACCTGTGTTTCCTGCGCGTCGTATAATAAAAGTAATAAAGAAAAGATATGGAAGATATTCATTCAGTTTAATAGCTGCATAAATACGGCTTCCATCTGTATCTATATAAAGCTTCTTAAAGAGAAACCAGCAGGTAAAAGCTAAATAAATAACTGAAATAGGAAAAGCCAGAAGTGATATATCTGCATGAAAACTGAGATTTAATAAAGTAAAAATGCAGGCTGATGTAAGTTCAATAATAGTAAGAAGTTTAAATTTTTTGAATTCTTTTGAAAGTTCTTTTTTGTTGCTCATATAATCAGTATAACAAATATCAGATTTTTATGTAACAAGTGCTTCATAAACTCGCCTTATATCTTTAAGGTCTGTATATTTTTCCCCTTTTAAATACTGGAAAGGCGCATCTGTTTCTGCGAGGATTCGATCCTCCGGCAATTCCTTTACACAGGCAATAGCTTTTTTATTTCCATTTAAGAGCTGCTTTCCAAAAGAGAAATATCCGTTTATACCGCGTTCCAGAAGAGACCTTGCTTCCACCGGCGGCCCCATAAAGGAATGAAAAAGCACTTCCGGCAGTTTTTTTAATTTTTTGGAATATTCAAAAAGCTTATGATTTGCCTTGCGGCAGTGAATTACAAGGGGCTTATTATATTTCAGGGCTAAATCAAGCTGAATATTAAAAATTTCTTCCTGCAGACCGGCAGTCTTCTTAAACTCTTCTGTAAAATAATCAAATCCTGCCTCACCTATAAAAGAGATTAGATTTTTGCTTAGAAGCTCTTCAAGAAAAGCAGCAGACTCTTTTATATTTTCATTGGCAGCGTTTTGCGGATGCATACCGTAGGCCTGAATTACACAGGAAGGTGCCGATTTCTGTACTTCAAACTCCTGTCTACTATGGGCACAGGATATTCCCATCCATTCGGCAGCATCAAAAACAGGCAATTCTATTCCATGTTCCCTGCAGACTGCATAATGAAAGTGTGCATCAAAGAGGATTTTTTGAGAAAAATCGTCAATTTTTTGCATTTTTTTTGAATATTTTTCTAACATTATTTTTATTATATCCGAAAATAAGAGTAATGCGACAGTTTTGCGTGACACTTTAAATCATTTTTTATATATGGGAGTAAAAAGAAAATGAAAAAATACACACTCAAAAGCATTGGTAAGAACACTGATTACATGACAATCATCCGTGAGATGGAAGATGGCTTCGTAGTAAAAATCGTTCGTGATATGGACGGATACGAAGATGTTAAAACTGATTATATTTCAAAGGAACTCTTTGACAGCTGCATCCGCACAGGTTACCTTACAGAAATTACTGAAACTGTAAAGATGGCTGTTAATGCATAGATAAGAATAAAAAAAACTAGTCCTCTTGTAAAAGATTGCCGGCAACACCACCGGCAATTTTTTTATTAATTGATCTGTCATTGCGAGGAACGTAGCGACGTGGCAATCCATTCCTTAGCCTGCTCAATTCTTTTTTCTTTGCTTCCCGGCTGCAGCCAGTGGATTTCTACACCTTTCTTTTCCATCATGCGGAACCAGGTTTCCTGTCTTTTAGCAAACTGACGGATTGCAATAAAAAGTCCTTCAAAAAGTTTTTCCTTTGATTCAATTTTTCCCTGTAAAAACTCAGAACAGAAACGGTATTCAAGCCCAAGCTTTTCAAGTCGCTCCCAGCTTATGCCGCTGTCATGAATAGTCTGAACCTCTTCCAGCATTCCTCCGTCCAGACGCTCACGCAGACGTTTGCTTATATTTTCCCATAACTGAGGACGAGGTAAAGTAGTACCGATTATCAAAGGTTTAATTTCAGGACGCTGCACAGAAGTAGAATCCACTCCCTGTTTTTTTGCTTCTATAATTTCAAGAGCCTTAATAACGCGGCCTTTTTCAAGCAGGTCTGCTTTTACATGTAAATCGGGCTGCAATTTTATAAGACGTTCTGCCAGCACTTCAAGCGGAGTTGCTTCAAGCTCTTCGTGCAGTTTTTTATTTTCAGGAAGAATCACCAGCTGATAATCTCTTACAATGGCATCAAGATACATCCCGGTACCACCGACAACAACAGGCAGTTTACCCCGTTCTGTAATATCCTTAAAAGCCTTATAAAAATCCTGCTGATAATTATATACACTGTACTCGGCAGGAAGCTCTGTTATATCAATAAGATGATAAGGAACTGCCGGCCCTTCACTGCTCTCTGCATAATCTGCAAGATCTTTTCCCGAACCAATATCCAGGTGGCGGTAAGTCTGGCGTGAATCTGCAGAAATTATTTCTCCATTGAATGCACGTGCTACCGCCACGCCTATGGCTGTTTTTCCCACAGCAGTTGGGCCGAGAATTATTATGCAGTTATAAGATTTTTCTGTACTTGCAGACTCTGAACTAAAGGACACGGCATACCACACATTTTAAGTATTCAGATTTAGGATAACCTAACAATACAGGATGGTCTGGCCCTGCCCCACGTTTTTCGAGAATTTGAATGCGTTTGTGAGAGTCCATTGCGGCATGCATAAGCATATCGCAGAACATATTTGTCTCCATAAAATAAGAACAGGAACAGGTGACAAGGATTCCACCCTCATTCAAAAGTCTTAAAGCGCGAAGGTTAATTTCCTTATATCCGCCGTAAGCCTTTTCTATCATCTTTGCAGATTTTGTAAAGGCAGGCGGGTCAAGAATAATTACATCAAACTTTTTACCTTCACTTTCGTACTGCTTAAGCAAATCAAAAACATCTGCACAAACAGCCTTCATTACGCTGCCGGCATTGTTCAGTTTAATATTATGCTCTACCATCTCAACTGCTTCCGGAGAAATATCTACAGAAGTAACCTCGCGGGCACCGGCTTTAAAGGCATTAAGGCCAAAGGCTCCTGTGTGTGTAAAGGTATCGAGAACAGACTTTCCCTTACAGAAGCTGGCTGCTGCAGTACGATTAAATTTCTGATCAAGGAAGTAACCGGTTTTCTGACCGTTAGCAATATCAACTCCAAGCTTAATTCCGTTTTCAACAATATCAAACTGAGTTTCGCCCTTACCGTAAATCCAGCCGGCAGTCTGTTCAAGGCCTTCCTTATCGCGTACACTTGCATCGCTGCGTTCATAAATACAGTCTGGCTTGCAAACCTTTTTCAAGGCAGCAAGAATATCAGCCCTGAATACTTCGCAGGAAAGAGAAAGAAACTGAACGACAATAATTACCTTACCCTTCTCATCGCAAAAGCGCTCACAGATAAGACCTGGAATAAAATCAGCCTCACCAAAAATCAAACGGTAAGAATCGCTGTCTTTATAAAACATGCGGCGCATATTATAGGCATCAAGAACCTTCTTTTCGTAAAAAGCTGCTGTATCTGCCATAATTACATCAGCATGTTCACTACCTATAAGACGAACAGTAATTTTAGATTTTTTATTGATTATACCGGTTCCAAGGAAACCACCGGCCTTTGTATAAACTTCTACAGTAGCACCATCCGCTACTGCACATTCACGCAGGGATTCGTTCTTCCATTCAGATTTTTCATCTGCAGAATCAGCTCTGTGTTTAACATGAGAAATCTCATTATCAAAAACCCAGGGAAAGCCCTGCTGAATTTCTTTTTCTTCTTTATTATTTAAAAAGACTCTAGGGAAATTATTCATACTCATGCCGCCTATTATATCAAACTTGATTATTCGTCACAATTACACCATAATCACCTTATGCTTTTTATTTTTGACATGGGTGGCGTTGTTACAAACACCTTTAAGATGGACTCTATTTATAATAAATTAAATATCAGCAAAAGTGATTTTATGAATATCTGTAAATCAAATAACAATGATATCTGGCATAAGCTTGAAACAGGTTTTATTTCTTCAAACGAATTCTGGGATGAATACAACAATAGAATTAAAAGTATACCAGATGCTGTTTCCGCACAAACAGATTTATTCCGTCTTTTTTTTCATCCTACAGAAAATATTAAAACAATTGAACTAATTAAAGGCTTGAAGGCTAAGCACCGGGTAGTCTGCGGAACAAACACTATCCAGAGCCATTGGGAAAACCATATGGAACGCGGAGACTATTCTTATTTCCATCAGACCTATGCTTCAAATAAAATCGGCTGTGCGAAGCCTGATCCACATTTTTTTGAATTGATTTTAGAAGCAGAAGAATTCCTGCCCGAAAATGCTTTTTTTACAGACGACAAGGCAGAAAATGTTGCAGCAGCCGCTTCCCTTGGCATTCACGCAGAACTCTTTACAAGTGCAGAAGAATTAACTAAAAAATGGGAGCGCTACTGCTAAAAGGCGGAAACTAAAAGTCCAGATCAAGATCATCAGAATCATCAATTCCTTCAAGATCTTCACCTGTCTTTTCTGTTTCATTTATCTGTTTTTTAAGTCGGTTTGCCTGATTAATTTCATACTGAATATCTGCAAGTCCTTTGCCAACTCTTGAATCCGGATTAGCATTATAAACTTCGGTCATCATCTTTTCAGCCTTAGAAAGATTTCCCATTGCTTCCTGAAGAATTGCAGCATTATAGCCGGCTTCTACAAGACCTGTTTCTTTATAAATTTTCTGGAATTCATCAGAAGCCTTGGCAAGCATAGCATTTTCAGCAAGTTCATCCGCAGCCTTCATTCGATCTTTAAGAGCCTTGTCCTTTGTTTTGCATTCAAGTAATGTTATCGATTTTGTTACAGTATATGGCTGAAGTTCCTTTAAGATCTTTTTTGAACAATTTCTGATATATGATTCAATAATAGAATATGCACTCGGCAAATCCCCTTTATACTCATATCTGTAAGATGAATCACTGCAACGATATTCATTTACAGCAATTACCTTATCATTTGAACTATCTACAATCTGATATCTAAAATTAAAATCAACTTCTCTTTTCCAGTAATGAACAATCTGATATTCAGCTGCCCGGTCACCGCTTGCTGCCCTTACAAGTTTTCTTTCATCATATTTTCTGTCATTAACAGAAAAATATGAAACTTCTCCTGTCAAATATACATCTGCCGGATTTAAGCTTCCTTTTCTCAACGCCTTTTCAACAGAATCTGAACTTACAAGTTTGATATATGGAGAATTAATAAGACCATGTTCAATCTGACTGTAAAGACTGTCTATTATAAGCTGTTCATCAGCATCTTTGATTTTAAAAATCTGATAGAAAGTATTAATAAGGATTTCAGTTCCCAGGGAAGTTTCATATTCTTTATAATAGTAATAAGGCTTAAATGGAAGTACAGCAATTGTTCTGGCTCCGTTCAAATCCAGCTGAGCCGGTCTTGTCAGATTTACATTTACGGTTGTAGCACATGAAAAAAGAAACAGATTAATAAAAATCAGAAATAAAAGGCCTGAGATTCTGATTGATTTTTTCATTAATGACATAAGCACAAAACTCCTTCGCAATTCCAGTCTATTTATAATTGCCATACATTATAACACTTCTATTGAATAAAATCTTTCCTAAATATATAATAATTCAATTTTTTTATATTATTTTCAATAATAATATATGGAGCAAATATATGAATACAGCATTACCGAATACGGAAATTATTCTCCACATTCTTTTTTCTGTTGGTATCATCGTAATCGTAGCAAAGTATTTTGGTGTTCTTGCAAAGAAAATTGGAATTCCTCAGGTAGCAGGAATGATTGTTGCAGGTCTGCTTCTCCGCTTCCTACCTTTTTTTAAAAACTTCGGAAGAACTGATTCAAACATTATTTATAACGAAGCAAATCAGTTTATTTCTTATATGTCCGAAATCGGCGTAATTTTAATTATGTTCTCTGCCGGTCTTGGTACAAACCTTAAGTCTCTGGTAAAATCTGGATTTAAAGCAACTATTATTGCAACTAGTGGTGTATTTGTTCCCCTTATAATGGGTACACTTATGGCAATGTGTTTTTTTGGAACAGACAGCTGGGGTTCTGTAAACTTTTTTAAGAGTGTATTTATCGGAACAATCCTTACTGCTACTTCTGTAAGTATTACTGTTGCCACACTTAAAGAGCTTGGAAAAATCAAAAGTGATATTGGGCAGACAATCGTAAGTGCTGCCATTATTGATGATGTAATAGGTATTGTTGTTCTTACTATTGTCCTTGGTGTAAGTTCAGGCAAGGGCGGATATCTTGGAATCATTCTTAAAACACTCGCCTTTTTTGTCTGCGCCATTGTTACTGGTTTTATTGTTTACAGACTTTTCCGCTGGTATGATAAAAGACATCCTCGTTCCCGCCGCATTCCTATTTACGCTCTTGGTATTGCCCTGATTTTTGCCTTCTGTGCTGAGCACTTTTTTGGCATCGCCGATATTACAGGAGCCTACATTGCAGGTATTGTATTCTGCAGCCTTAGTGATGCATCTTACATGGAATCAAAGATTGATATTAATGCCTATATGATTTTCAGTCCGATATTCTTTGCAAGTATCGGCCTTAAAACAGACCTTTCCGGAATGAACCTGAATCTTTTATGGTTCTCAATCGCCTTTGTAATTGTAGGATGTATTTCTAAAATAATTGGCTGCGGTGGAATTGCAAAGTTTCTTGGCTTTAACTGGAAGGAATGCCTTCAGATTGGTGAAGGCATGATGGTTCGCGGCGAAGTAGCCTTGATTGTAGCAACAAAAGGTCTTTCTGCAGGACTCGTTGACTCAAAGTATTTTACTTCGGTAATTCTTTTGATTATTGTTTCTTCTATGATTGTACCTGTTCTGCTGAAAAAATCTTTTACTTCTAATTCAGAAGAGACTCCAACTGAGCAAACTCCTCAAGCTTAAAATAATAATTATCATCTTCCGGGCGGCCAAAACCATAGGCTGCCCAGATAAATGGTACCCCAGCCTTCTTACAGGCCTCATAATCCCCCTGGGTGTCGCCAATGTAAACAGGACTTTTCAGATTATTTCTTTTTATAATCAGTCTTATATTTTCATCTTTTAAGAGTCCGGTATTTCCAAAGCATTCAAAATCTTTGATATAATCCTTAATACCGTTCTTTTCCATTACAACTTCTATGTAGCCGCTCTGACAATTGCTGACAATAAAAACAGGAATTATAGCCGAAAGTTTTTTGATGGTTTCTACAACTCTATCGTAAGTGATATTTTTTGTATTTTCTAAAAGAGCTTTCTGTTCATATTCGCAGCATTTTGTCATCAGCAAATCTTTTTCAGCTTTTGAAAGATTTGTAAAGAGATTATCTGCAATTACATCCATTGGTTTTCCAAACTGCCCTTTTAAAATTTCAGCAGTAACATGAGGAACCTGTGGAAAAAACTGATCAAACGCCTGATTCCAGGCATCGGCAACAATACCAGTTGTATTCCAGATAGTACCGTCTACATCGAGAATTATTGAATCAAATTTCATATTATTTGTAGCTCACTGAATAGCTTGTAATATTAGTATAAGTTTCTCCGTCTATCTGCAGGGCACAAGGCTTATCAAACTCTACCTTTACCTCGTGACCTGTTTTGATTTCAATAATATCCTTATGAGACACATGTCCTCCCTTAAAGATAGAAGGAAAGACCATAAGAGTTTTCAGCATACCAGAATCATGGAAAACACAGTTAGAAACAAGATGTTCTGCATTCAATCTATCCTGATCCGGAGTAATCTTCATTCCGCCACCAAAATACCTGCCAATCATTGTAGGAGCAAGCCAGATTTTCTTATAGCGGCTTGTTACTCCATCTACAGTTACAGATCCACCACAAGGTTTAAACTTTCCGAGCATACCTTTAATTGCAATGCCAGCATAATTTACAGGCTTGTCAGAAAGAGCTCGAAGTTTATCTCCTTCCTCACAGCAGTAACCGTCAATTCCATAACCAATACCATTAATAAAGTAATGCTTTTCATTATTTACAGTAACTACTGGAAGTGATTTTATAAATTCATTCATTGGTATAAGATTATTACTGATTTCACATCGTTCACGAATATCATTGATAAAATCGTTACCGGTACCACAGGTATAAAAATAAATTTCATTCTGAAGATGCAGTTCATATATATCGTTTACAAAACGACTTAAAGTTCCGTCTCCACCTGCTATTATAATTTTATCTGAATTATTAAAATCTTTACAGATTTCTGCAGCATTTTTTATTTCTTTTACATCAAAAAAATTTAATTCTTGACCTTCGAAAACTTTTTCAAGTTCTGCTTTAGCTTCAGCTGCTTTTCCATTATTTGACTCTTTGTTCCAGAATACATAAACCATATTTAATCTCCTAATTGTTATTTTGACATTGTTGAATTAAATCATGTGCATATTGAGATACTTCCACTGTATTTTTTTCATTCCATACAGAAGGATCTATTGTTTCAAGAATATCCATATATACATGTGTTTTTTTCCATGGCCAGTTCTTATGAATATCAATAGTATTCCTCATACTGCATACAAGAACCGGACATTTTGCTTTTTCTGCAATTTTAAATGCACCAGGCTTAAACTCCTGAAGTTCTCCTGTTTTACTTCTGCTGCCTTCAGGGAAAATTCCAATTGAAACTTTGTCTTCCTTTATATATTCAATTGCCTTCATTATCACTTTAAACTCTTCACGAGTATTTCCTCTAGGCAAAGAAAGATACAAACCGCGTCTCATAAAACGCCCGCCAATAGGAATCTTAAAATTTTCAGGCTTGGAAATATATGCAAGTTGTGTTTTTTTCAAAACAGCACAATGAATAAAATTATCAAATTTCGAACAGTGGTTTGAAACAAGCAGAAATCTTTTATCAAATGGAACTTTTTCATAGCCAGTTACATGAACTTTTAGTCGTCCTGCAATCATCATGTATCTATACCAGAGGACAAAAGCCCAGTTATAAAATTTTGATGTATTTGTATATTCTTTATTTTTATTTATGGTAAGATTTACGATAATCCAGAAAATCCAGAGCAGTATCTGCCAGAAAAACCAGACTCCAATAAGTCCGGCAATTACAAAAAGCACAATTAATAAAGCATTAATCATATATTATAATTATAACATAAAATTAGATTTTTTAAAATAAAAAAAGCCGGCAGCTATCTACTTTCCCGGGACGAACCCAGTATCATCGACGTAAGAGAGCTTGACTTCCGTGTTCGGAATGGGAACGGGTATTACCTCTCCACTATGGCCACCGGCATTATTAACAATGCGAAGTACGAAGTGCGTAAGACGATTGCTCGTGCACGCAGGACGGATATTAACAGAAGAAACAGTTTTGTTCAAGTAACTTATGAACGGAAACGATGATATGGCCAAGTCTCACGACTTATTAGTAATGCTCGGCTGAACGCCTCACGACGCTTACACCTGCATCCTATCAACCTGGTAGTCTCCCAGGAGTCTTCAGGGAACTTAAAGTTCCAGGGAAGTCTAATCTTGAGGTGGGCTTCCCGCTTAGATGCTTTCAGCGGTTATCCCTTCCGGACTTAGATACCCAGCACTTACCCTTGGCAGGATAACTGGTAAACCAGAGGTTCGTCCACTTCGGTCCTCTCGTACTAAAAGCAGCTCCTCTCAAACTTCCATCGCCCATAACAGATAGGGACCGAACTGTCTCGCG